>JBBDIZ010000020.1:0-24048 GCA_040880145.1 Simkaniaceae bacterium | reverse complement strand
AAGAAGTTTACGAAATTTCAGATCAAATTTCAACCCCCGTGACCGATTACAAAAACTTCCTCAACCACTTCACTAAATGGTGTTCCGATTACAATATTTAAACTACTCGCCTCTACAATCCCAGCTCCGGCAACATAAGCCATATAAGGAGACTGCGGAGGATTAAAAGGAATCTTCGGCGGAGGTAGTTTTCGAACACTTATAAAAACTAAAAAACCTCCTAGAAGGAACCCGATCACAGCGAATACAGGAAGAATAATACGTCTAAACATCTTATTTTAAAAATAATATTAATACATTTGATCTTCAATGTAAAAATGTTACCCACGAATTTAAGAGGAGTATGACAAACAGCTGATTAATTTTTTGATCTCTTCACCCTCTTTGAAATAAAGGGGTTTGCAAATAATAACCCTATTATTTTAAATTTGAGAGAAGCAAAGTTTTTCTTGAATATCAGGAATTTAGAGGCCTCTCCTAAATGAAATATGTTTACCAAAACATCCGAAAATTTTTTATCCTTTCCCCCTCCATAGCCTCAATAGCCCTGGCTCCCCTGCTTTCTGGAGCCGATAAGCCTAAAAAGCTCGCAAAAGCCCATCACCTGGCAGACTCGAAGGCGGAAACGAACGAAGGCTACACAATCAATTTCAATAATGTTGGAATTTTAGAGTTCTTGCGTTTTATCTCTCGTATCGCTGATATCAATTTTATCTATGATAGTTCCGAGATGAATTTTCCCATTACCTTAACAAGTCAAGAGCCCACTAGCCTGGATGATCTCATGGCAGCACTTGTTCAAATCCTCCGTATCCAAGGATTTGAATTGATCGATCAGGGAAATAATTTAATCATCCATCGAAACCCGGCTGTGCAGCAGATTGGAACCGTTATTGCAGATGAGGTCCCTTTTCATGATAAGGAGCCCCTGCCGATTGTCACGCGCGTTTTCCGCATTCATAATACAACGCCCGGAAAGCTCGTCTCCTTGATTCAGCCCATGATGAGCTCCTCTGCGCTTATTGAAGCCTTCCAAGAAACTCGGCAGCTTATCGTAACGGATAATTCAGCGAATGTGAATAAAATTGCAGAACTTCTTTTAAGTCTAGATGCCCCTCACCTCCCTTTAGATATCGATGCCTTTGTCCCCAAAGAAAATAGTCCTGAATCACTTATTGAGATTGCCCAAAAGATCATGCAGCCTTTAGCTGAGGGGAATCCAATTGTGATGGTGCCTCAGTCTGAGACAAAAACCATTTTTATTATTTCAACACCTTACCTTATAGAGCGGACCATTGCCGTTTTAGAGGATCTCGATAATCCCACTCTTTTTAAAGAGCTTAAAAACGAAAATGTGCTGCTCTATAAATTAAAATATAAGCCCGCTGAAATGATTGAGGGTACGCTAGAGAAGATTTCAAAAGCTTTCGAAGAACAAGGCTATGGAAGCGAAGGCCTAACCGATGCGATCAACTCGATGCGCTATGTCAAGGAGAGCCACTCATTACTTTTTACAGGAACACCCACCGCTCTATCTAAAGTAGAAGGTTTGCTTGAAATCATCGATGTATCCGGCAGAGGCCCTTTAGCTTCTCATAATTCTCAATTTTTCATCTATCAGGCGAAGAATCGCTCAGCAAAAGAGTTAGCAAAGAGCCTCAATGAAGTAGGCCAAAACTTGGAAGAGGCCAATCTTGCTGACCCGGGTCTTCTTTTTGCGCTCAAAAACATGCGCATTGTGAAAAAAAGCAACTCGCTCATCTTCACAGGCGATCAAAGCTCGCTCGATGAGATTAAACAAATGCTCCCCGCTCTTGATACCTTAAATGCAGATGAGCAGAAAACGTATTCGGTTTATAAGCTGCAGAATGTCTCGGGAGAGATCATTTTAAAAGATCTTCGAAAAATTGCTAAAAATATGAAAGCCTCCGGGATTGAAGATAAAGAGTTGCTCAGTGCAATCAACAATGTCGAATGGATCAAGGCGACAAATTCTCTCTATATTTCCGGTTCAAAAGAAGCGATCGATGAAGTGAAAGGCCTAGTTGAAGAGTTTGACGTCATCCGTCCTCAAGATGCAAATAACTTCTATATCTATAAGCCAAGATATAAAACGGCCAAAGAGATCAAAGGCCAACTAGTCGATATTGCCGAAAGTTTAGAAGATGCGAACTTAACCGATCCAACCCTCCTCATGAGCATCAATTCGATGCGCTATGAACGCTCAAGCGACTCTCTTATTTTTACAGGAACAGAAAACTCAATCGCAAAAATCAAACAGCTCCTTCCGGAGATTGACTCCCCTGATGCCAGTTCAATCAAAAGCTTGGGGCAATCGACTTTTTTAATCTATCAACCCAAATCAGTTCCGGCCTCTCAACTGCTCAACTCTCTAAAAGCAGTCACTGACCATCTAAAGAATGCTAACACTCCTGATAAGGAGCTTATCCAAACGATCCAATCGGTTCGCTATGTCAAAGAAACCAATGCTCTAATTTTTACAGGTCCTGAAGAGGTGTTAACGCGCGTTGAGACTATCCTTGCCAAATTTGACATCCCCTCTCTTGCCCCTATTCAGAAAATTGGGCAAACAACCTTCTTTGTCTATCAACCCAAGTATATTCCTGTAGGAGAGTTGACCTCCTCCTTAAAAGCTGTGGCAATGGACCTTTCAAAGAGCTCGGATGCCGATCAGAGCCTGATCAGTACCATTGACAACATGCGCTTTAAAGAAGAAAGCCGCTCGATCGTCTTTACAGGACCCGAACCGACGCTTGAAAAAGTTCAGCAGTTGATTGAAAAATTTGACAATCCTCAATTTGCCGGTGAGATGGGAGGACCTCATGTCTATCAACTCTTCACTCCCAAATATCAACATGGCGAAGAGTTAATTGACACGATGAAGGATTTTGAAAAAAACCTTGTCACCTCAGGGGTCCAGCAATCCGAGCTTTTTGAAGTCATCAACAACCTTAAATGGATTGAAAAAACCTGCAGCATCCTCGTTTCAGGTACCGAAGGCGCTGTGAAAGAAGTTGAGCAGCTTTTGACCCGTTTTGATATTGCCACCCCCGGCTCTTCCGAAATTGAAACGCTCGATGATGTCAGCTTTTTAATTTATAAACTCCAATATCATCGAGGCGATGCGATTGAAGCGGCCTTAAAACTTGTTGCCAATGATCTTAAAATAAATCAACAGCAAAAAGAGAGTCCGACAAGTGAAAAAGCGACGGGACTTGTTCAAGCCATTAACTCTGTTCAATGGATTGAGCCGACTAACTCGCTCATTGGTACAGGCGACCCTCATACATTGACCAAACTCAAAGAGCTTTTAAAAAGCCTCGACACCCCCCTTCGCCAAGTCTTTATCGAAGTTCTTGTCTTAGAAACAGAAGTTACCAACAATTTAGATCTGGGTCTTCGTTGGGGCTCTCAAGGAAAATACCGCAACCGCCTTGGATGGGGAACCGGAAGCTATCCAAATTTTGCCTCCGGTACGGATCCGGCTCTTGATTTTAATACAGCCTTTCAATCTACAGATGCCACAAACACCCCAACCGGAACCCTGTTTCCGATCGTAAGCGGCTTTGATCTTGGTGTGATTGGAGACATTATCTTCCATAAAGGCCAAAGCTATGCTGCACTTGGATCCTTTTTAAGTGCCGCGAAAATAGATGGGGATATCACCATTGTCTTGAATCAAAAAATTATCACCCAAGATGGGAAAAATTCCACTCTCTTTGTCGGAGACAACCTTCCCTTCACCGGATCAACCGTCCAAAACCAAACTGAAAATACCCTGACCACAGCAAACATTGAATATATCGATGTTGGGGTAAGTTTAAGCATCACACCGACACTCGGCGATGACGATATTATCACACTCGATATCGATCAACAAATCACCGAAGTTACCAATAATCCTTCAAATTCCTCAACCTCCAATCTAACGATTAATGCAACTGGAATTGCAACGAGTAAAACAAATACAACAACCTCTGTTGCAGTTCCGGATAGACATTTTCTTGTCTTAAGTGGTATGATGCGCAACACCAATACTCATAGTATTCAAAGTATTCCTTGTTTAGGGGGGATTCCATTGCTTGGACTCGCCTTCCAGGATAAGTCAACAGCGACTGAAAAGAAAAATGTCATTATTTTCATCAAGCCCCACATCATCCACTCCTTCCGTGAGTACGAGAAAATCACTGCTCACGAAGAAGACAAAGGACGCTCTTTTGCCATTCCGGAAGACTATGATGCAGGCCTTGACCTCATGCAAACGCCTGAAGACGATTAGCTTTTTTTGCCTCACCCTGTTTACAAGCTGTAATCGCGTAGGAACAGAGCATCTGGAACCTGAATTCTGCTTCACCGCCTCTGACCTCTACATCAACAATCTTCCCGCCCCTTTCCGCCCTCTAAATGAAGAGGAAAAACACACAAACTGGGGCCGCGAGTATACGATTGGCCTCGCTTTTGCAAGAGAGCTCGACCTATATAGAGCCATTACAGCTTTTAAGCGCGCTGAGATCATGATCGATAAAGCTTTATTAGAGAGAAAACGTGAAGTGCAATACAACATTTTACTTAGCTACTATCTTGGCAAGCGCTATGAAGAGGTCATCGAAACCTTTAATCACTCATTGCTTCGCCAAATCAACGAACATTTCCCCGTCTACAACGACCTTCTTTTGATCCTTTATGAATCTCACCTCGCTGTAGAAGATCATACGGCAGCCACCCTTTTACTCGAACATATCCGCCAAAATAATCCGGAGCTCGAAAAAAAACTCACCCTCTCTCATTCAATAAAGACGGCTAATTTTAAAGAGTTGAATCAAAACCGAGACCTACCCTTTGTCGACGAACTCCTCACTTGTTATTGCCCCTGCCAAAAATCAATTGCTAGAGCCGAACTCTATAACATGCTTATCCCGGGAGCAGGTTACCTCTACGTCGGGCAAAAGCAATCTGCTGTCACAGCTTTTTTTCTAAACGCTCTTTTTATCGGGGCCTCAACCTATTTCTTTCTCGACGGGAACATTGCTGCAGGCGCTATTTTTGCAAGCTTCGAAGCGGGTTGGTACTTCGGCGGAATTTATGGAGCCGGAGAGGCTGCAAAGCTCTATAATGAACGCATTTATGAAACCTGCGCGGGTCCCTTAATGAAGAAGCACCGCCTTTACCCATTACTTTCACTTCGCTATGGCTTCTAAACTTTTCATTCTTCTTCTCCCCTTAACTCTTTTTGCAAAAGCCGGGTATATCGAGCCGTGGGGAAAAGATGAAACGCTAGTAAAAAAATCATGGAACCCTTATCAAACGCCTCCCCCGAGGACAAACTGGCTCTGTAAACTAGGCGAAAAAGCGATTCTCTTTCACCAAAATATCATCTCTCCGGTAGATGGCCCAAGGTCCAACTTCCGCCCTACATCCGCACGCTACACATTGCTTGCCATAAGGCGCTACGGCTTTTTTAAAGGTTACCTAATGGGCTGTGATCGACTGCTGCGGGAAAATCGCGATCCTTGGCTCTACAGAACAATCTGCATTGATGACAAAGAGTATAAATTCGATCCGACAACAAAAAAAAACTTTCATCGATAAAAAGCATTGCTGATATATGCTTTTAAAGTATATATTCGATTTTATGAAAAAATGCTTTGTCTTCACTCTCTTAGGTGTTTTTATTCAGTTACATCTCTTTGCGACTCTTGCAGAAGGCGTATGCAACTCAGCTTGTTTAGAAAATCCGGATAAGATTATTTTCAGCCCCAAATACGAAAACCCTTGCTCATTGTGGAGGCTCTCTCTATCAGGAGATCTCTTATGGTGGACGGCAAGAGAAGAAGGCCTCAATTATGCTCAATCAAATCGAGCTCTTGAAAATGCTACTCAAGGAGTTTCAAGAGGAGAATCCTTCTATCCAAAAGGAGACTGGAACATAGGCTTTAAAGCGGCAGCAGGAGTAACCTTTTCAGAAGATCAATGGGAGTTGAAAAGCACGTATACCCATGCTTCTTTTTCCTCTACAAGTTCTGCTGTTACTTCATCAAATCCAAATGAAACTCTTGTAACCCAGTGGAATGTTGGCTCTCCAACCGTCCAAAACCCACCCCTGGTTTTTCTTCCCATTAACTCAGCCATCGATAGCGCCGACGCCAAATGGGACTTAGCCTATAACACACTAAACCTGCTTCTTTGTAAAAATTATTACATCAGTAAAAAAATTGACTTCGATCTAGAATTTGGACTTATGGGCAGCAAGCAAGATCAAGATTATCATCTTAACTATTATTTAGATTTTACTGTACCTGGACCTGTACAAATCAATAGCGATCGTTTTATGAAGCAACATGTAAATATTTGGGGTATTGGTCCTTTACTCGGTATAAGAACTTCATGGGAGATCTATAAATATTTTCATCTATGCACACATTTTGCAACTTCAGCACAAGCTTCTCGTTTTAATTTGAACAGAGAAGATCGTGCTGTACTGACCTCCTCGCCCGATGTTCTATCTTACGACTTGATTTCGACAAGATGGAAAGGAACTTTAGATACCATCAAGGGATTTTTACAATCTGAAATTGGAGTCTGCTTTGACTATCCATTTTCAAAATCAGCAACACATTTTCTATTGAAATTGAGCTTTGAATCGCAGTTATGGATAGGACAAAGCCCCTTCAATAGAAGATTAGATGAATCAGCGCATGGAGATCTCTCTCTTTATGGGCTCACAATTAAAGGAAAGTTAATCTTTTAGTGGTTAAAAAATGAATAAACGAAAAAAGCTCTCTCTTATTATCTGTTTAGTAGTGCAATCGACTCTTATTGCACAAGAAAACGAGGCAAATGAATCCGGCCATGGGATGATGGCGACGGAATCTCAGCCTCAATGCGACTATAAAGAAGAGCCCGGCTCCTGTCCTTATTCTTGCGATGAACAGAAGAATGTTCCATGCAATCGGGGCATTACCTTTGAGGCAGGCCCTCAAGTCGTGTGTGGATGGAATCTCTATATAACAGGAGATTTTCTTTACTGGACAGCAAAAGAAGACGGGATTGCTTATGCGACTACCGGAAGCGCCCCTCAAAATGCTACTGTGAGTGTCCCGGAAGAAGGTTCGATTCGTCATCCAAATGAGAGCTGGGATCCCGGATTTAAAGTCGGCATGGGTTATAATTTTCCCTTTGACGGCTGGGATATCTATGCGCAATATACAAATTTCAACACGCATAATTCACGCTCCTATTCATCAAATCCTCAAAATCCCAACAATCAGTTAGCAAACATATGGGGCATTGGAGGTTCCGGTATTGGCAATAGCACGAACCTGCCGCCTAACCAGGCGATCAATTCGGCATCCTCAAAGTGGAATCTTGACTTTGATTTAATCGACCTAGAGATTGCAAGAAACTATTATGTTGGACGATGCCTAGCAATCAGACCTCATTTTGGATTACGAGGAAGCTGGCAAGATCAATATTACGATGTCATCTATTTGACACCTCCTATTGGAGGACCGGGTGTATTAAATCAATGGACCATGACTCAAAAGATGGATTATTGGGGAATAGGACTCCGCTCTGGATTGGACTCAAGCTGGAAACTCTTCCGCTATTTTAGCTTCTTTGTCAATGGCGCTGTTTCGGTCCTTCTCTCACACTTTGAGGTCCATCGCACAGACAACCAAATCGCATTTGATGCAAATGACCTCCCTGTTTCTAATCTTGATCTTCTTCGGACAAGAAACAGCTACTATTCTCTAAAAGGTGTTTTTGACTTCTTTATTGGACTCAGATTTGAAAAATGGACAGAAAATGAACGCTTCTATTTTAAACTTGACGCAGGATGGGAAGAGCAGCTTTGGATCAGCCAGAGCAATTTTTTTCGTCTAGAAGAAAATGCCCATGGAGACTTAGGACTTCACGGACTAGTCATCAAGATGCAAATGACTTTCTAGTTTGGTTGAAAAATCAACGACTATTGAAAAACCAACTCTTCGATTTTGCTTGGGCCTTCCAATTGAGGCGCTTGTCCTGTTTTGCGCTCCTTCGAGACGCGCTTTCGAATAATAAATTTAAGAGGCGTTCCTAAAAACCCATAGGTTTTACGGAACTGATTGATAAGATATTTTTGATAAGTTGGAGAAAGGCGGTCAAGGTGATTGACAAAGAGGACGAATAGAGGAGGAAGAGAAGCAATTTGAGTCATGTAGTAAATTCGAAGGCGCTTTCCATTGATCATTGGCGGGTGATTTAGTTGCATCACACGGGTTAGAAAGCTATTGAGCTGACCTGTTGAGATACGACGGCTAAGTTCGCTATAGACTTTTTTCACTTCATTCATGGCATCGAAGACGTTGCGACCTGTTTTTGCTGAACCAAAAAGAAAAGGGCAATGCTCTAGAAAAGGCATCACTTGCTTTGCTCTTTGAACGCAGTGCTCCATTCGGAAGCCTGTAACGGTATCCCATTTATTGAAGTAGAGGATACAACCCTTTCCACTCTCTTCGATATCTTTGAGTATCTTTTTCTCCTGAGCCGTTACCCCCTCATTGGCATCGACCATAAAGAGACAAATATCGGCTCGCTTAAGAGCCCTTTCCGTTCGAATCCGTGAAAATTTATCGACAACTTCAGGCTCTTTTGATTTTCGACGAAGTCCTGCTGTATCGATTAATCGATAGGTTGTTCCATTATGCTCAAAAAGAGCATCAATGCTATCTCGCGTTGTCCCGGCAATCGGGCTGACGATGGAGCGCTCTCTATCGAGAAGTTGATTCAAAAAGGTCGATTTGCCAACATTAGGTTTGCCAAGGATCGCGACATTAATAGCATCAACCTCATCTTCTTCGCTCCCCTCACCGGCCGTATTAATAATCAGCTCCAATAATTCTGCGATCTGAAAGCCCTGAATAGCCGAAACCCCCATCACTTTTTCAATTCCAATACCGTGGAAATTATGGACAGCATCCTGTCTCTTATGAGTATCGACTTTATTGACAGCGAGAATGAGCGGCTTATTCTTAGAGTGGAGAAACCGGGCGATCTCCTCATCAAGATTTGTTAAGCCAACCACACCGTCGGCAACCATCACAACGACATCCGCCTCTTCAATAGCCGCTAAGGCCTGCCCTTTAACCTCACGCCAGAAAGGAATCGATTCCGTCTGATCAATCCCCCCGGTATCAATCATTTTAATATGGCGGCCAAATATTTCGACCTCGGCATAAAGACGATCTCTTGTGACCCCCTCCATTTCATCAACAATCGCCATTCGTTTTTTCACGATCCGATTAAATAAAGAGGACTTACCGACGTTTGGGCGTCCAACTAAAGCAACTTTTGGCATTTTCATAGAAAGCATCATAACCCATATCCGATATTATGAATATTCAAATAATCATTATCAATTTTTTTTGTTTATAATTAGTTTTGCATGTGATAATATATACATAAATAAAATGGAGGATAAAAATGGAAATAACTTATGATATCTATAATAATATTGAAACTACCGATCTATTTAATAATAATGACGACACCGGTTTAGATAAAGTAAAAAAAATATATGACAAACAAACGACGCTTATAGAAAAATTTCAACAGGTCGACAAAATTAAGAAAACTGAAGCAGAAGCAGTCAAGAAACCGGATGTAGAAGCAGTAAAAAAATTTTCTATCGATTGGGAGCTAGTTGGCAATATCATCCTAGGAATTTTATCAGTTGTTTGCGCAGTTGTGGGCTGTCTCATTCTACTCGCTGGCGGCTGCTTATTATCACCAAACTCTCTTTTCCTGATACCTGTGTTCTTGTTTGGGGCCCCTCTAGCTGTTGGTGGGCTTCTTGGATTCGGCATAGCTACTAAGATGGAGTTTTGAGTATACGATTAAATTTAAATAATCACCCGTACCAGCAGCATTTTGAATCACCGATGCCATTCCAAGCTTTTTCCACATATTGAGAGCGCAGGCATCCATCAATTACGCTTTTCCCTAACGCCTCACATACACAGACAGCCGCTGCCATCCCCATGAGGGAGTTTCCTTGAGCCTTTTCCTTGTAAAAATCAAAAATAGATTGGCCAATTTCCTTATACGTCTTTTCTCCATCACCTAAATCGAGAGAACTCAACCTATTGATAAACTCATTTTCAGGGAAAAGATCAATTAATAAATCATCAAATTTTTTAAAGGAAGTGACATAGGTTTTCTTATCACTGATTTTATGCAATCGAAAAGGAGATAAGGGATTTTCTGTAATATCCGTTGTCATTTTGTAGTAGACAAATGCTTTCTCCTTATCTTGCGCCGCACCTACGACAACAAAAGTGAAATGACCTCGGATTGATTTTCTAGCATCCGCCTTCCATCCATAGCAATCGATTGGATGATTTTTAGGCTTTATGGGATCTCCATTGAACACTTCAGGTCCAAAAGAACCCACTCCAACCATGGGGCCTTTTTCCTTAAGCTCTTGAATTAAGGTTGCAATTTTTTGATTAACAGAATAATTCGTCTTTCCCTTTCTATCAATAATTAGTTGATTTTGAAGATCCAGCCTAACCACATTCATATAGACTCCTGTTTATATTCAATTAATCGATTTTCTCTAGCTAGCGAAAGCCGATTCTTGAAGTTGTTTCAATATATTTTAGGACAAGTTTTCTTGAACCTCTGAAAGGAGGGAAATAAGCTCGTCTCGATTCAGTGATTTTAGACTTTCTTGATCATCAAAATGGACGATTTCGTGAAGGGCTCTTTTTTTCTCAATGAGAGCATGTATGTGCTCTTCAATGCTTTTTTTTGTTACAAGCTTAAAAACTAAAACCCCTCTTTTTTGCCCCATGCGATGAACTCGAGCTGTGGCTTGCTCCTCTTTTGCCGGATTCCACCACCTGTCGTAATGGATGACAATGGAAGCAGAGATCAGATCAATACCTGTTCCGGCTGCTTGCAGCGAGCCGACAAAAACACGGCAATCGGGATCATTTTTAAAGCGGGTCAGCTCGTTTTTTCGATCCCTTGTAGCCCCTTTTATAGAAGCGTACCCAATCCCCCGTTTCTTTAAATCGTTTTCGATGATTTTAATCATATCTAAAAATTGAGAGAAGACTACGACTTTTTGACCGCTTTCTAAAGCTTCTGTTAAAAGTTCACTATAAAGATCCCACTTCCCGGATTGATATTCATCCGCCTTTTCAGGTTCTTTATTGATAAGGGCTGGATGATCACAGATTTGCTTTAACTTTGTTAAAAGGGTAAAGATATGGAGATAAGGCACCGGCTCTTTTCGATCATTGAGCTCAGGCAAAATCTTTCTAGACAGGGCCTTTATAGCGGCATTATACTCACGTCTTTGATCATTTGAAAGGTCGCAATAAGCCACCTCTTCAATACATTCCGGAAGCTCTTTTAGCACATCCTCCTTTCTCCTTCGAAGCATAAAAGGATGGATCAATCTCGAAAGGAGCTGCCGTTTATCAGAGTCAAAGTTTTTTTCAATTGGAGAGACAAAGAGCTCTTTAAAAGCAGCGTCGGATGGGAAATAGGTGGGCAGCACAAGATCAAAAAGTGCTTTTAACTCAAATAAATTATTCTCAATAGGGGTTCCGGTCAATCCCAAGCGCACATGTGCATCAACCGATCGAAGGGCTTTATAAGTCTTAGAATTTTTATTTTTTGCAGTTTGAATTTCATCGAAAATCGCAAGTTCGAATTTATAGTCCTTGAAGGGCTTTTTTTCACTTCGAGCCGTTCCATAAGAAGTTACAATAATCTCAGCATCTCTTTTTTGAAGGGATCTACCCACTCCATAATAGATAAGCGTCTTAGCAGAAGGCAAAAACCGCATCAATAGATCTTCCCAGTGATAAATTACGGAGGTGGGACAGACAACTAAAATCTTATAGCCTTTTTTTCGATTTAAACATGAAGCGATTAGAGCCATCGCTTGATGAGTTTTCCCAAGCCCCATTTCATCGCAAAGAAGCGCTGACAACCCATAAGTATAGATTGAAAAGAGCCATTTCACTCCTATTAGTTGATAAGGCCGCAGAGTACTTTTCAGCCCCGTTAGATCGGGCTCTTCGCTTGTTTTTAACGAGCTGATTTCATGCAACCGCTTTAAAGTCCGCTTATCCGCCTGATTTCGAGCTGCCGGCTTTTGAATCGATTCAAAAGCTTGTAAACGAAGCCACTCTAGAGTCGAAAGCTTAAGCCTTTTGCGATCTTTAGAAAAATTTTTCTTTAAAAGAGATTTGATCCAGTGAAACCGGGGATCGAGAAGATTGATCAATCCTGCATCCGAGAAAAGAAATTTCTGTTTGGAATAGATGGCTTCAAACAGAGTATAAAAATCGAGCTCTCCATGTGTGCTCGCATAGGCTAAATCTAAAAACCACTCCCCTTCTTTTTTCCCTTTGGTCAACTGAAGAAGTTTTAACCTTAAGCGCTCAGGGCGTTTAAGCCTGGAATCAATGTCAGTAATATAAGGATCGAGCCTTGGAAGATCTTGGAATAGAAAGTCGATTAAAGCCCGCTTTTCAACTCGTCTTTCGACTCGAAAATCTAAAGGCAATTTAAGATTTGATGGGATCTCAGAAAATCCATGGTTTAAAACATAAACATAGTCTCCAAAAAGCTGAAGCGGACGTTTTTGAAAATCCGGTAAAAAGGTAATCAAGGGCTGAATCATCACGCACATCTCATCATCTAAAGTAATCTTAAGCCCTGTTTTTTCGACAACTTGCAAGGGCGTAAAAAATCCTTCAACCTGATCAAGATCTTCTCTATGCGTTGTGATGAACGCATCGACTTCTTCTTTTGCAAGCTTCAAAGAGGAGGCTAAAAAGGGCACTCTCTTGGAAGTCACTTTTGTATAAAAACCACTTCCTTTAACATAGAGCCAATCACCATAATCAATGATAGAGCCTTCTTCTCCTAAAAGCATTTGCTCGCTTTTAAAATGCAAGACCCCTTTTTCAGATACCGAGAATTTAATTTTTGACTCAATGCCTAAAAGGTGTGTTTCAAACCCTTCGTGCTCACTAAGCCAAAGACGATGCCTTGTTACAAAATCTCCAACTTTTTCTTTTTGAATCGTGCGGGACTTTTCTTCAAATAGCAGCCCTTCAATCAAATAAAACCCTCTTTGAGGTAAATAGGCAAAAGGACCGAATAAATCAGCATAATCTCTTTCAAGGTCCCCTTTTTCAAAAAGGTAAAGATGGATGTTGAGATTTCCCTCTCGATCGATATTCAGATAATAGCGCGCTTTTTGCTTATTTAGATTTAACTCTGTCCCCTGAAGATGATGTTGAATAAGTGGAGCATGTTTTGTAAGAAATTCGTGAATCTGCTCTTTTGGAATCTCTTTTTGTCTTAAAAAAGCGCCTGTTGACTTAGAAAAAAAACCGATTTGCTTAAAAAAAAGATAATCTCCCACTTCAATTCCCTCCCCTTCAGGAATCTTTTCTGAAGATGAAATCGACCGGGATTGAATGAAAAATTTCTGTTGTTTCTCATCAAATAAGATCTCTTCGATTTCTCTTTTCTGAAATTCACGAACGGTTAAGGGTGAGCAGACTGAGCGAAGGGTTGGAATCAAATCGGGCCAATTAACTTTGGCGATATAGAAAAAAAGCCTGCAATTAGCAAAGGTTAAAATCACTTCATTTGGTAAAGAGTCTCCTTTAAAATAAATTTTATAATCTTTGTCAAATTCCATGCGAAGAAAAAGAAACTTTGCTAAATCCGACCAAAAAGAGAGCTCGTATTGAAGCTTTTCAGAAGGAGTGCCCTTTCGATAAAGAACGAGTTCTTCTAAAGAGAGGTTTGAAAATTTTAATGAAGTTTCTTCAGTTTCGATTGGCCGATGAGAAGTGAAAGGGGCTAAAATCTTCTGATCTTTTACCTCTATGCGGAATAATATTTTACCTGTAAGAGAGTGCGATTCAAATAGGAGAGGGCTTTTTTGAACGAGTGTCCCTTCATCATACCCATGACGCCTTGAGGCCATTTGGCAGAGTTTATTGATTAAGCTTGTTCTGAATCGCACATGAAGAGGTTGGCCTCCATTTTTAAATAGAGTCAAATACCCGGCAGCAAGGTGAGGGCAAGACCCCGTTTTTTCTGCTTTTTCACAGGTGCAAAAATGGTCCTTGACTCGACCATCGTCATCAACTTGAATAAAGGGCCAAAAGCTTTGCTCATCGACCACTTCAATTTGCGTGGTCCCTTCTGAAAAGAGAAGGTCTACAATCTTCTTTTCATCGATGAGTTTTTGACCCAATCTCTTATCACTCTCCTCAAAGGGAAAGGGGGTCATAATTTCAACGCTTCTTCTGGAGGCACATACTCATATCCTAAATCTTCAGCCACAAAGGAGTTTGTGATGTGGCCTTTAAAGACATTTAAACCCGGAAGTAAACTGCCATCTTCCTCTAAGGCTTTCTTATAACCCAAGTTGGCGATTTTGAGCGAGTAAGGAAGCGTCGCGCTAGTTAGCGCTTCTGTTGCTGTTTTGGCGCAAGCTCCCGGCATATTGGTTACGCAGTAATGGACGATGTCATCGAAAATGTAAGTTGGTTCAGAGTGGGAGGTTGGTCTAGAGGTTTCAACGCATCCTCCTTGATCGATTGCAACATCCACAATCACCGATCCCTTTTCCATCCGCTTGACCATCTCTTTTGTCACAAGTTTAGGCGCAGATTTTCCAGGGATTAAAACAGCTCCAATGACAAGATCTGCACTTTCGACAGCCATTTCAACATTTGTCGGGCTTGAAAACAGCGTTTTCATTCGAAAGTGAAAGTCGACATCAATTTCTCGCAATCGATCTAAATTTCGGTCGAGTATGGTTACATCAGCGCCAAGGCCCATCGCCATTCGCGCTGCATGCGTGCCGACGACACCGCCTCCGATCACAACAACACGTCCCGGCAGCACTCCCGGAACGCCGCCGAGCAGCACCCCTTTTCCTCCATAAGCCATTTGAAGGGCTGTAGCCCCTGCCTGAATAGAAATGCGGCCTGCAAGTTCACTCATAGGGGTGAGAAGAGGCAAACGCTTCATCTGATCGACAACAGTCTCATAGGCGATCGCAATGCACCCACTCTCAAGAAGCGCTTTTGTCTGAATCGGATCAGGAGCTAAATGGAGATAACAAAAGAGAATTTGCCCCTTTTTGATGAGAGGATATTCATCAGGTTGAGGCTCTTTAACTTTAATGATCATTTCAGAGTCTTTATAAATCTCTTCGATATTTGAAACGATTTTAGCGCCCACTTTTTCATAAAGATCATCATCGAAACCGATCGCTTTCCCGGCAGATTTTTCGACAATAACTTTGTGCCCTTCATTGACAAGAACACGAACCTTACCCGGCGTAGCTCCGACTCTATATTCGTGATTCTTCCGCTCTTTTGGAATACCAATCCGCATGATCAAACTCCTTACAAATGGTCCCGGTGTATATCGGGGTGACAGGACCTTGCATTGAAAGTGAACTCCCCTTTATTTCGATTTGCGCTCTTTCGCCAGACTTAAAAATAATTTCTAATAAACTGTTAACAACTCCAAGAGAGTGTCCAATAAAAGCAGCGGCTGCAGCTCCACTACCGCACGAGAGGGTTTCAGCCTCAACCCCCCTTTCAAAGGTTCTTATCCTGATACGATTTTTTTTGCAAATCTCGACAAAATTGACGTTGCAGCCTTCCAAGCCAAACTCCGGACCATGCCGCAAACTGCCTCCCAGTGTCTTAACATCTATAGAATCGAGGTGTTCAACAAAGATTACAGCATGAGGCACACCTAAAAAAACCTTATGGACAACAAAACCAGAGAAAAAAAAGCTCGGCCCCATCTCATATGCCTCCGGCATGGAGACTTGAATTCCTTCTCCTTGAAAGCTTATGTGGTGCAAACAGACATCACTTTCGATCAAACGACAAGGCCATCCCAGTCTCTTAGCAAAAAAAGCCGTTGCCCGAAGGCCATTCCCGCAAAATGAGGCTCGACCCCCATCTGCATTATAGTAGATCATCCTGCCATCAGCCTTTGATGAAGGTGCGAGTAAAATCAACCCATCCGATCCAATACCTTCACTCCTTTTACAGAGCTTCTTGATGAAAAGAGGCTCCAATTGGCTCTCTAAGGTACTTGCATCAATAAGGATGAAGTCATTTCCCGTTGCCGAGACCTTTACAAAATCCATCTACATTTGAATGTCTTTATAAGAAGTAACAATCCCATCCAAAAGACCAAAGTCCAGAGCCTCTTTCGCACTATACCAAGTGTCGCGGTCAAGTGCTTTTTTAATCGCCTCGATGTCTCTGCCTGTTTGCTCGGCATAAAGTTCGACGAGCATATCGTGTGTTTTGACGATTTCTTTCGCTTGGATCTCTAAATCAGTTGCTTGACCTTGGACAACCCCATGGATAGCAGGTTGGTGAATCATGATACGGCAATGAGGAGTCGCAAAACGGCGTCCTTTATCGGCAACAAGACTTAAGACAGATCCCATTGAGGCAGCCATTCCCGTGACAAGCGTTGTTACAGGAGATGTGATCATTTTGATCTGATCCCAAATGGCGAAGCCCGCGTCGACAGATCCACCGGGAGAATTGATAATAAATAATATCGGCTTTCCCGGATCACTGAGCTCTAAATACCAAAGTTTACGAATGACATCCCGAGCTGTGTCTTCCATTACAGCTGCAGAAAAGAAGATACGACGGTGCTCAAGCAGCATGCAATCAATCTTATCCTCTATAGAGCCACCTTTTTTCTTATCTTTCTCTTCTGACATGGTTTAAACTCCTACAAATTTTTTTGGTCTAAGATACATGAGATGACGCGGGTTCGTCAAGAAGAAGTTGCGGATAGAGAGGGTGTTTTTCTAAAAGATTGAGCGCCCTTTCTCTAACTTCTTGGAGAATTTTCTCCTCTGTTTTAAAGCGGGCCAGACTCTCCTTCCCTGTATTGGAATTTTTCGATCGAACGGTATGAGTTAAGAGCCTATGAATCAGTTTTGCAACCTCCTTCATTTCATCTTCCTTCATACCTAAAGTTGTGAGCGCCGGCGTCCCAATTCGGATTCCGGAGCAGTACCAAGCTCCATTTTGATCAAATGGAATCGTATTGCGATTCACAGTTAAATGAGCGTCCAAAAGAGCAAGTTCAGCCTGTCGACCTGTTAATCCATAACTTTTTTCTACATCAATAATCATTAAATGATTATCCGTACCCCCCGTAATAACTTTTGCACCCATCCGAACAAGCTCTTCTGCTAAAGCCTTCGAATTTTTGACAATTTGATGAGCATAAAGTTTGAACTTTGGCCTTAAAGCCTCTTCAAATGCAATCGCTTTGGAGGCCATGACGTGGGGCAATGGCCCGCCAAGAATTAAAGGACAGCCCTTGTCAAGAACGTCTTGAAACTCTTTTTTTGCCAAAATCATGCCGCCTCGAGGCCCTCTCATGGTTTTGTGGGTCGTCGATGTGAGGATATCGGCATAGGGAACAGGATTATAAACACCCGTAAAGACCCCTCCTGCAACCAAGCCTGCAAAATGGGCCATATCAACGAGAAGAACCGCACCGACTTTATCTGCGATCATACGCATAATCGAAAAATCAATTAGCCTTGAATAAGCCGAATAGCCAACCGTTAGAATTAAGGGCCTCTCTTTAATTGCCATCTTTTCGATCTCATTATAATCTAAAAGGTGGCTTTTGGAATCGACATCATAGGCAACAGCCCGCATCATTTTTGAAGAGACATTATGACGAAACCCATGCGTTAGATGCCCCCCTGCATTGAGCCCCATCCCCATAAGAGTTTGATTGACCATCAACTGACGAATGGCCTCATACTCCTCTTTCGATAATTCATTGACATTCTTTTTCGAGAGCTTTTCAACCTCTTTCGATTGAATTTTCTGAACGATAATGGCCCAAAAGGCCACAAGATTGGCATCAGCTCCCGAGTGAGGCTGGACATAAGCATAATCACAACCAAATATTTCCTTTAAGTGATTCACAGCCTTTTCCTCAACCCGATCCACATTTTCGCAACCCGCATAGAAGCGATGTTTGATAAAACCTTCACTATATTTATCCGTAAGGAGATTGCCCATAGCGAGTTGAACAGCCAAAGAGCAATAATTTTCAGAAGCAATAAGCTTCAAATTAGATCTTTGCGAGCGAAGCTCATCTAATATGGCCTCTGCCACTGTACTCGAATGTCTTGAAATGTGATCGATCCCAGCGAGGAAGCTGATGGCAGAAAGATCTTGGTTATCCTCGTTTGTCCGGCTTAAGTAATGTTTCAATAAATTCATTTCAGTTCAAATATGCCTCTCTTCTAAATGCATATGGGATGATATCAACTCAAAGGAGCATTTGCAAGACAGAATCTCTCCGCTTCTCCCCATTGACAATAACTAGTTACTTCGATAGAATGCATCCATTCTATAGTGAACAAGGTACCTGCACGATGCATAAGTCTATAAAGAAAATTCTCGAAATTCAAGAATTTGACATCAAAATGATTCAACTCATGCGTATCAAACGTCAAAGACAGAAAGAACTTGCCCAAATCGACTCTCTTCGCAAAGATCTTCGAAATCAACTCACGGCCAAAGAAGAGGAAATCGATGAAATCAGCCTAGAGATCACTTCTCAGGAAAATCTTATCTCTGAAAATACTCAAAAGATGAAAGCCTTGGATGAGCGCCAATCCTCTGTTAAAAAAGTGGAAGAATTCAACGCTTTAACTCACGAAATGACGACTGTTGAACGCCAAAAACAGGCGCTTGAAAACCAAGTTTCTGATCTCTACGATCGTAAGTTAAATGAAGAAGAAGTCCTAGAAAAGGTTAAAGAATCACTCACTTCAACTGAAGCTTCGAGCAAAGAGCTAGAAGCCGAAATTCGTTCAAGCATAACGAGTATCAATGTCGAAGGGTCAAAGCTTAAAGAATCGAGAGAAGCCTTAGCTAAAGAAGCCGATGAGCACACTCTCTCCATCTACGAGCGCCTTCTTCGCAACAAAAAAGACCGGGTCGTCGTCCCTATTGAAAGCCGTTCTTGCAGTGGTTGTCATATTTCTCTAACGCCGCAGCATGAAAATTTGGTTCGAAAAGGAGAAAACCTCGTCTTTTGCGAGCACTGCTCACGCATTCATTACTGGCAGGATCTGCAAGAGCCCACTGAATCCGGGGCTAAAACGACACGCCGCCGCCGCCGCGCTGCAAGCGTCTAATTTTTGTTTGGGAAAGTTGGCAATCGCCTTAGCCCCTATCGGCTTGAGGAGGAAAGTCTGGACTTCATATGGAGTGGATACCAGTGAAAGACTGGGGGCCGAAGGTTTTTTTTAACCCCAAGGCTACGGAAAGTGCAACAGAAAACATTCCGCCCATGATTTTCATGGGACAGGCTGAAAATGGTTGCTTTAGGAGCGACCCGGACCCTGAGAGATCAGGGCCGCTGCAAACCCTATCCGAAGCAAGAAGGCAAAAATTTTTCCCTCCTGATCCATCATTTTTGCCGCAAATCGCTTGAGGCCTCTGGTGACAGAGGCCCTAGATGAATGATTGCCCGAGACAGAATCCGGCTTACGACTTTCCCAAACCTTTTTTTATTATATTTAAATCAATTGTTAGATATAATTTGAGCCCGCACACGTTTTCAAATAACTTGAGGAGGTTAAGTGAAAGGCGTTTCTGAAGTCCCTCTGAATTGCTGGGCGATTCACCTTGAAACTATAAAAGAATTTAGAGAGACCTGTTGTCTTTCATTTATCCTTTCTCCTATCTTTTATCTTCTTGAAGCTTTATTTGCTCACTTTGCTCAGTATCAAGCCCCTCAATGCGAGGCTGTAGCTGAAAAAAACCCTAAGAATACTCTTTCAGTTCTCATATTAGCTCTTGGCAATGGAGCCCTTTCTCAAGAGGCGTGGAAAAATATTTTATCTCAAATTTTTGAATATAGCTTCAAAGAGCTTACTTGTGAGATGACCACGCACTTATTTAACGCGCTTTCATCAAGATCTAGTGACGATCGGAAGCAGGTTGAAAAAAAGCTTTTTTCCTGGACGGACTATAATCAAGTCGACAATCTCCACCTCTATTACTTGATTTGCCTTTATTTTTTATTTTATGAAACCCTGCCTGATCAGTTTCTTGATTTTTTAGAAAACAAATCATACGAAGAAATATTTAAAGCAAAAAATTCTTTGAGCTCATTTAATTATAAAGATCAACCCTATCAGGCATCCCTCATTTTTGAAGCCATTCTTTTAAAAACAGAAATCATCGATGACTCCAGCAACTTTATTTCTCTATTCCAAAGAACTTATGACTTTAGCAAACGCATTGAGCTACATCCTTTATTTAAAGATTCATTGACATGGGAATCCTATATTCTTTATTTAGCAAATAAGATTGTTTCTATGGAAAACTCTTGCGAACTCCATAAAATTGTCGATCAAGAAATGTGGGAAAAGATAAAGAAAAACATTCCAAGAAAATACCGCTCTATACCTAATAATAATGAAAATAAACCGTTAGATCCTGACTGGATTCACGTTTAGGCGCGAGGATGGGCTTTATCATAAACTTTCTTTTTCAATTCATGAGTCACCTTCGTATAAATGGTCGTAGTAGAGAGCGATGAATGCCCAAGCAGGAGTTGAATCGTTTTTAAATCCATTCCCCTTTCCAACCAATGAGTGGCAATACTGTGACGAAAGGTATGCGGGGTCACTTTTGCAGCGAGCCCACTTTTGAGGAGATACTTTTCTAAAAGCCGTTCAACTGATCGAGCTGAAAGTCTTTCCCCCCACTTGTTGAGAAAAACGGCATTTAAGTCTCTTTCAGAAAAACGCTCTTTTTCATCGACAAAACGTAAAGGATGGCTGAGATATTCATGCAACCATTTCGCGCAAGTTGCCGTCATGGGCACAACCCGCATTTTCTTTCCTTTTCCCTTGATGCGAAGAGAGCGATTTTTGAAATCGATGTCAGCGCGCGACAAAGCCACTGCTTCTGACAGACGAAGAGCCGAGCTGTAGAAGAGCTCAAGTAAAGCCCGATCCCGAAACCCAAGGTAAGTTTCAGTCTCGGGCTGCTCGAGAAGCAAGGTGATTTCTTCTTCATTCAAGCTTTTTGGTAGAGGCTTATCCAATTTTTGTCTTTCGATCGAGTCGAAGGGATTTAATTTGACCCACTTTTGCTTTAACGCAAATCGATAGAATGAACGAAGTGAAGAGAGTCGTCTTAACCGGGTTCGCTTTGACCGATTTTTTTTGAGCTCTTCTAGAAGATACTGCCGAATCACCCGTGTTGTAACCGCTTCAATATTTTTATGCCCCACAAAATCAAAAAATAATTTTATATCTTGACGGTAGCCTCGCAGGGTATGTTCTGAGTACCCTCTAACATTCTGCAGGTAGTTGAGATAATCATCGCATTGTTTCATCTTGCTTTTATTTTAAACGATGAGTAGAATATTTGGTATTATGATTGTACTTGAAAACATTTCAAAGCGTATGGGCACGCGCACTCTGTTCGATGATGTCAACACCTCTTTTATTCCGGGACATCGCTATGGGCTTACCGGTCCAAATGGCGCTGGAAAATCCACTCTTCTCAAAATCATGATGGGGGTTATAGAAGCGAACTCAGGCCGTGTGATTCTACCAAAAAGAGTTGGATTTTTAAGACAAAACATTGAAGATTTTTTAGAATTTAAAGTTCTCGATACAGTCATTATGGGAAATGAGCGACTTTGGAATGCTTTAGAAACGCGCGATCGTCTCTATGAAGAGGAAATGACCGACGAAATCGGAATGCGTCTTGGCTCTCTAGAAGAAGTCGTTGCCGAAGAAGATGGCTATAGCGCTGAAGCCAATGCAGAAATACTCCTCATTGGAATGGGCATCCCTATTGAATTTCATACGCAAGTTATGAATGAAATCCCAACCGACCTTCAATTTCGGGTCCTTTTGGCTCAAGCTCTTTTCGGAAAGCCTGAAGCTCTCTTACTCGATGAACCAACAAACCATCTCGATATCTCCTCAATTGGCTGGCTCGAAGAATTTTTATTTAGTTATTCCGGCACCCTTATTGTTATCTCTCACGATCGTCACTTTTTAAATGCTGTCACGACTCATATTGCCGATATCGACTATGACACCATCATCTCATATCCTGGAAACTACGACCAGATGCTTGTGACAAAATCCTCTGTTAGAAGGCGCGCTGAAGACGAGAATAAGGCCAAGGAAAAAAAAGTTGAGAACTTAAAAGAATTCATCAGTAAGTTCAGTGCCGGTACGAGAGCCTCCCAGGTGAAATCACGTGCTCGTGAGCTCAACCGTCTTCAGCCGCAAGAACTAAAAAAATCAAATATCGACCGCCCTTACATCCGCTTCTACCCGCCTGAAAAAAGCTCTGGAAAAGTTGTCTTAAAGGTAGAAAACCTCTCTAAATCTTTTGATGGAAAACCTGTTGTTCAAAATTTTTCTTACGAAGTTTTCCGCGATGACAAAATCGGCGTTATTGGTAATAATGGTCGTGGTAAAACAACCCTTCTTCGCATGCTTGCGGGTGTTTTACAGCCGGATTCGGGTCATATTGAACTTGGTCATAATGCAGAGCTTGGCTACTTTCCCCAGAACCACAGTGATGTTATCGACAAAGAACAATCATTTCAGGCCTTTGATTGGCTTCGCTTTCAAAAACAGGGCGTATTTGACCAAGACATCCGTTCTGTTATGGGAAAAATGCTCTTAAGCGGTGACGATGCTTTTAAACAAATCAAACACCTCTCTGGCGGTGAAACGGCGCGACTGCTTTTTGCTCGCATGATGCTTTTCAACTACAACACTCTTGTGATGGATGAGCCCAATAATCATCTTGATCTCGAATCTGTTTCAGCTCTTAGCTGGGCCCTTTCTGAATATAAGGGAACCGCTGTAATTGCTGCGCACGACCGAGATCTTTTAAGTGAAGTTTGTACACGAATCATTGCCTTTGAAGAAGATGGAATTCACACATTCGATGGACCCTTTGAAGACTATATTGCCTCAAAGCAGGCGAAAATTTAATCAGCTCTCAAGAAACCGCCAAGAAGTGCTTCTCTCTTCTCTGATTAAGGAGTATCATCGACTCTCTTCTTACCTCGATTACGATCCTTTAGAGTTTAAACATGAAACCTATTCAAATCGCTTTCACGACCATTGCCAAAAAGCTGGGCGTGCACTTAATGAGCATCATTTTCTTATCAAAACAGAAGATTGCTTCTCTTCGACCCCCTTTTTGCCCATTACGATTTATCTCGATGATTTGCGTTCAGGCCACAATGTAGGAAGTATCATTCGGACTACAGAAGCCCTGAGACTTGGCCGGATTGTATTTAGCGAAAAAACGCCCTTTATCGACAATAAAAAAGTTTTAGATGCTGCGATGAATACTCAAGATCTCGTCCCTTGTTCCAGGGGCAGTCTTCAAGATTTAAAAGGGCCCCTTATCGCCCTTGAAACCGCAGAAAAGGCACCCTCTCTATTTGAATTTGAATGGCCTGATCAATTTTCACTGCTTATCGGGAATGAAGAGTTTGGTCTTTCCAAAAATGCACTGGATGCTGCCCATCATATCGTTCAGATCCCACTTTTTGGATCAAAAAACTCTCTAAATGTTGCGAACGCTTTTGCTATTGCTGCGAGCGTAATCCGTCTCCGATCCAATATACCAAAAATGATTCAAAATTTGATATAAACATTATCTTCAAAAATAAAGGATCCATAAGGGTCAAAGCCTGGACTACACCGATTAAAAGTACAATTACTCAGATGGTACCAGGGATAATTGGGAAGTCTCATATAATGAAAAACCGGAATTAAATCTTGCATTTGACTCATGGCCACTTGCAAAGCATAAGTTAACTCAATCCTTATTACTTCTTCACTTGGCGTCACGGGTGCCGGGGCTGGTGCCGGGGCTGGTGCCGGGGCTGGTGCCGGGGCTGGTGCCG
>JBBDIZ010000019.1:0-24454 GCA_040880145.1 Simkaniaceae bacterium | reverse complement strand
TGAGCTGCTGATTAGTATAGTGTCCATGCTAGTGAAAATGGCTCAAAAAAAACACGAATCGGGCAAGGGCAGGGGTAAGGGCAGGGGCAAGGGCGGGGGCAAGGGCAGGGCGGGGGCAAGGAATTGGGGTTATGCAAGATGTTTAATCTTTTCACCTTGCCAAAAAGAAAATAACGCGATACCGTCAATAAATATAAAATCGGGAGAGCCATTATGAAAGAACAATTACCTGAGCTTCCTTATGCTTATGACGCTTTAGAGCCTGTGATAAGCAAGGAGATTATGGAACTGCACCATAAAAAACATCATATGGGCTATGTCACTAAGCTCAATGAAGCACTTGAAAAATTTGAGGGGGCAAAGGATCTTGAGACGAAAATAGGCTCTCTTCAGGCGATAAAATTTAATGGAGGCGGGCATTTAAACCATTCTCTTTTTTGGCAAAATCTAGCGCCTGTAAATAAAGGAGGGGGGGAGCTGCCAAAAGGTCCTCTAAAAAAGGCAATCGAAGAGCAATTCGGCTCTATTGATGATTTTATTGAAAAGTTTAGTGCGATGACAGCCCCAATTCAGGGTTCCGGCTGGGGTTGGCTCGGATATCATCCAAGCTCCAAATCTCTTGTGATCCACCCAATGGCAAATCAAGACCCCCTTCATATCATTGGCCTTGTACCGCTTCTTGGTGTTGATGTTTGGGAGCATGCCTACTACTTACAGTATAAAAATGCCCGCCCAGAATATATAAAAAATATTTGGAAAATAATAAACTGGCGCACTGTTGAAGAGCGTTATGCCCGGGTAAATCAGTAGGAAATATAATAAATATTTTACTACTTATGGGATGATATTCACGAATATGTTATCCTATTTGTCAACATGGAAGCAAGGGTATATGCCTATGGGGCTCTTCTCTCGAAGTAAACCCAAAATAAAGATTCAAACGACAAAAAAAGATGGCTTCAGTGGCTGGGTAAAATGCACGCACTGCAGTGAGATGGTTCATGCGAATGAGCTTCAGGAAAATACAAACTGTTGTCCAAAATGCGATTATCACTATAGACTTTCTGCTAATCAACGGGTCTCTCTTCTCGTAGACGAGGGGAGTTTTGAAGAAATGTTTACTAACTTTCAGCCGGCAGATCCTCTTAAGTTCGTCGATCAGGAGCCTTATATAGAGCGTATCAGGCGGGCTCGTGAGAAGACGGGGCGGGATGAGTCGGCTCTTGTTGGGTTATGTGAAATTGAGGGCATGAAAACTGCTCTGGGCGTCTTAGACTTCACTTTTATGGGGGGATCGCTTGGTTCTACCTCTGGGGAGAGGCTGACTTCGCTTATCGAGTTTGCAACTCAAAATCGTTTACCTCTTGTGATTGTGAGTGCCTCTGGAGGAGCTCGCATGCAGGAGTCGATCTTCTCTCTGATGCAGATGGCTAAAACTTCTGCAGCTCTCGCTCGTCATGGAGAAGCCTTGATGCCCTATATTTCAATTTTAACGAATCCGACAACTGGAGGCGTAACGGCCTCTTTTGCATCTCTTGGAGATGTGATCATCGCTGAGCCTGGTGCATTGATTGGTTTTGCAGGCCCTCGTGTTGTAGAGCAAACGATTGGACAGAAGCTCCCGAAGGGGGCTCAAAGTTCTGAGTTCCTTCTTGAAAAGGGAATGGTTGATACGATTGTTAAACGGCGCGAACTCAAAAAGCGACTCGCATTTTTTATAAAATTTTTAACTGATTCAAAAAAATCAAGTGAATCTTTAGATGTTCGCCTTCCCAAAAAACTCACAGATCTGATATCAATGGCGTCTGACAAAGGAAAAAAAATCTCTTATGAAGGAAATAAAAGTCCCTATTAGGTGTCAAAATCCTGAGCTTCTTCCTACATTTGGAAGTTTAGAAGCAGCAGGAGCTGATTTAAGAGCTGCGATCGATCAACCTGTAATTTTAATGCCTCTTATGCGCATTCTGATTCCAACAGGTATTCGGTTAGAACTGCCGAAAGGATATGAGTGGCAAATTCGCCCTCGAAGCGGTTTAGCTCTAAAGCACGGAATAACGATCATCAATACTCCCGGAACCATTGATTCTGATTACAGGGGAGAGGTGGGCGTTATTTTGATCAATTTATCAAATGAAGCTTTTACGATTGAACCTAAAATGCGTATTGCTCAAGCGGTATTACAGCCTGTTTTTCGTGCGCAGTTTGTTCAAGAAAATTCTTTAAGCGAATCTGTAAGAGGAGAGGGTGGTTTTGGTCATACTGGATCGTATTAGAGATCAAATTATTCGTCCCAAACAAGATAAAGATGATGAGGGTTTTGGGAAAAAAGCTTTGCCGATTCGGGACTATCTTGATGAAGAGTTGATCTCTTTTTTAAGCGTTCAAAGTCGTGATGAGGCTTTAGAGACCATGCTCAAAATTCTTGTGGAAAAGAAGGATCTTGAACATTCTAAAGCTTTTTATGAAGCGGTTTGTCAAAGAGAGAGTGTGGTCAGCACAGGGATTGGGATGGGAGTAGCGATTCCTCATGCCAAGCTCAATGAGTATAAAGATTTTTTTATTTTAATAGGAATTCAAAAAGAAAATGGAGTTGATTGGGAAGCATTGGATGGAGCACCTGTTCAACTTATTTTTTTAATCGGCGGCCCTTCCAAGCGCCAAGGAGAATATCTCGAAATTCTTTCAAAGCTAACCGCTGTAATCAAGCATGATGATTGGCGGCAAAAAATTCTTCAGGCCGAGACCCCTCAGGACGTTCTAAAAATATTTGAAGATTGTTAATTCTCTATTTGTTATCTTCATTAAAATAATAGAAAAAAAAGTTAAATTCAAAAATTGAGCTTTTTGCGTGTAGACCGTTGGCAGAATGAGGAAATAATGGATCTTAAAATCAAAGATGTCGCAGAACTGTTAAGTGTATCAGAGACAACCATTCGTCGATGGTTATCTGAGGGGAAGATTCCTGCCTATCGACTTCATCATCAATATCGATTTTCTCGCATTGAAATTGAGAACTGGATGATGAGCTTTCGCTTAAAGAAAGAGTCTTCCCAAGCTGAAACCGTCATTTATTCAAATAAAGAGAATCGAATAAAAGCTCCCGGCTCCCAGCAGTATTCCCTTTTTCGTGCGATTCATAGTGGCATTTTGCTTTATGAACCTTTAGGGGAGACTAAAGAAGAGATTATGAGAGAGGCGCTTAAAAAAATTGCCGCCTCTATGAGTCTCGATCATGAAGTTATTTGTAATCTTTTTTTAGATCGAGAGCGCTTGATGTCAACGGCTCTTTGTAATGGGCTTGCGGTTCCCCATACTCGAGACTTTCTTCTCGAAGGGCCTCACGATATTGTCTCAATTGCCTTTTTAGATAAACCGATTAGTTGGGGGGCTTTAGATGGAAGGCCCACTGAAATTCTATTTTTTCTCTTTGCTGCTAATGATAAACGGCACCTTCATCTGCTCGCTAAAATTGCTCATCTTTCAAACGATCCTAAGGCGCTGGATTTTCTAAAGAGCAGACCAAATAAAGAAAGATGCTTAGAATTTATTAAAAACTGGGAACCTAAATAGCGCTCTTAAGACATGATCTATTTGATTAAAAAAAACCGTTATAAATATTTAATTTATAACGGTTAAAAGGGATCGGGTGGCTCTATGAATCTTTCTTTGACTGAGCAAGCTCACCTTTATTTTCAGGGGGAGCTTCTTCTTTCTCTTCATCAAATACAAGTTTGTCGTCTTTGCCCTTGATTTGAATATGTCGTTTTGTCTCATTGTCTCGAAGCAGGTTTTCAGCTAAGTAATCTTCAACCTCAGTTTCGATAACACGTCTTAAAGGACGTGCACCAAGTTCGGGTTGGAATCCTTTATTAACAAGGATCTCTTTCGCTTTTATATCGACTTCAATCGTAATCGGTGTTCTCTCTAAGCGGTGATAGAGTTTTGCAAGCTCGAGTTCTACAACGTGAAGGAGTTGACCTTTGTCGAGAGCTTTGAAAATCACAACTCCGTCAATTCGATTTAAAAATTCAGGTTTAAAGTGCTTTTTAACGGCTTTATCGATTCTCTCTTGCATCGTTTTATAGTCAGGCAAACCCTCTTGTTTTACCCCGAAACCCACTTCAGTAGTCCGACGGATAAGGTCAGATCCTAAGTTTGACGTCATGATGATGATTGTATTTCTAAAGTCGATTTTACGCCCGAATGAGTCGCTTAATCGTCCTTCTTCTAAAATCTGCAAAAGGATATTCATCACATCGGGATGGGCTTTTTCAACTTCATCAAATAGGACAACCGAATAGGGGCGTTGACGAACTTGCTCTGTAAGCTGTCCTCCTTCTTCGTGTCCAACATACCCGGGAGGCGAACCTGTCATGCGGCTGACTGCAAATTTTTCCATGTATTCAGACATGTCGACTTGGATAAGGGCATCCTCTCCTCCGAACATATTGACTGCAAGCTGCCGGGCTAGGAGTGTTTTACCAACCCCTGTCGGGCCAAGTAAAAGGAAGGCTCCAATCGGGCGGTTGGGGTCTTTAATGTCTGCTCGTGAGCGGCGAAGCGCACGGCAAACAGTGGAAAGAGCCTCATCTTGACCGATGATATGTTTTTTTAAGAGCTCTTCCATTTTAAGTATTTTTTGAGTTTCACCCTCTGTAATTCGAGAGAGCGGGATCTTGGTTTGTTTTGCAACAATAGCGGCTACGTCATCTTCATCCACCATGACCTGATGCTCTTCCTTACTCTTTTCCCACTCAGCTTTAAGAGAGGCTAGTTTCTCACGAAGTGTCTTTTCTTGATCTCTTAATTTGGCAGCTTTTTCATACTCTTGTCTTCCAATCGCATCTTCCTTGGCCATTCGCAAGGATTCAATTTCTCCTTCAAACTGAGTGATGTCTTGAGGTTGATGCATCATCGAAATACGCGCTTTTGCTCCGGCCTCATCGAGGAGGTCAATGGCTTTATCAGGAAGAAAGCGTCCACTAATATAACGATCGGAGAGATAGACGGCTGCGAGAATCGAGGCGTTAGTATATTGGCATTTATGATGAGATTCATATTTTGCTTTGAGTCCCATCATGATTTCTGAGGCTTCATCCACAGAAGGGGGAGCGACCAAGATTTTTTGAAATCGTCTTTCTAAAGCCGCATCTTTTTCAATGTGCTTGCGATACTCGTTTATAGTCGTTGCCCCAATGCACTGGATTTCACCTCGCGACAAAGCCGGTTTTAAAATATTGGAGGCGTCAATGGCGCCCTCGGCAGCTCCGGCCCCGACAATGGTGTGAAGCTCATCGATGAAAAGTAGAATGTTTCCATTTTTTTTGATTTCATCCATAACAGCCTTAATGCGCTCTTCGAATTGACCGCGATACTTTGTTCCTGCAATCATTAAGGTTAAGTCAAGGGTGATTAAACGTTTGTTAGCCAGGTTGTCCGGAACATCTCCACGGACGATGGCGTGGGCGAGGCCTTCGACAATCGCTGTTTTTCCAACTCCAGCCTCTCCAATGAGAACGGGGTTGTTTTTACGCCTTCTGCAAAGGATGAGGATCAAGCGCTCGACTTCCTGCTCTCGGCCGATAACAGGATCGAGCAGATTTTCCCGAGCCATTTCTGTGAGGTCATGGCCGTATGCCTTCAGAGCGGGTGTTTTTTCAGAGGAATTTGAGGCGCTCGTTCGATCTTGCGGCCGCGCCCCGGGATTTTGTAAGCCAATTCCCATTGGCGGCAGTTGAAGATTAAAGGTTTCAAGCTCCTTTAATACTTCTTTTCGGACATCTTTTAAATTAATACTAAGATTTTCAAGAACTTGGGCTGCAACTCCATCGACTTGGCGAAGAAGAGCGAGAAGAAGGTGTTCTGTCCCCACATAATTGTGATTGAGGGAAGCAGCTTCTTCGTTTGCAAATTCAAAAACTTTTTTTACCTTTCCGGTTAGCGCCGGATCTCCGTAGACCTGAATTTCAGGACCGAAACCGACTAAGCGTTCGACCTCGGCTAAGACGGTGTCATAATCGAGATTGAGGTTCCGAAGAACATTTACAGCGATTCCTTGACCCAGTTTTAATAGGCCCAATAGGATGTGTTCTGTTCCTAAATAGTTGTGGTTGAGCTTCTGAGCTTCCTTTTTTGCTAATTTTATAACTTGCTTTGCTCTATTAGTGAATTTATCAAACATGTTTTTACTCCTTGCCCATCCTTCACTATATACCAGAAAAGAATTTTCTGAAATTGGGTATTTTTGTTATCCTGTTTAAAATATTATGTGGAAGATACTCGACACAGGCCAAAATAGCGCCCAACATAACATGGAGCTAGACAAAAAGCTCCTAGAGGCTTTAAAGCCTGATGACGCCCCCATGCTCCATTTTTATGATTGGGAGCGTGAGAGTGCAACCTATGGTTATTTTATCAAATATGAGCAATTTATCGATACGAAGAAGGTTTTAAAAAAAAATATTGATATCTGCCGCCGCCCAACCGGAGGGGGAATTCTTTTCCATCAATTTGATTTAGCCTTTACCGTCTTAATTCCAGCGGGTTATCCCGGGTTTTCAGAAAACACTTTAAAAAATTATGCCTTAGTCAATAGAGGAGTCCAAGAGGCGGTTGGCTCGATTTTGAAAGAAAATGAAAAGGCTGAACTTTTAGAGGCAGATCCTCAGCCGCTAAGTGATCGATGCCGCCACTTTTGCTATGCAAAACCGACAATTTATGATGTCATGATTGGTTCGAAAAAAGTGGCCGGAGCGGCGCAAAGGCGAAAGAAGCAAGGCCTTCTTCACCAAGGGTCCATAAGCATTCAAGCCCCGAATTTAGACTATTTAAGAGAAATTTTGATCGATAATGAATCGCTTATTACGGCGTTTTCTCAAAATAGTTTTTCTCTCCTCCCTTATGATGCGCCTCCATCTGACCGGCATCAAATGCGTCAGGTCTTAAAGGAGGGGCTTAAGCAAGCTTTTACAAAAGAGTCATCAATATTATGAAAAATCAAAATGCGATTTCGCCCTCTCGAGAAAAAGACTTTCCAATGTGGTACCAAGAAGTAGTTAAGGCCGCTGACTTGGCTGAACATTCCCCCGTCCGAGGCGCTATGGTGATCAAGCCTTGGGGATATGGCATTTGGGAAAAGATGCAAAAGGACTTAGACCGGCGCTTTAAAGAGACAGGGCATCAAAATGCCTACTTTCCACTCTTTATTCCTTTAAGCTATCTCGAAAAAGAAGCCGCTCATATCGAAGGATTCGCAAAAGAATGCGCTGTTGTGACCCATCATCGCTTAGAAAAGGGAGCAGATGGAAAGCTAATTCCAGCCGGGGAATTGGAAGAGCCTCTCATTGTCAGGCCAACTTCTGAACTCATTATTGGAGCCAGCTATTCAAAATGGGTAGAATCGTATAGGGATCTCCCTATTTTGATCAACCAGTGGGCCAATGTGGTTCGATGGGAGATGCGGCCTCGTATTTTTTTACGAACAACAGAATTCCTTTGGCAAGAAGGACATACAGTTCATGCCACAAAAGAAGAGGCGCTTGCTGAGGCTCAAGCAATGCATGAGGTCTATACGCGTTTTTGCTCGGATGTATTGGGCATCCCTGTTATTAAAGGTGAAAAAAGTGAAGGGGAGCGTTTTCCAGGAGCTGAAAAATCCTACACGATTGAAGCGATGATGCAAGATGGTAAAGCGCTGCAAGCGGGAACATCGCACTTTTTGGGACAAAATTTTGCAAAAGCCTCGAATATTCAGTTTCGCGATAAAAATGGGGATGAGGTTTATGCCTGGACTACATCATGGGGAACGACAACCCGCCTTATAGGCGCTTTAGTGATGTCCCATGGAGATGATGATGGTTTAGTCCTTCCCCCGGCTATCTCGCCGATTCAGGTGGTCATTTTACCCATGCTCAATAAAAAAGAATATCAGGATGCGGTCCTTGAGGCTGCGAAAAAACTAAAAAATTCCTTAGAATCTGTAGAATTCCGAGGAGAAAAAATCTCTGTACTGATAGATGATAGCGACAAGCGCGGTGGAGAAAAAATGTGGGGTTGGATCAAGAAGGGGGTTCCCATTCGCATTGAAGTTGGGCCTCGAGATCTCGAAAAAGGGGTCTTTTGCTTATCGCAGCGAACAGAGAAACATAAAGACGTTCAATTTTTATCTTTTGAAGAATGCATCGATACAATCGCCTCTACCCTCGAAGGAATTCAGAATAAAATTTACGAAAGAGCGCTTCATTTTCGAGAGAAACATACTCATGAAATCCATACTCTCGAAGAATTTGAATCCTTTTTTTCGCAAAAAATAGGAGGATTTGCTTCACTTCCATTCTCCGGTGATGTCCAAGTGGAAAAAGAGATTCAAAAAAAATATGGAGTTACGGTTCGCTGTATCCCAACCGATACACATGCTTCAAAGGGAACGTGTCCATTTACTTTAAAGCAAGACGCAACTCGGGCCATTTTTGCAAAGTCCTACTAGACGTCAAGAAAAGGATTGGGTATACTCTAGCAAGCGAATTATTTATAGGTGAAACGATGTTAGGCCTCTTAAACCGATATCAAAAAAGCATCATGGTCGTAGTCGCGATCTTAATCGTAACGGCTTTAGGCCTCTCCAGTGCTTTCACGAGATTTGCGCCTTCAGAAAAGAAATCCGACCCCCCTGTTTACAAGTCAATTACGGGCAAAAGAGTGAATCAATCCTATCATCGAAATATGGTTCGCTTCTTATCAAGCGATCGGCAAGATTTGGATCTTTTGAATCAGGGACAGTCTCCGAATGCCTTCAATGATGGAGTGATTCGTCATGATTTTATTGCAACGGGATTATCGAAGCTTGTCGCAGAGCGATTTTTAGATGAGTTAACTCCGGATTTAGAAAAACGGCTCAAAAAAGCAGCGCATTTTAAACCCTATGTTCATCCTCATGCGCCTCATATCACAGTGCAGGGGATTTATCAGCAGTTTGTTCCGGAAGTAAACCTGCATCTGGAGCCGCTTCTTAAGGGCGATATGGCAGCTCCAACTGAGGTTTTTTCATCCCTTTGCGATCTTTATATTGATCAAACTGTTTTTCCTCCCTCTCTCCTTAAACAATTTCTTCTCATGAGTGAAAAGCAGTATTCCTTCGTTCCTCACGATCCTATGCTCGATCAAAAGGATGTCGCTATCTTACACAATCATTCGCTTGAAGATTGGTTTGGAAAACGCTTTATCGAATTGATGGCTTCGGTTGTCATAAATGGAGCGGTGCTTGCTGTAGAGGAGGGGTATTTCGTTTCTTATCCTGAAGCTCGCGCTGAAATGATTCGAAACGGAGTGGAAGTTCTGCAACAGGAGCTTAGAGAAAAAGAGGTAAAGCCTGATCAAGCGGCCTCATTTATGCGCAATCAGCTCATGGCTCTTGGAATGCATGAAAAAGAGGCGGTAGAGACTTGGCAAAAAATTATGCTGTTTCGGTCTTATTTGAAGGATATTAGTCAAGCTGCCTTCCTCGATCGGCTTTTATATGATGATTTTCAGAAGTTTTCAAATCAGATGAGGCATGTAGCAAGCTATCATATGCCTAAAGAGTTTCATATGTCTTCCATCTCAGAGCTTGCGGAGCTCAATATTTATTTAAAGACATTAGGAGTTAGTTGCTTAGAGTTTTTAGTTCGAGATAATATCGACTTGGAATCCTTGCCAAAAGCGCTTTTACAAGACCGGTACTTAGTCAAAATGACCTCTTTAGATCGAAAATCTTTTGCTTTAGATGTCAGTGTAAAAGAGACCTATCAGTGGCAGATTGAAGATAAAAATTGGACTCATCTGCGTGAAAAATTTCAGGCTTTACGCGGTTGCAATGCATTTGACAAAGAGCAAAGACTTGAAGCTTTAGATGAATTACCTTTGAATTTAAGAGAGACGATTGATAGTTACTCAAGAGAGAGGATTGTCAAAAGCCATCCTGAATGGGTGGAAAAGGCGCTAAAAAGTCAGATTCAGGATGAAAAAGAGATCTATATGAGTCACTCCGGCGATTCAGATGCACTTTCAACAATTTCAGATGTTAAAAAGTGTTTAAGCCTATTTGCTGCACATAAAGTAGAAGAGCCTTTCTTCTATCATGATCATGAGGGGAAAAGTTATTGCATTCAGGTTTTAGAAAAAAAAGCTGATCGAGAAATTATAACTTTCGCAGCTGCTAAAGAGCGTGGAGCTCTAAAGCGCTTATTGGACTTAAAACTTGAAGCGCTTTACCCGGTTTATCAAAGTCAAGAACCGACCCGCTTTCTTGATGATAAAGGCGAGCTTTTACCGCTTGCATTTGTAAGGGAAGATCTATGCAAAATCTACTTAAAAGATGACTTGTTAGAACTTGAAAAACACTTAACAAAATGTGGACTTAAACTGCAAGGAGGGCCTTTGAGTCAAGAGGGATCCTTTTATGCCCGACAATTCTTTTATCCCTATTTTCTAAAGGCTCATGAAGATATCAAGAGAAATAAAGAAAAATCATTATTTGTTTCTAATGGACAAAACTCATTGAACCAGCAGTTTAAAGTACAACGTTTTGAAGAAGAACTTTATAGAAAAAATTCAGATCCTACCTTACAGGATGAAATTTTTCATATGACTGAGGGAAGCTTCTCAAAAGCTCATGTTGGCAATAAGGGGTTTCTTTCTTTTTATGAGATTCTTTCTAAAAAAGAGCCATTACTCCATCTAAATGAAGAGATGATGAAAGGGCAAGACCTACTTGCAAGTGAGGTAAAGCGACACCTGCTTTCTCACCTGCTTGATCAAATCGTTGAGAAAAAAGCGCATTTTTTAGGTGATAATGGAACTGAGTAATTTACCCTCATTTCAGCCTTTAAGCTTTTTTTCCTGTAGTTTTGATCTCGCCTTTAGTGAAGAGCCTCTGCTTAAAAAGCCCTTTCTTCTTCCTGAGCTCTCTGCTCTTATTGATGAAGATTCTTTTTCAACAGTTTCCTGTTCCTGGTCATTTAAGGGGTTACATTTTTATATTGATGTTCAGCGGCCCTTTGTCGAAGTCTTTTACCCTGACTTTTCTAAAGGTGACGCCCTTGAGCTTTTTATCGATACCTATAACATGCAATCTTCAACACCCTATTTGCACCATTTCCTTTACCTCCCCAAACCTTTTGAGGGGGTTTCATTTAAAGAAATAACGCGGTTAAGGGCTGATGTCAATCGCCCCCTTGCGGATTCAAATCATTTAAAAGGGAAGACGACTTTTTTTGATGATCATTATCATATGGAGCTATTTTTGCCAAAAGAAGAACTTTATGGTTTTGATCCGGAAGAGGGGAAGCATATCGGTCTTTCCTACCGATTGCATAGTGGTAGGGGAGAGAAGGCCAACTTTTCATCTACAGATTTTAAGTATGATCATCACCCAAAATTTTGGGCTGGTTTTGAATTATTTAAGGAGCATTATGAAATTCACAAAATCACATGAGTGGATCGAAATGAACAATGACAGAGTGGGCGTTGTTGGGATTACAACTCATGCTCAAAAAGAGTTAGGGGAGATTGTTTTTATTCAGCTTCCAAAGATTGGGGCTCAAATTCAAGCAGGTGACGAAGTGGCAATTATAGAGTCGACAAAAGCTGCGGTTGATATTTCTTCACCTGTTTCAGGAACTGTTGTTGAAGTAAATGAAAACGTTTTGAAGGATCCGTCGCTTGTGAACCAATCCCCTCAAGAAAAAGGTTGGCTTTTTAAGATGGAGCTTTCCTCAGAAAGCCCGCTTAATCAACTTATAGATTGGCAAAAGTATTTGAGTTTGATAGATGGGTAAAAATATTGAGAGGAATTTCATTAGCATGGTCTATAAAGAAGTTATCAATTTTAATATTTTCATCCATATATAGTTTTTCTGCAATATTCCTGAAAAAAGTATTATTAATAGATGTAAGACTTGAGCTGTTCGGAAGAAACTTTAAGATATTTGTTTTTGGGTAAAATTTCATATCATAGTCCTCTTTTGCTTCTACGTATTTTATTTGTTCTAATTTTACGCAGCGCTGCTCGAGAAAATTCAGTACAGTTCTTGAGGTATTAAATTTACCATTTACTTCTGCTTCACTACTAATAATATAAAAATTCATTTTATTTAATCGAATGCCATTCATTTTCTTAAAAAGATAACCCATGACCTTATGAAGAGATGTAAGTTTCGTTATTGGAGAAAGATAGGCTCCAAATGCGATCTTTCGCTCTGGTGAGGTTCCTATAAGAATAACTTCTTGAGTGGGCTCAGGAATCCTAAAGGGTTTATTTGTGATTAAAACCTCATTATAATATAAACTTGATTTTTCCAGAGGAATAATGTCGTAATTCCGCTCTGGAGGGCTGGTGGAATTAGTGGAATTGCTTCTATTTAATGTATAATTATTATGTAAAATTGAATTTTGTTCAGTGGATATCAAAATATTACCTATTTGTTAAATTAATTGATATTAATAATTATAACATAATTTGTAATAATTAATCAATTTCGTAATAAAAGTCAGGTAGTTGATTGCCCCTAGAAGGAAGAAGAGAAAAGTTGTAATTATCGTAATTTGAATCACTTAGGGAAGAAGCTTTATTTTTAAGCGATTGGGTATTTTTATTATAACTGACTAAATTAAAGTCGCTTAAGTTTAAATGTAAAGAAATTGATTTAGAATTTGTTAGAATGTCATCATAGGCTTGTATTAGCTTGATGTCGGTAAAAGGGCAAATATTGGGATATTTTTTGGTGTATTTTTTTTTGATTTCTATCAATTCTGGAATTGTAGTCATTAAATAGCGACCGATTGCCAACGTATGCTCTTCGCATCTTTTTGTTTGCTCCGAATTCGCCTTATTTCGAATGATAAATTGATTCGTCTTACAAGATATGAGAACTCCATATGCCGAGATGTTTTCTTCTGGACAATTGTAGATATCGATGTAGTTTGCATCAGCACCTTCAGTTAATAATAACTGTAAAATGGCAGTGCCATGGCTAATTAAAAGTTTTTTAGGTCCCCACCCTCCAATGAGTGAAAAATGCACCTCAGAAATATTTATTTTATGCTGCTTAAAAAAATTCGTCAGTTGATCTATTGAAGTGGGATCATTCAAGTCGAATAACCTAGCCATAAATAACACCCCACTTTTATGAGAGCCTGCTAAAATGATGCTATTACTAAAAGGAGGCGTAGCAAGAGTTCGAGTATTTGAAATCAGAAGTTCTCCATCAAAAACATAAGAATAATTTGTTTTTTTGATGTGTTCTGAAAATGTAAAATTGCAGGAGTGTCTTTTTAAGGAGATGTTTTTGGATAATTTGATGCATTTTCTTTGTGTTGATTCGAGCTCTTGATTATAAGGATGAGTTTTAATTGAGCCATCGCTTGTAAAAAAGCTAATCCCATTTTGTAGTATTGTGGAATTGATTAGATAGTCATTGTATTCGACAGTATAATCGGAGTGTTTATTAAAATAGGATTTAAAAAATTGGTCGACTGAGTATTCAAAATCAGTTTTAGCAAGGGAAAGAGAGCACCCTCCTTTAAGAGTAAATTTCATCATACGAAAATCGAGAGCGTAGTTGTTTTTCAATCTTTCAAAAAGCTCAATGATGCACCTAAAATTGATAGCCGCTGTTATATGACAGATAAAAGAGAGCTTTGAATGAAATCCGATTAGATAAAAATTCTCATTGTAGCAAGGGGTATAAAATTCGACATCGCTTTGATTGGTGATATGGCATTCGTGAAGTAAAGCAGGGATACGGTTGATCGACATAACTCATTAAACACTAATTATTTAACAGAAATGGTACTCGAGTCGCTATTTTTTTTCCAGCTTCAATCTGTAATTGTCGATTCATTTTCGGTATAGGTGTCATTTTGGGTGACTTGATCGAGGTTGATGCCGGCAAATCCCATAAAGGCAAGAGAGATAAGACCTGTTGTAATGAAAGTGATTCCCATTCCTTTAAAACCGGGAACAACGTTGGAATAAGTGAGTTTCTCTCGAATAGAGGCGATTAATAAAATGGCAAGCCACCAACCAAGCCCTGCTGAAAAAACATAAACGCAGTGGGGAATGAGAGGGTAATCTCGAACGGTTGCAAAAAGGGAAGCTCCCAAAATTGCGCAATTTACTGTAATTAGTGGAAGATACATTCCTAGGGAGCGGTAAAGTGATGGAGAGAATTTATCGATTACAATTTCAAGGACTTGTACAAGAGCAGCGATAACGGAAATATAGATTAAAAGTTGTAAGAAATTGACGTTAATATTCGGAAGCCCAATCCATTTAAGAGCACCTTCTCCGGTTAGGTATCGATTGATAAACCAGTTGGCCGTTCCTGAAAGAAAGGTGACAAAAGTAACGGCCATGCCTAGGCCATTTGCAGTTACGAGTTTTCCCGAGCAAGCAAGATAAGAGCACATGCCTAGGAAGTAAAAGAGTAAGATATTCTGGATAAAAAGGGTTTGGACCATAAGGCCCACTAAGTTTAGAAATGTATAAGATCCCATCATAATTCGTCTCTATTGCTTAAATAGTTAGAAATCCAGATTAAAAAGCCTAAAATAAAGAAGGCAGAAGGAGCAAGTGCCATAAGGTTATTGTTTAAATAAGCATCGGGGTGAGTGGAATCGGCATAAAATGAATTAGGAATAAGTCGAAACCCAAGCAAGGTTCCAAACCCTAGAAATTCACGGATGATGCCCACGACTAAAAGTACAAGGGCATAACCTGTCCCGGCTCCTGCTCCATCCATAAAAGCAGCTAAAGGGCGGACGTGCCTTGCTAAACTCTCGCAGCGCCCCATGACTAAACAATTGGTAATGATCAGCCCGACAAAAACCGAAAGAGTAATCGACATTTCATAGAAAAAGGCCTTTAAAAATTGATCGACTGTGATGACAAATAGCGAGATGATGGCAAGCTGCGCGATCATGCGTACAGAATCAGGTGTTTGATTGCGGATCAAGCTGACAAAAAAACAGGAAAAACCGGTTACAAAGATAACCGATAAGCCCATTGTAATGGCAACGTCGACCTTTATTGTTACAGCTAAGGCTGAGCAAATTCCAAGAACAGCGACTAGAATTTGATTATTCTCTAAAATCTGTTCTAAGAAGTAACGTTTTAGAGGTTTTTCAGAGCTCATAATTAATTTCCTTATTATGTGCTTTAATTAAAAAAGGTCGGTAGGGGGTAAGAGAATTTCTGTACGCATCAGTGACCCCATTCATCGTAGCTGTTGCGCCGGTAACTCCATCAATAGCACTTTCTGCTTTTGAAGAGTCCCCATAGACTTCTTTAACAGAAGTTTTCACAATCGTAAAGCCTAAAGGGGCTCGCCTAAAATCGGTCTGACCTTCATCATTTTTTTGGAAAATCACTTTGTTATAAAATTGAGATTGCCATTTTTCCGAACCAATTTCAGCACCGAGTCCCGGAGTCTCTTTTTGGTCATACCAAGTTGTGCCAATCACATGGTCAGCATCACTAGACAGCGCAAGATATCCATAAAGAGCATCCCAGAGTCCATAGCCATTGATAGGAATAACAAAACCCGCAGGCTTGCCGTCAACGCCTTTGATGAGATAAATAAGCTTCAAAGGGAGCTGGCTATAGCCTGATTTTTCATAATTTTGAATGTATTCTCTTTGATCGATCTTTTTCTCTTTGAATGTATAGAGCTGACCTTCCTTATCAGTGAGATAGGCATTGATTCTTTCATTAAAAAGTGCAAGGATTTCTGCGTCGGATGCTTTTTTTTCTTGAGCGTTGCCTCCAATGATCGGTTGGTTTTGATAGGTTAAAAGTTTAGCTGCTATGAGCAGCTGTTTGCTTTGGAAGAGTTTTTTAGCCTCGCTTTTAGGTTTCTCAAGAAGGATGGATAAAAGGGAGAGGGTGATGGCGCAAGTGAGCGAGATGATCATCACAAAGAGAACAGTTCTTAGGTTAGATATGGATTTTTCGGGCATCTTTTAGCCTTTTTATGCGAAGACGTTTTAAGGAGTAGCGGTCAAATAGGGGCGCAAAAACATTTCCAAATAAAATAGCCAGCATAACCCCCTCTGGATACGCAGGATTGATGACACGAATGATGATCGTGAGGGCTCCGACCATGAAGCCATAAAACCATTTGGAGAGATTCATATCAGGGGAGCTCACCGGATCGGTAATCATAAAGACAAGTCCAAAAGCAAAACTTCCTATTATCAAATGCTTGTAAGCCGGAAAGTCAAATTTTGCTGGATTCCACGCGCCATTTGCGATGCCAAAATAATTTCCTCCAAGATTAAAAAGAAGGGCGCAAAGAAAGCCGCCAAGAGCCATTGCAACCATTGTTCGCCATGAAGCAATTTTTATAAAGAGAAGGAAAATTAAGCCAAATAGACAAGCGATTATCGAGGTTTCTCCAAATGAGCCTACCTGGTTTCCAAAAATGAAGTTTCCGTTAGAAAAAAGACCTGTTCCCATTTTTAACTGCGCAAATTTAAAAGCGGCTGAATAGTTGTCCGGAGACAGACCTAAGCCCCCTTGTTCAATTTCTGCTGTGAGAAAGGCTTTAACTTCATTTAGTGAAAGCTCTTGAAAGGGGAGGTTTAAAGCGATCTTTTCGCTCCAAATCGCAAATTTTTGCTTGATTAAAGAGAGCGTTGAAACCTTGGTTTGAAAAAAATGCAGCAGCGTATCGATGTGAATTTTTTTAATGTCGCTTGAGATATTAAAAATACCGAGTGCAGAGGATTGAGAGATGCCGTCAACCGGTCCCATTGCTTCATTCATCACAAGGAGGCTTTTTTTTATTTTCGAAGGGTTTGACCCGATAAAGACGTCGCCTACCATCTTTGTAGGATAGGCAAAATAGAGTAAGCAGCGACATGTTAATGCGGGATTTAATATATTCATCCCACTGCCTCCAAATAATTCCTTGCTCAAGATGATGCCGGAGGCGACGCCAACAGCTACAAGCCAATAGGGAATTGTAGAGGGCAAAATTAAAGCAAAGAGAATACCGGATACTAAAAATCCTTCTGATATCTCATGTCCGCGAAAAAACGCAAAAAGCGCTTCGACAATTCCACCGGCTAAGTAAGAGATAAATAGGACAGGTAAAAAAGTAGCAAGTCCCTGTGATAGGATCGGTTTAAGATGGACCCACTGAAGACAAAAGTTCATGTAGCTTTTAAAACTGGATGAAGCGGTGATATAGCTCTGCATGAGGTCCAGGTTCTTGTCGCCAAAGACATAACTTTGTACCCCTGTATTCCATATGGCCATCAGGGTGCATGGCAGAAGGGCAATCACGACGAGTATCATCCAACGCTTTTGATCGACACTATCGCGAATGTGAGGGCCTGATTCTGTGACACAATCCGGCTCATACATAAAAGTATCGAGCGCCTGAACAAGGGGGCGCCACTTCTCAAGCCTGTTTCCAGGCTTTGTTGCATTTATACATTTATCTAAAAGCTTACGTATCATTTTCGTTTTTCTGTTATACTTTGACCAAAATAAAAAAGTATCAAATTGTTGAATGAAAAAAAAGATTTTTAGACGAAAAAGCATTTTATTCGGATTGGTTTTTCTTCTGTTTTCCACTCTTTTTTTAGTGCGTCATTCTCTCATGTGTTTAGGAATGAGGACTCTAATTAGTACTTTGATTCCGGAAGCGATTCATTGGCATATTGACTATGACTCCTTTTTTTTAACAAAAGAGGGCTGTTTTTTTGAAAAAGTGGTGTTGGAAGAGGATTTTTTTGCTCAAATTGAAAGAGTGACCCTCTCTTTTTCAGGAAAGGGGCCTCTTATTCGAGTTGATCAACCAACGATTGAATTAAAAACCTTCTCAAACACTTCACCAAAGTTTCGGTATGATCGGTTTTTAGCTTATCGCCCTTCTTCGTCCTCTGTGAGTATTCGAGAAGGAGAGTTGAGAGTTGGGGAATTAAGAGCCTATTTTTCCTATGAAGGGGGAGAGGATGAAGAAGGGGGAGGACGACTTTTCATTTCTTCAAGTCAAGGAGCTCAAACAGGGTCTTTGTTACGAGCTGATTTTCGAGATCAAGAGGAGCTTCTTTCTATTGAACTCTCTGTGGATAAGCTCGATCTTGCGTGGCTTAGCCTTTGGTTAGGACAGGGGATTGAACTGACAAAACATCTTGAAGTAAAGCAGGGAGAGATAGAAGGGGAGTTGACGCTGCTTTTAGGCCGCAAGCTTAAGAGTATGGAGGGAAGTGTAGGGATAAAAGAATTGATATTATCGAGTGATTTGGGAGCGCGGTTTGAGCTGGATTTTTTCAATTGGAAGGGGAGTTATGCTCCGCAAAATGGAGAAGGGGACTCTTTATGGTGGCAAAAGGCATTTGAATTTGTTGAACTTTCCAAATTGCGTCTGTATTTATTGGACCCGCTTGTCAAAACTCCTTGGGAAATTCGAGATATTTCTGGAAATATTTTAATGGAGCCTTCTCAAGACCCCTCTTTAAAACTTCAGGGAATTTTTGTTCGAGAAGGCAATAGCGAACCTTTTGAAATTATTACAAGGGGACGCCTTTACAAAGATTGGGAGTATAGTTTTGGTGTGGCACTCGCTTTTCAGAAGAAGCCGCTCTGTCATTTTTCAGGGAAGGGGCATCGTTTTGATGAGGTTGGTGTTAAAGTAAAGAGTGAAAATTTTCCCTTTGAGTACTTAAATTATCTTTTGGATTTTGATTCCCTGTCGGCGCCTTCTTCGCTTCATTTTTTAGGAGGTCAACTCTCCTTTCAGACTTTTTTATCGTATAAAGCGGGAGCTCTTTCAACTTTTAATATTGAGCATTTTCAAGGCGAAAGGTTGAGTATTCAAAAGCCTGAACATAACATAAAAGCTGAAATTCGTTCTTTAGAAATTGAAGCAGATATCGATCTTTGCGCGTCTTTTGATGAGAGTAATCTGAATGTTTATTGGCATGGATTAGAGCTTCACTCAAGCCTCAGGGAACTTTCCTATCTCTCTGGAACGGGGATCGTAAAAATTGATAAAGGAGTGATAGAGCCTTCGTTGATTAAAGCAACACTTAATGACACAGATATTGAATTGACTTTTAAAGGAGCTATAAAAGAGCCTCGATTTTCTTTGTTTGCCTCTGGGAATCTTGAAAATTTTGGAAAAGATTTTTATCCCAATATTCGCTGGCCAAATCAGCCGGTTGATTTTTTTTCTAAAGGCTATATCGATCAGCAACAAGTTCATTTTCAAGGTGAAATGCAAGTTGGAGAGGAGCAAAATGAGTTTAAGTATGATCTCTTTGCGAGAATTAAAGATCTTTTTGGAAAAGGGCTCTTTTTCTCTAAATTAAATGGGTGGATAAAATGTGATCATCTCGATGATACCTACCTCTCTCCATTTTTAACCTTAGTTGATCCGGATCTCGAACTTAACGGAAGTCTAGAGTGCGAAGCCATTTTTTCTCCGGAGGGCGTCGATGCTCAAGCCTCTTTTTCAGATATATCCATAAAAAATCAAAAGCTTTTTGCAAAGGTCCAATCGAACAATCCTCTTTCGATGCACTACCAATTTGAAGGGGGGCAGTTAAGTGGAAATCTCAGTTTTGAGGCTGAAGAAATCGCTATTTTTGAGCCTTCGCTAAAATTTGATCAGATGAGAGGGGATCTCAATTTTTCTCATTATGGAATGGAAATTACTGATTTGGAGGCGCATTTTCAAAAAGCAGAAGCAAGAGGGTGGCTCAGTATAAATTCAAGTGGACTTTTAGAAATCGAGGCCACTGAATTAAGAAGCGATATCGAGTCAGTTATTGAATTTTCAAAACAGTTTGAACCCTTTCAAGCAATTCAATATGAGTTAAAGGGAGAGGTCGGAATTGAGGAAAAGTTCTTTCATTTGAAGTCAAATTTAGAGAATTCTTCATGGGGTCTTTTTTTTCCTATTGAGAAAGCCGGTATAAAGCTTTCTGAAAAAATCGAGTGCGATAATCTTTCCTTTCAACTTTCCTACGACTCTTCTAAAGAGCTGCTCGAGCTTGTCGATATCGAGGGTGATCTCAATTTTCTTCAAGGTCCTTCTTATTTTTTAGACGCCCGCTATTTGACCATTTCCAACTTTCAAACGCCCTGTTTAGATTTTGATATTCGGATAGGATCTCAAACTTATGAATATTTAAGAGTCAAAGGAGGGCTTAAAAGGGGAGAGGATATTGACTTGACCCTTGATGAAGAGCTCAGCCAATGGTTTGGAAAATCCATTGGGCTTAAACGCTGTCGCTTTTCTTCCGATTGGAAGGTGAAGGAAATCAAGTTGGAGTCTGAGATTGAATTGCAATTCATCACTCCTCATATAAAGCCTTACATCGACTTTTTACCTCCGGTTTTTTTGGAGGAGCTTGAAGGGGTTTTTTCTTATGATTTCACGCTTCAAGACAATCAAATGGCGCTTAAAATCTTAAGCCCTTCTATTGGATTGAAAGAGAAATTAAAACATCCTTTTGAGTTCAATCTCTTTTGTGAAAATAATCACTATCATTTAGAAACGATTTGCTGGGGAGAGCATCGCGCTGGGCTATCTGCAGAAAGAAAAGAGGAGCAAATCGATTTAGAGAAGTTCACATATACTCACGATCAAGTTCAAATTCGAGGAGGAGGGGGAGCGGTTGATTTGAAGAGAGGCTCCTTTAAACTTCCTATTTCATCATCTAAGATCCACAACGAGCAGATAAATTGTCAGTTTGAAGGTATGGTTTTTGCAAGCAGGAATCAAAACTTTTCTCTTCCTAAAATAGAGGGAGAGTTTGATGTCATTGCAAAATTTCCTTTTCTAAAAAATGAAGAGGTTAGAAGTATTCATCCCATAAAAATGGCGCTTTCAAATGAAAAGGGCCTTGTGCTTAATGAACTCAAACTTCTCTTTTTAAATGAAATCACAGAGATCGATCAATTGGTTTATAATTTGAATGGTCTTAAAATTGGAGGAATCAAGAGTGAGCTGCCTACTAAAGAATTGGAAAAATTTGATGAACGACTTTCTGCATTTCCGATAACAAATGAGCATTTGAAGATTCAAGGTGAGATTACAAGATCATTAGAGGGGCATTTATCCATAACGGGAGAGGTTGACAAGCTTCAAATTTTATCGAGTCCGCGCTCTTTTCACTTAAACTCAACTCAATTTTCCTATGACTCTCTATCGAATTCCCTATCATTATTCAGCCACGCATTTTTAGATGAGCTGCCGCTTAACCTCGAGTTTAAGGGGCAAGTCCTTCCGGATAGCCTCTTTACGATAACGCTTTCAAATTATGAAAATGAAGCCATGGTTTTCGATGGAGCCATAGATTCAAGACGGGGATTGTTGATCAATCGCATAAAAGGCAAACTTTATGGGATGCAAACAGACTTTAGTCTAAGTCCAAGGATAGAGCATCCAGGGGTGTTGATGATGACAGGACATCTTCTTTTTGATTTCTATTATCTCCGACCTGCCCTCTCTGAAGGGTTGCAAAAATTAATGAAAAAATGGGATGTTGGAAGCGGTTATGAGCTCACTGGAGATGTCATTCTTTTTAAAGACCGTTTAGATAAGTCTTATTTTAAGGGATTTTTTAAAGGACGGGATTTTCATTTGAGACATTTTCAATTGAAGACGCTTCAAAGTGAAATATTTATTAGCAAAGAACAGGTGACACTTAGTGATTTTTGTATCAGTGATGAAGCCTTATTTTTAAAAATTCAGTCGATGAATTTTAAAAATCTTGGGGAAAAATGGATCTTTCAAATCCCTCAAATTCACTTAAAAGATTTTCGCCCTTCACTCTTGAGCACAATTGGCGGGCATAAGGGAAAACTGCGTCCCTTTGTTATCAGTGATCTGAATTTTGAGAACATAAAAGGAGATAGCAAGGATTTAGACCGATTGGAAGGAGAAGGTAAATTAGAGTTTACCAATCGATTTAAAAGAAATCCTAATTTATTCGATATTCCGATTGAAATTTTAGGAAGAATTGGCCTTGATACGGCAATCATGATACCCATTAGTGGAGAGATGAGCTATAAAATTCAAAAGGGAAAAATTAATTTTACCACCCTTTCGGAATGTTATTCAGAAGGGAAGCGATCGCGGTTTATTCTCTCAAAAAAGCAGCCCTCCTATCTCGATTTTGAAGGGAACTTTCATATTGATATCAAGATGAAGCAATACGTTTTATTAGCCTTTACGCAGCCCTTTACACTGTCTATACGAGGTTTGATCGATGACCCTAAATTTTCACTTAGAAAATGACCTTTTTGCTCGATTTTGTTTTTCCTCGAATATGCCCCTCATGCGAGAATCCAATATTTGGAAAAAACTTTCTGCTTTGCACGGAGTGCTCCGAGCAAATTGAGCTGTTGGATCCCAAAAACCGATGTTTAAAATGCTTCAATAAATCGCTACAGCGAATCTGTAGTCAATGTCGAAAAAACCCCTCTTTTTATCACCAAAAAGCAGATCTCTTTGAGAAAATAGGTGCTAATCAAGCTCTGATTCATGCTTATAGAGGTAATCGAGAGTATAAAATATTTCCAATAATTGCTGCGATGCTGCTTCTTCAAATTGAAAGATTAAAATGGCAGATACCCGATATCATTTTGATTCAAGCGCTAAGTTGTAAAGAGAGGCTCCACTGTAAAAGACGTCCAATCGATCATCTGGCTCATGCACTCTCAAAGCGAATAGAAGCAGATGTGGTTACAACCAAAAAATTAAATAAAAATTTTACGCAAAAAGTTGTACTCGCCTTAGAGTGCAAAGAAGAGCTCCCCCTATTCCCAAAAAAATATTATTCCTTAAATCTTTAGGACTCAATATTTCGTCGCGTCATTTGAATACGACGACGTAAATTTTCATCACTTGAAAGAAGAGTTGAGACTTTTTTCCAAGCATGAAGGAGCGTCGAATGCGTTTTTCCGCCAAAAGATGAAGCAATTTTAACAAGAGAGTCATTGATTAACTCTTTTGCTAAATACATAGCAATCTGGCGAGGCAGAGCGATCTCTTTAGTACGAGAGTTCCCTTTTAAGTCACTGACACGAACATTGAACATAGCAGCAACAGATTTTAACACAGAATCAACGGAAACAGGTTTTTGGGTGTTATATTGGAACATCTCGCTTAAGGTTTTTTCAGCAACCTCTTCGGTTACATCAAGCTCCATGAGTCGACAGTAAGCAGTGAGTCGGTTGACAGCCCCTTCGAGCTGTCGGACGTTATTAAAGATATGTTCAGCAATAAAGAAGGCGACGCGATTGGGAAGTTTTAGGCCTTTTGCTTCTGCCTTATGTTGTAAAATTGCGACACGTGTTTCGAGATCAGGCATACCGAGATGAGCTACTAAGCCCCACTCCATACGAGCAATTAGGCGCTCAGATAGTTTTAACTGGCCGGGGGGTTTATCACTTGTGATTACAATTTGCTTACTTTGATTGATCAAAGCCTCAAAAGTATTGGAGAACTCTTCTTCGAAGTTTTGTCTTGATTGTAAAAATTGGATATCATCGACAAGGAGGACGTCTAAAGAGCGATAGTAGCGCTTCATTTTATCGATTGATTTATTTCGCAGATTGTCGACTAAATCATTGATAAACCCTTCTGTTGTAATGCATTGAACTTTAAAGTCTTTGCGCCTTGAAAGATTAAAACCAATACTGTGAAGAAGGTGCGTTTTACCAAGGCCGACTCCTCCATGAATAAAGAGAGGATTGTAGGTTTGACCTGGGCGCTTAGCAATACCCATCGCAGCAGATTTTACAAATTGATTGGAAGGGCCCTCGATAAAGCTTTCAAAAGTATACTGGCTATTCAGTTTTAAAATGAGTTCATCATTTCGTGTTTTCTCGACCTTTTTCTGAGTTTCTAAGGACTTTTCCTTCTTGGGCTCAGCGACAACAAATGTGATGGAAGGATCGCCATTATCCTTAACAGGTAAAAAGACGCAAAGGTCACGCTTATAATTGGAAAGAATATACTCTTCGACAAAGATATTAGGGACTTCTAAGAGGATATGATCATCATTTCCCTCTAAAAGTTTAATCGGAGAGAGCCAGTTATTGAATTCTGCAGAAGAGCAGCGCTCTTCGATGTAGTTTAGAAATTGCGACCATGAATCTTGTTTTTTTTCTGCGAGCATATTTCTACTTAAGTCCTGTTGTTAACATGTTGTGAACAATGTTTCCACAAAGGCCACCTGACCTCTTTTCGGCTGAGAATCTACACATCTTAAAACTTACTCGCAAGGAAATAATGCCCCTCCATAGAGGGAAAAAGTTTCACTGCATCTTGAGAAACCTCTTTTCAAAAAGAAGCGAGAGAGACCAGCAAGATTTTTTTTTATTCATAGTTTATGAACAAGAACTATAGTTGATCACCGACGGCGCGCTAGACTCGCTACTTTAGTGGCGAGTCTA
>JBBDIZ010000018.1:0-25004 GCA_040880145.1 Simkaniaceae bacterium | reverse complement strand
ACCACTGCTACTTCTGGGACCACTGCTTCTTCTGGGACCACTGCTACTTCTGGGATCACTGCTACTTCTGGGATCACTGCTTCTTCTGGGATCACTGCTTCTTCTAGGGCCACTGCTTCTTCTAGGGCCACTGCTTCTTCTAGGGCCACTGCTTCTTCTAGGGCCACTACTTCTAGGGCCACTGCTACTTCTTGGGCCAGTGTTGGTTCTGATGGATTACCCTTTATGTAATAACGATCATCTTTAAAAATAAACGAGCTATAAGGGCTTAGATTAGGCGAGCACATTCTATACTCTTTTACAAAGCCAGAAAAATTTTTAAGAATGTGGCAAAATTCAGAGTGATGAGCCAAGCTTAAGGGAAGGAAGGATTTTGGCATGGCTAAAAAAGGAAGCAATTCTCCTAAATGAAGTAGATTCGCTGCTACGTCGACAAAAAACTCATCGGGATCTGCTGCTGGTGGATCACCCTCTATGTAATAACGACCATCTTCAAAAATAAACGAGCTATAAGGGCCTAAATTAGGTGAGCACATTCTATACTCTTTCACAAGGTTAGAGAAATTTTTAAGAATGTGGCAAAACTCAGAGTGGTAAGCCAGGCTTAAAGGCAGGAAGGATTTTGGCATGGCTAAAAAAGGAAGCAATCTTCCTAAATGAAGTAAATTCGCTGCTACGTCGACAAAAAACTCATCAGGCTCTGCTGCTGAAGTTGGTGGTGGCGCTGATACCGGTTTTGGTGCCGGCAGATTACCTTCTATGTAATAACGATCATCTTCAAAAATAAATGAGCTATAAGGGCTTAGATTAGGAGAGCACATTCCATACTCTTTTACAAAGTCAGAAAAACCCTTAAAAATGTGACAAATTTTAAAATGGTAAGCCAAGTTTAAAGGAAGAAATGATTTCGGCATGGCTAAAAGAGGAAGCAATTCTCCTAAATGAAGTAGATTCGCTGCTTCGTCGATAAAAAACTCATCAGGCTCTGCTGCTGGTAGATTACCCTCTATGTAATAACGATCATCTTTAAAAATAAACGAGCTATAAGGGCTTAGATTAGGAGAGCACATTCCATACTCTTTTACAAAGTCAGAAAAATCTTTAAAAATGTGGCAAATCTTAAGCCGGTAAGCCAAGCTTAAAGGAAGAAATGATTTCGGCATGGCTAAAAGAGGAAGCAATTTTTCTAGCTGAACTAGATCCGCTGCTACATCGACAAAAAACTCATCGGGCTCTGCTGCCGGAGCTGGGCCTAATGCTGGAACCGGTGCTGGTGGATTACCCTCTTCTTTGTAGTAGATATTATACTCTACCCCCCCATAATCCCCATCAGGGTAATACGTACTCCAAGCCTCAATAGACGTATTGACACCAGAAGGCCTAGCAACAAAAAAAATACTGCTTAGTAATTCATCAAAAGTATTTGGCGATTGTCTTTCGCTATAAACTTGCAGCTCTCCTTCAACATCTAATGTTGAAGTTGCCTCTAAATTAAAGGCTCCTGTTCCTCGAAAATGGTAATAAGGGCCATGTTTAACAGAATGATCTGTAGGTAGCGAAAAGAAGAAAAAAGGAAAAATAAGAATTAAAAAAAACATAAGCTTCATAATTATTATAATTAATAATAAATAATTGATATGTCAAGAAATTTGATTACTATCTAAATTATGTCATACTGTGAAGTATTTCCTAATTTAGAAAAAAGCTTAGTTTAATTAATTAAATATTTATAGATTGAAGGCAAAAATAGCATCCCCAAAAATTGGTTAAAATAGGTATTACTACTCAGTCTCCAAAGCTAGAGCTTGTGCCGGTGCTGGCGGATTATCCTCTATGTAATAGAGATGCATCTGGCATCCTCAGCCTGATTTGTAAGAAAATATTATCAAATTTGAAGCACCCGTTTGGGTGATTTAAGGGAATCTAGAACTCCGGATATATTCCAGATCGTTTACGCCATCAAGAATGTAAAAGGTTTGGCCAGAGCCGGAATCGAACCGGCGACACAAGGATTTTCAGTCCTTTGCTCTACCAACTGAGCTATCTGGCCCCAGTAGATAAGTAGTGGATTTTAGCTCGCACTGGAATAAAGGGCAAGGCGTAAGTTAAGGAGAGGTTGTAATACTGACCATATCTTTGACGATATTGACCGCTTCGATCATCTGGAGGTCATCAGCGCCATAGTTTTTCTTCTTAATCGTAGGTTCATTGGGGTCTATTTTTTTCAAGAAGAGTTGGAAATTCTTATTGTTATGGAGCCGCCTTTCTGAATTGATCTTCAACTGGGGAATCATTTTTCGCCAGACGGTCTCACGTCTTTCTAGATAAGGGATACAGTCTTTGGATGACTTGAGGGATTTCTTTTGCGGCGAATTGAGATTGTCATAGAGTGAAAATTTAAGACAATTATTTGAAAGCGGAAACTCAAGATAACGCTCTCCTATTTTATAAGGAGAAAAAAGACTTGGAACAACGATATCTGCTTGCACGCCTTTTATTTGGTTCGATCTCCCAGAGACGGTATAGAAGCGCCCAACGGTGACTTTGAAAAATCGCCTGGCATCTTCATCCGTTACTGTCTGATACTGCATCGATCCCTTCCCAAAGGTTCTAGAATCTCCAACAACAAGCGCTTGCCCATAATCTTGCAGAGCTTGTGCGACAATTTCAGTTGCAGATGCGGATAATTTTGAAGTCAAAATGACTAACGGCCCGTCATATAAAAGCCGCCCGTCAAGATCGCGGAAATAGCGTACTTCACCATCAGAATATTGCGAAATAACGATCACTCCACGCGCAACAAATAAAGAAGCAATCTTGACCGCCTGAGACAAAAATCCCCCAGAATTCTCACGCATATCAATTACAAGCCCATTGAGCTTTCCCCTCTTCTTTAAAAAACGAAGCGCTTCTCTTAAATCAAGCTCTGCATTCAAGCCGGATCCATTATCATAAAAACCCGGTAACTGAATTTTTCCAATAACACCATCAGCAAAGGGCTCAAACTCAAATGATAGGCGCTCCCCTTCCATAGTAATTCTTTCCCGGTGAAGGGCCACTGATTTTCGCTTGTTCTTCCGAAGCAGCTCTAAGCTAACTAAACTATTATGAGGACCAAGCAGGGTTTCTAAAATCACTTCAAAAGACTCATGCTCGACAACAATCCCATCAACTCCTAATAACTGATCCCCGACTTTTATCTTCTTGCTCTTCTTAGCCGGGCCTCCATCGACAAGCTCTGCAACAAATACCCCATCAAAATTCTCAGTGAGCACAATGCCAATTCCATCGAATTGCTTCTGCAAGCTCGATCGGAGATCAAAAGCCTCTTGCGGACTATAATAAGCCGAGTGAGCATCCAATGACCGGGTCATCGCTTTCAATATATGAAGCGCTATTCGATGCTCCATCTCCTCTTCATTTCCCTTGTCAACAAAATATTTTCTCTCTTTTATACGAACCTTTTTCTCGTAAAAACGAAAGGCTTTACTCTTTATTTTTTCATCATCATACGAAAAATCAGGGCGAGTCGAAGCATTTTTTAAAAATTTAAGTACTTCGTCCTTGTTGCGCATTCTAAGTTGTGAGAGGTTCGCCGCATAATCCAACCGAGCCCGGTGAGGCTTTTGCTTTTTTTTAATCGCACTTGTCTGAATGAGCGCCTCTTCTTCTGCGGCTCGAAACTCACGGCTTCTTTCTATGGCCGTCTCAATTAATTTATGAAGGGCTGCAAAATAGTCAAAGTTATCTTTTTGAAATCCTGTTTGAATATGACGAATCTGAACATCGGTTAATTCAAGGAATGGCTTCACTTCACTTTTGAGCAAATAAACTTTTTCCGGATCAAATTGCTCAATGTACAGGCGTAAGGATCTTTGAACAACCAAAGGCGTAAGTTCTTTAAATTCAACATGATAGTTAAATATCTCCTCCATTGTCATCCGCACATCTCGATACTTCAACAACGATTCATCACTAATAAGCGAAATAATTGGAGTAAAGAAAGCAAGTATTAAGAAAATTATTCTTGTCATATTGATTATAATATTTATTACTCTATTACTTTTTTATATAACTATTTGAATTAAAAAATAAGGAATAATGCGAACAACCCTAAAAAAAAGTTGATCAAGAAAACTGTTGTCCAAAAACGAATGATTCGCTATATTGTTACATTATCTTGTGAACATTAGATTTTCATCCTGGAAACTATCCAAAATGGAGAATGGCTAGATGCCGACAATTAACCAACTCGTAAGAAAAAAACGCGTCACAAAAAAGAAAAGAAGCAAGTCTATGGCCTTGGCAAAATGCCCTCAGCGCCGTGGTGTATGTCTTCAAGTCAAAACCAAGACGCCTAGAAAGCCTAACTCTGCCCTTCGAAAGGTCGCTTGGGTGCGCCTTTCCAATGGTCAAGAAGTCATCGCCTACATCGGGGGAGAGGGCCACAATCTACAAGAACACAGCATCGTTTTAGTCCGTGGTGGACGCGTAAAGGATTTGCCGGGTGTTCGTTACCACATCGTTCGAGGAGCTCTCGATACAAACGCTGTAAAAAACCGTAAACAAAGCCGTTCGAAATATGGCGCTAAACGACCTAAGTAGAGGAATTTAAATTATGTCAAGAAGACGCCGTGCGGAAAAACGACAACCTGTAAGAGACCCTGTCTACAACAGCGTAGTCATCAGCAGATTCATCAATAAAGTCATGGTTGACGGCAAAAAATCGATCGCTCGTCACATTGTCTACGATGCTCTCGAAAAATTTGCAAAAAAAATCAATACCGAAAATGCACTTGAGGCTTTTGAACAAGCTTTAGAAAATGCAAAACCAACTCTAGAGGTCAAATCTCGCAGAATTGGAGGAGCAACTTATCAGGTTCCCGTCGAAATTCCAACTGAACGCCGCACTTCAATGGCGATGAAATGGATTCTCAATTTCTCGAGATCAAAAGTTGGGCGCTCGATGGCTGAAGGCCTAGCGCAGGAACTTTCAGACTGCTATAACCGCGAAGGCGCAACAATCAAGAAAAAAGATGATACGCACCGTATGGCTGAAGCCAACCGTGCTTACGCTCACTTCAAATGGTAAGGATTTAGGGTTTACAACATGGCCGAACAATCTCAGGACGAACAACTTAAGAACATGCGCAATATCGGCATTATGGCGCACATCGATGCCGGTAAGACCACCGTTACAGAACGCTTTCTCTTTTATGCCGGCCGAACTCACAGAATCGGCGAGGTCCACGAAGGCAGTGCCACAATGGACTGGATGGAGCAGGAACAAGAGCGTGGAATTACGATCACTTCAGCTGCTACAGAAGTCAGCTGGAATGGCAGTCGTATCAACATTATCGATACCCCAGGACACGTTGACTTCACCGTAGAGGTCGAACGCTCTCTTCGCGTTCTCGATGGTTCTGTTGCTGTATTCAGCGCTGTTGATGGAGTTCAACCTCAGTCTGAAACTGTTTGGCGGCAAGCTGGAACCTATCACGTCCCTCGTATCGCATTCATCAACAAAATGGATCGCGTGGGAGCGGATTACTTCTACTGTATTGACAGCATGAAAGAAAAGCTTGGGGCCAACGCTATTGCCCTTCAATGTCCAATTGGATCAGAAGGTGACTTCAAGGGCATGGTCGACCTTGTCAGCATGAAAGCCTATATCTTCAACGATGAGACACTCGGCGCTCAATACGATGTATCCGATGTCCCGGAAGATCTTATAGAAAAATGCTTGGAGCTTCGCACCATCCTTCTCGATGAACTCGCCACACTAGATGATGAGTTTATGATGAAAGTCCTAGAGGATCCCTCTTCCCTTACCGAAGATGAGATTCACGCTGTCATCCGCAAGGGCGTCTGCGACAACAAATTTAATCCGGTACTCTGCGGCACCGCTTTCAAGAACAAAGGAATTCAGCCCTTACTCGATAACATTGTTCGCTGGATGCCCTCTCCAATTGACCGAGGAGCTGCAAAAGGCACAAAGCCCGATAGCGAAGAAGAGATCTCCTTTGAACCAAGCGATAAGTCTCCTCTTTCTGCTCTTGCTTTTAAAGTAATGACCGACCCTTATGTTGGGCGCTTAACTTTTGTTCGTATTTATTCCGGAACACTTAAAAAAGGCGACGCCATTATCAACTCCACAAAAGGAAAAAAGGAGCGTATTAGTCGTATTTTGATCATGCACGCAAATGATCGAACAGACAAAGACGCCGCCTACGCCGGAGAAATCGTCGCCATTATTGGACTAAAAAACAGCACAACAGGCGATACGCTTTGTTCCACTGACAATCCCATTATCTTGGAAAAAATGGAGTTCCCGGAACCCGTTATTTCTATGGCCATTGAGCCCAAGTCGAAAGCAGACCGAGAAAAGCTTTCAGTTGCACTCAGCTCTCTTTCCGAAGAGGACCCTACTTTCCGCGTGTCAACTAATGAAGAAACCGGTCAAACGATTATCTCAGGAATGGGCGAGCTTCACCTCGAGATCTTGAAAGATCGCATGATGCGTGAATTCAATGTCGAAGCAAATGTTGGAGCACCTCAAGTCTCTTATAAAGAGACCGTCACAATCCCCAGCAAAACAGATACAAAGTTTGTTAAACAGTCAGGTGGACGTGGGCAATATGCTCACGTTTGTCTTGAAATTACACCTAATGAAGCAGGTAAAGGCAACGAAGTTGCCAGCAAGATCGTCGGTGGCGTGATCCCAAAGGAATACATCCCTTCAACTATCAAGGGTGTCGAAGAAGGCTTGAACTCCGGTGTTTTAGCCGGATTCAATCTTGTCGATGTCAAAGTTGATATCGTCTTCGGTTCCTACCACGATGTTGACTCCTCAGAGATGGCCTTTAAAATCTGCGGCTCGATGGCTCTCAAAGATGCAGCCAAAAAAGCAAAACCCGTCATCTTAGAACCCATCATGAAGGTTGTTGTCACAACACCTGAAGACTTTTTGGGTGATGTGATGGGAGACGTCAACCGTCGCCGTGGACGAATCATGAACCAAAGCAATGTGAAAGGGATTGTCATTTTTGAAGCAGAAGTTCCTTTAAGTGAAATGTTCGGCTATTCGACACAGCTTCGATCACTAAGCTCAGGCCGCGCTTCCTACACAATGGCACCGAGCCACTTTGAAAAAGTACCTAACAAAATACAAGAAGAAATCCTTAAGAAGTAGAGAATTATAATTTATGGCACCAGCTAAGAAAAACAAAATTCGTATCCGCCTAAAAGGCTACGATCAGCGTCAGCTCGATCAATCAACACAGGATATTGTAGAAACAGCAAAGCGCACAGGCGCACGTGTCGTTGGACCCGTGCCTCTTCCGACTCGACGAGAGCGCTATACTGTACTGCGCTCCCCTCACGTTGACCGTAAGTCTCGTGAGCAGTTTGAAATGTGCACGCATACACGATTGCTTGATATCTTGAACCCCACTATTGAAACGACCGATAAATTGAAACGCCTGCCTATTGCGGCTGGTGTGGATATTAAAATCAAAGCCTCTTCTTAAAAGAAGACTTTTCTCTACTCTATAACCAGGCTTTTTCCCTAAAGTCTGGTTTTTTTTTATACCTTTGGTTAAATTAGTCTATATAACTTCTTTATTTGGGGGTAACAATGAGTTGTTTTTCAGTTTGTTTTGGAGGAGGTTCCAATCCTTCTAAATCAAGCAAGAAGCTCGAAAGTTTTAGTAAGATCAGTTGCTGCGAACGTTTTCACTACTATAAAAATGATCATTCAAAGTGTACGGCCCTTTTCTATGCTTCTGTTGAGAACTGTCCTTGTTCTTCGTTAGATCATAAAAGTACAATCCAAAATGAGAAAGTGAGGTTAATCCATGATTGACATGAATTTTTGCTCCTGTCATAAAAGTGTTCCTCCATCCAAGCCCCCTTCAAATGAATTTTTAATAACAGGCTTTACTTACTTTTTTTCAAAAACCTTATACTGCATATTCCAATCATGTCTTTCAATAATCAAAGCAGAAGATCCTGAAATTGACTTTACGCTTAATGATTACTAAGCGCATTTAAGAGGATTGCGGCATCGTCAGCTAATTGGGGGTAGGCTGAACGATCATCCGGGACTTTGAGGTATTGATTGAGATCGGATGCAAACATATTAAAATCCAACAGAATTTGCCCCCCAATAAAGTGAGCAATTTTATCAAGCCGCGCTTTATCTGACTCAATCTTATCCATAATAATGGAGACTTGCTCTTCACGCGGAACATTTTCAAGCTTCCTCACTCGAAGCATTAAATCATTAATCAAGCTTTTCATCTCTTCTTTGTACTCTAGAATCTCATTTATTTTTTCATCCATCATAATCAATATACCGGGTAAACTTCATCGTTATAAATTTGCTCATAAGGAGGGGGATTTGTCAACATGACATACTTACCAACCACCCTGCCGTTGGTTACAACAAAATAATAACGCTTTTGTTGAATTGTTAAGTAGTCCATTTTTATTTTTTCGATATATTCATAAATATCACAATCTGCACCACGAGAACGTATCGAGTAGGGCTGACCGAAATAGTTGAGCACATCTTCAATAGGCTCCCCAATATCAACTGCAGCAAATTCATCACGCGTCATCGCAGTCCCTCCTGCTGAACAAGCAGAGAACGCGGCTAAAATCAATAAATAAATAGCTGCCTTCACTCTTCCTTTTGCCATATTTTTCCCTCGATCACGGTACGAAAATCATCGGCTCCATATTCTGCGTGGAGTTGATATTCCCGATCTCTTAATTTTTGATAAAATTCAAAACCCTTAAATCCCTTTTCATTAAATTCCCAAGCGATCTTAAACGGGCTGACAAAGCCCTGGCCGAGAATCGTTCCAATCGTTTGATTATCAAGTTCAATTGAAAGATCCCCCCCTAAATCGTAAGCAATTGAGAAGGAGTTGTACATAACCTCTTGAAGCCCTTGCACTTGAATTTCCTGAACGCAGCGAACGGGCCCTATATCGTTATAGTCTTCTACACTCCAACGCATATAAAAATCGAGCTCATCTTCTGAGAGATTCAGACGAATCTTACCTTCACCCAGCCAAGAACCTTCAGAAAAAAGAAATTTATGGTACCTCATAAGACGAACATATACCTTCTAGTGTAGACACTTTGCAAAATACCAAGCGCCGCCATCGTCGTCAAGACAGAAGAACCGCCATAGGTCAATAATACCAGAGGCACCCCTGTGATCGGAAGAATTTTACACATCATTCCGATGTTAACAATAACATGAAAAGCCAAATAAACCGTAATCCCGCTTGAAAGAAGGCGGCCAAAATGATCTTTGGCAACAGCTGTCACCTGAAATCCAAAAAAAATCAATAAAAAGTAAAGAGCCAGCACCCCAATAGCTCCTATAAACCCAAATTCTTCAGTAAAAGCCGCAAAAACAGAATCCGTCTGAGCCTCCGGAAGCCATTTATGCCCGGTGAATTCGCTTTTTCGAAATCCGCTGCCGGTTAACCCGCCGAGAGCTATGGCTGTTTTTGAAGCTTTCTGGTGATAGGTATTGGGATTAAGCCGCTCATATTGGTAATCCTTTAATACTTTTGTAAACAAAGGCCGAGCCTCTTCATGGGAAACAAGCCCTGAAAAAATAGGAAAAATTAAGAGAAGACCTGTGAAAAAAAGAAGAAGCATTCCCTTTACGATTCGCATCTGAATCCCACCGAAGTAAAACATCACAAGGGTAATCGGATAAAGGACCAAACTCGAGCCGAGATCAGGCTGCTTTAGAATGAGTACAAATGGAATCCCTACAATCAAGCCTGCCTGAAGAGCTGTCGAAAGTGTTTGAATCGACTGACTCCTGCGCTCCAAAAACCAACTGAGCGTAATCACACACGTTAACTTCGCATATTCCGAAGGTTGAAATGCTAAACCCGGCAGCCGATACCAACGCCTTGCCGCATTCACCGGCGTTGTAAAAAAAAGGCCAATCAAAAGCAAAATCATAATTAAATAAAAAAACCATGTGAATTCACGAAGCTTTTGATAATCGAAAGCCGCAGCGAGCAAAAAAACCCCTGATCCCAATACAAACCAGCGGAGCTGGCTTAAAACAAGAGGCGTAAAAAAGGGCTCATCGCTCCCATGCATGCTTGGCAAAGTCGTTAAAGAGATCACAATTAGACTGACGGCCATCAGCATCAAGATTAAGGGGATTTGACGGAAATGAAGACGCCTTAAAGCTCTAAAATCAAACATTATCCTTAAGCTTATACTAAGCTCGACAAAAGCTCCAAGCATTCAATTGAATTTGAAGAGAGCTCGGTTATTGCAATGGGAATTGGTAAATCAGAGTATTGATATCTCCTAACGCTTGTTGTTCATTGACTCCTCCTCCTGCACGAAGGGGAGCAAAATCATTATTGACAATCTGATTGATATCTCCACAAGTCGCAGTTGAGTAGGCCCCGGATTGATCAATCACATTTTGAGCTACTAAAAGAGCCCCATAAGCTCCTTGATCATTGCCACTGAAAACATCGTTCGCAGCGGTAGAAAGCGTTTGATTAATAAAATTATTTAATGCCTTAGGAGAAATCGAAGCCCCAGAGCCTTCCATTTCAGTAAAAACTGGGCTTAAATATTGGTTAAAAGTAGTTTGGTTAGGATCATTTCTAAACGCATTGTAAGCCGGAAGAAAACTTGAATTGTAAGTATTCGCTAACTGCTGATTTCCGCTGGCATTGACTAAGTTGCCAAGCGCTGCCACTTCAGAATCAAGAGCTTGAGTCATAGGAACCCCCTTCTGCGTTTCTGCATAAAATGATGACTGCAACCCGGAAAAAATAGCCGTCATTGAAATTTTATCACCTCCAGAATCTGGAGAAGGCATTGAAGGTAAAGCAGGAGGAATAGCACTCATAATTAAACATACTTAGTTAGTTATAATTTTATTTATACAAAAAAACTATTATAATAAACAATTATTTTTTTTATATTTCTGAAAAACTATCAACCAAAATTCGTCAAAAAAAAGCCTTTCTATTATAATTACCCAGTATGAAGACACGAATCGTTGAACTTAAATCAGCCCCTTCAACCCAAACTTACGCTAAAGAGCATTACTTTTCTTTTTTAGAGGGGTTGACCATTATTCAGGCTCTTAAACAAACAGGCGGTCATGGTCGTTTTGGGCGTCCTTGGGTTTCAAAAGGAGAAAACCTTACACTTACTTACGCTTTTTCTCTTTTATTAGACCAAAAGGATTTAACCGCCCTCGGCCTGCTCCTCTCCTTCAGCGCCTATACCCTCCTGAAAGGCAGAGGACTCTCTCCCAGAATAAAATGGCCAAATGACCTTCTCGTCAATGGGAAAAAAATTGCAGGTGTATTAGTCGAAACGGAATTTCATTCTGACTTTGTTACGATTTTTGCCGGAATTGGACTCAATGTCAACGCAACAAAAAATGACCTTTCCTCTATCGATCAGCCCGCAACATCCCTCTTAATCGAAACAGCCCGCTCAAGCGATCTTAATCAAATCCAATCTCAATTGACTCAAAACTTTAGCAAACATTTGACTCTTTTTAAAGAGATGGGCTTTGCTCCATTCAAAGAGGAATACAAGCAAAATCTAGCCTATACTGAAAATGACGGCTGCTTGTTTTTAAAGGATGAGAAAGGGCCGATTCATTCAATTTTATCAGGAGAAATTGAAAAAAAGATCCCGTAATTTTTTTTTGGATGCCTACTTCTTTAAATAGAACCGCTTGTTTCTGTAATCGATGTAAAGAGATTTGCTCTTTAAAAAATCCATTCCAAGTATTCCATCAATTTCAGAAAAAGCCTTCATTTTTAATGGATAGAGATTATTTTTACCATAATCCACTCCACTTAGGATCAATTTTTCAGATTGCAGACACTCATTTCCATAATTGTCTTGAATGGTTGTAAAATTATTTCCGAAACGATTTTGAATAAAAGACAAACTTGAACCCGTATCGAGCAGACATTTTAGTGAACCAAAGTCTGTATCTACGATTAGCTGAAATCCCATCCAAGTTTCCTCAAACGGAATCAAAACAAACTGATCTTTCATAGAAGCGAATTCTTTTTCTGAAATAAAGGACATTTGATCATTTGGAAAATCAAAATAGATATTCGACCTTAATAAAAATGGCCGCCCAATTGCACCTGTTTTGTTACTGTCTACTACCCCTTTCGCCTCCCCTATAATAGAAACCTCGTAGCGATTCGGATCAATACTCATATCAACTTCAGCAATTATATTCTGAATTTTATACCCTTCAATTTGACATGAAGGAAGTATATATTGAGAGCTTTTTGCTTTTTCCCCTTTAAAATTAATACTACAAGAATCTTTTATCTTTTTTAACTGCTCTAAAATACTTGAGTCATAGGGAATCGTTATCTCATAGCAAGAGCCCGTATCGATTATTGCATCAATTTTCTTCCCGTTTATATGAATCATTACACAGGGTGAACCCGCATCTGTGTATTGAAGAGGAATTGGTTTTGAAAAAGAGCCTGAAATCGTATTTGAATACTTTTCACCAAGAAAAAGGGTTTTGTTTCTGTAATCAACATAGAGAACATGAGATAAAAGAAAATCAACTCCTAAGAAAGCATCAATATTGAGCTCTGGAGGAAGAGAAACTGAATAATATGAATCTAGGGGTAAAGCAAAATCAGGGCGCTCTAAAGTCATTTGCACAATTCCGTCCTCTAACTCCCTGCCCTTAAGAATTTTTTTATTAATATAATTTAGATTACTCTCAGTTCCAATTCCAACCCGAAGAACGCCAAGCTTTGTATTCGCTCTAAAAAAGAGAAACTTTTCATCCTCTTCAAATGGAATTTTTTTCATTTTTGATAAATCATACCCCTCTCTCAAAAGTTTTTTTTCATCTGAAACAGCGAAAAGTCTGTGATGAGACAGATCAATAAGTAGTTGAGACCTGCTAAAAGGCCAAGCAATACTATTTTCTTCGATAGATTTTACATCAATGGGAGCCTGCATATGCTTAAAACAAACCGGACCAACTTGAAATTTTTCTACATCTGCTAAGGGCACATTAAAAACGCAATTTTTTGCATTTTGCCAAGTAGCATACTTATTAAGAAAAGGGAGATCCAGAGAATTTTCCCCTCTTAAGATGAGAGGGTATTTTGACTTAAAAAGAAGACGGGCCCATGTCTTATTCCCATTGATTTTTGTCTCAACAAAAACTTTTTTTCTCTCTGTAATTTGCAAAGGAATAAGCTCGTTTAAATCTTTACGATTCATTAGCCAAACCCATACAACAACTAAAAGAAAAACAGCAATTCCAATTTTTTTAAAAAGAGGTCTCAAGTTCTAAACCTACTTCACATTTAACCTTCCCATCTAAATTCTGCTCTGCCCTCCCCTTGAGGCCTAATTTTGCATTACAAGTATCATTTTCATAACTATATTCCAGCTCAACCTCCTTTTTCCCTTCATCATCAAGATTCGCTTTAAATCTCAATTTATTTTCACAAAGGATATAGTCAAACTCTCCAAAGCCACAAATTTTGCAATTTTGGGCTAATTCATTCTGATGCTCTTTGCAGTTTGAACAGAGAATTTTTACCGGAACGATCATAAATAATCCCTTCTCATCATCCATAAGAGTCCAAACTGGATTTAGAGCACTCTCCCCATATACAAAAGCATCTTCTTTAAAAGTTATTCTAGAAGTTCTGACTTCCCATGAAAATAAATCACCCTGAAATAAACAAATAATAACTACAAAAAATAGGACTTTCAAAACGCTCCTCCTCTACTTCATATTGAATCAAATAAGAACAGGGTATAACGTTCAGTTTGAAATTTGTCAAAAATAAATGGTTATTAGGCAACAATATTACAGCAACTGATAGGCCCACGGACTACAGACCCTTTATACCAAAATTGGACTTGTTACCAAGAACTCACAGAAACGATTTTCGATATATTTCAATTTGAGGTTGGAATACAAAAGAGTTCATCATCCTGGTCATCATGCAGGGAAATTGCATGAAGAAATTAGTTTATGCCTAACAGCTCCAGCATATAGCTCCTATCCCATCCGGCTTTAGATCGTTTATTTTTTATCCCAGCTTTCGTTTTCTTATCTCCCTTGAGTATGTTCAAAGTAGCTCGCCTGATCACAGAGAAATTTTCGGCACCATGGTCTTTGCAAATTTTGCAATTATCCTCACCGTAAGAAACATCTAATTGCCAATGCAGCTTGTTCTCAATTCCCCAGTGGCTTCTAATGGCATAAGCTGATTTTGAAGCGTCTGATGGTAAGCTTGATATATAATACCGTATCTCAACTGTACACGTGCCTTTTTGTGTTCGAGAGCTTTTCAAACAAACTAAACTGCCTAGATCTTTCCACTTTCCCTTTTGTGGTAACCATTCAATGTCACCTATGGTCCACACTTCGCGTTGCTCTCGTCTGCCACGAGAGTATTCCTCATTTTTATAGTAATCGCACCCACTTTCTTCAGGTTCTACTGCAATAGCTTGTTTAAAAAAATTTTCGACTTCATCATGCAGTTTGCCTTGATTGCCTTTCAAGGCCAGGACGTATTCTCCACCCTTATCTCGAATCTGTTTAGCTATAGCCTTCTGACAACCAGCTGCGTCGATAGTAACAGTCGCCCCTTTTAAATCGAGCATTTCAATGAGAAGAGGAAATGCTATAATTTCATTCGACTTGGCTTCAGTTGCCAGCTGTCCTAACACAAGGTCATTCTCCGCTGAAAAAGCACTCACAATGTGAATCGCCTTTATTCCATTTGCTGTATCAGAAGAATTGCATAAAGTCTTGCCATCCAATGCTATCACTCCTCCAACCGCCTTTGCTATTTTTTGAGTCCAGGAGATAAAACATTTTTCAAATGCCTGTGGATTTAAGTAGCGAAAGAATCGACTCAAGGTATCGCAAGAAGGTACGCCTTTAAGGCAGAGGTCAAATTGATTAAGCCATTCAATATTAGAGGTCGCCCAAAGATTAACTTCGACCCAATCATCAGCACCACAAAGAACGGCTAAAATTGCTATAGTGATTAGATCGAAGAGATTATAGACTTGATTCCGTTCCTTTCGTGGATCGGGAATAATCGAAAAATAGGTCATGATTGATGTTTGTCGCAGTGAATTTTTATCTGACATCTTAAAGCCTCCAGTTTAGGAGGTAAAGTCTTCAAAAATTCTTGAATAAGTCAAATCATTTCTTTATGCAATTTCCCTGGATCATCATGCCGCCTGCGATCCTGCTCATCTTGTTTTTTCTTTTATGTAAGCCACAAATAAAAATGTCCCCTTTCCGACAAATAGAAATGTCCCTTTAGGTTAAGAAAATAATTTAAACCAATGGGGGCAACGATAGAGGAGGTTATCTGTTCATCCATGGAAGCGAACAACTCGTAAACGTAACGTTTTGAAAGTATAGGAGCTTTGTCCGAAATGTCGGGGGACGCTGTCCCCCAGCCCCCCTAGAGCCGCCTTCGTTGGAATGGGCAGATTTTATTTTTTATTCTTTTATGAGGGGGAAACCCCCTCATACTCAGGGCACCGGACATTAAAAGAATAATTTCCATTTCTATTCGATTTTCAATTTCTTGATCTATCCAATATCCTAGTTGATATCCATAAATATTAGAATCTATTCATAGGATAAACGCGAGAGACGCAAGAGGCGGAAAGACGCGAGAGAAAGTAGTTAATGATTTATAATTTCTTCTCTCTGCCTCTCGCGTCTCCCCGCCTCTTGCGTTAATAGTTTAGAAAGGGGTGTGAATGAAAATGTCATTGGCAGTCTAAAAAGAATGGGGTTACGGTTTAACCCCATTTCTAGGAGGATAAAATTATTATTTTAATGTCTGGTGCCCTGCCCTCATACTCCCCCATCTTGATTTTGAAAGAAATATTTGCTATAATCAACGTGTAAGAGTTGATCAGTGTCCCAAAAACTAATGAATCTAAAGGGACATTTCTATTTAATCCAACTAAGGGACATTTCTATTTGTCGCTAACAGGAAAAAAAGACGCTCTCATCCCACGCCTAAAGACGTGGGCTTTCCCGCTTTAGTCGTAAAGGGTCACATGGTCTTTAAAATAATTACTAATTTCAAGATCGAATTCACTAAGTAATTCACCTGCCGTGTTTCGTATTACTTGATTAATATGTTTGCTTTCTCCGACATTACGACCTTCTTTTTCTTCTTTCAGTAGTTTTATCATCAAAGTATTGACAGCATCCGTGTATGCCTTCTTTTCTTCTACAAGAATTTCAAAAAATGCCGATACAGAAACCGTTTCAAAGAGCCTATATTTTTTATGTGCATCTTTACCATATTGATCCACTTCATTTTGGATTTCTTGAAATGGGCATCCAGAAGTAATCTTGTCAGTTAATTTCTCGAGAATTTTGAGTTTCATCTCATCATCATCAAAGTGGCCCATACCAAAGGCAATTCCCAACGCCGCCAAACTCACAAAAGCAGGAATCAAAGGTATCATCATTATTGTTATTATTAATAGAAATGGCGGAAGGAACAATGTAGGGAAAGAAATAATAAAGAATAATGTAGCTGTCAAGGTAGCTGTAAAGGAAGCAACTATCAATAAAGCTGCCATTGATATTAAAGTATAAAACAGTAATTTTTCTGTAAAAGATAATCTTGGAGGCAGAACCGCTTCTCCTGGAAACTGAGTCGTAATTTCAATTGACTTTTCATTTATTGCTTGTAGCAATTCTATACAATTTAAATTGAATTTTGAATCAAATTCATCACTAAATTTTAGTTTATATTGACTGGAAACCTGAGTATAATCCATAATCACCCACTTAATTTTATTAATTATATAATTATATCAACTTTAATAAAATAAAGAAATAATAATATTTATTTAAAATGGTTGTTTTAAGTCAGGAATTACAGAAAGCTCGGGATGGATGCGAGAACGTAAAATATTTTGTATAGCGCTTAAAGTGGAGCCTGTAGCCGAGTAGCATGTTGTGCAGGCGCCGGAGTATGCTATTGTTAGAGAAAGATCTTCTAGATCTTGTATCGTAACGCCTCCTGCATCGAGCTCGATGTAAGGGCGGATTTCTTCATCAATAATTTTTTCAATCAGTGCAATTTTTTCCTCTTTTGAGTGCAAAGCCCAGTCAGGGTAATCCTCTTGAAAGTCAGAATTTTGATCGATTGGCGTTTGGATATTCAGGGGTATATCTTGGCACTTTTGACACGCGGCGTCGATAGCATCGATGATGAGATTGAGATGAAAGAGCGTCTCTTCCGGAAAGGCACTTTTTTGGGGGTGGTCGCGAAGGCGCTGGTCGATTAAATGAACGCTAATACGGGAGGCTTGGTCGTAATTTTTTCGAATAAGCAGCTCAATAGCGGCCTCTAAGGCTCCGATCAAAACGCTTGGCCCGTAAGAGAGGTATTTAACATCGACAAGGGTCCCCTCTTCCTCATCGACAAGTAAGGATAAGGTAATTAAAGCGCCTTCATCAAAACTGCCCTCTTTCACTTTTATGTGCCGAAGGCCATGTTGCGCAGCTTGCTCTAGGGGTATCTCTCCATAAGAGATCGGGTTTAAAATTTTCTTACAGAGTTTTTGGCTATATTTTTCCCACATTGGATAAGGCGAAGATTGAGCAATCATACCGGCAAAACTCCTGAAAGAGCGCGCAAAGATAAAACGCATTTTTTTATTTTTTGAACCGTTCCTTTAATTCCCTCTTTTGTCATTTTAGGATGAATCTTAAAAGAAAGGGCGCTTCTTGCAGTCATATCATCAACACGAGCCTTTTTTAGAAGCGTCTCTAAAAGAAGATCTTCATCGCCGCCCATGCTTGCATGGATTTGCTCTGCAGTTAAATAAAACAAAAGCGCTTCAGCTGTAATGCCCGGAAAGGCTAAAGCTGAAATGTGGGGCATGCGCTCTTTTAGCGTAAAAAAAGGAAAAGCGCCGGGTATATGGTCTCGAATCTCTGTTTCAAAGAAATCTCGAAGGCGCGTGAGCTCAAAATTTTGAAGCTCATTTTTCTCTTTAAGGCGCTTAAGCCGCTCCTGAATTTGCGTCAGTTCAAAGCTCGAAATGGAGTCTCCCGGAATAAGAGGCTCAAACGGCACATAGGGCTTCACAAAGAGCCCCTCAGGGATTGTCAAATAGTCAACCGGATAATCATTTAAATGAAAGTGAAGAATCCCTAACGAATAAGAGAGGTCGAGATGAAGATAAACTCCCCTTTTGTGGCAAACTTCAGCGATTTCCTCTATGGGGTGAATCACTCCTGTAAGATGATCGATAAGTGGAAATGAAACAAGTGTCGTTCGAGGATTGATCGCCTCATCTACCGCTTCAGGCGTAATAAGGCCTTCATTACTTAAGGGAATTTCTTTTCCTACAACCCCTACCCTCTTGAGTTGCTGCAGCTTCAGATGAGCGGTGGCAGGTGAGTGGCTCGCAAAAAGAACGTGATTGCGGCCTGTCTCATGCATTGTGCTGATATGCTGAGAGTGCAGGAGGGCAGCATAGGAAGTCGCGCGCCCCTGATGAGGAAAAAATTTAACAGATAAGGGAACTCCAAGAAAGCGATAAAGCTCCTCAAGAGGTTTTTTTAAAATCTGATTTGTAGAATCAATCATTTAAGTCTTATGTTTTTTCCACTCTTGATCTTCGTAAGTGTAGATGATCGGCTGTCCTGTGGGGATTTCTAGTGAGACAATTTCTTTTTCTGAAAGCTTATCTAACATCATAACGATCGCTCTAAGAGAGTTTCCGTGTGCAGATATTAAAACATTTTCTCCCTTTTCTAGATAGGGGATAACTTTTTCTTTAAAATAAGGGAGCGTTCTTTCACTACACATCTTTAAACTCTCCCCCTCTGGCGGGGCAATGTCGAAAGAGCGGCGCCAAATCTGCACTTGCTCTTCCCCATATTCACGCCGGCACTCATCTTTGTTTCTTCCCTGAAGGGCTCCGTACATACGCTCATTGAGATGCCAAGAACTATAGACGGGTATCATTTCTTTTAAAGTTTTTTCTTCATAAATTTTGCCCCACTCAGCTCTGCGGTCATCCCCCTCATGGACAATACACGGGACTTTCCCCTCATCATGCTGACTCATTGCAATCATAGCCGTTAAACGCGCTCTTGCAAGCGTGCTGACAAAAATGACATGAATTGGGATAGGGGCAATTTTTTTGCCGCAGGAAAGCGCTTCTTCCACGCCTTTCGCACTCAAAGGAATATCAACCCATCCTGTAAAGATATTTTTTTTATTCCACTCTGACTGACCATGCCTCACTAATATAAGTTGTCCCATCAGCTTTTCCTTTGTGTATATATAGCGGATTCTCTATAATTTCTTTCGATGATGCAAGAAAAAAGACTGAGTAAAACTCTTCAATCTGCGGGAATTGCTTCGAGGCGCGGGGCCGAAGCGCTTATATTTGACGGCCATGTCAAAGTAAATGGCGTTGTAATCAAAAAGCCTGAGACCCATGTCGATCCGGAAAATGATCAGATCTTAGTCCATGATCGTCCTGTGAAGCCTGTGGATGAAAAATTTTACTTTGTTTTGAATAAGCCTCGCGGCTATGTCTGCTCCAATAAAAAAATCGATCGAAAAAAGCTCGTTGTCGATCTTTTTTCCAATCTCGATGCGCGCCTTTTTACTGTGGGTCGTTTAGATCGCGATACGACAGGCCTTTTAATTCTGACAAATGACGGACACTTCGCAAACAAAGTCATTCACCCCTCCTCCAATATTGAAAAAGAGTACTTAGTCAAGGTGAAGGAAGAGGTCACGGATGAACATTTGAAGCGCATCTCAAGAGGCGGTATGGTCGAGGAATTTTTCGTGAAACCCAAATCGGTCAAAAAAGTGCGAAAAGGCACGATCAAAATCGTTGTCAAAGAGGGAAAAAAGCGCGAGGTCCGCCGCTTTATTGAAAAAGCTTCTCTATCTCTTCTCGAGCTAAAACGCATTCGTATCGGAAATTTACGACTCGGTCCTTTAGAAGAGGGTCAGTACCGATCTTTAAACGAGAAAGAGAGAGAATTGATTTTCTTTCGCTAATCGTATAAACTAATCTCATGCGTACAATTGCTCGTCTTTTTGGTAAGTCGCCCTTCTTCCCTCTTCAGTCACACATGAAGAAAGTTTCGAGTTGCATTAAAAAATTAACTGAAATTTTTGATCAATTTCCCAAGCATCAACATGGACGGATTGAGGCGATTGCTCGTGAGGTTTCAGAGCTTGAACACGAAGCCGATCTCACAAAAAATGACATCCGCAATCATTTGCCAAGATCTCTTTTTCTTCCCATTGATCAGGGACAATTTCTCGACATTCTAACCATTCAGGATGACTTAGCCGATAAAGCAGAAGATATTGCCAACCTTTTAACTTTTAAAGAGCTTCAAGACGTTGGCAACATGAAAGAGCACCTTCAGCGTTTTTACAAAAAAGCTTGTGAAACCTTCTGGGATGCGAGAAAGATCATGAAAGAAATCAATGAACTTATTGAATCCTCTTTTGGCGGCCAAGAAGCCGAAAAAGTGAAACGAATGGTTGAGGCAACCTCTTATAAAGAACATGAAGCAGATGTGATGAAGCGAGATTTATTAAAAAAGTTTTTTGGTATTTCGGATCAACTCTCCCCGACCGACTTCTATCTATGGATTAATTTGATCGAGGAGATAGGAGCTCTCTCTCACATTTCAGAGCGATTAGCAAACCGCATTCGGATGATTTTGGAACTGAAGTAACCTCATATGTCAATTGAAATCCTTCTCATTGTTATTGTGCTCCTTGTCGGCTTCTACATGGCTTGGAACATTGGAGCCAATGATGTTTCCAATGCCATGGGAACCTCGGTTGGCTCTGGGGCATTGACCCTGACAAAAGCCGTATTCATTGCAGGTATCTTAGAATTTGCCGGAGCCTATTTCTTAGGTTCGAATGTCTCTGAGACGATGCAAAAAGGGATTGTCAACCCCTCTGTTTTTTCCGGAGACCCCAACATTTTTCTCTACGGAATGCTTTCGGCACTTCTTGCAACCGCAATATGGCTTCAAATTGCCTCCTACTTCGGCTGGCCCGTTTCCACTACCCATGCAATCGTTGGGGCTATATTAGGATTCGGCGTATTGATCGGTGGAGTTCATTCGGTGAAGTGGTCGATCGTGGGATCAATAGCGCTTTCCTGGATCCTCTCCCCTGCCTTATCCGCCTTAATTTCATTTTTTATTTTCTCCATTTTGCAGAGGAAAATTTTGTACGCCATGAACCCCATTGCGGCAACCAAGCGATTAATTCCCCTTTTAATCTTTCTCGTTTTCTTTACTTTTTCTCTTATGATTTTAAGCGACAGTATTCGCAATGTTCAAATGAACCTAAGCTCTTTAAACATTTTTTTTCTCTCTCTTCTAATCGCCGGCACAACTTCCCTCTGCAGCATGATTCTCATCCGCACCCTATCGGTCGATGAATCGCGCGCCCAGGTCCCCTCGCTACGCTATTCACAACAAGCTGTAAGTCTCAATCGAGCCGCAAAACATCTCGACAGAGTCCGCCTTTCTGCCTCAAAAGAGACCCGTCCCTTAGTCTCCAGACTATTAGATGAGGTCAAAGGACTCGCAAGCCAGTTAAAAACTCAAGCAGAGAGCAATCCTCACACCTCAGACTACCGCGTTGTCGAAAGAATGTTCTCCTTTCTACAGATTATCTCCGCCTGCTTCGTCGCCTTTGCCCACGGCGCGAATGACGTCGCAAACGCCATTGGACCGGTTGCCGCCATCATGGATGTCGTCCGTCACAAGCAAGTTGCACTAAACACCCAAATCCCCACCTGGCTCCTTGCTTTTGGGGGCTTCGGTATCGTTGTCGGATTAGCCACTTGGGGTTGGCGCGTTATCGAAACCATCGGGAAAAAAATAACCGAGCTCACTCCAACAAGAGGCTTCTCTGCTGAGTTTGGAGCCGCTACAACGATTTTACTCGCCTCAAAACTCGGTCTTCCCGTCTCCACAACCCACTGCATCGTAGGCGCTGTCTTAGGAGTTGGCCTCGCTCGCGGTATTAGCGCCCTCAACATCCGCATGCTCCGCGACATCGCCCTTTCCTGGGTCATTACGATCCCCTCAGCAGCCCTCGTCTGCATCCTCCTCTTCCACCTCATTAAAGTGATCTTCACCCCCCTCCTTGCTTAAGCTGGCCCCTCCTCTAAAAAAGCTGGGTTTGAAGTAAAGTCAAGCTATGCTACATATTGGGTATGGATCCTTTACTTGAAGCCCAAGTCGAAAACTTCGTTCATAAAATTCGCCACTATTTAATCACCACAATGGGGCGTACAGCCGATGAAGCGAGTAATTTAGAGTTTTATCACGCCTTTTCGAAAGCCTTTCGAGAAGAGATCATGGTCAACTGGACAGCTACAAATCATACCTTTGCCAATAAACGGGTTCGGAAAATGTATTATCTTTCGATGGAGTACATGCCCGGAAAATTGATCAACAACAATATTACCAATATCTGCACCACCGATCTTGTTGAAATCGTCTTAAAACGTATGAACCGCTCGATGAGCGAGCTTTTAAAGCAAGAACCGGATGTGGGGATTGGAAATGGAGGGCTTGGCCGACTTGCTTCTTGCTTTCTCGATTCGTTAGCTTCGCAAAATTATCCTGCCCTTGGCTATGGCATGAGGTATCAATATGGCATCTTTGAACAAGAGGTTTGGTGCGGGGTTCAGGTCGAAAGGCCTGACTGTTGGCTTCTCTATGAAAATCCTTGGGAGTTTCGCCGAGACAACCATGCTGTGAATGTTAAATTTGATGGACGGCTGAACAAGGGGATCAACGAAAAAGGGGAAGAAATTTATAATCTCGTCGATTCTCAGGAAGTGCGCGCCCTTCCCTTCGATCTGCCTATCATTGGTTACCGCCCAAGTTCCGACTTTTCTGTCCTAACGCTCAGAATCTGGTCGACAAAAGAGTCTCCCCGCAACTTTGAATTGCAGCGTTTTAATGCCGGGCAACTGGGCCCCGCCGGAGAAAATACAGCGCTCACCGATGTCCTCTATCCCAATGACAACAATGAAATGGGCAAGCGAATTCGATTAAAACAAGAATTCATCCTTTCCTCAGCATCGATTCAAGATATCATCCGCCACCATGTGCAGGTATTTGGTTCGATTGCTGAGATAGAAGATAAAGTTCGGATCCAGATCAACGATACCCACCCGGCGCTTTCCATTGCAGAAATGATACGCATCCTCATTACGCACCATGACCTCTCTTGGGAAAAGGCTTTTGAGGTCACAAAAGCCTGCACAAGCTATACCAATCATACCGTGCTTAAAGAAGCCCTTGAAGAGTGGAACGAAGACCGCATCCATAGCCTTCTACCGCGTCAACACGAGGTGATTCAACGTCTCAATCATGATTTTTTAAACAGCGTGAGAGAAAAATATCGTGATGATGAAGAGCGCGTCCAAAGAATGTCCATTTTCGCTAATGGTCAAATCAAAATGGCTCACTTAGCCATCTATGGCTCCCATCATGTCAATGGTGTAGCCGCGCTCCATACCGACATCTTAAAATGTGATATGTTTAAAGATTTCTTTGAAATGTATCCTGAAAAATTTTTGAATGTCACAAATGGGGTCACCCAAAGACGTTGGCTCCTTCTTTGCAATCCGGAACTTTCTCAGTTTATCACTGAGCGAATTGGATCGGAATGGATTTTAAATTTTAAGGAAATTGAGCGGCTTCGAGACTATGCAAGCGATCAGAAAAGCCAAGGAGAGTTTTTAGCTGTTAAAAAGAAATGCAAAATTGCCTTTATGGATTATCTCTATGGTGAGATGAAAAACCGCCACTGGGCCGGATACGAGTTAAAAGAGGATCAATTTCTTCCAGCGGAGGCTCTTTTTGATATCCATATCAAACGCTTTCATGAATATAAGCGCCAGTTAATGAATGCCCTTCACGTCTTAATGCTTTATCAAGAGCTAAAAGAGAATCCTGAATCCCGTCGCATTCAGCGTATGGTTTTTTTCGGTGGAAAAGCGGCTCCGGGCTACGATACAGTGAAGCATGTCATCCGCTTAATCTATTGTCTATCGAGACGCATCAATAACGATCCGGACGTCAACCAAAAATTACGCCTTTTCTTCATCGAGAATTACAATGTCTCGAGCGCTGAAATGATCATTCCGGCGGCTGACCTTTCCGAGCAAATTTCGACAGCAGGCATGGAAGCCTCAGGAACAGGAAACATGAAACTCTCCATTAACGGCGCTCTAACCATTGGCACAGATGATGGCGCCAATGTTGAGATGCACGAAGCAGTTTCCGATCAATATTGGCCCTTTAAATTTGGAGCCAATGCCCAGGAGAACTTCATCAAATACAACGAAAAAGATTACAATCCAATCGACATCATCACCCACAACCCAAGAATTGAGCGCGCTGTCAATGCTCTTCGCGATGGATCTTTAGTCGAAAATGAAATGGAACATGAGGCTTTGATGAATCTCTATAGAGCTCTTGTTGAAGAATGCTCAAGCGGCATCGCTGACCGTTATTTTGTGCTGAATGATCTAGGTCCCTACTATGAAACCCAAAAAAGAGTGGAAGAGCTCTTTGAAACGCCCCTAAAGTGGGCCGAATATGCCCTCCAAAATATCGCTGCCATGGGAAAGTTCTCCTCTGACGAATCGATCCACAATTACGCCCACAAGATTTGGAATCTAACCCCCTGCCCTCCCGACCCGAAGGAACTCACAAGGGTACGGGATGAATATAGTCGTCATGATAAATGCCGCATCCTCCCTGCAAAAAAATCATAGAAATGACGGGGTGGAGACCCACGGCTTTAGTCGTGGGAGGAAACCCCGCTCTTCTTTTATTTGCTTTAATTCCTGTGGTTTGTTAATACTTCCTCTGTGAAAAGAAC
>JBBDIZ010000017.1:3118-28059 GCA_040880145.1 Simkaniaceae bacterium | reverse complement strand
AGAATTCGTTTCTGTACAGAAGGAACGGCTTAAAAAATAGTATTGTGTGCCAGAATTTTTTCAAACTTTTCGGGCAAGGGCAAGGGCAGGGGCAAGGAATTGGGGTTATGCAAGATGTCTATTGACCTCCTACTGGGGGGCCCTATTCTCGCGTTTAGGGTTCCTATATTCATCGCTTCTATGAAATTTTCATAGGCATAAATTGATAAAAATCATAGAATCTGAAAGCTATGATGGTTTCAAGAAAAAATGTCAGAGAAATGTTTGATACCATTTCAGGTCGCTATGATTTGATCAATCGCATTCTCTCCTTTGGTCTAGACAAAAAATGGAGAAGAAGACTTTTTAACTCTCTTCCCAAAGCTCCCTTTGATTTATTAGATTTGGCAACGGGAACCGGCGATCAGGTGATTTCCTTCTTTGAACTGAATGCTCCCATAAAGCAAGCTATTGGAATCGATATCTCACTTAAGATGCTTGAAGTGGGGAAGCAAAAGATAGAAAAAAGAAATTTAAGCTCTAAGGTACAGTTCTTGGAGGGGGATGCCTTAGACATCCCTTTAGATGATGGTTCTGTCGATGTCGTCACCATCTCCTTTGGAATCCGAAATGTTGAAGATGTCGACCGATGTTTATCTGAAATTTATCGCGTTTTACGCCCCAATGGCTGTCTTCTTATCTTAGAGTTCTCCCAAGTCACAAACCCCTTCTTTCGCATAGGACACAAATTTTACTTGCGACACATCCTTCCTAAAGTTGGAGGCTTTCTCTCTAAACAAAAATCAGCCTATCGCTATCTCAATCAAACGATTGAAACCTTTCCCTTTGGCGCTAATTTTTGTAAGCTCCTAGAAAAAGCAAATTTTTCAAAAATCACCTTCACCCCTTTTACTCTAGGATCTGTCACACTCTACAAAGGTGAGAAAAATGCTCCTTAATTGGCTTAAAGAAAAAGATGACTATCCAAAATTCTACTTTGAAAGCGAAGGGGAAGTTCGAGCTGTTTGCGGCGCTCTTGATATTGTAAAACATGTCCCTGCAAGCGATCACTGTTACTATGGAGGAAGGGATTTTTTCCAAAAAAAAAGGAAGCGTTCTGATTGGGATGGTTTCGATCAAACCTGCTTTTTTCTTCCAAAATACTCTAGAATTGAGAGGATTAAACCTCAAAAACAGCCTCCTCCTCTTTTAAAAAGTGGAAGTATTCAAGAACTTCTTTCTCAAAATGAGCATAAAAAAGCGGTTGAAGCCATACTAGAGAGCTCTCTTTCAAAGGTTGTTTTAGCCAATAGCTTCATTGTCGAATTAACAAGTCCCTGTGACCCCTACCTTCTTTTAAGCTCTCTTTCTTCAGAAAATGTGATTAAATTTGCCATCCAATGGAAAAAAGAGGGGCCAATTTTTATTGGAACTTCTCCTGAAACCTTTTATAAGCGATCAAATCGCCACCTTATGATGAGGGCTTTAGCCGGCACGTGTCGAAAAGAGGAATGTGAAACCGCTTTTTTAGAGAATAAGAAAGAGCGGGCTGAATTTGATTTTGTTTTAGATAATATTCTAAAAGTATTATCCCCTTTCTCTTCGAAAATTTCCCATTCTCCAGTCGTTCCCTTAGAAACTGCAAGCCTCAGACATTTATCTTCAATGGTAACAGCTGATCTTGATAAGTCGATCACGGATGAAATGCTCATCGAAATCCTCCACCCAACGGCAGCGCTCGGAGGCATCCCAAAAAAGGGCGCCCTAAACATGATACAGAAACTAGAACCCTTTGATCGCGGATGGTATGGCGCTCCCATTGGTTATTGTTCAAAAGAAAAGGCCCACTTCGCTGTTGCCATACGCTCAGCGCTTGTAAAACAAAAAAGCATTCAACTCTTTGCAGGCGGCGGAATTGTCCAAGGTTCAAAGCCTGAAAAGGAGTGGAATGAAATCAATGAAAAAATATCTCAATTTATAAAGGTTCTTAAATGAAATTTTTTTTTCCCTACCTGCTCTTCCCCTTTTTTATTTGGGCTGAAACCTCTCTTTATCAAATAAACCTACAAAAGTATTTTAATAGCGGTGTTGATCAAAATGCCCTTTCAGAAAGCGCTCTTGCAAAGAAGGGCGATTTTGCTATTGGAAGCCTCTCTTCTGATGAGGCTGTCTTCATCCGATATGATGGCAACTCTTATAAAGTCACAAAAGGAGGCGCATTGCAAAAGGTTGATGAAAAAGAGGGGATCGCAATTGCAAACGCAATTTTATTTCAACCTGCAAAGCATTTTGATGTGGGCGCTGCCAACACCTTTGTGAAGCTTGATCAAGAAATTTTGCCTCACTTCGACTCCCAAAACATCCCTTATGCCATTTTAATTACCGGAACCTTTAACCACATTAAGCTCAATAGCACCTACTCAAAACAAAAACCTGATCTTTTTGAACTCAATGATATCAAGGGCTCCCTTGTTGGTTTTTGGATGCCAAGCTCCTTAAGCGGAATTGCTTTTGATAAATTTCACTTTCATTTTATCTCGCAAGATCGTAAAAAAGGAGGCCGTGTTATCGAGGTTTCAAGTGCAAAAGGGATCGGTGCCATTACCCCCATTTTCAATTTGAATCTTGAATTCCCAAAAACAAAAGAATTTCTTAATGCAAGGATAAATTAATGAAAAATAGGGAGTGGGCTCAAATACTTATTAAAGAACTCATTCAACAAAAAATTCGCTACTTTTCTATTGCTCCGGGAGCTCGGAACACTTCCCTTGTGATGGCCATAGCGAAACATCCACTTGCTCAAACCTCCGTTCACTTTGACGAAAGAGGAGCGGCCTTTCAAGCCCTCGGGTACGCTAAAGCTTCAAATACACCGGCCGCAATTGTCGTTACCTCAGGATCAGCTCTCGGCCACCTTATGCCTGCTGTTATGGAAGCCTATCACTCTGAAATCCCCCTCCTGGTTCTATCCGCAGATCGTCCTCCTGAGCTTCAAGAGACAGGATCCAACCAAACATGTGATCAGGTGAAATTTTTTGGCTCTTACGTCAATCGCTCGATTTCTCTTCCCTGCCCCGACGCTTCCCTCTCCTCTCAATATTTAAAAAGCCTAGCGTCAGAAATTGCTCATACAACGATGTGGCCAAGAAAAGGTCCGGTTCATCTCAACTGTGCTTTTCGAAAACCCTTAATGGAGAGCCCTGATGAGAGCTTTATCGACTCCCCTTTTAAAAGACGTCAATATCTGCCCAAATACACTCTTGGAAATGATCTTTACGAAGAGATTGCAACAACTCTCTCTCGCTTTGATAAAGGGCTCATTCTTCTCGGAGAGCTTCCTCCAACTCAATCGATTGATCCTTTTATCACGCTCTCTCGCCGCCTTCAGTGGCCTATTATTCCTGACATCCTCTCAAATGCAAGAAATTTTGGCCCCAACCCTCATTTTATAAAACATATCGATGCTCTTTTGAATTCAGAAAAAGACCTGGACTCTCTTAAACCTGACGCTCTTTTGCATTTTGGAGGCTCTTTTGTCAGCACTAAAATTTTGGAGATGTTGAAACAGTTTCCGCCTCAAAAATATTTGCATATAAGCGATAAATCGAAGCGTTTTGACCCTCTTCACCTCATTCAAGAGCGTATCTATATTCCCCCGCTAGAGTTTGCTCAAAATTTATCCGATCATCTCCCGGGACATCCTTCTAGCGACTACATGGAGATGTGGAAAGAGGCGTCTTTGCAGGCTGAAAATAATTACGCTTCCTACTTCAATAAAAATCAAAATCTCACAAATATTTCCCTCACTCGATTTTTATCTGAATCTCTTAGTGAAAATGACGCGTTCTTTGTTGGCAATTCTCTTTCCATTCGAAACTGTGACCATTTCTTCTATCCCCAAAAAGGAATCGGACCGCTCTTTGCCAATCGAGGGTTGTCCGGTATCGATGGCCACATTGCAACCTCTGTAGGAATGGCTGATGCGTTAAAAAAACGGCTTTTTGTCTTGATGGGTGATCAAACTTTCTTACATGATTTGAACTCACTTGCCCTTGTTAAAAAATCACTTCCAATCACTTTTATCATTATGAATAACGGTGGTGGTGGTATTTTCAAGCATCTCCCTATTCGAGAGGAAAAAGAACATTTTGAAACGTATTTTGCAAATTCCCATCAGATGGATTTTTCAGCTATCGCCCAACAATTTGGCCTCCAATATTATCATCCTCAAAACTTAGCCGAAACTGAAAATGTTCTATCATTCGAAGTCCCAAAAAATGCGCCTTCCATCGTTGAGATTCCTATCGATTGCGAGGTTGCTTTCGAAGAGCATACTCGGGCGCTTTCAAGATTAAAGGGATGTTTTAAAAAATACGCCTTCCCACGGTATGCCAAGCTCTAAAGCACTTTTGATTCCCGGCTTTTATGGAAGTCCGGATGATTTTACACCTTTAAGAACCTATCTTTTAGGTGAGTTTCATCCCATCGATCTTCCCACTTGCTTAGAAGATTTATTGCAATATGGTCCCGACTTGACTCTAATCGGCTATTCGATGGGAGGCCGAATCAGTTTGATGTTTTATCAAAAGTATCCCCATTTGGTAAAGCAAGTGATCGCTATCAGCTCAAATCCCTTTCGAGATGATAGCGAAAAAAGAAAAAATTGGGAGCAGCAATGGCTCGACAATTTCGACAGATGGCCGAAAACGCGCTTTCTGAAGGCTTGGTACAATCAAGAGATCTTTACTCACCTCAAAACATCTTTATGCTTCCCGGACGTTTTTCAAAATCGTTTAAAAAACAACCCCCTCAAAATGAAAGAAGCTTTTAACCGGTTTCGACTCTCTTCTCAACCAAATTTTGGGCCTAATTTCAATAACTGGCCTGTTCAATTTTTCTTTGGTCAAAAAGATACTAAATATGCCACAATCCACAAAATATTGATAAGTAAGGGGATGAAATCAGCTCTTATTAAGGACTCATCGCACGCCCCTCACCTCGAAACCCCAAAAAACCTTGCTGGAGAAATGAATGGAATCAACTTTAATCACAAGTGATGTCGAATGGATCTCATCGGGTCTTTATACAGACATCTTATATTCTAAAGCAGAAGGCATTGCTAAAATCACAATCAACCGTCCTGAGATCCATAATGCTTTCCGCCCAAAAACCGTACAAGAAATGATGAGGGCTTTAGAGGATGCGAGAAATGATCCTGCAATTGGGGTCGTCATTTTAACAGGTCAAGGATCCAACGCCTTCTGCAGTGGAGGGGATCAAAAAATTCGTGGAAGCGCAGGCTATGAAGATCAAGATGGAATCTTCCGCCTCAATGTCCTCGATTTCCAAAGACAAATTCGCACCTGTCCAAAGCCCGTTATCGCTATGGTTGCAGGCTACGCGATTGGAGGCGGACATGTCCTTCACGTCGTCTGCGATCTCACTGTCGCTGCTGATAATGCTGTTTTTGGTCAAACAGGACCTAAGGTAGGCTCTTTTGATGCCGGCCTTGGATCTAGTTATTTAGCACGGATTGTCGGGCAGAAAAAAGCGCGTGAAATCTGGTTTCTCTGCCGCCAATATTCCGCAGAAGAAGCTCTCAAAATGGGCCTTGTCAATGAAGTAGTTCCCTTAGAAAAACTGGAGCAAGTCACTGTTGATTGGTGCCGCGAGATCCTTAAACACTCTCCGCTCGCCATTAGATGTTTAAAATCAGGGCTCAATGCAGACTGTGATGGTGAGATAGGGCTTCAAGAGCTCGCTGGAAATGCAACCCTTCTTTACTACATGAGTGAAGAGGCCAAAGAAGGCCATCGCGCTTATTTAGAAAAAAGACCGCCTAACTTTTCTCAATACCCCAAACGCCCATGAATTCAATAGCTCCTTGGATTGAGTCAGCAAGACCTAAAACATTACTCGTTGGGATTAGCCCTCTTTTGATCGTCTATGCCTATAGCGTGAGTGAAAAAAGTTTCAATATTTTTGTCTTTTTTCTTCTCTTGTTTTCAACGCTTTTTATCCAAGTAGGGGCTAATTTCGCAAGCAACTACTATGATTTTATCCAAGGAGCTGACCATGAAAAACGAAAAGGGCCAAAGCGGGCCCTTTTAGATGGGAGTATGAGCGTGAATCAAATGAAAAAAGGAATGATCACCCTCTTTTCACTCGCATTTTTGAGCTCAAGTTTTTTAATATATAGAGGTGGAGCTTTAATTGGTCTTCTCTTTGCGCTTTCTCTTTTGTCAGCCCTTTTTTATACAAAAAAACCACTTTCTTTCGCCGATCGAGGGCTTGGCGATCTCTTTGCCTTTCTTTTTTTTGGTCCCATCCTCCTTTTTTTTAGCGGCTATCTGATGACCGGAAACGTATCACTTTTTACATTGATTATCGGATTTGCTCCCGGTCTTTTTTCAAGCGCTATTTTAAATGTCAATAATGTCCGGGATGTCGATGAAGACCGCCTTGTTTTAAGACGATCCATACCTGTCAGATGGGGACGAGCATTCGGAGTCAATCTCTATTTATTCGAACTCGCCGCAGCCTGCTTCATTCCTCTGATTTTTTATAAAGACGTGCCTCTTTATCTTTTTTCACCTCTATTTCTCATTCCAAGTTTTTTTTTCTATTTCCAATTAAAAAAAGGAAAAAATCTCAATCAAATCCTAGCCAATACGGCAAAACTTGAATTATTCCATGCCCTCTTTCTCTCTATCTCGCTTCTCATTAAACTCTAGAGCTCTTGCTCTGCTTCATGACCAAAATGCCCTTTCTGAAATTTCGCCGCTTCCGGGATTTAGTCATGAATCTTTGAATGAAGCCCTTGAAAAAAAGCTCCGGTCACCCTCTTATGCCTTCGCTCTTGACTCGCTAAAATGGCAAAAATCTCATCCCATTCAAAAAGGGATTGTCCATCTCTCCGGACTTGTGCTCAAGCAAAATCTCGATGAGACGTTAAATCTTGGATTTAAAAAAATTAAAATCAAGGTGGCGGATTATACCAAAGATGAGCTTCTCTACGCAATTTCCTGGGCGCAGAATCAAGCCCAAATTCATCTGGATGCGAACCGCTCTTTATCATTTGAAGAAGCCTTAGATTTAGTCATGAGACTTCCCAAAAAAGCCATTACGTACTTTGAAGAGCCAGTAAAAACATTTGAAGAGCTCAAAAAATTCTCTAAAATCTCTCCTTTTCCCCTTGCTCTAGATGAGACTTTACGTGAACATTCTCTTACTAAAATTAAGACAATCAAAAACGTTCAATATTGGGTGTTAAAACCCACACTTATGGGAGGATTTAAAGTACTCGATTTCTATCGAAATCAAGCCTATTTAAATAACGTAAAACCCCTTCTCAGCTCAAGTTTTGAAAGCGCTGTTGGAATTATGACCATTGCACATGTTGCTCTTACTCGAAACTTTCCATGCGATGAATTAGGACTTGACACAAGCGGATACTTATCGGAAAATTTCTTTCAAATCCCAAGAGGACCCCGCCTTGATCTTTCCCTCTTCAAACAACATTGCCCTCTACTCAAAAAGCGGCTCTCTAACCTACTCTGAGTTAAAGAAACGATTAAAAAAGCCGCCATTTAATAAACATGAGATTGTTCCCTTCTTTCCTCAAAATACAATAGACTCTCTCATTTTTCACCTCTCTTTATATGCTTATGAAAGGGTCGCCTTCCCTCTTTCTCATAGACTCCCAAAAAAAACAGTGAATGAAATTATAGCGCAAACGAAAAAAAGAAAAGATCTAGAAGCATCGACCTATATTTTAACTTCAGGAAGCTCCGGAAAGCATAAAATTGTCAGGCTATCTCTTTCAAATCATCTGCTATCCGCTATAGGATCCATTGAATTTTTAAAGATAACCGAATCGGATCACTCGCTTTTAAGCCTCCCTCTTTTTCATGTGGGGGGGGTGCAAATTTTATTTCGAACGCTTCTTACAAAAAGCACGCTTTTACTCGATGAATCTTTGACTCCTACCCGCCTCTCTTTTGTCCCTGTTCAACTTAAGCGCTTTTTAAGCCAACCCCATTCCTTTTTTCCGAAAACAATTCTTCTTGGGGGACAAAGTCCTCCTCTTTCTCTTTGCAATCAAGCGAGAGATCAGGGGCACACCCTCGTTACAACTTATGGAATGAGCGAGATGAGCGGTCAAATTACAGGCCATTTTTTCGACGGCACGCTTTCCCTTGGCAAACCATTAAAATACCGTCAAATTAAGATAGATGAAAATCAAGAAATCCTGGTAAAGGGCTCTACCCTTTTTCTTGGATATTTAGATCAAGAAACTCCCCTCGCTAACGGCTATTTCAAAACAAAAGATTTAGGAAAACTTAAGCCCAATCTCTATATAATCGGACGCAAAGATCGTCAATTTATTAGTGGAGGAGAAAATATTCAGCCGGAAGAGATCGAAAAAGCGCTTCTCTCCATCAAGGGCATCCATCGCGCGCTTGTCGAACCGGTAGAAGATCTTGAGTTTGGCATGAGACCCCATGCTAAAATTTTTCCATTGCTAACAACCGAATTTGTTCAAAAAGAGCTGAAAAATTTATTACCCAAATTCATGATCCCCAAATCATTTGAGCTCCTCCAAGAGGAGGCGAAAATCGTCGGGAATCTCTTGTGATGCCCCCCCGCCTTTTGCAACAACAACATGAGTGATTTCAACTTCGCTTTTAAGCAGGCTTCCTAAAAAAAATCGACTCTTTAATGTAAAAGAGCTTTTTCCAATCTTTTCAGAGGAAAGATCCACCTCAACCTTATCACCATATTCAAAAGGGGAAAAGTAATTCGTATTTAAATGCACAATTGGAAGAAAAAACTTTCCGTTTCGAATGGATACTTCCTTTTGGTCTAAAAAAAATTCAAACGCCTCTGCAGCCATCCGGGGAAGTTCGGTAAAGTAGAGAATTCCCGTCATATCTGTTCCGCGCATAAAAATTTTTGTACTATATTTGAACATGTATAATCCTTTTTTTGATTCGTAAACCTATAAGTTTAAACGTTTATCGATTTTTAATTCTAGAAAAGGTGTCGAGAAACCCATCTAAGCTCTTTTCTAGAGATTGTATAAAAAATCCGGATCCTCTATAATTCTCATCTTTAGACCCCAATAATATTGATAAAAAAATGGCAAAACATACTTTTACAGATTCCCTCTTTCACGATCCTTTTAGTTTGAGCAAACCCTCCCTTGTTGAAGAGTTTCTCTTCGAATCGGATCCATTGCCGCTCGATAAGGATCAAGCGATTGAACTAGCTGAATTTTTTTTAAATCGAGGTGAACTGCGCCTTCTACACGGCGACATCACAGGACTTCGCTACTTCGATATCGCAAGCAAGTTAAACCCAACAAATGAAAAACTTTTTTACAAAATGGGGCTGGCTCTTTATGATTATGCCTCTTGCCCCGGAAAAGAAAAAAAACTTTTGAAAGCAAATCGTTTTTTTAGAATGTCGATTCAATTAAATCCAAATTATTTTAACCCCTATCCGGCGCTTGGTCATTCTCTATTTCTTCTTGGACAAGCAACAAATGAACATCACTATTTTCAAAAATCAAAAGATGTTTTCACAAAAGCGCTTTCTCTTTCAAAAGGCCAAGCTCCTTGTGATCTTGCTGAACTCTATTGGAATCACGCTCTTGTCTGGGTTGAAATCGGCCTAAAGTCTGGAGAAGCCCTCGATTTGAAGGTGGCCATGAGCTCCTTTGAAAAAGCGGAATCCTATAGTGAAAAACTTCCTATTGAATTCTGGCAAGCCTATGGAAAATGCGCAATTTCTTTAGCGAAATGCGTGAATGATATCAATCTTTACCATGGTGGAATCCATTCACTTAAAAATGCCGTCTCCATCTCTCTTTCTTCTTTTGAATGCTGGTATGACTTAGGAAAAGCGCTAAGCGACCTCTATGAAATGACTCTCGATGACGACCTTTTTACAGAAGCGAATGAGTCGTTGACAACAGCAGCTGAGCTTGCCCCCGGTCAGGTTAAACTCTGGGAAGAATGGGCACGGCTTCTTTCTTTCTCAGGACGTATATTTCAAGACAAGAAAAAACTTTCTGCTGCTATCGACAAATGCAAAAGAGGCCTCCTTCTAAAAGAAGCTTCAGCCACCCTTCACTACCTTTGGGCGGAATCTCAGACTCACTTGGGCGAATTAAAGGAAGATTTATCGCTGATTTATGAGGGCCAAAACAAACTCTCCGAAGCGCTTTCTCTTTATGAGGATGACCCCTCTCTTTACCTCTCTTATGGCCGCACTTTAGAAGCGGCTGCTCGTTACTTTGATGACATCGATCTTTACTTTCAAGCCATTGAAAAATTTCAAACCGGCCTTGCGATCGACCGCACGCATCACAGGCTCTGGTATGCAATGGCGCACACTTATGCAATCTGTGGCAAAAAAGAAGACTGTATTGAAGATTTGCAGCTTGCAGAAAAATTTTATCGCCGCGCCCTTGATTTAAGCCTCAATGCCCTCTATCATATCGAACTTGCAACGACTCTCTCCTATCTTGCAGAACTTCTCGATGAAGAAGACCGTGCTGCTGAAAGTGTCTTTCATTTTGAATACGCCTTTTCCTTTCAAAACAATTCTATTTACCAGCACCCTCATTGGTATTTTGATTATGCCCAGGCGCTCGACTTGCTCGCAGATTATGAAGGAAGTGATGAACTCTTTCAAAAAGCCCTCGATGTCTTGAATCATGTCCTTATGGTCGACCCTGAATACCCTCGAATCCATCACCGCTTAGCTCTTGTTCTTGCGCACTTTGCCGAGGTCTCATCCAATGAAGATTTCTTCCTCAAGTCATTTCACCACTATCGCCTTGCATTGAGAAGACAAGAAGAAGACGATCGTCTCTTCCTCGACTGGGGCGTGACCTGTATCAATTTTGCACACTCTTTAGCCGATTCCTCCGACAGCGCTCTTTATTATCAAGCGGCTCACTCTAAACTTGTCGCCGCGGCAAAACTTGGAAACTCTCACGCCTATTATCAACTAGGGTGTCTTTACGCACTGCAAGGCAATTCCGATCAAGCCATCCGTTTTATAGAGAAAGCGGATACCCTGGATGCTCTTCCCTCATTCGAACAACTTCAAACAGATGAATGGCTCGATTCCTTACGTGACCGCGCACGATTTATCAATCTCCTCTCTACGGTTGAGAGCCGCGATCAAATCAATCCGAAATCTTAATTGATTTTTTAGCTCTAAGTTTGCTATGCTGAGGCCTGATTTAACCTTAAGGCCCTAAGAAACATCATGGACAAACGTACAATTATCTTTCTTTTCTTTCTTGTAATCTCTTTTTACGTCATACAAAACTTTTTCAGTGGAAAAAATGAAGAGCGCCTAAAAGAGACTCTTGCTCAGAAAAAGGCGACAGAAGAGTATCAAGAAGCAAGAAAAGAGGGCAATCTAAACATTCGCCCCCTCTCTTTAAATCAACTCTCAATCGTCTCTCTTTATAAAGATAGCGATCGAAGAGAACTCTCTGCAAAAGCCTATTTTATCAAGGACAACTACCTTGCTTTTAGCAGCGATGAAACCCTCTACACTCAAGATGGAAAAAAAATTACCGCTTCAATCAATGGAGATCATAAAAGGCCTTCACTTTTCAGCTCCTCTCAAAACCCCAAACTTCCTTCAACCTACCTGCCTCAAATCGGTGTAAGCAGCCTTCAATTTCTTACTCTTGGAGAAGATACGCCTTCAGTTACAGTTGGAAACTATGTCGATACGGATGTTTTTTTTCCAAATACCCCTCCCTCCGGTGATGCCCTTGCGCTTTATGAGCTTAATGGCCAATATCTTCCCGTCGGTTATTACTTGGCTGAAAAAAAAGAATTTATCGATCTCCCTTCCGACCACACCTTTAATAAACTCATTTCTATGCAATCAAGCGATATTCAAAGCTTGGAGGCAAATGAAACTTTTTACGTATTAGAGACTCCCACTCAACAGATCGTCTTTTCAAACATCGGGGGTTCCATCGTCGAAATCAACCTCCCCTTTCAATCAAAAGAAAATCAAGAAAGCATCGTCCGTCCCATTGGATTTGACCGCACGATTGAAAAAGAGTATCCAAGCCAAGACCTTTTCCCCAACGCCCCCTACTATGTAATCGATCAATCCGGGAACCAAGTTTTACAGAATCCAACTAAGGGAGGCTATTACCCTCTTGTTCGACGAAGCATCCAAGGCACATCAAAAGAAAACTCCTTCGTTGTCTCGCCTCGATTCTATTCAACTGCGATTCTCTCCGATGACCCCGAAATGGAATCCCTTCGCTATAATGTGAAATCTTTTACAGATAAAGAGATTGTCTTTGAAGCCTCCATGAGAAATCGCCGTATCATCAAAACTTACAAACTACCTGAAGAGCGCATCTTTGTGCCTTACACGCTAGAGCTTTCCATTCGCGTCGATGGCGATTCTAGAGGTCTTTGGCTCGCAACAGGCATTCCGGAGGTCGAGCTCATCTCGAATAGCTTTACCCCTGCTCTAAAATATCGGACTTCCTTTGGTAAAAAACCTCAAGTTGAGAAGGTTTCACTCCCGAAAAAAGAGAGTAATACCTTTAGCCACATTCAGCCCGATTGGATCAGTAACTCGAATGGATTTTTCACATTACTGATCGATCCTTTAGAAAAAGCCCAAGGCGGCCTGAAGGCCGAGGTCATCCCCGGTAATTTTGACCCCACACGCATTTCTGTTATCGATAAAGAGTATGACCTTTACCCCCCATCTAAATACAACGGCTATAACCTGCTTCTCCCCTTAGAGAATAGCTCGAGGCTCCAAAATTACCGCCTCTTTGCCGGACCATTAGAACGCGACGTCCTTAAGAAGGTCGATGCCATTTACTCTGATCCCGTGACGCAATACAATCCCTACTACATCTCGGCAATCAGCTTTCATGGTTGGCTCTCCTTTATTTCTGAGCCTTTTGCTAAATTCCTATTTCTACTCATGAACCTCTTTTACTCTATGACCCACTCATGGGGATTTTCAATCATACTGCTCACCGTGGCACTCCGTTTTATGCTCTACCCATTAAATGCCTGGTCGATCAAATCGAATCTAAAAATGCAGAAAATTGCGCCTAAAGTGACCGCTCTGCAAAAAAAATATAAAAACGATGGTACACGAGCCCAACTTGAAACGATGCAGCTCTACAAAGAATGCGGCGTTAATCCTTTCTCAGGATGTTTACCCCTACTGATTCAAATGCCCTTTTTAATCGGAATGTTTGATCTTTTGAAGTCCTCATTCGACCTCCGAGGAGCCCCCTTCATTCCCGGATGGATCAATAACCTAACAGCTCCTGATGTCCTATTTACTTGGAGCTACCCGATCATCTTTATCGGAAATGAATTTCATCTGTTACCGATTCTTCTCGGAGCCACCATGTTCCTTCAACAACGATGGATGCAAGCGAAGAACAAAGGCGCCCCTCAAACAGACCAACAAAAACAAACCCAAACAATGGGCAACATGATGACCATTGTGTTTACGGTTATGTTCTACCGCTTTCCATCAGGATTAAATCTCTATTGGATTAGTTCTATGCTTCTTAATGTTCTACAGCAAGCCTATATGAACCGTAGATATAAAGATGAGCCCTTAAAGAAAAAAATAAAGACATAAATCAAAAATAAGAGAAGTTCCTGGCTAAAAAAAAACGCTTCCATTAATATACAAAGTTAAATTTCACGAGTGTATATGAAAGCGTGGGATGACTTCATTAAACGCCAGGAACGCGAGATTGGGTTAGAGACAACAATTAAGTGGCTTCGTCCCATGAAAGTTGTTAAATCTGATGCCAAAGGAATCGTCTTAGAAGCAAAGGATGCTTTTCAAGCTCATTGGTTTGATGAGCACATGAAAACTATTGCAGAAAAAGAGCTAAAAGATTCAAACGGACGCAATCTCCGAATTAAGGTTCAACTCTCTCCTTCTAATATCATTACTCAAGAAAATGATTTCACAGAGACAAAGCAGAAAAAAGAGGTCCAGTTTGCCCCAGACTGCCTCGACCCTTACGCCCTTTTTGATAAATTCATCACAGTAAAAGAATCAGAGATATCCCTTCGTCTTTTAAGCGAACTTACGGGATTTGACACGAAAACAGGCGCCTTTAAAAGCCCGAACATGGATCTTGGGACCTTTAACCCCATCTACTTGCACGGGGCTAAGGGAACAGGGAAAAGCCACCTTCTCATGGCAGCAGCAAAAGGACTCTCGCGCCTTGGCAAACATGTCTTCTATGTAAAGGCTGAAAGCTTTTCAGAACATGTCATCAGCGCCATGCGTTCATCGAGAATGCACCCTTTTCGCAAGACCTATCGCCACATTGATGTCCTCATCATCGATGATGTCCACCTGCTTGCAAGAAAAAAAGCCACTCAGGAAGAACTCTTTCACACCTTTAATGCCCTTCACACTCAAAGCAAGCAAATCATCGTAAGCGCGACCTGTCCGCCCCGCCTTCTTCAGGAAATCGAGGAGCGCCTTGTTAGTCGCTTTGAATGGGGGATTACGCTTGGGCTCGATCGAGTGGGACAAGCAGAAGTGCGGCAAATCCTCCAGGATCGGTCAGAATTGATACGCTTTCCCCTAAAACGCGATATCCAAGATTATATCCTCGATCACTTTAAATCACCGGGACTCGCCCTAAAAGCTCTAGATTGCTTAGTTCTACGCTCTCACTTAAGCCACAAGCAGAGACTCTCTCTAACAAACGCCAGAACCTTCCTTGCTGACTTAATCAAAAGTGAAACTAAAAACGGGCTGAACTCCTCTACCATACTCAAGACGGTAGCTGAGGTTTTTGGAATCAAAACGGAAGATATTTTAGGTAAATCTCAGTGTCGGGAATTTGTCCTGCCGAGACAAATCGCAATGTACCTATGCCGAGAAAAACTCAAAATGCCTTACACGAAGATTGGATCGGTCTTTTCACGCGATCATTCTACAGTAATGACCAGTGTAAAATGCATCATAAAAAGCCTCTCCAATCAGGATCGAGATGTTACAAGCTCCTTAACCGATATCCAAAGGCGCGTTGTAAACCTCTAGTCAAGTCCAAAATCGATTCTTGAACTCGTTTCAGTATAATTCCATTCACCTAATCCATTAAATACTAAGGACTTATCATGTTCTTATTATTTATTTTGATAAATATTAATAATTATTATATAATTAAACTAAAATGACATTGTCATTAACATTAAATGTATAAAAAATAATAAGGTAATATTATGAAAATAGATTCATTAAATAAAATTCCTGAAGCTTTAATGAACGGAATAACTGATATTAAAGATTTTATAAGCTCTACTATTCAAAAAATTCAAAATGTTTTTGAAAAAATATTTGATAATAATAAAGAAGATGATGGACTTGGAGCTTTTAGGTCTAACGAGAAATATACACAACCAAAAGTAACTACCCAAGTAGATGACAAAGCTCAAAAAATTAAAAAAGATTTAAAGTTTTATACAGATTTTGATGCTAGCAAAAATCATTCACTCGCAGATTGGAATAAATTTAATAAAATTGATTACGATCTAAATAAAGAATAGTTTTCTTTGTAAAAAAATAGAGAAGGGAGATGATTTTAAATAATCATCTCCTTTCTCATTTTAGATTTATTTTTCAATTACAAAAATTAATTTAACTTTTCTTTAATAAAATCCTTCGTTTCGATGAATATTTCATTAACATCATTAGGGATGTGAGAACCGATCAAAAATTTAGATATTAAAATGAGTGCGGCAAGCGAGGCCATAAGAAAGAATAGCGAAATCAGCACAAACCCTTGAGATACAAGCAATAGAGTCAACACCCCCAGGATGACGGCTACTGATACGACAAGTGCAATGTCTGACACCTTGGTTTCGGTCGGTGCGTACGTATAATAAGAGTTAAAATTATCAATATATTTTTGGGCTCCATCCTCGACTGACTTTAAAAAATCCAAATCCATAACACCTCCATTTTTATGTGTTTATTATAAAGAATTCTGTTTATTTTAGATAGAAAAAAATAAGCAGCAAGCGCTGCTTATTTTTTAAGATAATAGGAAGTATCGACTAGACCTTTACAAAACGGTCGCTTCCACCAGGAGAGTGGGGTCCTTGATCATCTTTGTCCTTAGGCTTGGTTGAACCTGGACGGTGAGGGGCACCCGGATGCGCTGAGGAGCGTTTATCTGACGATATACCTTCCTCTGCATCTCGTCCCTCTAAAATGTTTTTTGCACGAGCTCGCCATTTTTCTACGGCTTCCACAAAGATCGGTGCAAAACGCTTCAGAGATAACGTATCAGCCCCAATTCCCATTTCAAGAACACAATGCATGAGGATGAGCTCTTCTTTTACAGCGACACCGACTCCACCGCCTGCCATCTGACCCCCAAGCATTGACCCTTCGAGCAAAGATTGGTAAAGCTTGAGTAATGTTTTGTCATCACGAGGCAAACCATCTAAAACGGGTGAATAAAGGTAAAGTCGATCGGAATTTGGCTCATAGGTGAGATGCAACGAAAAGGTGTTGTCAATTCCGAGTATACAGGTATGGTTTTCGTCAAACGATAACCCCTCAAGATTGAGCTCCTTCCCAAACTCTTTGAGGTTTTGCTTGGCATTTTCAAAAGACATTCGTTTGCCTCCTTATAACAAGGTAAGTTTTAAAATCAATCTTCATATAAGATAAGTAACAGTTTAACAAATTAATTGTTTCAGCCTATTTATACCGAAACAACTCCCAAAACCGATTCTTGAAGTTGTTTCGGTATATTATTGTTCAGCTAAAAATTCTGAAACATAAGATACTTTCTACATCGTTAAGACCCATTTTAGAGGATAAAAATTAAAATTGCAAGGGAATCGCATCTCGTTTACACTCAAACTGAACCCGTATATACCAGAAAATGCAGTTTAAACTTTATTCAGAATCAGCTAAAAAAGTTGATCTTCTATTATTTTCAGATGACAAATTGATCCATCGTGTCCCTCTTGAAAAAAAAGGAGCTTCGTTTTTTCTAGAGCTGGATGCGGATAAATATTCAGCCTACGCTTTTTCAGTTGATGACTCAAAACCATTAATCGATCCCTATGCGAAAGAAATCTCTCTTTCTCCTTTTCCGCACGCACTGATTCCAAAAGAGAGGCCCTTTGACTTTGAAAACATCGTATTTCCTAAAATTCCATTCGATCAACTCATCATCTATGAAGCCCATGTGAAGGGATTTACGGCTTCTCCTACTTCAAAAGTGGCTTCCCCGGGAACCTTTTTGGGTATGATTGAAAAAATACCCTATCTTGTCGATCTTGGAGTCAATGCGATCGAATTAATGCCGATCAATGCATTTGACCCAAAGGAGCATTTAGAAGAGACGCCTCTATCAAATTTTTGGGGCTACTCTCCGATTAATTTTTTCAGCATCCATTCTCCCTTTGGGTCGATTCACGATTTAAAAAGGTTAGTCAAAGAGCTTCATCGCAACGGAATTGAGATCCTACTCGATGTCGTCTTCAACCATACCGGTCGAGGCGACCTTTGTTTCGAAGCAATAGATAAAAAAACCTTCTACATTTTATCAAAAGATAATAAGCACACAAATTATACCGGTTGCGGGAATACTTTCAGCGCCAACCATCCGGCTTCAATTGAGATGATCTGTGAAGCTCTTTGCTATTTTGTAGAAACCTTCCATATCGATGGCTTTCGGTTTGACCTAGCCTCAACTCTTACGCGGGATCATAAAGGAAAACCATTGTCCTCACCTCCACTTTTGAAAAGGTTGGCTGAAGAGGTTCGTCTAAAAAACACCAAGTTCATCGTCGAGCCTTGGGATCCTGGAGGACTGTATCAAGTAGGCAGCTTTCCCCATTTTAATCGGTTTGTTGAATGGAATGGAAAATATCGCGATTCGATTCGTCGGTTTTTGAAAGGAGGGAAAAAGGCTCAAAATGAATTCAAACACGCTCTTTTAAGCTCAAAATGCATTCAATTCATCACTTCCCATGATGGCTTTACTCTCAATGACCTTGTCACGTATCAAAAAAAACGCAATAAAGCCAATTTAGAGAATAACCTCGATGGCATGAATGAAAATGAAAACTGGAATATGGGAGTTGAGGGCCCCTCGTCTGATTTAAGAATTTCAAAACTTCGTCGGCGCCAAATTAAAAACTTTTTAACTGCCCTTTTTACATCCATGGGAACACCGATGCTTTTAATGGGAGATGAGGTTCGTCGAACTCGAGAGGGCAATAATAATGGTTGGTGTCAAGACAATGCTCTAAATTATTTGTACTGGTATCGTGATCTTGACCTCCTCAATTTCACTCAAAAACTGATTCGTTTACGTAAAAGGTGGAACATCCCTTCTTGTAAGGTTGTTGAATTTCATAATTTACCTGAAACAAATCGATTGGTTGGATGTACGTTTACATTTGAAAAAAAAGCGCTTTATGTTGCCTTTAACGCGGATGATAAAGATCACACAATCCTCTTTCCTAAAGTTCAAAAAAACTGGTCTCTTTTTCTAAGCAGCCAAGACGAGCTTTCTGAAATTGATTTCAACAAATCCTGTATTATGCCCTCATACAGCAGCCTTATCTTGCTTTCGGAATAGATTTTTGGTACATTGTCAATAAGGATTTTATTTATGGAGCCGTTTCGCATGCGTTTTTTTTATATTGCCCTTCCCCTTCTTTGTTTCTTCACGTCTTGTGGACGAAATCAGTCGGATGAAATCTCTTCACGCTTTCATGATGATGGAAGAGCTAAACCTATTGTTGCCATCGTTCCCATTTTCGACAGAAGCGGCTCATTTATCCCTTGGAACCTTTCAGAAGAGCTGACCTCAACCATTGAAAAGCGCCTTTCCAGGCGTGCAAATATCTTTTTGATGGATGAAGAAAGAATCGATACGGCTATTGCGCATCTCAATGAGTCTCATCACCCCTTTGGTAAAAATTTAGAGTGGACTCAAAATGTTTTTAAAGGCAATGAATTTGTTGTCTTTATGGAGCTTGTAACGCATCAGCTAACTCCTCATGAAAATGAGATTACTATCGAGGAAAAGAAGGATCCTACTCTGACGCTTGATTTAACAATGCGTATTCGGGTTATTGACCTTCGCTCTGATACGCCTAAGGTCATATTACAAGAGCTCATTACACAATCCCACCATATACCAAAGCTTTTATCCCACATCGATTATACCAAAAATAGCTGGGGAAAAATGAGTTATAATCTAACACCTTACGCGCTTTCCCACTCTCAATTTACTCGCGAGATATCCAAACGTCTTGAAGATTATATTCTTCTTGCCAAAAGTAAGTAATGCAAGAATTTTCTCTTAAGACATTTCTTTTATTGGGGATTATTAGCCTTTTTATAATCCTTCTTGCATCAAAATTGAAGTTTTTTAAGATCGAAAAAAAAGCATCATTAGAGACTCTCTCTTTTTTCTATCCTCTTTTCGCCATTATGCTTTTTCTCATAATCCCCTATTTTTTAACCAAGCATGTGATTCTTCTCATCTATCGATTAACCTCCCTTAATACGTTAGAGCTCCAGACATGGGCTCAGGTCATTAATGGGCTTTTTACGGCTTTGAGCTTTATCTGCCTTGCAAGTATTCAGAAAAATCGAGTTTGGAAACTTTTTTTCTTAAAAAGAATCAAACTCATCCCTCTTTTTTTGCTTACGCTTTTAATCTATGTCATTTCACTTCCGATTATTTCGTTTGTCGACTATGCAGTGGAACACTTAACTTATGCTCTTTTCGGAACGTTTACTATTGATCAGCTGGCTGTTCGATTCATTAAAAGTGTTCTGCCTTATCCTTACCTATTAAGCTTAGCTATTTTTGCAACCGTCATTTTAGCTCCTTTTTGTGAAGAGTTTCTCTTTCGAGGTTTCATCCAAAACTCTCTTAAACGCCTATTTGGACTGATCCCAACCCTACTTATAACTTCTCTTCTCTTCTCATTGATTCATTATTCGCCCTCTCAAGGATATGCAAATCTCCCCCTCCTTACCACGCTCTTTGTTTTCTCTCTTTTCTTGGGTTTCTCCTATGAAAAAACCGGCTCTTTACTCGCTCCTATCTTTCTTCATCTCATTTTCAATCTTGTAACGATCCTTCGAATCATGGCCCTCTATTCCGCTTCAAACACCCTTTGATTTTTTTTTGTTGAATTTTTTGCTTTTGAACGCAATGCTGTCCCCATGCTGCAAAAAACCTTTTCCATATCCTCCTATGGGGGCACTGACATCGGTTATGTTCGAAAACTAAATGAAGACTTCTGGGGATATTTGAAGGACCGTCCCTTCTATGCCTTGGCAGATGGGATGGGAGGGCATCTAGCCGGAGAAATTGCCTCGAAGCAAACCGTTGATTATTTACTTAAGGCTATTGACGAGCTTTTCACGGAAAGTCAAAAAAAATGGCGTATAAAAGAGCTTGCTTCGATGACTCGCCTCCTTGTTGAAAATGCGAATACATTGATCTATAATCTTGGCATCAAACATCAACATCTAAAGGGCATGGGCACAACGCTCTGCACTTTACACTTTCATGAAAATCAATTGATCTACTCCCATGTCGGAGATAGCCGCATTTATCGCTTCCGTAAAAATGAGCTAAAACAACTGACCTCTGACCACTCAAAGCAAATTGAAGAAAAAATCAAAGCATTAAAAAACATCAAAAGGACAAGGCGGGTTCTAACAAGAGCCATTGGTCCTTTAAGAGATGTTGATGTCGAGGTCCAAACAGAAAAAATTAAAGAGAATGACCTCTATCTTATGTGTAGCGATGGGTTAACCACTCACCTCAGTGAATTCGAAATCCAAGAGGTGTTAAATAAAAAGTTTAATTTACAGGAGTTAACGTCCGAATTAATTCAATCTGCCAAATTAAAGGGTGGTCGTGATAATATTACTGTTGTTTTAGCTAAGGTTATGAATTCAGAATATGAAAAAAAGACTCTATTTCGATTACAACGCAACCACTCCCCTTCATCCAAGAGTTATTGACGCTCTTATCCTTTATTTAAGTAAGTTTCACGGCAACCCATCCAGCCTTCACCAAGACGGGCAAAACGCAAAAAAAATATTGAATAATTCACGCACCCTTATCGCTGATTTTTTAGGGGTTCGAGAAGATGAGATTTTTTTTACATCAGGATGTACCGAAGCGCTTAACCACCTTCTCACCCATTTTCAAAAAAACTATACTATCTTCTCGTCAAAGCTAGAGCATGCTGCGGTCTATGAAGTCATAAAAGATTCAGCTGAATTCCTCTCTACAGATGAGACTTTGCAAATACCAAAAGAGAAATGGAAAGAATTAGAGCCGGGCTCTTTACTCGTGCTTTCTTATGCAAATAGTGAAACGGGCATGATCACCCCGATTGAAGAGATCGGAGCATATCTGGCATCAAGAGGAATCCCTTTTTTAGTTGATGGGGCTCAGGCGCTCGGGAAAATTCCTTTTAAAATTCCCAAAGGAGTCACGGCAATGACATTTTCCGCTCATAAATTTGGAGGCCCAAAGGGTGTTGGGTTCTTCTTTTTAAAAAAAGGTATAAAACTCTCCCCTTTCATAAAAGGAGGACAGCAAGAGCTTTTCTTAAGAGCCGGTACAGAGAATTTAATGGGAATTGTCGGAATGAGCGCTGCAATAAAGTCCGTAAAAAAAGAAGGCTTTTTTTCCTCCTCTTTGCGAGATCATTTTGAAAAAACGCTTTTAACTGAAATCCCTTCGACTCGAATCAATGGAATCGAGCCAAGACTGCCTAATACTTCAAATATTGCTTTTTTAGGGCTGCCTGCTGAAGAGATTCTCATTCACCTTGACTTGGAGGGGATTGCTGCCTCTCACGGCTCAGCCTGTGCGTCGGGCTCACTAGAGCCATCCCGAGTCCTGATCAATATGGGGTATGATTTAGATCGCGTTCGCTCATCCATTCGCTTCTCGTTTGGATATGGAATCGATAAAGATTCGATCGACGAGGGGGTTTTAAAAATTGCAAAAATCATCAAGCACCTTAGACAAGTGTCCGGATCCGAATCTTTAACTTGCCAATAAGCGGCGCATCTTCAACAATCAACTCAATACCTTCAAAAATAAGGACATCTCCTAAAACGGGAGGATGCATCAAGTGTTTTTCCATAAGCTTTTCTAGAGTCTCGACCGAATTATCGGGGAAGGTGATGCTAAATCGTTTCTCAATTTCTTTTAATTCGGTATCCCCTTTGAAAGTTCGATCGATTTGGGATTGAAGAACATATTTCTCCCCCTCTTTTAGAGTTTTTGGGCCTGGGCAAAAAATTTCATCAATAATGGCATCTAATGTCAAAATGCCTGTTGGATTCCCATCACGATCGAGACAGAGCGCAAAACGGCGATTATTACTGCGAAATTGTTTAATAATCTCCATGATTGAGGCTTGCTCTAAAATAAACCAAGGAGTAATCGCCTTCTCAATGGCAAGCTTTTCTGATGTTTCGCGTATGAGATTGCGAGCGTAAGCAATTCCAACAATATTTTCAGGACTCCCCTCATAAAAGATAAAATAGGGCGGATAGGGAGCCTTTAAAATCAAACGGAGATGATCAATAGTACAATCAGAGTTTAAAAGAAGCGCATTTTTTACAGGCTCCATTAAATCCTTAGCTGTTTTTTCCTTCAGAGCAAAAATATTTGTTGAAATCATCTCTAAATCATCTTCTTCTTCCCCTCCCTTCTCCTCACGAGCTTCAACAGCTTTTTGAATCTCATCTCTGGATAAAATATGAGACATCGAATTAGGGATCTTCAATATCAAGTGAAGAAATCGGCACAATAACCCAAGAAGAAAAATAACAGGGGTGAATAGTCGACTCATAAAGTAGATAATCGGAATCCCCAACATCGAAACATGCTCGGAAAAGCGTCGAGCCGCAAACATCGGGGAAAGTTCAGCAAAAATCAAAACAATCACGACTTGAGTTAAGGGAGCATAGTCAGGATTAACTCCGAGTGAAGCATAAAAACGCCTTGAACATTCTGAGCCAAATTGAAGCGCTGTATTGACGCCAATCAGAGTCGTTCCAAAGAGATAGGTTGGATTTTGCAAGAGTTTGTGCAACCAGCGGGCTCTTCTAGAGCCTTGACTAACGTAGTACTGCAAGCGAACCTTGTTGAAAGAGACACAGGACATCTCCAACATCGAGAAGAAAGCATGGATGACGACAGAAAGCAGCGTCAAGGTTAAAAAAAGTTGAGAGCTTGAATTCATTTATTTATCTCCTCCGAACAGAGTGAAGACGCCTGATATAAATCCGTCGAACACGCGTGGGGGTTGAGGCCAAAATATGAAAAAGGAAGTCATCTGTGACATATTTTTCACCGCTTTTTGGAATATCGCCCATTTTTTCAGTTAAATACCCCCCGATTGTCACCACATTGCTATCAGATTCGATTGGAATTCCAAAAAGAGATTCGAATTCAGATAACTCCAGCTTTCCACTAGCAATCACCACCTCATCAGTTGGGCGGGTATAGGAGGGTTTTTCATCTCGTCGATCTGCAATCTCCCCAATCACGACCTCAACTAAGTCCTCAAGTGTAATCAACCCCCCAATGGAGCCATACTCATCGACGAGTATCGCTAGCGACTCTTCTTTTTCATACATTTGTCTAAGCAGCAGATGAGCACTCATCGTCTCAGGAACAAAAAAAGGTCTTCTAAGAAATTTTTTTATTTCATGACCCTTTTTCAACTCTTTTCCATGAATGAAATAATCTCTTGAATCGATGATCCCCTTTAAGCTTTCTAAATTTCCATCACAAACCGGCAACCGTGTCACTTCTTCATCGACAAAAAGTTTTACCAATTCATCGAGATCATGATTAAGGTCAAAGTAGACAATTTCTTGACGAGGCCTAGCATGTTCTTTCACAAGATCCTCCTCTAATTGAAGATATCCTGTAATGAGTTTCGCTTCATCCTTGCTAATAACGCCATACTCCTTTGAAGTTTTAAGCGCTTGAATCAGCATCGGGATTGAGATTTTTTTTTCTTTTTTTAAAAAGAAAAAAAGATTGTGAGAGATGAATTTTGTAAGTTTCGTCAAACCAATGCGAATGGGAGAGAAAAAACGCATCGCTTTATTGATGAAAGGAGCCACCTTTATTGAAAAAGCTGCATTACTACTCATAGCAATCGACTTAGGGATGACCTCCCCAAAAACCAAAGTTAAAAGTAAAGGAATGCCAACTGTAACAAGATAGCCTGAAAAAGTTCCAAAAATGGAAGAGACGACGTTTTGAATCAAAATGTTCATAATCACATTGAGCATCAGAAGGGTCACTAAGAGATCGAGAGGAGATTTTAAAATTTTCACAACTAATTTTTTTCGATCATCTTTTGAACGCCGAAAACTTCTAACTTTCATCGGTGAGAGCGAAAATAGAGCGGTTTCAGAGCCTGAGAGAAAGGCTGAAAAAAGGATAAGTAAAGTTAAAATAGTGATCAGCATGGCTAATTTGTAAAGTAAACCTTGGTCTGTCCTTCGGGAACAACACCTAATCGCTTCTTAAGAGCTAGCTCGATATAGGCGGGATCGCACTGGGAGTTTAAGATTTTATGAAGTTTTTTTTGCTCTTTAAGTGCTATTTTTTTTTCAAAACTCAGTTCTAAATAATTTTTTTTGAGTTGATCGAGATGTTCCTCTTTTTTATTCATTCCATTTTGATAGAGAAATAAAAGAAGAGAGAGAAGAAGAAAAAACCACCACAGATGACAAAATGCCGCACAGACGGCATTAGTCCTATAAAGATACCTTAATTTGCAACTCGCTAAATAAATCATCTATTAATACAACTATTTCCTTATACCGAAACAACTTCAAGAATTGGGTTTTCGGTATAT
>JBBDIZ010000017.1:0-3018 GCA_040880145.1 Simkaniaceae bacterium | reverse complement strand
TTTCGGTATATTAATATAAATAAAGGAATCTGAATAAAAAAACCAATTTTTGAATTAATATTCGACATGTGCCGAGTATGCCTTATTGATAAAATATCATCAATTTGAATGTTGGCGACGATTAAAATATCGATAGAGATAGAAAAAGCTAACAGGAAGGATCATAAAAAAGAGTCCCCCTGCAATCATAAAACTGTAGGTGCTGAGGGAGCGAACTGATATCTCTTCCGGAGCAAAGAAGCTGACGATGATGGTTAAGGTCGCGCCCAACAATCCAAGTAGACAGGTAAGGCACATCCCTAGATGATTTCCTGGGATTTTAAAAGCCTTAGGTCGATCAAGATAGTTCTTATGATGATAAAGTGCCGAGAAAAACATTAATATATACATCAACATGTACAAAGAAGTGCTTAGCGCCGTTAAAAACCAGTAAAAACTATTCACTGAGGGTATGAAAAGAAAGATGAGGCAAAGAGCCGAGACGAAAATAGCCTGAGTCAGCAAAATTTTCGAAGGGACCCCATGAGCATTTTTTTTAGAAAAACTAGCCGGCATAAATCCAAACTCTGAAGCGTGCAATAGCCCCTTTGCCGGTGAAATAAGCCAATTGATAATACTTCCCACACTTCCAATAACAATGAGAAATGCTAAAATAGGTGTAAAAAATTCAATATGAGAAAAAGCAAAGAAACTTTGAAAAACCTGCATGACCCCTGCCACAAGATTAATTTCACTATCGGGTAGAACAATTGCAATTGAGAGGGAGCCGAAGAGCATCGTTAAGAGAATAAATGCGGAGCTAATAAAAATAGCTTTAGGAAAAGTCTTCTGAGGATTATCCACATCTTTGACATGAACTCCTGATAATTCCATTCCCAAGAAAGAAGCCATAATTGCGACAAGAGAGATAAAGCTTTGGCTATTATTAATTGTTGGAAAAATGGTTTGAGATGAAAAAGTAATTTGAAGTGTTTTTTTTGCAAAAAACCAATAAAACCCAAGAGTGATCAATAAAATCATAGGAAAAATTGTACCCACACTCATGCAAAAAGCGTTAACTTTTGCAGAAAGATGAAGGCCTTTTAGATTCAACAACGTCAATCCCCAAAAGACGACAAAGATCACACTCGCAATATAATATTGATTTTGAGCCAAATCAGGTGAAATCACATAAGCGATTGTTCCGGCTATGAAGGAGAGAATCGTTGGATACCAAACAATTGTATTGATCCACTGCAACCAAATGGCAAGCATTCCCACATGATCCCCAAAAGCCATCTGAACCCAATGGTAGACCCCTCCCTTTTCGGGAAAAGTCGCGCTTAATTCAGCGGCAACTAAGGCTGTTGGAATAAGAAAGAGCAGAGCGGCAAGAGTAAAAAAAAAGATCACCGATGGGCCAAAAAGAGCCGCTGCCGGCAGATTTCGAATGCTATCGATGGCTGCTGTAATCAAAAGCACAAGAGAAAAGAGTGAAATCTTTTTTTTCATAGAGAGAAAGAGCTCATAGATTCCTTATTAAAACTGAAAGTCGACCTCCTCCCCATGACTAAAGGCAGAGGATTCCCTATTTTCGCGTTTAAGGTTCCACGAGCCTCGTGGTAGACCTTAAAAGGCAGAAACATGTTAGCGAAGGAACAATATTTTAAGCAAACAAAAAAGCGCCTTATCTCCCCACGCCTAAAGGCGAGTTTTTTACACGGCGTCATCGATCAACATCATCGACCTTCTTGCACGGACTTTATGCGGTCAGAAAAAAGATGCGTCTCCGTTGACGCATACTTAAGATTATGCGATTTTCTGTCTTGACGTTTGGGACCACCTTAGGGCTTCATGAATGAGCATGATACACTTAAACTTTTATCCCCCCTCCTCTGAACGGATATAGTCCATTTTTATCATTTAAGATTTAATCGACTATATGGCTAACAAGCTTCGGAAAAGAGGAAGGGCTAAGCTGTTTTGCCTTCATTTCAGTTTCAAAGATTTTTAAATTTTTTTTGTCAATTGATGTTATTGCTTTGATGGCTTTCTAATCTCTTGATAATCTCTTTAAGATCTTTTTCCTTGTGTTTTTTACTTTGTAGTAAGGCTTTAACATATTGTAGAGGAGTGCTGCCATAGTTATTTTTAGGGTTAACATCGATGTTTTTAGTTTCTAGCAAGATTTTAACTATTTCCAATTTTTCTCTTGAAATAGCCAAGTGTAGAGGAGTGTTGCCATGGTTATTTTTAGGGTTAACATCGATGTTTTCATTTTCTAATAAAGTTTTGACTATTTCCGAATTTCCTCCTAAAACAGCCTCGTATAGAGGAGTATTGCCATCGTTATCTTCAAGATTAAGGTCGATGTTTTTAGTTTCTAGTAAGGCTTCAACTATTTCCAAATCTCCTCGTGAAACAGCATAGTGTAGAGGAGTGCGGCCATTTTTATTTTTAAAGTTAAGGTTGATTCTTTTAGTTTTTAGTAAGGCTTCAACTATTTCCAAATTTTTTCCTGAAATAGCAAGGTGTAGAGAAATATCGCCATAATTATTTTCAAGGTTAAGATTAATTTTTTCAATTTTCAGCAAGGCTTTAACTACTTCCGAATTTCCTCCTACAATAGCAAAGTGTAGAGGAGTGTGGCCATATTTATTTTCAAGGTTAAGATGGATGTCTTTAGTTTTTTCTAGTATGGCTTCAACTATTTCCAAATTTTTTGAAAAAATAGCAAGGTGTAGAGGAATGTTGCCATTGTTATCTTTAAGGTTAAAATCGATGTCTTTAGTTTTTTCTAGTATGGCTTTAATTATTTCCAAATTTCCTTGTAAAAAAGCAAGGTGTAAAGGAGTGTTGCCATTGTTATCTTCAAGGTTAAAATCGATGTCTTTAGTTTTTTCTAGTATGGCTTTAACTATTTCCAATTTTTCTTTTGAAATAGCCAAGTTTAGAAGAATGTTGCTATAGTTATCTTTAAGGTTAAGGTCGATTTTTTCAGTTTTTAGTAAGGCTTCAACTATTTCCAAATTTTTTCCT
>JBBDIZ010000016.1:0-30183 GCA_040880145.1 Simkaniaceae bacterium | reverse complement strand
GCAATTGAAAAGGAGTTGAAGAGCCTTTGCCATGACTTTTTAAGGACTTACCTTGATCTCAGCATTTTCTCTGCTTAGGATTTTGATAGAAAAGTCTCGCACTTTAACTTTAATGCTAATTGTGAAATAATATGAGCAAATAGATTATCTAGATCCAATTATTAATAAATTGTAAATTTATGAATGCATACCTAATCGCTGAAGATGGAACTTTAGTTGGTCTTCAGATCAAACTTGAATCAGAAGAAACCATCTTAGGACGCGACCCGGAAGGCGCCTCCGTTGTTTTAGAAGATCCTATGGTTTCAAGAAAACATCTCAAATTAACAAAACGTAATCAAGAAATTCTAGCGGAGAATTTATCCACTGTAAACCCTGCTGCGCTCAACGGAAAACCGATTAGCGAGCCTGTTGTTTTATCAATTGGCGATCTCATTCAAATTGGCGGAACATTTTTTAAGTATCAAGAGGTAGAACCGGAAGAGGTGAAGTCTTCACCTGCACCTCATGTGGAAGAAAATGAGATTTTGCGCCATTTCTCCTTTCAGGGCAGCCGGCATGCACGATTCGTAATCAAGGTGATTTCCGGCCCGAATACGGGCGCTGAATTTGAAATGGAGCCTAATGAAACCTATTTACTCGGAAAAGATCCAAACACTTGTGATATTCTTTTCCAAGATTTAAGCGTTTCTCGTGAACATGCCAAATTAAGCGTGGATGACCGCGGACAAATTATCATCGAAGATCTAAACAGCCGCAATGGAATTATCATCAATGGCAAACCGATTGCTGAACCCTCATCTATTGCTCCTCAAGATATTATTGGACTTGGAACAACCTCATTTTTGATCATTGACCGAGAAATGACGCGCGAAACCCTCTTCTCCCCCGCTTCAAATATTATCCATCCAAATGCTCAAACAACAAAGGAGCAGGAAGAAGCCAATAAGCAAGAATTGCTTGAACAAGACAAAATGTCTAGAAAAAGCTGGAAAGAGATGATCATCCCTATGAAGCATCTTATATTAGCCGGAATCATGCTCATTTTAATTTTTTTGGGTTTTGTCTCAGTCATCTCGCTTTTTAAATCGGAGCCCATTGAGATCGTTAAGCGTGATGAAAGCGTTGAAATTCGAAAAATCTTAAAAAATTTTCCCAAAGTAGAATTCACCTTCACGCCCTCAAGCGGGAAGCTTTTTTTAGTAGGGCATGTCTTAACAGATGTCGATCATCAAGAAATACTCTATTTACTCAACTCCCTTCCCTACATCACGACAATGGAAAATAATGTCGTCATCGATGAATATGTTTGGGAAGACACGAATGCCCTTTTAATGAAAAATCCGGAATTTCGATCGGTAACTCTAACAGGTCCAAGTCCCGGTGAATTCTTACTTCGCGGTTATGTTGCCAATGGAAACGTTGCAACCGATCTTTTTGATTTTATGAATCGTAATTTTAGTTTTTTAAACCGGCTGCAAAACCGTGTTGTCGACGAGGAAATTCTCCGCGCTGAAATTCAAAGCACCTTGATCGATAAAGGATTTGGAGGGGTTCGGTACCAATTTACAAGCGGCGAATTAATTTTAGCCGGATCAATTAATGCAAAAGAGGAAAAAAGCTTCAATCAACTCACAGATGAATTTAAAAACCTCAACGGAATCAGACAGGTGAAAAATCTTGTCATCATTTCAACAGCATCCACTGCAAGAATTGACCTAACCAGTAAATTTCAAGTTACAGGAAGTTCTAAATTTGATGGATTAAGTGAATATGTGGTCATCAATGGACGGATCCTAACTCAAGGGGATGTTTTAGACGGCATGTTCATTACAGGAATTCAACCTGAGGAAGTTCTTCTTGAAAAAGATGGATTAAAATTTAAAATTAACTATAATCAGCAATAAAACACCTTCTCCATTGAGAAGAACCATTGAGGATATCTTTCATGTATGGTTTTGAAAAAAAGCCCAATAAAAATTTCTTTGAGTTTGATCTAGAAAAAGACCTATTAAAAAGTCCTGAAAAAGCAAAACAAATTGCTGAAACATTAGAGTCCAAGATCACGAAAATTAAAGAAGAGCTTCGTAAAGGAACTGCTTCTGAAGATTTTGACAGTTACGGAGTTTTACTTCACGGCTATGTCGCCATGCAGAAAGTCATGAAACGCATACAAAATTCGAAATAAGGAGTCTCATCTATGTCAGAATCATCCGTTCCACACCATCCTAAACACCGTACCACTTCCGATAGTGGTAAAGAAAGTAACTGGGCGACTCTTAGTTTTCAAACTTTGATTTCCGCATATATTAAAATTCAGTCGCAGGTTGTAAGCCAGGTTCGCGCAATTGCCTCCAATATTTCTTCGGCTACCCCTGGTAAATTTTTGCTCCTGCAGTTTTCGATGTCTCAGGTCACACAGGTCGGGGAATCGATCTCTAACCTTGTTTATCAGGTAGGATCGATGATTATGAACGCTGTACGAAACCAAAAGGTGAGTTAAGCTTAGAAACAATAGGTTATCAATATGTCAAAAAAGTTTGTCGACAAAGAGCAATTTTTCTTGCTCATCGAAGCAGGGTTTGTGGCGATTCATCAGGCGGATGAAGATTCGGCGAAGAAAATCTTCAAAGCCTGTGAGCTTCTTAACCCTACAAATATGCTTCCTAGAATTGGAATGGGATATCTTCATTTCCATAAGCTTCAATTAAAGCAAGCCGCTGAAATCTTTAGTAAAATTTTAGAAAGCGAGCCCTCTAACGAAATGGCCAAGACGCTGCTCGGCATGACCCTCTCGATGTCCCCAACAAAGGGTGGAGAAGGCGAAAAAATTCTCACAGACATTTGTAAAAATAGTGACGATCCTCAAATTAAACGCGTTGCCGATTCTGCAATCGACTTCGTCGATAAGTTTGTTAAGAAAAAGTCGCCGAGTCCTCTTGAGCCTCAAATAAAAGAACAGAAACCCAAACAAAAATAAAGTATAATAATGTCGTCAAATATCCCAGGCAAGATCCCTGGAACCCCTCCTCCAGAATCCAGTAAACCCATCGATCCGGGCAAAAGCGGCCAGCAGCCTACAGGAGAGCCCTTTGACACTTACATGAAAAAAGATGAGACCGCTTCAAAGGCAGAAGGCCCCAGCCCTTTTGAACTTCCCGGAGGCGGCAGGCAAGGTGGGTACGAAGCACCTTCCATGGACTCTGTCCTTGAACAGATGAATACAACTAATGATCATCTCTCTACAATTAATGACCATCTCTCTCAAAAAAACCTTAAGCTCAAACAGTCTCAAAAATACCTCCTGAACAATAAGCTGCAAGAAGCGCAGAGTCAGGTTCGCTCAGTTGCCGGAAAAACAGGGGCTGAGGTTCAAGAGCTTCCGAGCGATGGGGTCAGGCAAAATCCCGTTATGAAATTTATGGGAATGGTTCAAGACAGCCAAAATCAGGTCAATAGTGCGGCCCAGCAAATCCATAGCATGAAGGATTCAGGAGGTTCGATGAACCCCGGAGATCTTTTGATGGTTCAGGTCAAGTTGCAAAAAGCTAATACCGAACTTGAATACTCTTCTGTACTTTTAAGTAGTGTATCCAGTGATATTAAAACCATCTTCAATATTCAAATTTAAAAAGCATGGATCAAAATAAGGGCGTCGACAAACTGATGGAGGAGCTCGAAGATCTAGAGCTCACCACTGTTCATGGACGAATTACCGAAATCGTCGGGATGCTCATTAAGGCCGTTGTTCCCCAAGTAAAGATGGGGGAAGTTTGTATGATCAAGCGCGAGGGAGCCCCCCTTATGGCGGAAGTTGTCGGCTTTACAAAAGAGGAAGTTCTTCTCTCCCCTCTCGGTGCGATGACGGGTATTGGCCCCTCCTCCGAGGTTATTCCGATGAGAATTCCCCTTCGCATTAAAGTCGGTGAAGGTCTTCTAGGCCGCGTTCTCGATGGCCTTGGGAATCCCCTCGACGAAGAAGAAAATGGCCCTCTAGAGGTGGAAGAAACTTTTTCTGTGATCAATGCACCTCCTAATCCCTTAACTCGAAAAATTATTGACACCCCCTTAGCCACAGGTGTTCGATGCATCGATGGCACTTTAACAGTGGGGCAAGGTCAAAGAATGGGGATTTTTGCAGCAGCAGGCGGTGGTAAATCGACGCTTCTTGGAATGATCGCTCGAAATGCGGTTGCGGATATCAATGTTATCGCCTTAATTGGAGAGAGAGGACGTGAAGTTCGCGAGTTCATTAAAAATGATCTGGGGGAAGAGGGGTTAAAGCGATCTATCATCGTCGTTTCAACTTCTGATCAAGCGGCTCAGCTTCGCCTGAATGCTGCCTATGTGGGCACAGCGATTGCTGAGTATTTTCGTGAAAAAGGCCTCAATGTCATTTTAATGATGGATTCTGTAACCCGTTTTGCCCGCGCCCTTCGTGAAATTGGGCTAGCCGCCGGCGAACCTCCGGCACGCGCCGGATTTACCCCTTCGGTCTTTGCAACACTGCCGAGGCTTTTAGAGCGCTCCGGAAATTCCGCTGTTGGCTCCATCACAGCTTTTTACACCATTTTAGTCGCCGGTGATGATATAAATGAACCGGTTTCAGATGAGACCCGCTCCATTTTAGATGGCCATATTATTCTCTCTTCTGATCTGGCACAGCAATATCATTACCCGGCAATCGATGTTTTAGCTTCAGTAAGTCGTATTTTGACCCACATCACAAAAGAAGATCATGTCAAATTAATTGGGCAAATTCGACAAGTTCTTTCAAATTATAAAAAAATTGAACTCTTAGTGCGCATTGGGGAATACAAACCCGGATCGGATAAAGATGCCGATTTTGCCATTAAATATATCGATAAAGTCAATCGTTTCTTAAAGCAAAGCGTCGATGAAAAATGTTCTTTTGAAGAAACTATTCAACAGCTCAAAGCCCTCTTTCGATGAAATATCCACTTCAGCAACTTCAGACTATAAAAAAAAAACGTCTAGAAGAGGCTGAACGTCTACTTAAGGAGAAAAAAGAAACCTTAAGTCAAGAGGAAGAGAGACTCTTGGAAGCCGAAAAAATTCGAGATAAAACACTCCATCATCGAGACAAAAAAGTCGCGCAGCTTCAAGAGGAGTTTTCAAAAGGGACAACGAGCGATCGCATTGAAACTGCAGACCGCTATTTAAAGGTGGTCGGCGAAGAGTTAAAGAAAAAAGAGATGAAGGTCGTCGAGCAAAAACTAGTGGTTGAAAAAGCGGAAAAAGCGGTTGAAGCCGCTAGAAAAGAGATGCTGCAAAAGCAGCAAGACGTCGAAAAGCTCAAAATTCACAAAAAAGAGTGGCAAAAACAGGCTCGTTTAGAAGAAAAGCGAAAAGATGATATTGAAACAGATGAGCTAGGTTCTGCTATGCATACACTCAGAAAAAAAAGAGAGAAAGATGGCTAAAAATGTCTCCTCCGGCTACACGGGTCCTGTTCCTGAAGACTCCTCTGAAAAAACGGAGGAAGAGGTCAATCCTGAGAAATTCCGCGACCTATTAAAAGTTGAACGCTCAGAAGAAGCTCCTCAAAAACGCAAACGTCACTTGAAAAGAGAAGATGAAGAAGGGGATGATAAACTGGTTGAACAGCCTGCTCCTTTGGAAGGTAAGTTCAGCTCTTTTTTAGACCAGGGAAAAAGTGATTCTCCCTTTGATATCAAAACCCCTCAAAGCATTACAAATGTCTTACCGAAAAAAACAGGTCCCATCGACCTTCCTCCCACCCGACGATCTTCCATTTTAAGCCAAAAAGAGATGACTAGTCCCAAACAGATTGAAGAAGATAACTCCTTTCTATTTATCCCCGAAAGTGAGACCACCCAAACCTACGCTCCCCCTCCACCCCCTCCAATGGCACCCCCCGGCATGACGGTTCGAGAACCTGAATCTACACCTAATATCGAAGCAAATCGCGGGGGTCCCCCCCCAGCTCCAGCTCCAGCGCCTGCTCCAGCTCCAGCGCCCACAACAGACCCAACTCTCTTAGAAAAGAAAAAAGTAAAAAACGTTCTTTTTCCTGAAAAGAAAAAAGCCGAAGAACCTCTCCCTCATACTTTGGACAAATCAGTTGAAGAAGAAGTTCCTGCTCCAAAAAAACGAGAGGCTATGGGAAAAACCGACTTTAACCTCGAAGGCTCTTCGAAAAAAATCTTTCCCCCTAAAGATCCAAAAGTCATTCCTAAGACTCCTCTCGCAATTGATGGAGCAGTGACCTCTCCTATTGAAGGCCCCTTCCCAATTGGAAAAGAGAAAAAGAATAAAGATGAAGTGATTGCAGAGGTTGGCCCCCTCTCTTCAGCAGAAGCACTCGCCGGGGCGCCCCCAGGAGAAATGGCGCCTCAGCCCTCCTATATCAGGCTTCCGCCTCAAGTCTATGAGCTTTTTGAAAGAATGGTGGGGGTCATGACTATAGAGCAGTATGGCGATGTCAAAACAACGACAATAAAATTAAATATGCCCGGCTCTCTCTTTAATGGTTCTGAAGTTTCAATCGACCACTACACAACAGCTCCCAATGCCTTCAACGTCCAATTAAAAGGCAGCGCCGAAGCCCTCCAATATTTTACGAATAATCTAGATACCCTTACCTCCTCTTTTAGAGACTCCAAGCTCCCCTACGAAGTCAATCTAAAAACCCCTATTCTTCTCGATGAATATCGAGAGAAAAAGAAAAAGCATAAACGAGTCGAAAGAAAATCCGAACCTTGAGTATAATTAAGAGCCTATGTCAAATTTTGAAGTCACATCTTATAAAGATCGAGAGAAACTCTTAGAGCCAAAACCGCAAGAGACGAAACCAAAAGAGAGCTTTAGCAAGTACATGACAAAGGAGAAAAAGCAAAAAGAAAAGCCTTCTCCGATGGCCTTAGCCGCGAGCCTTATCGCTCCTAACATTTCCACTTTAAATGAAAGCTCCTCCGGAATTGGAAAGTGTGGTGTATTGGAAAAATTAGATGAACTCTCTGAAATTTCTGATCAAATCCTTCTTGAACTCTCCCACATGGAAAGTCAAGGAGAGAGCACAACGACTATGACGATAACCACTGAAAACCCCCTCTCGATTTTCAATCATGCTGAAATCGACCTGACTCTCTATGAAAATTCCCCTTTGAGTTATCGAATCGAATTTTTCGGAGCAGAAGAAGCCACTCTTGCATTTGCTGCTGCTTTTCCGGACCTTGAAAAATTTTTAAAAGAGCGCTATAAAAATAGATCTTGTTCTCGAGTAGAATTTAGTTTAAAAACAGAAAAAAAGAGAGTCCAAAAACCCGCTTCCACCTAATTTATGAAAGCAAAAAAATCTCCTTCTTATTCCTCTATTGAACGTGCTTTACAAGTGCTCAAAACAATTCCTCTTTGGGGAACCCCTCCTATTTTTCCTCAAGAAGCTTTTGAAAAAGGTATTCAAAATTCGTTAAAATTAGAAACATTCCGCCTTTCTTTCAAAGAAGTCGAACCTAAGCCGGAGGCTGATCTTCTTTTAGGCCTTGGAAGCGATCCCGTTATAATGGGATTTGAGCTCACCCCCCTTCCTCAAAAGGTTTTTCTCGCTATCGCTCAAGATGATATCGACAAGCTCTCTAAACTTTTACTTACAGAAAATAAAGAAGACATTTTTACAGATCGCGAACTTAAAGAAGGGTTCTATCAATACCTCCTTCTCCATTCTTTATCCGTTATAGATGAGGTCAAAGCCTTCGATGATCTTGTTTTGAAGTTTTCAACTAAGCCATTCACGCTTTCTCCTGCTTTAACCATTGATTTCAGCATGAACATCCATGAGCAAACCCTCTGGGGACGCTTAATTATACCCCAAGATTTTCGTGAAGCCTTTACCCGCCACTTTTCAAAAACTTCAAAGTCTCTTTTTGATATTCCAAATAAAAATCAAATCATGCTAGACCTTCACATCATTTTGGGAAGCGCTCGGCTCACGCTTTCAGAGTTCAACCAGTTGGAAAAAGGCGATTTACTCATTTTAGATCGCAGCCACTACCACCTTGAAACTCAAAAAGGCATCCTTCCCTTAACTCTCGAAGAGACGCCCCTTTTTCAAGTAAGAATAAAGAAAGAAGGGATCAAAATTCTAGATTATGCCGATACTTACGAGGACCCATTTATGAATGACCAAGACGACGACAAGGTAGAAGAATTTGCTGAAAAGCCGGAAGAAAATGAGGAAGAAGCTTTGGATCAACCGATCGAAGAACAGACTTTCGAAGAGCCTATTCGACAAGAGGAGCTGATCAAGCCCGATCAAGTTCCCCTCAATCTCAATGTAGAAATCACACGAATCAAAATGAGTCTTGAAAAGCTCCTCCAACTCACACCTGGGAATGTGATCAACCTTTCAGTCCGTCCGGAAGAGGGCGTTGATCTGATTTTAGCTGGAAAAAGCATTGCCCGTGGAGAACTCATCCAAATAGGCGATTTGCTCGGTGTCAAGATTTTAGAAATAAAGAAATAAAGTTATGGAAGAGCCTTTCTATAAACAAACGACTCTCCCCCACCTCATTACAGATGAGGCAAACTCTCCCCTGCCCTCCTACATTGGTCCCTATAAAATTGAGAGTCTTTTAAGCGCCGGAGGGATGAGCCTTCTCTATCTCGGTCTGCATCCTGAAACCCACACCCCGATCGCCGTAAAAGTCTTGAGTCCAAAATATGTGAGCAAGCAAGAGGTGATTGAGCAATTTTTAAATGAAGCCGAAATCATTGCCTTAACCGATCATTCCAATATCGTTAAGCTCTACGGCCAGGGCCAGTGGGAAAAAGGACTCTATATTGCAATGGAATTCATCCAAGGGGTGAGTCTACGCCAATTTATCGTTCAAAACTCCTTATCTTTGCGTCGCGCATTAGATATCCTTTTACAAGTTGCCTACGCTCTTTTACATCTGCATACTCATGGCGTGATCCATAGAGATCTCAAACCCGAAAACATCCTCATCACAGAATCGGGACAAGTTAAAGTGATTGACTTTGGAATAGCGCAAGTGATAGCAAAAGAGGCTGAAAAAACGCTTAAAGGACTCTCTGGAGGCGTTATTGGAACCCCTAGCTACATGAGTCCGGAGCAGAGAAAAAATCCCTCAAGTGTCGGGATTACAACAGACATCTACGCTCTTGGCATTATTGCCTATGAGTTGATAAGTGGGAAATTGAGCTTTGGCCATATTCAACTTACTCTTCTTCCCAATACCCTTCGACCGATTATTGAAGAGGCCCTTCGACCCGACCCCTCAGAGCGCACGCAAGACATTGTCGATTTTATTACATCAATCTCAGCTTACCTCAAATCAAATGCCATCAAAAATGAAGCGCCGGGAAAAATGGAAATTAATGAGATCTGGGATAATTTAAATCAAACGCAAACGCAGCTTCTTCCCCCCAAACTCACACTCGGCCCAAACTTTGACATCGGTCTCTCTCGGCCGGAAAATGCCCTGCTTTTTGGCCTCTATTATGATTTTTTTAAATTCCCGGATGGTAACGCCCATATCCTTCTCGCTGAATCCACTCAAAATTCTGCCGATGCAATTTGTTATATTAGCAACCTTCGGGGGATGATCCGCGCGCTGATGACTCCCTATATCACCGACCTTAAGCATTCATTTTCTCATGTTCAATTTGTCAATGAGCTCAATACTCTGGTCGCCCAAGACTCGGTTAAGGAAACTTTTGGGTTATCCAGCCTCCATATTAATACCAATAAGGACAGCTTTAGCTTTATTTCGGCAGGAGAAACGCCTTTATGGCACATTACCCAAACGCGCGCTGATCCCCGCCTACTGCTTAATCATGACCCCTTGCTTGGAGAAAATCCCAACCATTATTTTGATGAAACCTCAGATAACTGGTTTGAGGGAGACACCCTCCTTTTCCACTCTTTCAATCATTTTTTCTGTTCGGAAAAAGAGACAGCGAATTTAGAAGAAGAGTACAGAAAAGCTTTGTACAAGTATCGAGATCTTTCCTGTCAAAACCAAGCCGACAGCATCTATAAGCACATGTCCAATGCTATACAGGGGCCTGCAGAAAAACAGCCCAAAGCCTTACTCTGCATCCAGCGAGTCTAGTCCATTTTGATCGACTATACCCACTGCAAAATCACCAAGTAGTTTCTTAGAAAAACCATCTATAAGATCTATATTTTTCAGCTGCCTTTGGATTTTCTTTCGAATCTCCTTATAATAGGCAACGATTGGATCTTCCTCGCAATCATTCGCATATGAAACAAAAAAAGGAATTTCTAAATTTTCAATCCCCCCTTCCCTCATCCGTTCTTCTCTTTCGTTAGGGAAAGGCTGCCTTGAGAAAATAGGCTTTGCAAAAGTCTCTTTGTGCTTCCTTTCCTCTGAAAAAAGATAGGCATTATCAATACCGTAACCATAAAGAATCCCCATTAGCAGATGGCTATTAAAGACTTTTTCCCAAAAGACGGATTCAAGGTTTTCAAATTCCATGGTAACTTCAAAAGGATCAAAGTCTATTTTTACTTCTCTTTTAAAAATATCATAATTTTTAAATAGTGTTTTAATGACTTCTTTTGAATTAATCAACTTTATTAAAACAACATTAGGACTTTCAGTTTTAACCTCTCGGAACAAAAAAGCTGAATTTACATTTTTACTTTGAAGAATCTTCCATCTTCTCCAATTAACATCGAGGTCATATTGAGCAATATACTCTTTTAGATCTTCAATTACTTGAGCCTTCCTATCAGATGGAATCAACTCCATGTAAGAAGAGTACGCTTTTAACCATTCCTCTTCAGTTGCTGTAATAATTTCTTTGCATGACATGGGTTTAGAGCTGAAAAGTGTGTAGATAGCCGAGCCGCGTAAGAAAAAATCGCTATAAAATTTTTCTAACCAACAGTTTTCAGTACTTTCAGCTGATTTTTGATTTACTGCTTTTGTTTTATTAGTCTTTTCTGTAACTTCGCCTCCTGTACACGAAAACAAAATAAAAACCATTATCACAAATTGTTGTACACGAAAAGCCTTACGCCATTTTAAGTTAACTGAAGGAGACATATGCGTTTTTTTTTAATTTTTATAATTGTTTTTTCCGTAAAATCGATATTAATAGCAAATGAAAGTAATCATTCATTAGTTAAAAATATCTCAAATAAAGTCCCTGAGGTAATACTTGGTTATACCAGTGATAAACTTTATTTAGATGATCAATTTATTCGTTGCGATTCTAACGGTGATTTCCTGATTGATTATACAGAAGCAATGTTTTATTTGCCTCCTCTATCATTGGATCAAAATGGTATTTATTTAACTCTCCACGACACAAAATTATTCAAATTGATTTGCAGGGATTGTAAATATGAATGGGCAGGTGGTGCATTTACAATATGGTGTCCAAATTGTGGTAGTAGAGATTTTCGCATTGCATTAAACTGGTGAAAGAATCCAATAGACTTCTTTCGAAAAATCGCTTTGATTAAAAAAATTGATGATTTTAAGCAGATTTAATCGACTATATACCGAAACAACTTTAAGAATTGGTTTTGGGAGGCGCGAAAGCTTCCGAAAACCCAATTCTTAAAGTTGTTTCGGTATAAAACTCAGATGTGTAGAAAAGCACGTTTTAAATTTTAAATACTCTCCATTAATGCTATCGCCAGTTCAAAAACTATAACCATGAAAAGAAGTAGTATCATAAAAATAAATAGGGCTAAAGGGGCTCCCAAAGAGGAGAAAAAAACCACAGTACCCATAATTCCCCCAGCGAATATTATCTCCAAGGCAAATACAGATATAACCACTGCTCCTTTCAACAGGAATTTTCCAATGTGAGCATATTTACTCTCTCCTGAAACCGTAGCCTCGTATTCTTGAGGTTTAACAGGATTATAAGTATATCCTGATACAGAATTTGCCATAATTACCTTATTGTATATTTTGACTAGTTAAAGTTAATTATAGATAATATGCTATTATTTCACAAGATAATTAAAATATTTGTTAAGAATTAATGATTATTTGGCTTTTGCGATTGCTGGGCTCTCTTGCACCTTCTGCACAACTGCCTGAAGATTAGAGACGGGAGTGTCCGGCAAAACGCCATGTCCGAGATTGAAGATATAGGCAGGGTCTTCTTTCATGGAGAAAAGTAGGGTTTCAACCTCTCTAAGCAGCTCTTCTTGAGGCTTAAGTAGTGCAGTAGGATCAAGATTTCCCTGACAGGCAATTCTCTTGGGGATTCGTTTGCGGCTTAGATGAAGCGGCTCCTTCCAATCACAGCTAATAGCGCTAGGGTTTAGTGCGATTAAATCCTCAAGGTGGTCGGAAGTATTTCGGCAAAAGATAATGAGCGGGGTTTCTTCATCCTGAAGGCTGTAAAATATTTTTTTTAATCTTGGGTGGGCTCTTGTAAAGTCTTTGGATGCCCAGGAGTCAAAAATCTGTAAGACATTCGCTCCTGCCTTTATTTGGGCTTTTAAGTACTCAATCGTAATTTCAGTGATTTGATCGAGAAGGGCATCGCTTGGCTCTTTTTCAACGTAAGTAGCGACTGTATAGGGCCCTCCGGCAAAGCCGATTAGGGGAACATCGAGGTCCATTTTTGAAATCGCTTCAAAGACATAGTCCACTTGGCTGATATCAAAGAGGTTTGGGGTCGTTTTGTGCGCTGAGGGCGTTTTACCACTTTCATAGCGCAGGGTATATCCAAGTGCTTCTAAAGGGATTAAGATGTCAGAAAATAAGATGGCGGCATCGACACCGAGACTATCGACGGGCATACGGGTAATTTGGATGATCTCTTTGGGGGAGTGAAAGAGGTCGTGGAGGGGGCGCTTTTCACGGATTTTTCGGTATTCGGGAAGGGCGCGCCCCGCTTGGCGCATCATCCAGACTGGAGGCGGTCCTTGATTTTTCCCTTCTAGGGCATCGAGAAGGCGTCTATTCATGACCGGAGAGAAGCCTGCTAATGATGTCTTCAACATTAAAGCCAAATTCCTGTGCTAGATCGCCTGCCGGGGCAGACTCTCCAAAGCCTTCCATTCCAATGGCAATCCCTTCAGGACCAATCCATTTATGCCAGCCAAAGGTGACTCCGGCTTCAATGCTCACGCGTTTGCCAATCTCTCCACCTAGGACAGAGTGGATATAGCTTGGCTCTTGCTTTTCAAAGAGCTCCCAGCATGGCATGGAGACAACCCGAACGTTTTTCGACATTTTTTCTAGAGCATTGGCGACTTCTAAAGCTAAAGAAACTTCAGACCCGGTTGCCATGAGGGTAAAGTCGGGCTGAGCACGCTCTTTTTTAAGGATATAGGCGCCTCTATTTACTCCATCTTCAAAACTGTGGGCCCGCGCCTCTTCTAGAGCCGGAAGGTTCTGTCTTGAAAGGATGATGCAGGAGGGGCCTTGATAGTTTAACATCGCAAGCCAGCTTCCTTTAACTTCATAGTCGTCCGCTGGGCGAAAGACGCAAAGTTTTGGTATAGTGCGAAGAGCAGCAAAGTGCTCGACAGATTGATGTGTCGGGCCATCTTCTCCCAAAAAGATGGAATCATGAGTAAATTGGTAGATCACTTTGTACCCAGATAGCGCCGCTAAACGAATGGCATTTCTCATATAATCAGAGAAGGTTAAAAAAGTTCCGACATAAGGATAAATCATATCGGTTTGGTAAAGTCCTGATGCGATCGCGGCCATTGCAAACTCGCGGATACCAAATTTAATGTTGCGGCCGCTGAAGTCTTTAGGAGCAATTAAGGGAAAATTTTCAATCATCGTCTTGTCTGAGCCTGAAAGATCAGCTGAACCCCCGTAAAGAAAGGGAAGGTGCTCTGCTAGCTTTTGGATCACTTTATTAGAGGCGGAGCGTCCGGCTATAGAGTCTTTCATTTCGAGATCCATGAGCTCTTTTTCGAGCTTTTTAGGAATTTGACGCTCACTCATGATTACAAATTGATTCGCAAGGTCAGGATTTTCCTCTTTCCAACCCTCATAGAGAGCTTCCCAATCTTTTTGCAGCTTTTGATCTTTTTGCAGTTTCTGCTCGAAAAAAGTTTGTACTGCTGAAGGAATATAGAAGGCTTCTTCCGGAAGGCCTAAGTTTTCTTTTGTAAGCTTCAGCTCCTCTTCCCCTAATGGAGAGCCGTGGACTTGATGCGATCCCGCTTTATTCGGAGAGCCGCGCCCGATCACAGTATGCATCAAAACAAGCACGGGGCGTTTTTGCTCTTTTTTAATCTTTTGAAAGGTGTCGTCCAGTGCGTCAAAGTCATGGCCATCGACTTCAAAAACATCAAAGCCATAAGCGCCAAAACGCTTGGCTGTATCTTCGGAGCCGGACTGAGTTAAAGGGCCGTCCAGGGTGATTTTATTTGAGTCAAAAATTAAAACAAAATTGTCGAGCTGAAGGTGGCCTGCAAAGGCGCATGCTTCGTGGTTGATCCCCTCCATCATACAACCATCTCCGGCTAAGGTATAGACCTTATTGCCAAAGAGCTTATAGCGCTCTGTATTGAATTTTTTTCCAAGTATTTTGAGGCCTAATGCCTGGCCGACAGCATTCGCAACACCTTGGCCAAGAGGGCCTGTTGTCGACTCTACTCCGTCAGTAATGTGATATTCGGGATGGCCTGGGGTTTTCGAATGGAGCTGACGAAATCGCTTGATCTCATCTAAAGAGAGGTTGAATCCGGCAAGGTGCAGGCATGAATAGAGCCACATCGACCCATGGCCTGCTGACAGAATCAGCCGATCTCTTCCCTTCCAATTTGAATCTTTCGGGTTGTGCTTGAGCAGGTGTCCATAAAGATAAGCGCCAAGTTCTGCGCATCCTAAAGGAAGTCCAGGGTGACCTGAATTGGCTTTTTGCACCGCTTCGATTGAGAGCTGTCGAATCGTATTGGCCACTTTTTCTAATGTTTTTTTTAGGTCTGAATCCATTTTTCTTTCGACTCCACTTGCTTATCTTTTCTAGATGAACTATATTCTATGAGAAAAAATTAAAAGACAAGCTCTTATGTTATCAAATGAAATCCGCCTTAAATTTCTTCAATATTTTAAAGAGCGTGGGCATACTCTTGTGCCCTCCTCTCCTGTGATTCCCTCTGATGACCCGACTCTTTTGTTCATCAATGCGGGCATGAATCAGTTTAAGGATGTTTTTCTCGGAAAGAAAATTCCGGATTATTCAAGAGCGGTTTCCGCTCAAAAATGCATTCGTGTCGGGGGCAAGCATAATGATTTAGATAACGTCGGGCACACCTCTCGTCATATGACCTTTTTTGAAATGCTGGGGAACTTTTCCTTCGGTGATTATTTCAAAAAAGAAGCAATCGCATTCGCCATTGATGTCACTTTAAATGTTTTTGAACTCCCAAAAGAAAAACTTTGGGTCTCTGTATTTCGAGAGGATGATGAAGCCTTTGAACTTTGGAGAGAACACCTCGATGAAAGCCGCATTGTCCGCATGGATGAGAAAGAAAACTTTTGGTCGATGGGGGATGTCGGTCCTTGCGGCCCTTGCTCTGAGCTCTTGTTTGATCGCGGAGAGGCCTACGGAAAAGCGCAAAATCCTCTTGAGGATGAGGGGGGAGAGCGTTTTCCCGAATTTTGGAACCTCGTTTTTATGGAGCAGTCCTGCGACTTAAAAGGAAAAATAAGCCCTTTACCTCAAAAAAATATCGATACAGGCGCCGGATTAGAGCGCGTTCTCGCCTTTAAAATGGGGATTGACTCCGTGTTTCAGACGGATATTTTAAGTGGGTTAATCTCTGAAATTGAGCGCTTTTCCAATCAAAAATATAATCCAAAAGATCCTCATCTTTCCCCTGCTTTTCATGTGATTGCCGATCATATCCGCACCCTTTTTTTTGCAATCGCCGATGGGGCTGCCCCAAGTAATGAGATGCGCGGTTATGTTCTTAGAAAAATCTTAAGGCGCGCCATCCGCTATGGGAAGCGTTTGCATCAAAATGGTCCTTTTCTCGCTAAACTCCTCCCTCCTTTGACTCAAATGATGGGCAATGCTTATCCGGAGCTGAAAAGCATAGAAGCGCACGCTGCTGAAATCATCAGCTTAGAGGAAGAAAATTTCTTCAAAACGCTAAAAAGAGGGGGAAATATTCTTTCTAGTGTCATCGAGAAGGCAGAAAAAAAACGAGATCGCTGTATTTCAGGAGAGGAGGCCTTTAAACTTAAAGATACGTTTGGCTTCCCATTAGAGGAGATCCTCTTAATCGCAAAAGATAATGATCTCAAGATCAATCTCGATGCTTATGAAATACTTGAAGAAAAAGCAAAAGAGCTTTCCCGATCAAGCCGGCAAACTATAAATGAAACGGATTCTCCAAAGCTTTTTGCCCAATTTGTGAATGAGCATGGAACCTCTTCTTTTACAGGCTATCATGAGGAACTTTCTGAAGGGGCCATTATTGGACTTTTTCACGAAAACGCTTTCGTCGATAAACTTGAAGAGGGGCAAGAGGGGTTGATTATTTTAAACCGCACTCCCTTTTATGCCGAGAAAGGCGGACAGATTTCTGATCAGGGAGAGCTTTCCCACCATAAAGCGCTTTTTTCTGTCTCAAGTGTTGACGCTCCTTTTCCTGATGTGATTGCCCACAAAGGGATCATGAAAAAAGGAACCTTTCTTTTAGGAGAGCCTGTCAATGCAATGATCGACCATCAAAGGCGCTTACGCATTTCAGCTCATCACACTGGGACCCACCTTCTAAACTGGGCTTTAGAGCGAGTGCTAGGCCCCCACGTGAAACAGGCAGGATCTTTCGTTGAAGCCAAAAGGCTTCGTTTCGATTTTTCCCATCATAAGGCTTTAACATTAGATGAAATTCGGGAAATTGAACTGATCGTCAACCACAAAATTCGAGAGAATTTGGCAATTAAAACCTATGAACTTTCCTATGAAGAGGCTCAAAAAAAATCTGAAATCAAGCAGATGTTTGGTGAAAAGTATGGGAAAATTGTTCGAGTGGTTCAATGTGGGGATTTCTCCTATGAGCTCTGCGGAGGCACGCACGTTTCATCTCTTGGCAGCTTGGGCTATTTTAGAATTTTAAAAGAGAGCAGCATTGGTTCTTCGTTAAGACGGATTGAAGCATCATGCGGGCCTTTGAGTGAAGCCCATGCTTATGAAATCGAAGATCGTTTGATTGAGGCATCCGAGCTCCTTGGCTGCCCATCCAATCAATTTTTGACACGCATGCAGCTTCTTATCGACGATAACAAAAGACTTAAGGTCTCCGAAACTCAATTTCGCAAAAATCAGCTGAAAGATCTCGTTTCCGATTTAGAGGAAAAGGTTGAAAATGCCTCCTCCATTCCCCTTGTAACGGCTCTTGTTGATGTCGAGGCTGATGACTTAGGTCCGCTTGCCAATGATTTAATGCAAAAGCTCAAGTCAGCTGTCATTTTGCTCGCCATCGAAACTCAAGGACGCTGCCAACTCTTACTAAGAGTGAGTAGCGATTTTGTTGAAAAAGGGATTTTTGCGAATGAACTGATTCGTGAGATCAGTCCTTGTATTAAGGGCGGCGGCGGCGGTAAAAAAGAGGCTGCATCAGCTGGCGGAAAAGATTCTTCCGGAATTCCAAATGCCTTTCAAAAGCTTAAAAGCCTCCTCGATGAGAAATGCAGCTAGAAGCGCTTTTTAAGACTCAAGACAATCTTCTTTTGGAAGAGCTTTGGGATGCGCCAAAAGCGTTTCTCTTACACGACTATCCAGGTCCCATCCTCATCATTGCAGGAAGCGAAGAGCGTTCGAGAATTTTTGAAGATTTAACCTATTTCGCTCCCTCTAGAATTTTGGAACTGCCCTCCTGGGAGACCTTGCCGAGTGAAGAGATCGCGCCCTCTCCCGACCTCATCGGTGCTAGATTTCGAACGCTTTCTAAGCTTAATTCAAAAAGCATTCTCGTCGCTCCACTACAAGCCGTTCTTCAGAAAGTACCGCCTTTAAATATTTTAAAAAACCTCTGGATTCATGTTAGAACTCAAGATGAATGGCTATTCGATGAAATCCCCAAACAGTTACAGGATTTAGGGTATAAGCGCGTCAGCGTTGTCTCAGATAAAGGAGAATTTGCCTTAAGAGGTTATATTCTCGATATCTTCCCTCTAAATACCTTTGATCCCTACCGCATTGAATTTTTTGGAGATGAGGTTGAGCAAATCCGCAGCTTTGACCCTGCCTCGCAAAAATCGCTTACCATTGAAAAAGAGGTCGAGATCTGCCCGGCATCTGAAAAAATTCTTCTCGAAAAGGAGAAAATAACCCTCTTTTCTTACTTTCCCTCTCCACCTCTTGTTGTGTTTGATGATTGTTTGGCGATAGAAGATAAAATGGTGGCTTTAAAGTCGTTAAATGGACCAGGCCCTTCTGACCTCCTCACTTTTGATACGTTCTATTCTCATTGTCAAAAACGTCTTTTTTTTCTAAATCATCGGATCGATGCCCCCTCTAAAGAGGAGGTCAGCTTTGAAATGTTCAATCAAGCTATTAAGGCCAAACGTCTTCATCACTTTTTCTCTCCTATTGATTTAGAAGAGATCCCGCCACAGTACCAAACAACAATCATAACAACCAGCCGATTAGAGGAAAAAGCAGCGCGTGATCGATTTCCTATTAAAGCCCAATTTAAAAGAGGTCACCTTTCAAGTGGTTATATCGACCACAAATTAAAAAAAACACTCCTCCCCGCTTCAGAGATTTTAGGACGAAAAACTCTTATTCGGCCCAAAATGCGCTCCTCATACGCTCTTCCCCAAGCAGAATTTCATCAACTCAAAGTGGGTGATCCCATCGTCCATCTTCATAATGGAATCGGCAAATTCTGCGGAATTGAAAAGCAGAAAAACCACTTAGGCATTGAAGAAGAATTTATGATTTTAGAGTACGCGAAATGCTCAAAGCTCTATGTCCCCCTTTCACAATCCCACCTGATCAGCCGCTACATTGGCTCAAATGAAACGACGCCTTCTTTGCATGTGCTCGGTACAAACAAGTGGCAATTGCAAAAGCAAAAATCCGAAAAAGCGATCGTCGGTTATGCAAAAGAGATGCTCGCTCTTCAAGCAAGGCGCGAATCTAAGGGAGGATTTTCTCATGGGCCGGACAGCGATGAGCTCGCTCTTTTTGAAGAAGACTTTCCTTTTCAAGAGACCCTTGATCAAAGCAATGCGATTTTTAAAGTGAAGGAAGACTTGCGCTCAGAGAAGGCTATGGACCGTCTGATCTGCGGAGATGTCGGATATGGCAAGACAGAAGTCGCCATGCGCGCAGCTTTTAAAGCCGTTATCGATGGGTCTAAACAAGTAGCGGTTTTAGTCCCAACAACGGTTTTAGCCATGCAGCATTTTGAAAACTTTAAGACCCGTATGAAAGATTTTCCTATAAATGTCGCTGTCTTAAGTCGCTTTGTAAAAGCGAAAGAGATCAAGAAGACATTAGAGGGCGTCCAAAATGGAGGGGTCGATATTGTCATTGGCACGCATCGACTCGTAAGCCCCGATGTGATTTTCAAAAACTTAGGACTCATTATTATTGATGAAGAGCAGCGCTTTGGCGTCCGCGTAAAAGAACACTTGAAAAAAGCCAAAGAGAGTGTTGACTGCCTGACTCTTTCAGCGACCCCTATCCCCCGAACACTCTATATGTCTCTTGTTGGAGCTCGCTCTCTTTCCACAATTACGACACCTCCTCAAGACCGCCTTCCCATCAAAACGATTATCTCAGAGCACCACAATGAAACAATAAAAAATGCTTTTTTAAGAGAACTTGCCCGTGACGGCCAAGGCTACTATATCCACAATCGTGTGGAGACGATTTTTGAAAAAGCAAATGAACTCCAATCTTTACTTCCAAGCGCTAAAATTCTAGTCGTTCATGGCCAGATGGCCGCAAGTGAAATCGATTCAATATTCCATAAGTTTAAAGCGGGCGATATCGACATTCTTGTTGCCACAACTATCGTTGAAAATGGAATCGACATCCCCAATGCCAATACCATACTAATCGATAGAGCCCATACGTTTGGAATGGCGGATCTCTATCAACTTCGTGGACGCGTTGGACGTTGGAACCGCCCCGCTTATGCCTATTTTCTTGTCCCCAAAAAGCGCATTCTCCAGCAAGATGCAAAAGAGCGTCTTCAAGCTTTAGTCGAATCAAGCGGCTACGGGGGCGGAATGAAACTTGCCATACGCGATCTTGAAATTCGAGGAGCGGGCGATATTTTAGGGACCCAGCAAGCAGGCCACGTCTCCTCCATTGGCTTTCATCTCTACTGCAAACTTTTAAAGCGTACGATTCACGCCATTTTGAAAAATGAAAAAACACATTTTGTCGATACCCGTATCGAATTTAAGCTTGCAGCGAGACTCTCTGAAGATTACATCAGAGAAACATCGATACGGCTTGAAATCTATCACAGACTCGGTGAAATGGCAGATGTGGAAGAGGTTGATGAGCTTGCAAAAGAGTTGAAAGATCGTTTTGGAAGCTTTGCTATCGAGACAAGCTGGCTTTTATCTCTCACAAAACTTCGCATTATGGCTCAAGCAAAGGGAATCTTTTTAATGAGATTTGAAAAAATTTCTGTAACGATTAAGTGGCAAGGCCCTAAAAAAGCTTTTGAGAAATGTCTGCCCTACAAAATCCCTTCAACACCGGAAAAATTTATTGAAGATTGGGCTAAACAATTCCAGCTTTTTGAAAAATAGACATCTTGCATAACCCCAATTCCCTGCCCCTGCCCCTGCCCCTGCCCTTGCCCTTGCCCTTGCCCTTGCCCGATTAGTGTTTTTTTTTGAGCCATTTTCACTAGCATGGACACTATTAGGTAAAAGAATTCGTTTCTGTACAGAAGGAACGGCTATTGTCCTATTTTAACTCCCAATTTTGAATCCCTGCGATCAGGTTGAATCGCAATCCAAATCTTTTTCTTCTGTTACGATATTTATCACTCAAAATTTTAAATCGTTATAGATGACCAATAGATTTGAGAAACAGATCTTTATATTAAAAAATAGTATTGTGTGCCAGAACTTTTTCAAACTTTTCGGGCAGGGGCAAGGGCAAGGGCAGGGGCAAGGAATTGGGGTTATGCAAGATGTCTAATATTGTGATTCAACATACTCGTGGTGCCGCTTTTCCTTAAGGAAAAGTGTGAAGATTGCTGCAAGCGCTAATGTTATAGGGAAGATGAGCATCGCAATTTGAAAATCATGGATGGAATAGAGAGGTTCGCCATTTAATTTCGCTCCATTCCAATTTAGGTCGAGTAAATAGCCGACGAGTGGTTGGATAATTGATCCGGCAAGGAAGACCATAAAGTTTGTAAGTGCGATAGAGGTCCCTTTAGCTTCTTGAGGATTTAGCTCAACAGCAAGGCAGTAGCAAAGAAGTTCTGCAGACTGGCAGAATCCAATACTAAATAGGAGGAAATAGACAAACCAGACAGGTATATTAACAAAATAAATAAGACCTAACATGGCCCCTAAGCAAAATAGAGCAAATAAAAAAAGCATGGGTTTGCGTTTCTTCGCTTTATCTGAGAAATGGCCAATGATAGGCCCTCCAATGATCCAGCCTAGAAAAATCATTGAACTTCCAAAACCTGCAACATCTTTAGAAAGCTCATATTTTTTCATTAAAAAAGGTACAGCCCAAAGCCCTGCAAAGGCAACGGTTGTTGCGTAAAAAGAGAGTGCAATTAAGCTGTTAATCCATGTTCTTGGATTGCGACTGACGACTTTGATCTTTTGAAAGGTTGAGAGCTCGTTTTTCTTATCTGCTTTTATTTCTTTTTTACTTCTTTTTGGCTCATTACGCATAACGAGATAAATAATAAAGGCGATGATGAACCCTAAAACCCCTAAGTAGATTGAGGTTTCACGCCAGCCGAATCGATCGACAATATAGCTAATAGGGCCTTGACCGCAAAAAGCACCAACCATCCCAAAGGAATTGGCTAGACCGACTAGAAGAGCAAGTTTTTTTGACTCAAACCAATGAGAGCAAATATAGACAACGCCTACGAATGCAAAGGCAGACCCCGTTCCCATTAATAAACGACCAAATGCAGCATAAGAAAGGATAGAGGAGAAACCGAAAATAAATGAGCCTATTCCACAAACAGTAGCGGCAAAGGTTAAAAGCCTTCGAGCTCCATAGCGATCCATTAGGATTCCAACAGGAATTTGCATAGGAGCATATGCGTAAAGATAAAAAGCCGAGAGAAGCCCCAGCTGACCTGCCGTTACGCTAAAAGAACTCATCAAGTCACCCACCATTACGGAAGGCACAACCCTTAGAATATATTCATATAGATAGAAGAGAACAGCGAAAGACCAAATGAGCCAGCGTATAATACAACGTTTTTTTTCCATATACTACTCGTTAGCATAAAATGAGAAATTAGTTAAACTAAAATTTCACCACTTCTGTAAAGCCATCTGCCTTTACACTTTAGGAACCGGCTTTTTTCAGTGAAGCTAACATCGCGATTATTTTGGTGGATAATTGCCTTAAAAGTAACAAATGCTTCAGTATCCCCCTCATTAATTTCTAAAATTTTCAGATCTAAAAATTGAGAGTTTTGGCTGAAATCTGCAATTTCTTCTATCCATTTATTGAGATTTTTATGGTAATAAGGATTTTCTTCATGAGTGGTATCGATGATATACTTAGAAAGATTTAGAGCATAGGCGCAGTAACGAGAGCGCATCAAATCTTGCGCATGCCGGGGATTTTTTTGACCGTTATGATAAGGCTGGCAGCAATCTTTATAATATTTATTGCTCTGACAAGGGCAGCGTTTCACTTTTTCACCTTTTCAGGAAGGGTCGTTACATATTGGATCGATCGATTAATCCATTCATTTAAAAGTTTTTCAGAATCTAAGATAGAAAGGGGTACGATACGGTACTCTTTCATGACCCTTCCCTTCATAGGGGCAAAAATTGAAGCCTCATATTTTGAAGTCATCAGTTCGCGGTCATTTTCAGAAAGGCGCAATACCCAATTTTCTTCATGAAGGCCTGTGAACATATTTCCTCTAAGGAAGCAGCAGGGATACCCAAACATTTTTTTATGATCGACACCAGAGTATTTTAGAAGAGTTGAAATAAATTTTTCTTTTAATTCTTCCGACGATTTTTTCCATTTAGACATAATGACTCCATTTAAGATATCTCTAAATATTATAGAGAAATGCAAATTTTTGTTAAAGATTTATCTTACACTGAAACGACTTCAAGAATCGGTTTCGGTATACAGCTGATTAACCTTTACAATAATGCATTTCTTACGCTATTCTTAATTCCAGTATGAAAAAAAAGAATAGATTTAGGGGACATGAGCGAATCAACTGATCCATCTTTTAGCAAGTGGAGGCAGCGCCTCTGGCCGATTCATCGTTATGAATTAAAAAAATTCGTCCCTCTTCTTTTTCTCAAATTCCTGGTCTCTTTCAATTTTATTTTACTTTATACAACTAAAGATACACTTGTTGTGACCTCTGCAGGGTCAAGTGCTGAGGTTATCCCTCTACTAAAAGGGTATATCGTCCTGCCTTGTGCCTTTTTAGTTCTCCTTATTTATACAAAACTGAGCAACCGGCTCTCTCATTCAAAACTAATCTACTCTTGTTTACTGCCTTTTTTGTTATTTTTTCCTCTTTTTGGATTTGTGCTCTATCCATATAGTGAATTTTTTACTCCTTCGACACTTTGTAGTTGGCTGGAGGGGGTTTTAGGGCCGACAAAGCTTCATTGGGTTGCAGTGATTCGTTATTGGATGAATTCTCTCTTTTTTGTAACGGCCGAGCTCTGGGGACAAGTGGTCATCATGCTCCTTTTCTGGACGTTTGCCAACAATATCACAAAAATGAAGGAAGCGAAGCGTTACTACACATTATTTACAGCTGCCGGCGACTTTGCCCCAATGATTGGAGGCGCTTTAATCGCTTGGATTGCAACAGATCATGATTTTATTTCAACGGTAAAGCAAGTCATGAGTTTAGCGACCCTTATCGGATTTTTGGTTATGGGGGTTTTTTGGTGGATGGCGCGCTATGTTTTGACGGATCCGCGGTTTTATTCCCTCGAAGAACAAGCGAACTTGAAGAAAGAAAAACCAAAACTTTCGATTAAGGAAAGTTTAAAATTCATTTGCTCTTCCAAGTATTTAGGCTGCATCGCGCTTATGGTTGTCGGATATGGATTGGCCCTGAATTTAGTTGAGGTGACCTGGAAAGCAAATCTCAAAATGCAGTACCCGGATCCGAGTCAGTATCAGGCATTTATGGGAAAATTTTCGTTTTGTATCGGATTTTTTCCTCTCATTATGGCGGTTTTCTTTAGCGGAAATATTTTAAGGCGATTCGGCTGGTACGCCTCCGCCTCCTTAACGCCCATCATTGTAGGTTTAACGGGGCTTTTATTTCTTTTTGCCTATATGTTTCGCTCGCATTTAACTCCTTTGACTGCTCTTTTTGGTTTGACGCCTCTGTTTTTGATTGTTCTTCTTGGGACCATTCAGAACATTGCAAGTAAAACTATGAAATATTCGCTTTTTGATCCGACAAAAGAAATGGCCTTTATCCCCTTAGACCCTGAGTCGAAAGTTAAGGGAAAAGCGGCTATTGATGTTGTAGGATCCAGACTTGGAAAGTCTGGATCTGCATGGCTTCAAGCCGGGCTGATCGATCTTGTTGGAGCCGGATCGATATTAAATGTAACTGGAATTATTACCCCGATCATTTTCATTGTTGTGATTGGTTGGCTTGTGGCCGTTAGAGGTCTTAATAAAGAATTTTCTTCTTTATCCAATGAGGTCGTTTAATGGAGCAATTAGAAGCCGTAACCAATCAATTTGGCACTTATGCTTGGGCCTTTAAAGTTTTTTTAATAATTTTTTTTGCTCTTCTTACCAACTTTATAGCTTCTAGAGTCTTTCGTCGTATTCTTCCTAATTTAAAAAAACATCACAAAATATGGGAAGAGGCGCTTGTTGCGGCTCTTTACAAGCCGTTTAAAATACTAATTTGGCTTTTGGCTTTTGCATTTATTGTTGATATTCTTGGGGATATTACGAATGAAGAAACCCTAATTAAGGCTGTTCCGTCTATCCGTATCATTGGAGGCGTCATCGTTCTTGTTTGGTTTTTGGCCTCTTTCACAAAGGGTGTGGAAGATAATCTTCTTTCACTTCAAAGACGTGATAAAAATCGACTTGATGAGACAACGGTAAGAGCAATTGGAAAACTTCTTCGTGTTTCCGTTATCATTACCTCTATAGTAATTGCATTGCAGGCCATTGGCATCCCCGTATCCGGTGTTGTGGCGTTTGGGGGAATTGGGGGTATCGCAGTCGGTTTTGCTGCAAAAGACTTGCTAGCAAATTTCTTTGGAGGTTTGATGGTTTTTCTCGATCGACCCTTTTCGATAGGGGATTGGATTCGTTCTCCTGATCGCGAAATGGAGGGGACTGTTGAGCATATTGGGTGGAGAACGACACGCATTCGGACATTTGATAAACGACCTTTATTTGTTCCTAATTCTTTATTTTCTACGATCTCGATTGAAAATCCCTCACGCATGTCCAATCGACGAATCAAAACAAATATTGGAGTGCGCTACTGCGACGCTTTAAAAATAAAAGTGATTATGGATGAAGTCAAGGAGATGCTTGCGAATCACCCTGAAATTGCTCAAGATAAAATTACAATTGTAAACCTTATTGAGTTTGGACCTTCTTCTCTTATTTTTATGCTCTATACCTTTACAAAAACAACAAATTGGCTTCGTTTTCAAGAAATTCAGCAAGATGTCTTTCTAAAAGTAATGGATATCATTACAATGCAAGGGGCTGAATGCGCCTTTCCAACATCGACTCTTCATATTCCGGATGGGATTAGTCTGAAGAATTCAAACTAACGGATTATACTCGAACAGCTCTTCCCTATACACTTGTTTTTAACAACGAATTCTTCTAAACATGAACTATGAGCCATGACAACACAAAACTTGCGATTATCTTTGCTCTTTTTGCAGCTCTTTTTTATTCGATTATGGGAGTGTTGGTGAAGATTGCAGAGCAGACTTTTCCAAATGAAGTGGTAGTTTTCTTTCGGCAGTTAATTAGTGCAGCCCTTTTTTTTCCATTTTTTCTGATTGGAAAAAAGCCGAAAGCAAAATTTAAAACCAACCATTTTTCTCTTCATTTATTAAGAGCCTTCTCGAGCATTTCGGCAACGTATTGTCTTTTTTATGCAATTGAATATCTTCCTCTTGTCGATGCTTTGCTGCTTAGCTACACACGCCCTTTATTTTTGCCGTTGGTTGCTTATTTTTGGTTGGACAAGAGATGGAATAAAAATGTGTGGATAGGGTTATGTACAGGATTCTTGGGAGTTATTCTTATCTTAAAACCCTCGGAAAAAGTTTTTAACCTTGCATCTTTAATTGGTTTAGCGGCAGGTCTTTTTGGTGCAGTAGCTTTTACAGCCATCCGGCGGTTAACTAAAGTTGAGTCTTCAGATAAAATTCTTCTTTTTTATCTTCTCTTGTCCCTGCCGATTACCGTCTTGCCCCTTGTAACGACATGGACCCCCTTTACACTTAATCAATTTGGCCTGCTCTGTTTAGTTGGAATCGTCGGGATGCTCTATCAGATGATGTTAACAAGAGCCTATCAATATGCGAAAACCTACAAAGTTGGGTCTGTTCTTTATTCTACGGTAGTTTTTGCGGCGATTTTTGATTGGATGATGACAGGGCAATATCTTGACTACGTCAGTATTGTAGGCATTGCTCTGATCTTTGTTGGGTCTTTTGCAACGTTAAAAGGTCAGTCGAAAGTTAATTAAGTTTTCTTGCCCGAGTTTGCTCTGTTTCATGTATTTGATTGCGAAGCTCTTGAAAATTAGCAACAAGAAGTCCAAAATCATTTTTTTTAAGAGCCAAAACATCAACAGGAGAGGTGCACTTGACTGTAGCTGTACGAGAGCGCTGGTTTAAAAGGGCCATCTCGCCAAAGTATTCACCTTTTTGTAAAGAGGCTAGTTTTTCTTGCCCATCGCCTTTTCTTTTAAGAATATCAACCTCGCCATTGACTAAGATATAGAGATAATCCCCGATATCACCTTCATGGAAAATAATTTCGTCTTTTTCAAAATGAAGGGGTACAATTCCTTGGGAAGGAGCAATTTTCAGCTGGACAGCTTCGGGAGGAAAAAGGGTATCTAACATCCATGATAGAGCCACTTTTATCTTTCTATCTAAGCCTGGAAGTTTGATCCAGTAAATGGCCCTCCAGAGAAACCAGGCAAGAAAACCGGAAAATTTGATCTTGCCAAAGAGTTCGGCAACTGCGGAATGATGTCCGAGAGCCCCCATCATACCAAGCCCCTTAAATCCAAAATCTTTAGAAGGCTTGTCTTTGATCCGAGCTTGAATATTTTCAGCTAACACCTTTCCCTGACGAAGGGCAAATTGAGCAGTAGGAGGGCAGAATCCCTTACCACTTGGATGGGGAATTAATGCACAATCTCCAAGTGCCCATATATGATTACTGCCTTCTACCTGGAAAGTGAGATCTGTTTTAATTCGGCCCTTTTCAGAAGGGAGCTTTAACGATTCGATCAATGGGTTTGGAGAAGAGGGAACCGTTGAGATGATGGTCTTTGTTCCGATGGAAAGGCCGCTTTCTAGAAAAGCTTCTTGTGGCGTTGCAGAGACTAAATGCTCGTTAAAATGAATTTCAACTCCTCGTTTTTCGAGGAGGCGTCCTGCATAATTTCCAAGACTTTCTGAAAGCTCTCGATCCATAAGTCTTTCTTTGCTATGGATGAGTACGACTCTTAACTCCTTTCGATCGATGCTTGGATATTTTTTTGCCAAGGATCTCGCAAAGTCATTAATTTCGGCAACGACCTCAGTTCCTGAGAAACCGCCCCCGCCTACAACAAAAGTCAAAAGTTCCTTTTTTAGATCCTGATCCTTTTCAATGCTAGCCGCTTCAATAGCGTCGATAACTCGATTCCGTATGGCAATGGCATCTGCTAGATTTTTAAAAGGAAGAGCATGTTCATGAAGCCCTGTCATACCACGAAAGTCAGTGACATTTCCAAGGGATAAAACGAGGTAATCATAAGATAGCTCAAGGGGCTTATGGCTGAATTGAGGAGCTAGAATAATTTTTTTACCCTCTAAATTGATCGCATCAATTTCTCGAATGTAAAGGAGTGTTTTGGGAAGGAGTTTGCGAATTGAGCTCACCGTGTCTAAAATTCCTATAGATCCTCCGACCACTTCAGCTAGCATGGGTTGATAGACAAAGTAATTTTCACGATTGACAAGAGAAATTTCGACGTCGGGATTTTTTTTATAAAGCTTTTCAAGATGCATCGCGGTGTAAATTCCACCGAAACCACCTCCTAATATGACGATTTGCTTTTTTCCCATAAGCTTTTTATTAATATATTTCTAATTTGAGCTCAAGTCGATTGTCACATCTTTCCGGTTTTTGTGGGTTTTTTGATGAAAGAGGCTCGATACAAACAAAGCCGGCCCCATCTGGATGATAGATTTGAAAGCTATGATCGCAAGAGGAGCATTCATAAAAAAGATGGAGGGAGAAATCTCGATTTTTATAGAGAATACGATTTGAATCTATTGGATCCATTGGGTAGAAGCCAAAATCTGCTTTTTGGGGGAGAGTAAAGTAGAGCTGATCATTTTGAACCCAATCGTTTTTTAGAGGCTTAAGTGTCGATTGATCTCGGTAAGTACCCGACACCTCAGAGGTGATGCTTCCGCCTTCTTTTGGAAGGTGATAATAGGTATGAAATCCGATACATGAGGGTTTTTCAGAAGTGATGTCGTAGCGAAAATAGAGACCCGTTGGCAGCATGCGGACGATGAGGCGCATCTCAAATTCAAAACCCTCAAGTATTGAGATTAGAGTATTGTGATAGAGGTCAGTCGAGGAGAGTTTTGCCTCTATTTGAGTGCTTGAATGGTCATATCGCCAAGGGACGTAACGGGCTATTCCATGGGAAAAAGGTTCTAAAATCTTTTTCTTTCTTAACCCTTGAATATGCGGGAAGATTCTTTCATCAAAACAGGTATTGATTTCAAAAGGTTTTCGGTGATGAAAATGAGGGCCAATAAGAGCGCCAAGGCCTGCAGCCCTCTCCTCGAAAAGGGGTTTCGTTTTTTGGTCGATGACCTGAACGCTTCCTTTTTTAAAGCTGATCATATTCATTCCTTTATCAGGAGTAAAGACCGCTGAAAGGCGCTCATTTTTTTCTGTCCAATTTTCAATCTCAATTAGTTTCATGAGGAGCTCCCACTAATGCAATAAATCGAAAACGACTGGCTTTTTCTGGAGAAATGGAAAGAATATTCCAGTACTTTTCGATTTTTTCAATCCACCATTGTCTCGGTTTTACGGTTAAATGAAGGTCGCAATCGATACCGGTTTTGAATTTTTCCTTTTCAAGGAAAATTTGAAGCATACCCCCTTTTTTTGTTTTTTTTGCCATTTCTTTTAATGATTTTTCCACTTTGTTTTCTGGGATATGTTCTAAAACATCAGCAGAGTAAATCCAATCGGCAGCTTCCAGTGATTCAGGAAGCTGCCAAAGGGTGTTTTGATAAAATTGAATAGGAGCAAACATCATGAGATTTTGAATCTCTTCGTCTAAACAATTGGGAGCAATATCGATAAGGTCTACGATGAGTTTTTTTTGTAAAAATTGTGTTGCAATACGAGCTGTACCGCATCCAAAGTCAATAATACGATCAAAAGGTTTTAATTCGTTTTTAAAGTGAGAGAAGAAAATGCGAGAGAGAGTTGCTCCAGGAGAAAAGAGACGGTACTCGCTCATTTCCCAAATTCGGGTATACTTCTCTAATTCTGTTTGATAATCAAAATCCATGATAAAGCCCTCCATAAAATTTGATTCTATCATGGAGGGCTTTTTTAAGGAGGCGGTTTTAAGGGTAGAGATCAGGACCAAAGAAATTAGACATCTTGCATAACCCCAATTCCCTGCCCCTGCCCCTGCCCTTGCCCTTGCCCTTGCTCGATTCGTGTTTTTTTGAGCCATTTTCACTAGCATGGACACTATACTAATCAGCA
>JBBDIZ010000015.1:0-32868 GCA_040880145.1 Simkaniaceae bacterium | reverse complement strand
GTTTAACCCCATTTCTAGGAGGATAAAATTATTATTTTAATGTCTGGTGCCCTGAATCAGGCATTAAGGTACTTGTTTCTTAAGAGGGAAACAAGTACCTTAATGCCCATGAAAGAGCACTTCAAAATTCAAGGTGGAAGGGCGCTAAAGGGGTATGTAAAGGCCTCTGGGGCTAAAAATGCCATTACAAAAATGCTCGTCGCTTCTTTACTCTCCAATAAAAAGGTCACTTTTTATAACGTTCCCAATATCCGCGACGTAGAAGTTACTGTCGATCTTTGTCGAGAGATCGGTATGGAGATCTCCTGGGATCGAAAAAAAAAGATAATGGAAGTAAAAACCCAGGAGTTAAAAACCACTCTTGTCCACCAACGATTTTCAGGAGCTAACCGCATTCCGATACTCTTGCTAGGAGCACTTCTCGGCCGTACGGATGAAGAAATTGTAATCCCAACAATTGGAGGGTGTCAAATCGGAAAAAGGCCCGTCGATTTTCATATCGATGCTTTAAGGCAAATGGGTGCTGAAATTGACTATCATAATCAAAAGAGTGAATGCGCTTATTCAGCTCGTGCCGTAGAGGGGCTTAAAGGGACTGTCCTAACCCTTCCTTACCCTTCTGTTGGAGCAACGGAAAACATCATTCTAGCTGCCTGCCGCGCCAAAGGCACAACCGTGATCCAAAATGCAGCGATAGAACCTGAAGTCATGGATCTCATTTTATTTTTACAAAAACTTGGCGTTATTATCCATGTCGATGTGAATCGTTCCATCTACATTCAAGAGACCAAAACCTTTTACGATATCGAACATACCGTTATCACCGATCGCATCGAAGCGGCCTCTTTCGGAATGGCGGCCATTGCCACAAAAGGCCGCGTCTTTGTCGAAGGGGCTAGACAATCGGATATGATTATTTTTTTAAATAAATTACGAGAAATTGGTGGCGGATTTTTGGTAAAGGAGAAGGGAATTGAGTTTTTTTATGAAAGGCCTCTTTCCGGAAATATCCATCTCGAAACCGATGTCCATCCAGGCTTTTTAACCGATTGGCAGCAACCCTTTGTTGTATTACTCACTCAAAGCCTAGGCTCCTCTGTTATTCATGAAACCGTCTATGAAAATCGCTTTGGCTACACGAAAACTCTAAAAAAAATGGGCGCCTCTGTCGAACTTTTTACCCAATGTTTGGGTGGGCGTTTTTGCCGTTTTGCAGAACAAAATTTCGGTCATAGCTTAATTATACGCGGCCCCACTCCCCTAAAAGGCACTACAATTGAAATCCCCGACCTTCGAGCCGGCTTTGCCTACGTCATGGCAGCCCTGGTCGCTCCAGATAAAAGTGATCTTTTTGGCCTTCACTTCCTAGATCGCGGGTATGAGCATTTAGAGGAAAAATTACAAAGCCTTGGAGCGGATATTACACGCTGCATCACCTCTCCGGAACAGAAAATTAATGAACTGTTAAATCTAAATTCAAGATTTGGTTTTTGACAATATTTTCTTAATATTCTAGACTTTCTCTATGGTAGATCATTATAGAGAAATTCAAAAAGGAAATTTTCGCAAGATTGATGAGATCATTAATTTTTTGAATCTTGACGAAAAAAATAAAGAAAAAATTTTAAAAACCCCCTCTTTCCCCTTCAATCTTCCTCGCCGCTTAGCGGAAAAAATCGAAAAAAACAACCTCGATGATCCAATACTCCGTCAATTTATTCCGCTAACTGACGAGAAGGTCAAACTCCCGGGCTATCTGCCGGATCCTGTTGATGATCTCGCCTTTTGTAAAAGCGGTCGTCTCTTGCAAAAATATCACGGAAGAGCTCTTTTAATCGCAACCGGTGCGTGCGCTATGCATTGTCGTTATTGTTTTCGGCAAAATTTTGATTACGCTTCTGACCCTTCGTTTCAAAAGGAGCTCAACTATCTTAAAAACAATCCCTCAATTCATGAGGTCATTTTAAGCGGCGGCGACCCCTTGTCTCTAAGTAATAAGCGTCTTGGAATGCTGTTTGATGAAATTTCTAAAATCGAATCTATCAAAATCATACGCATCCATACGCGTTTTCCAATTGGAATCCCTGAGCGCATCGATTCGGGTTTTTTAGATTTAATCAAAAAGTGCCCCTTAAGTATTATTTTTGCGCTCCATTGCAACCACCCAAAAGAGCTCGATGAAGAGATTAAACGCAATATGCTCGATGTAAAAAATGCAGGCGCGCTCCTCATCAATCAAAGCGTCCTACTAAAAGGGATAAATGACGATATCGAAACCTTATCCGCCCTATCGTTTAAACTGATTGAGGCATCGATTCTGCCCTACTACCTTCATCAATTTGATCCCATTGAGGGGGGCTCTCACTTTGAGGTCTCTATAGAAAAAGGGTTAAAGCTAATCGAAGAATTAAGGGAGAGGCTTCCGGGATATGCCGTGCCGCGCTATGTCCAAGAAATCCCCCATCGAAAGAGCAAGACGCCTCTTACATCCGATCCATTGTCTTCAGCCCTAAGATCTCAAGTCCCTTCTTAAGAATACGCCCTGTGAATTCACATAAGAGCAATCGGCTATTCTCCTCATCGCTTCCCTCCACTCGGCAATCGCGGAAAAAGGCATGAAATTTCTCAGCAAGTGAATAAAGATAATCACAAAGGCGGTTCGGCAGAAGATCCTTATCCATCATCTCTAAGGCCTCGCCAAATTGACGAAGGGCGAGCCCTAAAGCAATTTCACTTGGATGCGTAAGTTGAAAAAGAGCCGCTTCTTTCACCTCATTAAGAGGCTTATTGACCTTTCGCTTGATGCTTTGGATGCGCACATAAGAGTAGAGAAGGTAAGCGGCAGTATTTCCTTCAAAATTCAACATGCGGTCATAGCTGAAAATATAATCCTTTAACCGATGACAGGATAAGTCTGCATACTTCACCGCATCGATTCCTAAGATTGCTGCAAAGGAGTGAATTTTTTCATCAGAGAGATCTTTCATTCGCTCTTTTAAAAGAAGATAGGCGCGATCAATGGCCTCTTGAAGAAGCGCAATTAATGGCTCAGTTGAACCTGAGCGCGTCTTAAATTTTTTCCCATCGGGACCTAAAACAACTCCAAAGGGAACGTGATTAAATACAACTTTTTCTGAATCTAAAACTTTTGAGAGTTCAGAGGCTTTGGCGATCATTTGAAAATGAAGCTGTTGACCCGCATCGGTTACGATAATGATTCGCTCTGCTTTTTCCTCAACGATACGCTGCTTCATCGCCGCCATATCTGTTGTGGAGTAGTTATAGCCCCCATCTGATTTTTTAATGATCATGGGGATATTGAAATCTTCTAAAAAAAGACACTTCGCCCCATCAGACTCTTTTACAAGCCCTTTCTTCTCTAAACTCTCGACAACGCCTGCTAAATCTCGATTATAAAAAGATTCGCCGCGCTCAAAAATTTTAACATCTAAAAGATCATAAATCGTTTGAAAACCTTTTCTTGAAATTGCGCAAATTTTTTCCCAGGCAGCAAGTGCGTTCGGCTCTTTTGATTGAAGCGTAATCACCTCGAGCTGGGACGCTTTCTTAAATTCAGGATCAGCATCAAAAAGCTTTTTAGCCTCTTTGTACCAATGCATCAATTTTCCAAGATCCGCATTCTCTTTCTCTTCTAAAAAAGCCCTTTCAAAGCGTTTTAGATAAGCAATCAACATTCCAAACTGCGTGCCCCAATCCCCTACATGATTGAGTCTCAAGACATCGTGTCCCAAAAATTCAAAAAGACGCGCCAATGAATCTCCAATGATCGTTGAGCGCAAATGACCCACATGAAGCTCTTTGGCGATATTAGGAGAGGAAAACTCAACGATCATTCGCTTTTTCTCATGGAGCAAAGGGACCCCGAGACGAGCGTCCTCATAAATCGTATCGAGTTCTTTAGCTAGAAAGTCAGGACTTAAAAAGATATTGATAAAACCTGGACCTGCAACCTCCATCTTCGCAATCATCTTCTCTTCATCTTCAATCGCAAAAATCAGCTGCTCTGCTATAAGACGAGGGTTTGACTTGAGCTCTTTTGCCAAACTCAAAGCATTATTGCATTGATAATGGCCAAAATGCTCCTGAGTGCTTTGGGAGACAAGCGCTTTTTTAGGAAGATCGAACCGGCTTAAAATAGCCAACTCGATCTTTCCCTTAACGCGATCGATGAGATTCAAACAATTAATGATGGATGCAGAGTTGGGTTTCACGTTTGCCAATTGTGTACTTTAAGCGGTATTCAGCAAGTGACTTTGCCGCTTCCTCTGTTGATGTGTCATTTTTTTCTGCAATATTGAAAATCGAAAGCAATCGCTCATAAATTTTTTCAATCTCATCGCGAGAAACGATTGGATTATACCCATCAGGTTCTAATTCATTCACAACATTGACCAATCCGCCTGCATTAATGACATAATCAGGCGCATATAAAATATCTCGCTGTTTCATTCGATCCGCATCCGCATCCACCAAGAGTTGATTGTTGGCAGCGCCGGCTACAATTCTGCATTGAAGGTGAGGAATACTCTTCTCATTTATAATGCCTCCTAGGGCGCAAGGAGCAAGCAAATCACACTCGGTCGATAAAATATCATGAGTTGAGACCGCCTCTGCATGATACTTATGAGCTAGCTCTGCTACTTTTTTTTCATTGATATCGGCTAAAATCAGCTGAGCTCCATGCCAAAATAGATAGCCTGCCAACTCTTCTCCAACAGACCCCACTCCTTGAATTGCAACGCGAATTCCTTTCAAAGAAGTCGAGCCATGCACCTTCATAAGAGCCGCTTGAATACCCCGGAATACGCCCCAAGCAGTAAAGGGGGCAGGATTGCCACTGCTTTTTTTATCGACAAGCCCCACTAAATAGGAAGTCTCTTCCCGAATTATCTTCATATCATCTGTCGTGCATCCGCTATCTTCAGCGCCGATATACTCACCGCCTAAACTCTCGATCGCACGACCAAAAGCTTTTAAAAGCTCAGGCGTTTTCTCATTTTTTGGATCAGCAATAATAACACTCTTCCCGCCGCCGAATCCCTTATCGAGCATAGCAGACTTATAAGTCATCCCCTTAGAGAGCCTTAAAACATCCGTTAGCGCTTCATCAAAAGAGCCATATTTACGAATGCGAATGCCGCCAAGCGACGTCCCAAGCCGAACATCATGAATCGCGATAATGCCGACTAAACCCGATTCCGGTTCAGTGACCTTAAGGACTTTATGGTATCCATCGACAAGAATTTCCTCTAAAACCGGTTGCATAGGGCCTCTTCTTAGAATTAAACTAAAATTGGCTTTGATGATAGCATGATTTGAGTTCGAGATCAACACTCAAACTCTCCTTATCGCGAAGAGATGTAAACATTAATTTTAATAAAGCATTCATTTTGAGAAAAAGAGGCTTGAAAATAAAGATTTATTGGACTATGCTCATCGTCTAATCTTAATGCGGTGTCAATTATGTCTATCTCCAGTGGATTAAAAGAAAAACTTGAATCATTTCTCAAGAAAAATAAAAAAGCCGATCTTCTTACGACTTATTTCTTTTATTTAGAGAGAAAATTTAACATTCATCCTGTCTTATTTGGTCGCGAAAAAAAGATCTATCAAAGCGAGCTGGAGTTAATTGATAAACTCGAAAAAGAGGGCAAAATCTGGCGCGAGACGGAAATTAAGATTCAGTTTGGCCAGCCTTCTGTCAATGCGGCAACAAAGCGCATTTATATTTGTCCTTTTACGGGAAAAGTCTTCGGCGACAACACTCATCCCAATCCACAAGATGCAATTTATGAATGGGTTTCGAATTGCTCTGAAAATAATGAAAACGATGGCGGTGTAAAGATTAAACGCTTCTTTATTTCTGAAGATCCGGAAGTGATGAAAAATTACATCCAAAAGGAAAAGGAGCCGATCAAAAAGGTCGTCTACTCTTCAGCCATTACCGGAAAACTTTTCAATACGAAAAAAGCGGTTATGGATGACTTCAAGAAAAATCAACTCAAGCCTCTCTCATTAATCGAAGTTCCCTCTCAAAATCGCTATAAAATCGAAGAAGAATTCATGAACTTTATTCAGAAGCATCTCGATGAAAGCGAAATCTCGAAATTTGTAGAAGATTTAAGTGAGTACAAAGAGTTTAAGCCTTTCGTCAGTGATTGGCTCGAAGATGAAAATGCATGATCTTAAAATCCTTAGATGACACGCACGCATTTGCACGCTCCTTTCTTAGCCGATTAAAGCCGGGTGACATCCTCGCTTTACATGGAGAGCTTGGCGCTGGAAAGACCTCTTTTGTTCAGGGATTGTCTGACAATCCGGTTACAAGCCCCACTTTCGTCTACCTCAATATTTATGAAGCAATGCCTCCGATTTATCACTTTGATCTTTATCGTCTAAAGGGGCCCGGCGATTTTTTAGCAATGGGTTTTGATGAATATTTTGAAAGTGATGGGATTTGCTGCATGGAGTGGCCAGAGCGCATAGACACTCTCCTCCCGAAAAAGACCCATCACATCCACCTCTTTCATGAAGAGGGGAATACCCGAAGAGTTGAGGTTCAATATGGAACTGCTTAATTCTTTTGTCACACTGATTCAGGATGAGCTTGAAAAAATTCCCTCTTATGATAATGAAATCGCCTTCATTGGAAGATCCAATGTCGGAAAATCTTCTCTTTTCAACCACTTAATGAACCGAAATCTTGCTAAAATTTCTAATAAACCGGGAAAGACAAAAGGCATTCACTTTTTTTTGACAGAAGAATTCACTTTTGTCGACCTTCCAGGCTATGGATTTGCGAAAGTAGCTCGCTCGCTAAAGGAAAAATGGTCGAAAATCATTCATTTCTATTTAGAGAGCCGCCCAAAACTCCTTCTTATTTTGCTCGATTTACGTCGAATGCCCTCTTTTGATGATCTCCAGATGATTGATTGGGCGCGGCATTATGATAAAAAAATTCTCTTTGTCTTTACCAAAAGCGATAAACTAAAACCGAAAGAACAGAAAGACCAGGTAGAAAAAAATTTATCTGCTTTAAAAGAGGTTTATCCTTTAAAAGAGATCCCGTGGTGTCTATACTCGATCAAAACAGGACGCTGCCGAAAAGAATTACTCAATAAAATCCATGACCTTTCTCAATAAAGATACTTTTATTTGCCTTGATATCGAAGCCACCGGTTTAGACCCGAAAGAAGATCGAATCATCGAAGTTGCTGTTGCAAAATTCAATTTCGACGGCATCACCGAACAGTTTGAAACGCTTATCAATCCCGAGACCGCCATCCCGGAAGAATCGACAAAAATTCACCATATTGAAGACCATATGGTTCAGGGAAAACCTAAAATTGAAGAGGTTCTACCCTCAATTCTTAAGATCATCGACAATCATATTATCATAGGGCATGGCATCAATTATGACATTACGATCCTATCCTCTTCTGCAAAGCGCTGCCAAGTCCCCTGCAATATAGAAAGCCTGAACCGCTTCGACACCCTCCGCCTTGCTAGACTCTATGGAGAAAGCCCGACGAATTCCTTGGAAGCTTTGAGAAGCCACTTCAACATCCCTGCAGAGGGGGCTCATCGAGCTATGAATGATGTCATAGTCAATATTGAAGTCTTTAAACAATTGACCCGCTCTTTTAAAAAGACTAAAGAGGTTCACGAAAGACTTAAAAAACCAATCTTGCTTAAAAACATGCCTCTTGGCAAACATAAGGGAAGGGTGTTTCGAGACATTCCTGTAGAATATTTAAGGTGGGCTTCCCACCAAGCCTTTGATCAGGATTTAATGTTTTCAATAAAAAATGAACTTAAACGAAGAAAATCAGGCCATCTTTTCAATCAAGCCTCTAACCCCTTTTCTAATCTTTGAAATTAAAACTCACAGATCTAAATTTAAAAAATAAAAAAGTTCTGATGCGCGTTGATTTCAACGTCCCTTTAAATAATAAACAAGAGATTACAGATGACACGCGCATCCGCCTTACGCTTCCCTCTATCAATTACATCCTCTCTCAAGGCGCTTCTTTAGTTTTAATGAGTCACTTAGGTCGTCCAAAAGGCCGACAGCAGGAGAAATATTCTCTCTCACCTGTTGCAAAAGCTCTTTCAAAGTTACTCGGTCAAGAGGTGGCTTTAGCCCCCGACTCAATTGGCCAGGATGTTCTAGACCTTGCTGAAAAACTAAGGCCCGGCCAGGTTCTACTCCTTGAGAATCTTCGTTTTCATCGCGCTGAAGAAAAACCCGGCAATGACCCCTCTTTTGCTGAGCAACTTTCAAGATTTGGTGATATTTTTATTAACGATGCCTTTGGAGCCTGTCATAGAGAACACAGTTCAATTACAAGTATCACGCGCTACTTCCCAAAAGCTTCCGCTATGGGCTTTTTACTAAAAAGAGAAATAGAAAATCTTTCCCCCCTTATCAACGATCCTCCTCGCCCTTTCTCTGCTATTTTCGGTGGCGCTAAAATTTCAACAAAGATTGGCCTTCTTAAAGAATTAATCCAAAAGGTAGATGAAATATTTATCGGCGGCGGACTGCTTTTCACTTTTTTAAAAGCTAAAGGCCAAAAGATTGGCCGCTCTCTTTTTGATGAAGGAAGTTTGAGTGTCGCTGCAGATTTCATCAAAACATGCGAAAACTTAAATATTCGGCTGCACTTTCCCTCGGATCTTTTAATTGCTAATGAAATCAGTGAAAGCGCTGAATTAAAAGTGATATCCGGAAGCGAAACTATTCCTGATAATTTTTTTGGAGTCGATATTGGTCCAAAGACGCTAAGCGATTGGGAGCCTCTTCTGCAACAATCCAAAACACTCTTTTGGAATGGCCCGATGGGCATTTTTGAAATTCCCTCTTTTTCAAAAGGAACTTTTGAATTAGCAAAACTTTTATCCCATGTTGAAGGGAACACCATAATTGGGGGCGGTGACAGCTTATCAGCGATTCATCAACTCGGAATTCAAGATATGTTTACTCATCTTTCAACCGGCGGCGGCGCCTCTTTAGAATTCATCGAAAAGGGCCACTTGCCGGGAATTGACCACCTTTCAAACCGATAGATTAAAAAAATATTTTTCTCAGGATAAAATTAATCTTTTCTTTACAATTTATGAAAAATTGCACCTTGCACATTAATGAAATTCCAGTATAATTAAGAGGACACGAGAAGTTATTCAGATCTGGGAAGAATGATCGATTTTTCATCCAGATAAATCTTAAATATTTACGTGTTTAAATAGATTTTGGCGAACAAAATGAGCCTAAAGCCGTGTTTCTAAGAAGCACTATTTTCTCCCCCCCCTTCCTTTCAAATCGAGGATCCGCTCCTCAAAAGCCCTGTAGGGCCGTAAGAATAACAAAATTTTTAACAAAGGCATTTTATGACCTCAGAATCGGAACCCCGATTCGGAAAAGTCCGAACACTCCTTTGGCCGATTCATCGCAATGAATTAAAAAAATTCTTACCGATGTTTCTCATCTATTTTTTGATCTGTATTAACTACAGCCTTCTAAGGGCGGCAAAAGATGCCCTTGTCATCACCGCGCCGCACTCGGGTGCCGAGGCCATCCCCTTTATTAAGGTGTGGGCGATTGTCCCTATGGCCATACTCTTTACAATTTTATTCACCCGGCTTGTCAATCGCTATGGGCGTGAAAAAGTTTTTTACATCATGATCTCTCTCTTTATCGGCTTTTATACGCTCTTTGCACTTATTCTCTATCCTTGCCGCGATGTGCTCCACCCTAATAATTTAGCCACACATCTACAAGGGATTGCCCCCGACGGATTCCGAGGACTCATCGGCATTTTTCGCAACTGGACCTTTACCCTCTTTTACGTCATGAGTGAGCTTTGGAGCACCATGATTATGAGTGTTCTATTTTGGGGATTTACAAATGAGGTAACAAGCGTCAACAAGGCAAAGCGTTTTTATGGAATCTTGCTGCTTGGAGCCAATATCGCCAGCATCATCTCAGGTCAAATTTCTGTTTTACTCTCCAATGAATTGATTTATAAATGGGTCCCCTTTGGAACAGACCCATGGGGTAAATGCATCTTACTTATCACAAGCATCGTTACCATCGTAGGCCTTGCCATCATGGCTCTATTTTACTGGCTCAACCGTAACGTTATCGATCATGAAGAAAGTCATGATTTAAGCGTTGCTGCAAAAAAAGGCCCTAAGATAAAGATGAGCTTCCGCAATAATATCGCGTATCTTTCAAAATCAAAATACCTGATTTTCATTGCAGTCATCGTTCTCACATACAACATCTCAATCAACATGATTGAGGTTGTCTGGAAGGATCAAGTCAAAGAACTGATTCCCAATCCCAATGATTTTGCTGCCTATATGGGCAAGATTATGATGCTCATGGGAGCACTCTCCACTTTTGTTTCCATTTTTCTATGCGGGAATTTAATTCGGCGTTTCGGCTGGACATTTGGAGCCCTTGTCGCTCCCTTCACAATGCTAGTAACGGGAATCGTATTCTTCTCTGTGCTCCTTTTTAAAAATGCGGGCCTCGGCGGGATTGCGATCGCCCTTGGCACGACGCCCCTTGCGCTCGGCGTCCTTTTTGGAGGCATCCAAAACTGCATGGCAAGGACATGTAAATACACCTTGCTCGATGCCACTAAAGAGATGGCTTTTATCCCGCTCAGCCCTGAATCAAAGCTTAAGGGAAAAGCAGCCATCGATGGCGTGGGCTCAAGAATCGGAAAGTCCGGAGGATCGATTATCCATCAATGTTTTTTGATGATTTTTGGAAGTATTTCACTGAGCACCCCTTATGTTGCCGGACTTCTCTTGATCGTGATTGGCATCTGGATTGCAGCTGCAAAAAATCTAGGACAGCAGTTTACTGAGCTCACAGCAGAAGGCGCAACAAGCCGCACTCCTGCATTTTCAAGCGAGCCTCAAAAACAGGAAGTTATGGGGTAACCAATGATAGAAGGGCTGATTCAGTATGTCACCGATCACGCAAAACATGCCCCGTGGGTCGTATTCCTCTCTGCTCTATTGGCAGGACTTAATATTCCGATTAGCATCGACATTTTGCTTGCTTTCAGTGCCCTTTTAGCTGCAACCACCGTCCCCCATTTAGCACTACCCCTTTATTTTTCACTTCTTTTTGGATGTATTTTCAGCGCTTGGATCGCCTATTGGATTGGCCGCTTGCTAGGAGATAAACTCTCTTCCGTCCCTCTTTTCAAAAAACCCCTTTCAGAAGAAAATAAAAATCGCCTTAGCCATTTCTATAATCGCTACGGTGTTTGGACCTCCATTGTAGGACGATTCATTCCCTTTGGTGTCCGAAACTGCATCTTCATGTCCTCTGGAATGAGCCGCTACTCTTTTAAAAGGTTTGCTCTTCGAGATGCTTTGGCCTGCTTTCTTTGGGCCACTCTTTTGTTCCCCCTTTTTTATTCAATTGGGTTAAACTTAGATCAGGTTGGGGGGCTTGTGAAGAGATTCAACATTCTCATCTTCTCTCTCTTCTCAGTAGCTGGAATTGGAATCCTCTGGTATAAAAAGAAAAAAAAACAACGAGACGAATGAATCAAGTTCTTACACTCTCAAATGGACTGTCACTTCTAAGAGGTCCACTAGCGCTCCTTTTATTTGTCCAAAATGTTAAAATCCGCATTCTTTCCCTATTTCTGGCTATGCTAACGGATGCATTAGATGGATTTTTAGCGCGCCGATTTCGGGCAACAACACGAGTTGGAGCCGTCCTCGACCCTCTAATGGATAAACTTTTTGTTTTAATCGCTCTATCGATCTACCTTGTCGACGGAAAGTTGGTGCTCTGGCAAGCCTTGGCCATGATCTCTCGAGATTTTTTTCTCTGCCTCTTCGGCCTCTATTTGAGACTGACCAATCAGTGGAAAGATTATCGCTGCCGGGCGATCCTCTGGGGGAAAGTCATCACAGCGCTTCAATTTTTTGTCCTTATCGCCTTAACACTCAACGTCAACCTTCCCTCCCTTCTTTTTTCGCTCTTCATTTTGCTTGGACTCCTTGCATTCATCGAGCTTTTCCAAGTCATCCGCTCTTCAAGACAAAAGTCAAAATCAATCGAATAGTTTCATACACCGAAACTCGCTTTATTTGAATAATTTTGATATAATCTCTCGCTATGAGACGATTTAAAAATGGAATTCTAACTTTTTGCGCCCTTTTATTAGGAGCAACATGCGCTTTTTTCAACATTCCAGGCAGCGCCGGACTTGCAGATTTTTTAAGTGAAAATTTTATTAGGATACTTAAACTTTTAAGTTTACCTTTGATTTTCCTATCGATTAGCTCAACCCTTCTCAATTTAGAAAATCTACACGAACTTAAACGCCTGTTTAAAAAAATATTTTTCTACACCCTTTTGACAACGCTCATTGCAGCAACCGTTGGCCTTATTCTTTTTGTACTCATCCATCCTCAAGCCCCCAGCGTAAAAAATATCGACGCGCCCCCCTCCTCTATCGCGTTTACCTTTTCCTATCTAAAGACCATCATTCCGGAAAATCCTATCCAGCCCTTTCTAGAAAACAATGTATTAGGCGTTGTTTTTATCGCCCTTATTTTAAGTGTTGCGATCAAAACAGCTCCGAAGCAAGGCTGCCAAACCGTCGCAAAAGTTGTGAAAGAGTTATTTGAAGCTCTACTTCGCATTGCATCCTATGTCATCCGACTCCTACCGCTTGCTATCTTTGGCTTTACTTATCAATTCATAGTTAGCATGAAAACGCAGCAAAGCGAAATGCGCTCATTACTCCTCTACTCATTCTGCGTCATTGCAGCAAACTTAATCCAGGGGCTCATCATTCTCCCTGCCATCCTCAAGTCAAAGGGCCTACGCCCTCTTCCCCTTTTTAGAGCCATGCTACCCGCCCTTTCAACCGCCTTTTTCACAAAAAGCTCAAGCGCTGCGCTACCCATTTCTCTAAAATCTGCAGAAAAAGCGGGGATCTCGTCCAAAACAGCCGGTTTTAGCTTTCCCATGTGCTCAGTCATTAATATGAACGGCTGCGCCGCTTTTATCTTAATTACAACCCTATTCGCCATGGGCCAATCCGGCATCGAACTGACCCTTGCTCAAATGATCCCATGGATTTTTTTAGCAAGTCTTGCCGCCATTGGGAACGCAGGAGTTCCGATGGGATGCTTTTTCCTAACCTCCGCCTTTCTCTCTGGAATGGGGGTCCCCCTCAAAGTCATGGGGCTCATCCTTCCCCTCTACTCGCTTTTTGACATGGTTGAAACAGCCCTCAACGTCTGGTCCGATAGCTGCGTGACCGCCCTAGCAGATACTAAGTTAGAAAAAGCCCCGAGCCTGCCTGACACTCCTATTATAGTCGATTAAATCTTAAATGATAAAAATGAAGTGCTTAAAGCCCACGTTGAGCAGTTTCAGAAAATATCGTATTCATCAAAGAACATTTGAATTTTAAATATCAAATTTGTTTTGATGGATTAACGTGCACCAATCCAGGTTATGCTTGGAGGCTCAATTCCGGCAGCTATACTTTTAAACCGGACCATCTAATTACCAGTGGTTTTATGACTGCCCGCGATGATAAAGCAAAAAAAATTGCAGAGAATACAAGAGAATTTAGTTAAAAATATTTGACGAAGGATATGTTTTTGAAACATCCTGCTGAAGTCTTCAATCATTGGGCATCAGGGAAATGTTTAAACAAAAATAAATAATCATTATTTTTTGAGGTTATGATGAAATCATTATTAGTACTTTTTACATGTCTCGCAACAAGCACATGCTTTTCACATGAACGATCAGAAGAATATACATCACTAGATCATGTGTTACCGTTTGATGGATTTGGTTGGTTTGGAAAGAGTAATAAAGAAAATATTGCTAAGTTGATCAAAAAACATAACGTACATACAGTAGTTGAATTAGGATCTTTTCTGGGGCTTTCTACTCGTTTTATTGCAAAACTGCTTCCGCAAGACGGGATTGTATACGCGGTAGATCATTGGCTTGGCAGTAAGGAGCACCAAAATCCCTCTAAAAAGAAGGTATATCACAAGCTGCCCACTCTTTATGAACAATTTTTATCGAATATTATCCACGCGGGTTTGTGTGATAAAGTTATTCCTTTGAAAATGTCTACTTTAGAAGCAGTTCATGCAATATCTCTGCGCCCAAACATGGTTTATGTCGATGCTTCTCATGATTTTGATTCAGTTTTAAAGGATTTAGAAGCTTGGTTTCCTCTTATTCAGGGACATGGTGTAATGTGCGGTGATGACTGGGATTGGGGTAAGGATGTACCGGTTAGAAGAGCTGTGATTCATTTTGCACGTCAGCACAATTTGAAATATGCCTCTTATGGGAACTTTTGGGTTCTTATTGAATAATTTTAAGATGAATCCTGAAAAACGATTCAAGCCATTATGATCGACGAATTGTAGTGCTTTGGCGCTAGCGCAAAAACCCACTTCTTGAAGTTGTTTCGGTATAGCTTCTTACCAAAGTCTGAATATGAAGCCAATGAGATCGATTTTAAAGATTGACCCGGCTAACATGTTTTTTATTGCAATAATTAAAAAACATACCGTAAGGAATATATTCTCATGCGCTCAACTTTTTCACTTTTTCAAACGATTTTTTTATTATTTTTTTCCTGTGTTTCTCTAAATGCATCAGCTGAACAAATTGCACAACACTCTAAAGGAGCTCCGCCTTCATGGATTAAATCCAATGATTTTCCCGTTGACGCCATACCAACTAAACCATCACAGGTCAACTTACAATATCTTCTCATTGACACTCAAAGGAACGTAGAGGAAAAGACGCTCTATTGTCATTTTGCAATCAAAGCCCTAACGCAAAGCGGCACAGAAATCATTTCACAGATAAAAATCGACTTTGACCCTTCCTTCACTCAAATAGTGATGCATGATATCCATATTTTTCGAGCAGGGAAGTGGCATGACAGGCTAGAAAATGCTCGCCATAATCTGATTCAAAGAGAAACAGAGTTAGAACAAAACCTTTATAATGGAGATCTTACCCTTGTTTATTTTCTCGACGACATTCGAGAAGGAGACCTTATTGAATACGCCTATTCTTTTGTAGGAAACAGTCCGCTTACATCCTCGCACTATACTGATTGGGAATATATGCAAAGACCCTTTACGGTCGAAAAAATCACCCATCGTCTTTTAGCAGATCCCAGCCTGACTTTCTCTACAAAACTTGTCAATATAGAGGTGGATCCCCAAATTCGAGATCTCACCCCTTCTACACGTGAGTGGATATGGAAAACTACTGAGACGCCTCCCTATGCAAAAGAGCGGAATCAGCCAGTGTGGTACAATCCACCGGCGCATATTCAAATGAGTGAGTATAAATCATGGGAAGAAGTCGTTCAAAATATCCTTCCCCTTTACGATCTTCCAAAAGATTTTTGCTCATCAGAGATGCAGGATTTGATCGAAAAGTGGCAAAAGTCTTCAGGCGATTTATCAAAACAAGCTCTTTTCGCTCTAAGATTTGTTCAGGATGAGATTCGTTATTTGGGTTTTGAAGATGGCATGGGGGCCTTTCAGCCAACAGACCCAGCGACCACTTTTAAGCGCCGTTTTGGAGACTGCAAAGATAAAACCTTCCTCTTACACGCTCTACTTAAATCAATGGATATTCACTCAAAGATGATCCTTGTTCACACAAGTAGAGGAAAAACGCTTCCAGGCGTATTGCCTACCCCATTTGTGTTCAACCATATTGTGCTTCAACTTGAGATAGGAAATGCCACCTACTTTGTGGATCCCACGTGGAGCTTGCAGGGAGGCTCTTTAGAGAAAAACTTTTTTTCCGATTATAACTGGGGGCTTGTTCTTACAAAAAACACATCCGCTTTAACCCCTCTTCCAAAACCGGTTGTTGAAAATCCCACAGAAATCGACAGCCAATTTACTGTAGTGAAGGAAGATTTAGCGCATCTAACAATGAAAAGTACTTTTTATGAAGCAAATGCTGACAAATTAAGAAGATCTCTAAAGTGGCGAGGGGCTGAAAAGATTTCACAAAACTGCCTTTCTCGGATGCAAGATATTTATGGAACTGCCTCTCTTAAAGAAGTTATGGAAACCTCGGACGATCGAAAAAACAACATTGTCACCTTAGTTGAATCCTACAACCTTCCCACTCGAACCGTTCAAGATCAAAAGAAGCTTGATCTCTTATCCCATACTCTCAACAGTTATCTATGTTCATCAATCAACCCTGGGCGATCTTCCCCTTATGAGATCTCCTATCCACTTTGGGTAAAAGAACGAATTCAGATTGAAACTCCCTATATGGAGTGGGCTCCTTTCAGAGACAATTCCACAAAGGCGTATGAAGCGTTTTTCTATAACTCCTCTATGGAAATCAAAAAACATCGAGCATGCTTTAATTTTGAATTGAAGCATCTGCAAGATCATATTCCCAAACACGCTCTTCACGACTGCTGGCAAATGCTAAGCGAAATTTCTCGGAGAGGCTTTCCTTGTATGACTGTAGCAGCCTCGCATGGATCCTTTTTAGATATTAGTTTTTTACTTCTAACTTCATTTCCAGCCCTTATCATTTGGTTTCCGATCTACTTCACTTCCAGAAAAAAAAGGCCTACGCAAGATGGATTGAGCTACTATCTTAAAAAAGCTCAAATTTTTTACATGATCATCAGCACCCTCAACCTTGCTGCTATTGATCCTAAAGGAGCTCCACTTATGATTTTTGGGGTCGTTGTATTTTTAATGTCGATGATCCATTTAATCCTTGTGAAGAGGTCGAATCGACTCATTATTGCATTCCAAGCATGGGTCTTGCTCCAAACAAGCTTTACAGGCTGTTTTCTTATTGTAGCGATGCCAAACATCCATATAGGGCATAAATTCATAGCAATCACCATTTATTGCCTCTATTCAGCTACTGTTTTAGCAGCTCTGCACGGAGCGAAGAAATATTTGGCCGAAGAGAAAAAAGTGGCGGAGGTCGCAAGCGTAACCTCCTTTTAAGAAAATTGCCTTATATACCGAAACAAGGCTTGAGCGGACTTAGCCTGAGCTTCTTCGATGTTTTTCAGGAGTTTTGATTTTATAAAAGGGACAAGGCAGCTCAGAACACAAATTTGAAATGTGACTCGTGTTTTATTGGGAGCAAGCACTTCGAAAGAAGTGAGCTTTTCCTCTTTAGCAAGTAAACTATGTATTAAAGTCCGATATTCACGATGAGGCTTGACTTCAGTCAGCAAAATTCCAATGTGATTTGGTTTGTTTTTGAGTTTTAGTTTTACTTGAGCTCCAGATTTGAAATCTCCATCAAAGATAAAAGCCTCCATACGATCATCATATAGGGGCCAATGGCTAGGATCTGTGAAAAAATTCCAAGCCACATGTAGTGGAGTGTCTACCTCCACTGAATATTGATGATTCCAACGAAACATAAAAACCTTCAAGCCATTTTGCCTTATCGATAATATACCTGAATAATTTTGAAAACCCAGCATTTTTTACAGATAGGGGGGGGGTGACAATTTGTCCCCACCTTCAGTAAGAGATGGGTCACGCTGTCTCATCTTTTTGATGTAGTCGGTAGAATTCGTTGTATCCGTAAGAGCCTCAACAACATCCTTAACAACAAACCACCATTCGTTGTTATGCATTGCTCTTCTAATATTTTTCCCTTTAAAAACAATGATAGGCTTGTAGTTTTGAATTTCTTTACTCATCATCTAAATGTATGCCACGAGTGTGCCATTCGGGCTGAAGAATTTACCTCGCTGTCGATACTTCCTTCTTTAACCCTTTGTGGTTTTAAGATTGCTCGGAACAGGACTCGAACCTGCACGGAGTTGCCTCCAAGGGATTTTAAGTCCCTTGTGTCTACCAATTCCACCATCCGAGCAAAGCAGCTCTTGAAGGGATTAATCTTATCTCTTCTTGAAAAAAAAAGCAATCAAGAACACCTCCTCTTCAGGGCACCAGGCATTGAAATAATAATTTTATCCGCCTAGAAATGGGGTTAAACCGTAACCCATTCTTTTTAGACTGCCAATGACATTTTCATTCACACCCCTTTCTAAACTATTAACGCAAGAGGCGGGGAGACGCGAGAGGCAGAGAGAAGAAATTATAAATCATTAACTACTTTCTCTCGCGTCTTTCCGCCTCTTGCGTCTCTCGCGTTTATCCTATGAATAGATTCTAATATTTATGGATATCAACTAGGATATTGGATAGATCAAGAAATTGAAAATCGAATAGAAATGGAAATTATTCTTTTAATGTCCGGTGCCCTGACCTCCTCTTTAAGCGCACCTCTCTCCTGTTGCATCAAAAATAAAATTATTTTATAGCTGGTCAACAAAAGGAGCTCGCATGAAAGCCGAAAATCCCGAGAATATAAAAAAAACAGCCCAAGATCTCTATCGAGCCCTTCAAAATGTTCAGCCCGGCAAAGGACAAAATGCTCTTAATGCCTATCTCACCACAGTTCAACAATTTTTAAAACCCCTTCTCCAATCAGCAGGGGCCGCCTTATCAAAAGGAGCCGCTCCTGCTGCAGACACTCCTCCTGCGACAATCCAAACCCTTGACATTGACGGAGTGAGTGTTATCGACGTCACCGTTAACGGCGTAACCATGGCATTTCCAGTCGGTCACGTCCTGCCACAAGGCCAACCTGGAAGCATCAGCAATTACACACCCTCAGAAGCTTTTGGCTATGCCATGAGAAATGCCGTGGCATATAATGATAAGGATTTTTTCCAACAACTGCTAAATGGCTACCTTTACTTAGCTAACCAAACAGAAGAATACCGTAATGACCCCCAAGGATTTGGTCTGATTGGCTGGTCCCCAGACATTGGCAACTTGCCGTCTGAAGGCCCCTACTCAAACCTCCCCTCTAATTTCGTCTCCTCTGCATCCGATGCCGACGAAGATATTATTGGGGCCATGATCGAGGCCTACAATAAATGGGGACCCATGACAGCTGAGGACCCTACAGACACTGGGGCTCCTAATACCTATCAGTCAATATCTCTTAAAGATCTCATCACAACCACAATCAATAGCTTCATTCAATGCGACATTGGATCGGTCACTATTAACGGAACAACTTACGATCCCGTTATGACCCTTGACAACTGGGGACATGACGCTATGAACCCTGATTACTTCGATCCCACAGAATTCACCGAGATGGTTGTTTGGGAGGAAAAAAACGATCCCATAAATGGAGCCAATAATGTCAAAATCCTCCAACAAGCTGCCAAAAATACAATGTCTTATATCACTGATATCCAAAATTCCAATGGGGGATGGATTCCCGATACCCCGTGGAGCCTCAGCGGCCCCAGTTCATTTGGCTTCGATGCAACACGCACTTTAATGCGGTTTGGAGAGTACCTCCTCGTCTGCAACCAAACAGGGAAAGATCCTCTTGGTATCGAGCCTCAAGTCGAAGCTTCACTCAACACCTTGGTTAGTAACATTTTTTCCAACAACGGCAGTTATCTCAATTGGGACAATGGCACTGTGACATTCACACCCACAGGACTCGGGTATGGGCAATTTACAGGTCCCCTCCTCGTCGCCCTTGCAGGGCTTCAGGCTACGGGCAATTTGCCATCCGATGTAACAGAAGATGATATCACCCAAGTAGCAACCTGTTTTGAACAGGACTTATCTCAATATAATACAGGTTCAATGCAGGACTGGCAAAGCAGCTACTTTGCCATCGAACTCGCTTTAGTATCTGAAGGCATATTAGACCATCTCGACCCCTCTATTTTACCGCCGGGACTACAGCCATCTTAACAACTTCCCCTGACTAAAGCCAGAGGGGTTACACTTTTAGCGAAAAAAAGGCGACAAAAATCTGACTTTGTCTTAAGATGGAATTTTATGAATTTATCAAGAGAGTCTATTTTTGTGTCAGCTTTAAGATCGTTTGCTAAAGCCCTCTTCGGAACCATCGGGGCGCTCATCGGTGTTGGAATCATTGTCGTTGTTTTCTCACTTTTTTTAAGCAAGTCCCATGTTGTTATGGAACAAACCACTATTCAAATCGAACCTGACGCAAATGGAAAGAGAACGCCTCTCTCCTCTAACTCCCCGATTGTCTTAAAGGTAAATATTCAAGGCGTAATTGGATCCCGTCATAAACAATCTGCTGATTATCAAAGACAATTCGACGATTCTCAAGGGTTTACTCTATCGGAAGGACGGGTTAAAGCCGTCTTGCTAGATATCAACTCTCCCGGAGGCTCTGCGATCGATTCCGATAATCTCTATCGCATGATTATGACCTATAAAGAAAAATATCAGGTTCCCGTTTACGCTTTTGTAAATGGACTTTGCGCATCGGGCGCTATGTATGCCGCATGCGCTGCTGACAAAATCATCTCAACGCCTGTGAGCATCATTGGCTCTGTCGGAGTCATCATGGGGCCGAACTTTAACGTTTATGAGTTAATGCAAAAATATGGCGTCAAACAGCTCAGTCTCATTGAAGGAAAAGATAAAGATCTTCTGAATCCCTACAGAGAATGGTCGGAGGAGGAAGCTAAGCCTCTAAAACCCGTCTCAGAATATCTCTATGAGCGTTTTGTCTCTATCGTAGCTTTAAGCCGTCCCCGTTTGACAAAAGAAAACCTAAAAGAGGTTTATGGCGCCAATATTTATCCTGCCCCACTCGCTCTTGAGTATGGCTACATCGATGACTATCAAGGCGATTATGCCGAGGCTTTGGATGAACTCGTAAAACTCGCTAAAATTGATGGAGAGTATCAGGTTGTGTCTTTAAAATCACAGACGCCTTTTCTCCAAGACCTTATTAAAGAAAAATCCCCCCTTCTTACTGGAAAAATTAAGCACGAATTTTTTGAGGAGACGCCTTTTAATAAAGAGCCTTTTCTCTATTTATTTAAGCCCTAACTCCTCATGGACAAACTCTACATTCTCGATGCGGTTCAATACCTCTTTCGCTCCTACTTTGCCATAAAAGGAATGACGAATAAAAATGGGGCTTCAACAAATGCCCTCTTCGGATTCATTCGTTCTTACCAAAAAATTCTAAAAGATTTTAACCCGACCCATATTATAGCTGTTTTCGATGGTCCTGATAATAAAAAAAGCCGTTCAGCTATTTATAAAGAGTATAAAAGCCATCGAAAACAAATGCCCGATGATCTTTTCCCTCAACTCGATCTTGCAATCAAGTTTTGTAAACTAGCGGGCCTCCCTTTTTTAAGTTTACCGGGTGTGGAAGCGGATGATATCATTGGCTGCGTTGCAAAATGGGGCGAAAAAGAGGGATCTAAAGTCTTCGTCTGCTCAAGTGATAAAGACCTTTGTCAACTCGTAAACGATCACATTTTTCTCTTGAATACCTACAAAGAAAACCTCATCATAGATTCACAAAAAGTATTGGATCTTTATGGAGTACACCCCAATCAAATCATCGACTATCTTGCAATTACAGGTGATACCTCTGATAACATTCCGGGAGTCTCAGGTCTAGGACCTAAAGCTGCTTCAACTCTTCTTGGCGAGTATAAAACGTTGGAGAATCTTTATGAGCATATCGATGAGCTAAAAGGTAAGCGAAAGGAAAACCTCATTCAGTATCGTGAGAATGCTTTCTTAAGTCAAAAGCTTGCCACTTTACACCTTGATTTGACTGTGCCAACAAAAAGCCATGAGTATCTCTTACAAAAATCCGATCGAGAGGGACTGATAAGGCTTTATGAAGAGATGAACTTTACCTCTCTTTTAAGAGAGATTAAAAGTGAACAATCCAATCGAGAAGAAAATACATCCATAAAGAGCCCTAATGCCATTGAAGTCAACTATCACCTCATCAATTCAAAAGAGGCTTTTTTAGATCTTTTAAAAATTCTTTATGCTGCCGAAGAAATAGCAATCGATACAGAAACCACAAAGCTTTCTCCTATTGATGCAGAACTTGTTGGGATCGGTTTTTGCTTCAAAGAGGGGGAGGCTTATTACGTCCCTTTCAATGGAGAAATCGAGCAAGAATTCATTATAAAAGAGCTCAAGAAATTATTGAACTCGCCTAATCACTCTTTTTTTGGCCATAACATTAAATATGACCTTCATATCTTCGAGAACTATGGCATACAGATTCGAAAGGTGAGTTTTGATACAATGCTCGCCTCTTACGTCATCTCTCCGGAGAGCAACCGCCATGGATTAGACCCGCTTACTCTTGAATACTTTGGGAAAGTCAAAACAGCCATCAAGTCCTTAATCAGCTCAGGGAAAAAAGAAAAATCGATGAAGGACGTTCCCATTAAAGAGGTTTCTGACTACTGCTCGGAAGATGTCGACTATACCTTTAGGTTGAAAAAAATATTTGAAGACAAATTGGTTGAACTCGGGCTTGAAAAAACATTTTACAAAATCGAACTGCCCCTAATTCCGGTGCTCGCTTCAATGGAAAGAGCGGGCATCTTCCTCGATGCTGAGAAACTGAAAATCAAGTCGAAAGAGCTCGTGATAAAAATCAAAAAGCTTGAAGATGAAATCTACCGGTTAGCCAATCACACGTTTAATATTAACTCCCCCAAGCAGTTGAGCGAAGTTCTCTATACAAGGCTAAAAATCAAACGGCCTTTAAAAAAAAGAGGGACTTCACTTGGAACGGGCGCCGAAATTTTACATGCACTCTCTGAAGAAAATCCAATCGCAAAAATAATTTTAAAGTATCGACAGCTTGAAAAATTACGTTCCACCTATGTCGACTCTCTACCGAAGCAAGTAAACACAAAGACAGGAAGAATTCACTGCTCTTTCAATCAGTCGGTGGCCGCAACGGGAAGGCTCTCCTGCACAGATCCCAATCTTCAGAATATTCCGACTCGCTCAATAGAGGGACGGAAAATTCGCGAAGCTTTCCATCCTGAGAAAAAAGATTCTAGCTTTCTTTCAGCTGATTATTCCCAAATTGAATTGAGAATTTTAGCGCATCTTTCAGAAGATCCGGTATTGATTAAAGCCTTTAAAGAGAAAAAAGATATTCACACGTTTACCGCTTCAAAAGTTTTTGACGTCCCTCTTGATGAAGTAACAAAAGAAATGCGCTACAAGGCGAAAGCGGTTAATTTTGGATTGATCTATGGGCAAGGCCCTTTTGGACTTGCACAAGAGCTTGGCATCGAATTTGTAAAGGCCCGTGAATTCATTAAGCGTTATTTCGAAAATATCAAGGCTGTGAAAAACTTCTTAGATCACTTAGTCGAAGAGGCAAGGCAAAAGGGCTACGCCTCTACAATGACAGGGAGACGACGTCCGCTTCCCAATATTAAGAGCTCTAATCCAAATATTCGGGCCGCATCAGAGCGCTTAGCGGTCAATACACCTTTTCAAGGAACTCAGGCAGATATCATTAAAATGGCCATGCTAGAGATATATAAAAAAATTTATAACTCATCTTTAGACGCCCAGATGATCCTTCAAATTCATGATGAACTCATTTTTGAAGTAAAAGATTCCGATCTTCAAGAGCTTAAACAACTCGTTAAGAGTACGATGGAGGGGGTTTTCCCTCTTAAGGTCCCCCTCACCGTGGACATTTCTTTTGGAAAAAATTGGGGCGAATGTTAAAATTAAAGAAAATTGCAGTGACCGGCACCTTGGCCTCAGGTAAAACAGAGCTTGCCAAGATACTCGAAGCGTCTGGTGCCTACCGCCTCGATGCCGATAAGATTACCCATCAACTTTACCTATCCAACTCTTCTCTTAAAGAATCTATCATCAAGAGGTTTGGAGCATCTATTACAACAGATGGTGAAATTGATCGGAAAAAACTTGCAACCCTTGTCTTTAAAGATCAAGAAAAACTGGCTGAACTTGAATCCCTTGTTCACCCTTTGATTTTAAAAAAGATTTTAAATGACGCTGAGCGCCTAGAAAAGGAGGGCAAGGCTCGCTGCCTAGTTGTTGAAATTCCCCTTCTCTTTGAATTAGGGTGGGAAAGCTACTTCGATACAATCCTTGTTGTCGGTGCTGATGTGAAAAATTGCTTAAAACGCTACTTAAATAGCGGCCATACTGAAGAAGACTTCGTAAGACGATCAAAAGCTCAGTGGCCCTTTAATAAAAAAGCTTCAAAAGCTCATTTTGTCCTCCATAATAATGGAGATATAAATCATTTAAAAATGGAAATTATGACCCTTCTTAAAAATTTAGGAGAACGCTTTCAGCTATGAATAAAGAACCTCCCCAGGCTCAAGACCAAGAAAAAAATGAGCCTCATACAGTTCTACCCCCACCGCTTCCTCCAAGAGCTCCGGTAGATCCCCAAAAACCTGAAACAGAGCCCAATATTACAAAGATTGCAGATCTTCAGCGCATGAATATCGATCAGCTAAATACTTTTGCAAAAAATTTGGGAATTAAGAATTTAGGATCCTTGACCAAGTCTCAAATGGTTTTTGATGTTGTAAAAACACTCTCAAGCCAACAAGGCGAGGTCATCGTAGGGGAAGGGATTTTAGAAGTTCTTCCCGACGGCTTTGGATTTTTACGCTCTCCTAATTACAACTTCCTCCCTTCTGCGGAAGATATTTATGTGTCTCCGGCCCAAATTCGCCGCTTCGACTTAAAAAAGGGCGATCACGTTTTCGGCATGCTTCGCTCTCCAAAGGAAAAGGAAAAATACTTTGCCCTTTACAAAGTCGACCGCATCAATAATAAATCTCCTGATCGGTCAAAAGAGAGAATTCTTTTTGAAAACCTCACCCCCCTCTTTCCGGATGAGCGTCTTATCATGGAGGGCGATAGAAACAAGTTTTCGACTCGTATCCTCGATTTAGCAGCTCCCATTGGAAAAGGTCAGCGTGCCATGATTGTGGCTCCTCCAAAAACCGGAAAAACAATCCTTCTTAAAGATATTGCCAACGCCATTGCAGCGAATTATCCTGAGGCGCATCTCATGGTTTTACTCATTGACGAAAGGCCTGAAGAGGTTACCGATATGTCGCGGACTGTGAATGGCGAAGTGATCAGTTCAACCTTTGATGAGCCTCCCGAGCGCCATACTCAAGTCGCTGAGATGGCGATTGAGCGCGCTAGACGTCTCGTCGAATATGGCCACGATGTGATTATTCTTCTCGACTCATTAACCCGGCTTGCAAGGGCTTACAATACTATCCAACCCCACTCCGGTAAGATTTTAACAGGTGGTGTGGATGCCCACTCGCTTCAAAAGCCCAAACGCTTTTTTGGAGCGGCTCGAAATATCGAGCAAGGCGGCTCTCTAACCATTATCGCAACAGCCTTGATCGAAACAGGCTCAAAGATGGATGAGGTGATTTTTGAAGAGTTTAAGGGAACAGGGAATATGGAACTTGTTCTCGATCGTCGCCTTTCTGATCGTCGAGTCTTTCCAGCCATCGATATCGTCAAGAGCGGAACACGTAAAGAGGAACTTCTTTATCATCCAACGGAACTTGAAAAGATTTTCCTCCTTCGTCAAGCTTTGGCAGATTTATCTCCGCTGGATGCCATGAAACTCCTTATTCAAAGATTAAAGAAAACAGCAAGTAATGCTGAATTCCTTCTTTCAATGAAAGAGTAACTTATATAATTGAAGATTGTTTGGAAAGTCCTTAGCAGTATAAAATTAAGATATGGGTCATCAAGAAAAGACTATTTTGATTATCACCTCCTCGGGGGGCAGTGGTCATTTACAAGCTGCTAAGGCCAAACACTTAGAGATAATAAAACAAAATCCCTCGGCAAAGGTCATCGTAGTTGATATCTTACTCGATTGGATTGGAAAGCGGATCGGTCGTTTTTTCGTCAATCAGTGGAATCAAGCTCAAGCTGAGGGAAATGTTTCAAAGCTCAACCGGCTTATCTCGCTGCAAATTCTTCAGGATTTTTTCTTTAGCACTCCTATTTTTTTCAAGACACTTTTCCTTTTAAAACAGCATAAAATCAATCATATTATTGATACACAACCTAGCCTCACCTCTCCGATTATTAAAGCAATTAAATGGGTTGAAAAAAAAGAAAATCGAAAAATTAAATTTGAAAAAATTTTGACCGAACTTCCCACTCATTATTGCTTTCACTTTTTCGATCCAATCAAAAACCTGTCGAAAAAAGACAAAAACACTCTAAGGCTTGTGACAAGTCAACCCCTTCTCTATCCCAATCAAACTCAAGAAGCATTTTGGCGTGATTTTTGTAATTTAGAAACAGAGAATATCGATTACCAGGAGATGCCCTTACGCCCTACATTTAAATCTTTGATCCAAACAAAACCCCTTCGTGCTTTTCTAAATCTTCCGATTCAATTTCATAGTGAAGAAGAGAAAGAGTTAATCAGAGAGACTCTTCAGAAAGGCCATTTAACTTTTTTAATTGAACATGAAAAAATCCATATAACCCTTTCACCGGATGAAAAGATCTTTACTCTAATGCTTGGGAGCATCCCTGCAGAAAAAAAGACGCTTTTTTATGTGAATGAAATTATTGAAACCATCAAATGGGAAAGTACCAAAGAAAAAAGCTACTCTCTTTTTGTCTTTTGCAACGACCACGTACCACGAAAAAGAAGTCTTCTTAAGCAAGTCCATGATCTTGTGATGAAAAAGCAAAATTTTCCGATAAATTTAACCGTTATTCCCATGTCTTTCCAAGATGATTCTGTCATTGCCCCCCTCTATTATTGGAGCCATATGACATTAACGCGTTCTGGAGGATTGACCGCTATGGAACTTTTAGCTATTGCACAGGGACAAATTTGTATTCATTCTGAGGCTAAAGATGAAACAAAGCCCAATCAAGGAATGCCCGATTGGGAGTATGGAAACGCTCTTTATCTTCAGAGAAAAAGAGGGGCTAAACTTCTGACGACATCGTGCTTTGGCAAACAAGCAAAAACGCTTCTTCTATCAGAGAAAAGCGGCTGTGAAAAGCTCAATATGTTGATGAAATCGCTCTCGTAAAAGCCGCGTTATTTCTGCTTTTTCTCCCCCATTCATCTTGATTCCATCAATCGAGCGGCAAGAAATGAGATCTTTATTTGTCGATGTTAGAAAGGCTTCGGTCATATTTGGGATTTCGCAAAAGTCAATAGCCCTTTCTTCAACAGCAATCTTTTCTGTTAAGGCCAGTTTTAAAACAATATCACGTGTTATTCCAGGAAGGATGCGGCCATCTAAAGGAGGCGTTATGAGTTTGCGATCGATAACTGCAAAAAAGTTACTGGTTGTGGCTTCTAAAAGCTCTTTTTTTGAGCTCACAAATAAGGCTTCATCCCCTCCTGCATGTTTCACTTCTTTTAAAGCAAGAATTGCAGGCAAATAATTTGTTGTTTTAATTGAAGGAAGAAAACGCCGCTCTTCGAACGTCATTAAATCCATTCCCTCACGATAATAACGCATCGGATAGGGGTGCGGCATTTCAGAGAGAACCGAAAGGCGAGGTCCATTTGATGGAAGAATGAAATCATTTGAGCTCTCTCCTCCTAATAAAAAAAGACGAAAGCAGATTTCTTTATTCCCATTTTTTTCGATAAGCGATTCAATAATTTCTAAGATTTCACTATCGGTCCAATGAAAAGGCAGATGAACTCCTTTTGCAGATGCTCTAAAACGCTTTATATGAGATTCGATGTGAAAAGGCCGCCCGTTTCTAATACGGCAGTAATCAAAGACCCCATAGCCCCGCATGACAGAGAGATCGGAAACTAAAACCTTAGTCTCTGACTCGGGAAGAATTTGCCCATCGATATAGTGAAAAAGCATAAAATTCTCAGGAATTTAATAGATATTTAATGAGTCCATCCCAATCGGCACTATCGACATAGTACATGATATCTTCAGGGTTTCGATCGATATAGTCAGCGAAGCCATAAATGTAAGGGCGAATATTTTTGCCTCTATGTTCCTCGACGATTCTAAGTTTAAGGCCCACCATAAAGCTATTCCATTTAAAATAGCTTCGTCGAATTGTCCGCATACAGTTTGTTAAATTTTTGGAGTGAAAAATATGCCCAAGAAAACGCACTGGGTGAAGGTGATGAATCGAATCTCCCATACGTTCAAATTCAGATTTACGCCATAACAATTTATAAATACTGTTTTCAGCCATTCCCTTGATCAATTTTGAAATCGTTCGAGCCTCTTTTTCTGTGATAGAAAGCTTATAAAAAGGGGCAATTGAAGTTGAGGAGGCGTGGTATGAAACAAAGGAGGAATTTATTTCAGATTGTTGCGTATCATTTTTCCAAATTACAAAATCGCTTGCTATCATTCCATGATTCCATGCTAGGAGCGTACAAAGACTAATCACGATTTTTTTCATATCCATCTCCTTATTATACAAAGATAAGAGACTCCATCCTATGCGAAAGACCTTTTTTATTGAATTTAAAAAAAAAAGAAGTGATAGAGAAGATATGAAAGAAAACAAAAAAATCAAGGGACAACCCTTCAATATCCCTTCCTTTACATTAGCACTTGGAATCACATGGTCCTTTTCCATACTCATGGCCGGCTGGTTAGCCGCATTTGGCTGGGGCCCCCCTTTTGTCGAGGTGATGGGATCTTTTTATATCGGCTACGAGCCCACATTTATTGGGGCGATTATTGGAGCGATATGGGCTTTTTTTGATGGAGCAATTGGGGGACTGATCTTTTCACTCTTCTATAATTTTTTCATTGTAAAGCTTAAGTAAAAAAATACGCCATAGAACACTATATCAAATATTTTTTATATAGTATTTAATTTAAACTCTTATAAATCAGATTTTTCGGACAATTATTCAAATTATATTAATAATTTGAGCATTCATAATGTTTCTATTCCAATCTTCCGTTCTTTTTACCAAAAATCAGACGAAATGGTTAAAAAATATAAAAAAGAAAGAGAAAAAATACAAAAGTACTACAATAACAAAGACTTCGTAAGCACAACCCTAGAGGTTATGACAAAATAGAAAATGAGCTCTCTTAACTTAGCAAAACAACTCATTATGCGTCTTAATGATTGCGGATACACAGCCTATATCGCAGGCGGTTGGGTACGCGATCTTTTGATGAACCACCCCTCAGACGATATTGATATTGCAACGGATGCTCCTGTCGAAGAGATCCAAGCTATTTTCGAAAAAACGATTCCCGTAGGCATCAATTTTGGTATTCTCATTGTCGTCATTGACAACCACCCTTTTGAAGTCGCAACTTTTCGAAAAGATGTCGGCAGCCTCGATGGCCGCCGCCCTACATCTGTTGCAAAAGCAACGCCTCAAGAAGATGCAAAAAGACGTGACTTTACCATTAATGGCCTCTTCTATGATCCGATCAAAAAAGAACTTTTCGATTTTGTAGAGGGACAAAAAGATTTAAAAGCCGGAATTATTCGAGCAATCGGCAACCCGCACGAGCGATTTTTGGAAGACCGCCTCCGTATGATTCGTGCGGTTCGATACTCTGCACGGTTTCATTTTCCCATTGAAACAGAGACCATGCAAGCGATCTATGCTCACGCAAATCAACTTTTTCCAGCTGTTGCCTATGAACGCATTTTTCAAGAATTAGAGAAAATGAACCGCTTCCCGCATTTTGAAATGGCTTTAGCAACCCTTCACCGCCTGAACCTATTGCCCCAAATCTTCCCCTCATTAAGTCACCTTCCCGTTGAAGAGATCCAGTCCCGCCTCCGCCATCTGCCTCATTATCCCATAAATGCCCCTGTAACTTCAAAAATTTTAGCCCTTTTTTCAACTAGCTCCTTAATCGATAAACAACTCATTTTAGAAACCTTTCGATGTTCAAAAAAAGAACAGGTTTTTCTTAACTTGCTCCATGAGGTTGAAACCCTTATCCAAGAATCTCTAGAGCTAACGCCTTTTAATTGGGCAAAACTCTACCATAATGAAGATTTTGATCTTGCTCTTGAAATTGTCTTAAGCTCTTATGAAAATCGCTCCGAAATCCTGAATATTCACAAAAAAAGAAAGGCTGAGCTTAAAGAAGTGATTGAGCGCCTAAGATCAAATCGTCCCCTTATTACCTCTAAAGATTTACTCAAAGAAGGGATTATGCCCGGCAAAAAAATGGGCGAGCTTTTACGAATTGCTGAGCAAATCGCTGCCAATGAATCCATTATAGATCCGAACCTCCTCATGCAGAGGCTTAAGAGTTCTCCGAATTGGCCGAATATTTCTCCCGATTAAAAAGTAAAAGAGTTAGATCATCATGAAGGGGCGCCCCCTCATTAAAAAGAGCAACCTCCTCTAAGAGGTCTCCAAGCAAGTCGGGAAGTTGAACGCCTTTTCGATTCGATAAAAATGTTTTCAGCCGACCCATTCCGAAACATTCATTTTTAAGATTATGGCTTTCAACAAGCCCATCGGTATAAAGGCAGATGAGATCACTCTCTTCGATTGATATCGTTTTAATTTCAACCTCAATTCCATCTTGAACCCCAAGGGCGATTCCCTCTGTTTGAAGCTCGCTCATTTCATCTTTTTGCCTATAAAGGAGCGGAGGATTGTGCCCGCAAGAGGTATAAGTCAACTCATGGGTATCGAGATTGTACTGCCCGATCCAAAGGGTTGCAAAAGAGCCGCTTCTAAGGGTGTCTTGACAAAAGAGCTGATTTGCTTTTTCGACTTGTACTTTTAACGGTTCATGAGCAAGAGAGCGAAAAAAGCTGCGAAGAATCAAGGCATAAAAGCACGCATCGATTCCCTTTCCCGAAACGTCTGCTATTATCATTTGCAGACAATTTTTATCGATCATCACCCAATCATAGAAATCTCCACTCACCTCTTTAGCCGGTATGAAGTGAGCGAGCATCTCTAAACCTTCAAGATGAGGCGGCTTCTCGGGTAAGAGCTGTTTTTGAAGCGCACGCCCAATCAATAACTCTTTTTGATAGCCTTGCTTTTCAACTTCAATTCTTTGTCGAGCCGACTGCTCCTCAATAATTTGATTCATCATACTGTTAAATGTTTCGCCAACCTGGTTGATTTCATATCCAAAACGATCAAAAACAAAGCGCGCATGCCTCTCTCCTGCAGCTTGAGCTTTCATCACATCCGTTAATTGAATGAGCGGCCTGGCAATACGCCGTGAAATCAAAACAAAGGCCATGAATCCAACAACAATAACAAGAGCGAAAAGAACAAGAAGCCGAATCAGCGCGCTTTTCACAGGGCTTAAAGCATAAGCGTGATCCACATCGAATAAAAGATAGTAGGAAGTTTCAGGAAGACGTTTTAAAAGCGCAATCCGTCTCTCCCCTTGTATGAAAAAGGTTGAAGCATCTAAAGAAAAGGGCTGCAACTTTAACCCAACCTCACCGAACTGTTTGCCGAGCCGAGCTCCATCTGTTGTCATGATCGTCCGCTTATTCTTATCTAAAATCGACAACGTCGTTGGAATCGTGGGATTTTGCAAAATCGAAAGCGCCTTGATCAATCGATTGGCAGGGAAAATAAGCATCCAAATCCCTTCATCTGTAACCTTCCCCATATAAAAACTATTGATGCCTGTCACAGGATCATGACCCGCAAAGAGAAGATATTTTTTTTCAGAAGGCGTCGCTTGATTTATAATCGACGTATAATTCGCCTTTAATAACCTCGGATCAGAACTTGCCGTGCAAATATACTGAGTTCCCTGTTTATCGAGGAATAAAATTTCGTTATTTTTTTTCTGACCAAAAAGCCCGCTATAAAATTTGGGAAGTTGATCGGTTGAAACCTCTCCCCCCTTTTTAAAAAAATAACTAATCATATCTAAGTCTTGAAAACGCGTTAAAATCAACTCATCCAGCATGAAGATTTCGCTTCGCTCCAGATAATCAAGAGATACAATAATTTCCTGGATTTTCTTTTTATAATCTTGATGGGCGGTATAAATCGTATAAAGGACAAAAGGAATCACGAGAAAAAGAGTTACGACACCGAGAATTCTTTTGATTAAAGAACCTCTAAACTTGTTTGGTGTTATTTTATGTGTCATAATACTCTTATGCATACAATAAAACTAACCAGTCTGCAACATCCAGTTGTCAAACACCTAAAAAAATTACGAACAGACAAAGCCTATCGCCACAGCGAAGGACGCCTATTTATCTTGGGAGAGAACAGCCTTCGGGAAATAGAAGACCACGTTTCGATCAAGCGCCTTCTCTGTACAAAGCCCTCTAACTTTAAGGCTGAAGAGACCTACCTTGTAACTGAGGAAATAATAAAAAAAATATCAGGCGTCACGAATCCCGAACCGCTCGCAGCCGAAGTCCAACTTCCCCCCTTCCAAGATCTTCGAGGAAAAAAACGCTTGCTTGGCCTTGACCATCTTCGAGACCCTGGGAACGTGGGCACCTTAATTCGAACGGCCCTTGCCTTTAACTTTGACGGCGTTGTCCTAGATCACTCGGTCGATCCCTTCAATGATAAAGCGCTGCGTGCCGCCAAAGGCGCTACCTTCAAGATTCCTCTATCCATTGCGCCCCTCTCTGACCACCCACAGCCCAAACTCATCGCCGACCTCGATGGAGCCCCTCTTGAAGACTACACCCCGCCTGAGAGCTTTTGCCTCATCCTTGGAAGCGAATCCCATGGCCCCTCCTCCGGACATTCAGGCGACAGGCTCACAATCCCTATGAGTGGAAAAATCGACTCCTTGAATGTTGCCCTCGCCGGTGCCATCCTCATGTATGCATTGTCTTGAAGGGTAAAATGGGTATTAGACATCTTGCATAACCCCAATTCCCTGCCCTTGCCCTTGCCCCTGCCCTTGCCCCTGCCCTTGCCCCTGCCCGATTCGTGTT
>JBBDIZ010000014.1:0-33103 GCA_040880145.1 Simkaniaceae bacterium | reverse complement strand
TGTCCATTAGTGAAAATGGCTCAAAAAAAACACGAATCGGGCAAGGGCAAGGGCAAGGGCAGGGGCAGGGGCAAGGAATTGGGGTTATGCAAGATGTCTCTTTAAAAGGCTTGGTAGTAGGCAAATACAAAGGAGGAGAATGCGGCTGCATTTCTTCCCGCAATGGTTCCCCAGAGTCCAAATAGGAAGCCGCTGGTTTCTGTTAGGTTGTATTCAATCTCAGGGGCTATGGAGATTTGGGTCATTCTAGGTAGGCCAACTTTGTTCTCAATGCCGTTTTTTGCATGCCCATTTTCTCCGTGGAATGTCGATATTATAGCACCTTTTATATCGAGCATTTCTAGCAGTAGTGGGAAAGCTGTAATCATGAATTTTTTGTTCACTTAAAAGTCATCTTTTCTTATCATCCGACCAATAAAATATAAATTTTTCTTAATGTAAGGTGTGGGATGATTCGCTTGTTTCTGATTTTGATCGGGTCTTTTTTTGTATTGCCGGCGTTCTCTTATGATAATGAGGCTAGAGAGGAGATTTTCCTTTCAACGCCTGAGCAAATCGCGACTTTGTCGTACGAGCCGCAATTTCTTGTTGGAGGTGTCATTAGTCCTTTAAGTGGTTCTCCTACTCTCAAACAAACGGATTTTATTGTTAAGGGGGCTCAAGAGATTGTTTTAAATCGAACGTACCTATCGCCTCGCATGCCTGCTCAGTTTTCTGATGATAAGGGGCGGGAAAAATATGATCTTTTTCAGTATGTGGCCTACAATTACAAAGGGTGGCAGTTTTTTCCTCATCTCAAGCTGCAATTGGATCCAAGAAAAAAGAAAATTCTTTTGACTGAATCAAGTGGGTGCACGCTTCAATTCTCATTCACTAACTGGGGTTTTGGTGATATGAAATTTGAAGGTGAACCTTATGGATTGAGTAACTTGGTAGGTGAAATGCCGAGTGGGGCCCATGACCCCAGAAATACACGTATCCTTTCAAGTGAGGGTGGGAAAGTGATCACTGTTTTTGGAACGGATAGGGGAAAGAGGATCTATCAATTTGAGGGTAGAGATTCCAAAAAGACCCAACTTTACCTTTTAGAAAAAGAGATTTTACCCAATGGGAAGGTTTTAAAATACCATTATGAGAACCGGCGGTTGGTTTCTGTCAAAAGCTTAGATCCTAGGGAGCGTTTTGTTTATGCCTCTATTTGTATTGATGGGAGTCCTTGGGAAGGAAATGTACATTTTCAGTCGTGTTTGGATCAAGTGGCAGACTATGAATATGAAAGAAGAGTCACTCATGCCAAAATCAAAAAAACAGTCAAGCATTGGCTTTTTGATGATCAATTTAGGGCTCGATATAGCTTCCTTTGTCCCCCTATACTTACAAAAGTGAATTCACCCAATTTTAAGGATGAATGCTTGGATTATTGTGGGCGATTTTTACTTAGGTCTTATGAGGGCGGAGATCTGAGCTTTCAGGTAACGAATAAAGGTTTTGGCGATTTTTTAAGTCAACTTTACGTTCATGAGCTTTTTTTACCTGTCGCAAGAGGCGGTGCTTTTGCTCCTGTTTATCAATTGTCGTATCAGCTTCCTGTGGCTGGGGAAAAAAGTGGTAGGACTTGTGTTAAGGCAAGTGATGGAACTTCGATTCTTTATCACTTTTCCAAAAATCTTCTTACAACACAGATTCAGTATTTTGATGAACTCAATTCCTTAAAGAAGGAAAAGAATTTTTCCTGGGATGAGCACAATTGGCTTCTGAGTGTTGAATTTTGTGATGAGCAAAATAAGCTTTTTTACAAAAAATCTTTCGAGTATGACTGCTTTGGCAACCCTACTTTAGAGGTGTTCATGGGCGATTTATCTGGCTTGGGTGATGTTGAGTCTACTTGGACAAAACGTGCCTTTTCCGATGATGGAAAAAATTTACTTCTTCAAGAGGAGAGGGAAGATGGCTTGGTCACTTCTTTTTGCTATCTTCAAGGAACGAATCTTCTGACTTCAAAATTTGTCAAAGATAGTGAGAAAATTATATTGCGGGATTTTTGGGTCTATGACGACTGTTATAATCTTATTGAAAAGGTATCAGATGATGGCAAAGGTAGCAATTATAATGATTTAACAGGAGTTTCTGAAAGGCATAAAACGACTTATATTCTCCGGCAAACGCCCCCTTTTCTTCATATGCCAGAGTGGATTATAGAATCCTATGGGGACGGAGAGTTATTAAGAAAAAGTCATTTGATTTATGACGCTAAGGGAAATGTCATTCAAGAAGAGGTCTTTGATGCTGAGGGGGATTTAGCCTTTGTGATTCAGAAGACCTATAATGAGCGCGGAGATCTGTTGTCTGAGACTAATCGCTTAGGCAGAGTGGCCTCTTACTCTTACGACAATATGGGTCGAAGAATCACCGAGACAAATTTCTCAGGAAGGGGTCATAAAAGCTTATTTTATGATAAAAGGGGCCGCCTCTCTAAAATTGAAGAGAGAGGAGAAGGGGGGGGGGCGACATGTTGTATTGTCTAAGTATGATTTTCATGATCGTTTGATCAAAAGACAGGACCATTTTGGTAATTGGACGCACTATCAATATGATCCACTTGTTTGTGAGGTTTCTCAGTGCGATTTTCCGAGCACTGCGGCTTTAGATGGTGGGCATCAAGAGGTCAGAATCTCTTCTAGCTTTGATGCTTTTGGAAGAGAAATTTCTCGTACTTCTGCCAATGGAAATACAACGACTTATTCTTATAATGTCTATGGTTCTACAAGCAAAATCTTCCTTCCGGGTGGGGGCCAGGAGTCATTTGTCTATGCAAAAAATGGCGAATTGATTTCTTACATTGATCCAGATGGGCTTATTACTCATTATGAAAGGGATGTTTTAGGTAGGGTGATTAAAAAAAGCTTCTTCTCTAAAGAGGGGGTGAGTTTGGCTGAAGAAAGCTTTTTCTATAATGGATTTCATCTTGTTCGAGAGCTGGATAAGGAGGGGAATCAAAAAGAGTATTTCTATGACGGTGCTGGAAGAATAATTCGTGAAGAGTTTTGTGGTAGAGTTACGAAATTTACCTATGACCCACTTGGCCGCTTAGCGGTTGTGTTTAGATACAATGGGGGTGATGCTCTTGTTACGCATTATAAAAAAGATTTAGAGGATCGCGTCATTAGAGAGACTAAAACAGATCTTTCAGGGAACATTCTTTATCTAATAAAATTTTCCTACGACAGCGATGGAAATCAAGAGTCAACTACTCGCTTTATTAATGGAGAGAAGGCGATTGAAACATTTTCTTATGATTCTTTTGGGAGAAAAACTGCTCATCGTGATGCCTTGGGTTTTGAAACTCGCCTTTTCTATGATGAGAATTATCAAAATACCCTAGGCCAAAGGGTGCTGCAAATAAAAATAATAGATCCTAAAAATCAAGTTATTTTGAAGACTCAAGATGCTCTTAATCGAAAAGAGCGAGTTGAAAGACTTGGGTTGAAAGGGCAAGCTGTTTCAGGTTATGAGCAGATACATGACCCCCATGGCAATCTAATTCTTCACAAAGATCATATTTATGAAGAGGGACAAATTCAATCGACTCAGTCTATTCGTTATGAATATACTCCGGATCACTGGGTTAAGAGTCTAATCAGAGGTTATGGAACTAGCGATCCAAGAGAGACTCATTATAGCTATGCACCTTCTGGGAAAAGGATACAGAAAACTCTTCCAGATGGACTTAGCCTCTACTACTTTTATCATCCATTGGGGTTTTTAGAGCGGCTCGATTCTTCAGACGGAAAAATTGCTCATTCTTTTACTTATAACAAGCATGGAGATCTTCTAAGTGTATTTGATGAGATTCAAAAATTTAGCATTAGAAGAGAAGTCGACCCCTTTGGGAATGTAATCTGTGAAGTTTTTCCTCATAGCGTAAAAGTTAAAAAAACATACGATGATTTCAGTAGGCCTCTACTACTGAATATTGAGGATCAGGGACAGATTCGCTACAATTATGACCCCCTTTTTTTGAAGAGTATAGTGAGGATGTCTAAACAAGGGCGCTCTTTATACACGCATACATTTGAGAAATATGATCTCGATGGGAATCTGATTCAAGAGCACCTCATCGGAGGTTTGGGTCAAGTAATCTACAAAATGGATGTAAGAGGTCAGAGAACTCAAATATCAAGTCCCTATTTTTCTCAAGAGTGTCATTATGATTCAGTTCAGAACTTAGTCTCTTCTACTATAGATAGAGCAGAATCTTGTTATCAATATGATGAAATATCTCAAATCGTAAAGGAGAAAACTTTACTTGAAAAATTCCATTACAACAATGATTCTCTTTTCAATCGAAAAGAGAAAAATGGAAATCCCTACGATATTAATGATTTTAATGAATTGCTTTCTGATGAGGAATTTTCATATGAATATGACTTAAGGGGCAATCGAGTTTTAAAAAAGTCAGAACATAGCCAAGTCGTCATGCGTTATGACCCCCTTAATCAACTGATCGAGGTAAAGAGAGAAGAGCAAAAGATTGAGTTTATATATGATCCCCTTGGCAGACGCTTAGCGAAAATCATTTCGATAGAAAATAAGCAGGGGTGGAAGGAGTCGAGCCGTGAATATTTTTTATATGACGGGAATGAGGAAATAGGATCTTTTCTAGTGCCTGGTGCATTCAAAAATTTTAGAGTTCTAACGACTCACTCTCCTCCACAAACCGTGAGTGTCGAGGTAAAAGGGAAAGCTTTTGCTGCGCTAACAGATGTTCAAGGAAATATTCGACGCCTTGTTAATCCAAGATCAAAATCTTTAGCTGTAAATTATGACTATACTGCGTTTGGTGAGAAGGTGCAGGCGGAAGAAAAATTGTATAATCCTTGGCAATTTGCTTCAAAGCGTCTTGATCCTAATTTAGGTCTTATATATTTCGGCAAACGCGACTATGACCCAAGAATCGGTAGATGGCTAACGACTGATCCTGCTGGATTTGTGGATGGAACAAATCTTTATCAGTATTTATTTAATAATCCCTTTTTATTTCATGACCTTTATGGAGAAAGTGCAACATTGACGATTCCAATTATTGCATTTGCAATAGGAGGTGGACCAATTGCTTGGTCAGCAATTGCGGCATATGCAGCTGTTTCAATTGCAACAGGAGCTGCAGTCTATGGTGGTTATAAACTCTATGAATCAAAAAAAAATAGCTATAATCAAGATGATTTTCTTCCAGGACGTTGTGTGCAGAAAACTAACCTTCCAGAAAATACTGGATTTAGTCATGTTGAAGAGGATGCGAAAAAAAACCATTCATCTGGTTCACCAAAAGACTCAAATAATAAAAATTTACGAAAGATTGGGAAAAGAAAAAACTTTCAGCCAGATCCCAGCGCGGAAGGGTCGCATTCTGTTTATAAGAGAAATCCAAAGACTGGAAGTATTACAAAATATGAAACATATCGACTACAAACAAATCCGAACAATCCAAAACCATGGGAAATTGTGAAGAGGTACGATGGACCGCCTAGTGACTCCCATTATAATAAGGTTATATATAAATATGTTGATCCACCTCATGTACACGATTCAGCGTGTCCAGGAGGAGTTAGGCCAGCTAGGGCCCTAGAAATTCCAAAGTAAAAGGAAAGAAAAAACTTTATGATTCAGAATGATTTTTTATGGTTTCAATATTGGTGCAAAATTTTTAATAGCATGGCGTTGAAGTCTAAGGTAAAGGTTCAAATCGCAACTCTCGATAATCCTGGTTGGTTATTCAAGGTGAATTTAGAAAAGACTATGCTAAAGAATCAGGTTTTTCAAAAGGTTGAAATAGATAGGTTTGACAATGATTGGATTTTTTGCTTCGTAAGGGATAATCAATTTGAAGTAGCTTGTGGGCCTGCAAATTTATTGGAAGCCCTTCAGGTTTTTCGCAAGTGGGTAGAGAGCTTTTTAAGTTTGGAAGAGAAACAATTTTTAGAAAATTTTGAATGCATGAATCATATGCCTTCGGAAGGCGATGAATTGTTATGGTTGCAATATTGGTTCTATATTCATTGCAATGGAGATTGGGAGCATGGCAGCGGTATTAAAATTGAAATGTCTGATGTCTCAGGCTGGGTTTTTGAAGTCAATTTAGAAGAAACGGAATTGGAGAATAAGATTTTTCAAATGGTCAATAACCCAAGAAATGAAATTGATTGGTTGAATTGCAAAATAAATAACCATCTTTTTAAGGCTGCTTGCGGGTTGACTAATCTAATTGAGGTGATCAAAATTTTTCGCAATTGGGCTATGCAATTTTTAACAGGTCCAGATCAAAAAAATCTTGCGTTATTGCTAAGAAAGGGGCTCCATTTTATGGAGAAAGATGATTTTTCATGGTTGCAAAAGTGGTATTATCTTCAATGCAATGGAAAATGGGAACAGATTCAAAGAATTCGTATCGAGGCGCTTGAAACCCCTGGTTGGTTATTGATCATCGATCTAAGAGATACAGCTTTAGAAAATGAGGCTTTTCGAATGATTCATATAGAAAAATCTGATAATGAATGGATTCACTGTGATGTGAAAAAGAATATCTTTGAAGGGAGATGCGGCCCCACAAACTTGTCAGATCTTTTGGAAATCTTTCATAACTGGTCTAGACCAGTTCAATAATCGACTATATTCATAGGAAGGAAGTCAATGAGGTATATTTAAAAGGCTTGGTAGTAGGCAAATACAAAGGAGGAGAATGCGGCTGCATTTCTTCCCGCAATGGTTCCCCAGAGTCCAAATAGGAAGCCGCTGGTTTCTGTTAGGTTGTATTCAATCTCAGGGGCTATGGAGATTTGGGTCATTCTAGGTAGGCCAACTTTGTTCTCAATGCCGTTTTTTGTATGTCCATTTTCTCCGTGGAATGTCGATTTTGATTGCTGTTGGTACAAGAAATCAAAGGCAAAGACCCATCTTTGGTTAATCGAATATTCCATCGACGTGAAAAAGGAGGTTGTGCTTCCGGGTCTTACTTTGCCGTAGGTGCCTTGGCCTCCCCCATAGGTGTTATAGCCTTCTACGTGCACGCTTCCGGCATTCATGTAGGAGGAGGCCCACTTTATGAGAAGAAACTGTTTCTTTACTAAGAATAGCTTTTGTACTACTAGGCTCGCCCCTCTTTGAAAGGAGCCTTGCCCTGTCGAATCAATGCCTTTTTTCTCGGGGTCTAGTTTTTGATAGTTGCCTGTCGGAAGCGTTTGTTGGTATCCAAGGCGAATGTCAGGGCGCCAGCTGTGGTGATCGTCTTGGGATAGCTGAAAACCTATTACAACATCACTATCTTCTAGATGGGTGGAGCTTTTTCCATTTTTAAAATTGGTGATCATCGAGGTGTATAGATCGATTCCAATGAAGTTGTTTAGCCCAAAAAGGTATTCAATAAAGGGATTAAGTCCCCAGGTATTCTCCGTTTTGTGCAAGTGCCAGTGCTCGTCGTATTCTCCATAGCTCAGAGGAAGGGTGAAATAGGGCGCAATAACGGGATGTCCGGGCTTTGCATTAACGGCTGAAGGTGGAAGCAGCGATCCTGTAAACCAGGGAATGTAGGGCGGGTTTATATCAGAAACGTGCCCATAGGTTCGTTGCCTTGAAAAAATAAGTGCGGGTATAAATAAAATAATAAAAGACTTCAAGACTCGATTTTTTTTCACTTGTTCTCCTCAAGCCTTCTTCTTCGGCGCTTTTTTTGCTTGCGAATTTTTTCCATGAGTTTCGCTTTTGGAGACTTTTTACCCAAAACTTTTTCCTCTAGCTTCTCACAGAGCTTTTTTCTCGCAAAGTAGCGGTTCATCTCACGCGATCTTTCCCGATCGCATTGGATAATGAGGTTCGTTGGCAGGTGTTTGAGTTGTACTGCTGAGTGGCTTTTTTGGACTTTCTGCCCCCCTCGTCCCGATGCGAGTATGAAGCTCTCTTCTAGGTCTTTTTCCTCAATCTCTAAGGTCTTCATCCTCTTCTTTAGCTCTTCTTGTTTTTTGGGACTAATCATACCATAAAGCTATCGCAATGGCGTCTTTTCGGTTGTGTGAAATGGAGAGGTGGATTTTGGGCTTTTTGAATTTCTCGTCGGCTTGTTTTGAAAACGTTAATTGAGGTGCGCCTTTTGTGTTTGGAAGGATTTCTAGGTCCAGAAAGCTAAGCTCTTCTCCAAATCCGGTTCCAAGGGCTTTTGCAATGGCTTCTTTTGCAGCAAATCGGCCGGCAAATCGGGTTGCCGAGTCTTCTTGTTTTTCACAGTATTCGATCTCTTTTTTTGTGAATAGGCGTCGAGTAAAGTGGACGCCATATTCAATGAGCGATTCTCGGATGCGATCGATTTCGATGAGGTCAATGCCAACGCCCTTAATAAGATCAGGTCTCCTCTTCGTCGTCATAACCACTTTCTGTATAGTCCGCTTGATCGCTATCAGGTGCGTTGCAGAAAATCATTCTGCCTGATGAGGTGTGCTTGACAGACAAGACTTGTGCTTCGATTGTTTGGCTAATGTAATTGCCGCCACCATTTACAACAACCATCGTGCCATCTTCAAGATAGCCAACTCCTTGACGGGGCTCCTTCCCATAGCGCTGAATTTTGATGTGGATATATTGTCCTGCTTGCATGAGGGGCTTTAAGGCGTTTGATAGCGAGTGAAGGTTGATGATGAGAATTCCCTCAATGGTTCCCATCTGAACGCGTGTAATGTCAGCGGTAAGGACATTTGATTCCAAGAGTCTTGCCAGTCGAATTAATTTAGCTGAAACTTCATGGACTTCAGGAAAATCAGTGTCATTATAGCGCAAGTGAAGTGATGAGGCTGCTTCAAGCTTTTTGACTGTGTCAAGCGCACGCTTGGCTTTTTGGCGATCGATTTCATTTTCTGATTCGATTTGGGAGTAGATATCTTTGACGATAAAGCGTGGAAGTATGAGCTGGTGATCGAGTAAACCTGTTGTGCAAAGGTCGATGATTCGTGTGTCTTCTAATACGGAAACATCGATTAGGATGTCTTTTTTCTTCTGGGCTGTCGGCGTGAATTTAACAAAAGGAATGCTCACATAAAGTTCATCCGATGATCGCAAAGTCATAATCGTTCCGAGATAGATGCCAAATAAAAATAGGGCGATTTTTATGATTTCTAATGTCTGCGGGTTTAGCGCTAGGGGAATTGAGCTTACATCTAAGACGGCATTGAATATCAGCACAAGGGCCAACCCCATAAGGTATCCAATTAGGACCCCAATGATCGCAACGTTAAAGGAGCGTAGGTTGAATTTTCTAAAAAGGGTATCAAATCCGATCAGTAATAGTGAAAAAAGAACCCCTATACAGACTCCGATGGCGATATTCCATCCCAGGATCCCTGAAGGAACGGATGCCATATAGGTCGTCATAAAAAAAATGCTTAAAATTGCAAAAAATATTCTCGTAAAAGCTAAGGATACATTCATATCTATCTCATGTTGGTATCTTGTGCTGATCGTAGAGAAAATTTGCTTTTTTGTCGAGCCATAGATTAAAAGGGGAGTAGGTCAACATTTTTGGTGTTTATAATGAATAAAAAATTCGCGATTCTTCTCACTATGGTTTTGTGGTGCTCAAGCGGTTCTATGCTGCTTTTTAAGGGGATCACTCTTTCCAAAGACTTCTCTCCAAACTTACGTTTTTTTCTACTCGGTTTTGCTCTTTTTTTTGGTGTTTTAAAGGCGCAGTTCGCTTTGAAAAAAAGTATCAAAAGATTGCTTAGACGCTATGCAGCTTATAGTCGTTCAATTCCACTCAAAGAGGTTTATACAAAGAGCTATGCCCTTTTAATTCTTTTGATGGTAGGATTGGGGTTCCTTTTTAAATTCGGGCCCATTCCCTTACCCCTTAGAGTCGTCGTGGATGTCACGGTTGGGTTTGCGCTGCTCTTTTCTTGGGTCTTGGTTATTTGTGGTAAGGGCTCCCTTTTTGGATCTGCTCAGCGCGATATATCTGCTCGGTAAGAATCAATCGAGTGATTTGATGGGTAAAGGTCATGCTCGATAGACTGAATAGGAGGTAGGCGTTTGCTTTGATCGAAATATCTAATCCTTCATCGCCTCCAATAACAAAGGTCAGCCGGCTTCGGTTTTCGAGGAGTTGTTGGTAAAGAAGTTTTGAGAACTCATCGCTTGGAAGTGAATATCCAAGAGGGTCTAGGGCGATATAGTGTTTTTCTTTCTCGATCAGTTTTTTGAGTCCTTCATCATTTTTTGCAAAAAACCAGTCGAATTGAAAATTTGATTTGAGTCTTTTCTCATATTCTTCAATGGCTGTGTCTAGCCAAAGCTCTTTATTTTTTCCAACGGTATAGATTTTTATTTTGTACATCGAGTGTTATCATGTATAATGCTGCAGAGCAGCTTACTTTAAATGTTTATTAAATACAAGATTTCACCATGATTGTCCCTTTAGCCTGGGTTGTTTGGAATCCCTCTAAAGATCTCATAACGCTTCCTTTTCTTTCTTTTCCCGTTCGTTGGTATGGGGTGCTTTTTGCCTTTGGATTTTTTCTTGCTTATCTTGTTGCATTTCGGCTTATCAGGGATAAACTTTTCAAAAATCCAAAATTTCAAAGCTTTGAAATCAATGAGGCTTTGATCAAAAAGCATTTAACCAACTCCTCTCATCCGCTTACAAAGCTCTTAGGCAAGGGGGGGGAAGAGGGTGAGATTCTAAAGCGTCTGAATCAAGCTTTAGGTGCAAGTTCCAATAGACTTTTATTTCGGCTTGAATTGGAAAAAGTTTGTCCCGAATGTTTCTTGACTCTAAAAAAGAGATCTCATCAAATCCTTGAGTCTTTAACAAACCATATCGTGATTGCAACGGTTGCCGGGGCTCGCTTAGGTCATATCCTTTTCTATGAAAACATAAGTGAATTTTTAATTGATCCTTTGCGGATTTTGAAGATTAGAGAGGGGGGCTTAGCAAGCCATGGGGCTGCTATTGCCATACTGATTTCGCTTTTTTTTCTTTCATTTCGTTTAAAAAAAAGAGGGGAGTCATTTTCTTTTCTTCAATTGTTAGATTTAGTTGTGATTCCAACGGCGTTAGCAGGCGGGTTTATTCGTCTTGGTAATTTTATTAATCAGGAGATTATAGGACGGATTTCTACAGTCCCATGGGCGGTCGTGTTCCAAAACCCGGCAAGTGGCGGCGCTATAGCCCCCCGGCATCCTGTTCAGCTTTATGAAGCAGGGTTTTACTTTTTTTGTTTTTTGATTTTAATCACGTTTGCGAGAAAAGGCAAGGGATTCGCCTCCGGGCTTTTCTTGACTTTAGTTTTTTCGTTCCGCTTTTTCATTGAATTTTTCAAGGAGCCTCAAAGTGCTCTGATCGGGGTGGATGCTTCCTTTCTGATGGGGCAGTATTTAAGCCTTCCCTTCGCCTTTACAGGACTTTATTTGCTTACTCGCATATTTTGGACAAAAAGGTATCATCGGAAGCTTCTTTCTCACAAGTTCCGGTAGGTTCTCTTGGCGTTGCCGTATTAAAAAACGATCAAATGAAGAACTTTTTGTATCATTTTTTTCTTGGTAAAAAAGATATTTCTCTATGATTGCTGCTTTTTTTCGAATAATTGGGGCGAAATGAAGAAAACGGGGGTTTTTTTCGATATAAAGAAGCGTAATTTCATCTAAACTCATTTCGCGCTTTTCTTGAATGAGTTTAAGAAGAGTCATATTGGGACTGAAGTGTAAAATAGAGTAAATTAATTCGGATTGGTTTGCCCAATATTCAATTTTTTCTAATAGTGCATCCAAGTTTTTGCAGAGTTCTTTTGCTTTTTTTATGGAGGCAAGGGTTTCTGTTACAACTCTTTCAAATTGAGGATTTGATTGACTTAAAAAATGAGAGGTAAGTTCGTGAGAGATCAGGCTTTTATACTCTTTTTGGGCTTTTTCTAAGAAAAAAGAGTATAAATAGGGGCCTGCTTCTTCCTCTTTTAATAGTAGGAAATGGGGCAGATTTTTGATTTTTTTCATCTCTTTTTTAATGGTGTTGTCGTCTTGCTCGACAAAGAGAAATTGGTAAAAAATCTCTTCACTTAAAGTGGGCGTCCGTCTTTTGTTAAAAAGATTTTTAATTCCTAAAAGTTTTTGGACGATCTCTGTTGGTTTCTTGCCGTCGTTTAAGTTATTTTTTATTATTTTCTCAAGGGTTTGGATTTCGCTTTCCGGAAGGGTTAGGGCGTGGCCCATTTTGTAGCTTTGTCCAAGTAAGGCTGAGGTCAGGGTTCGGATTTTATACCCTTTCTCAGGCGCTCGGAACAAAGAGTAAAGGGCTAAACGACTTTTTATCGCTTCCTTTAACTCTTCAGAGCTTTGGTTAGGGTTTTCGATTTCACAGTCGAGAAGCGTTTTTATAATTAATTTATCGGATTCGTCAAAATCATCGTAGGGCATTTTTAATGCGCTTTTCTTGGGATCTTTTTGTAGATGATAAAGAGAGGTGTAGATATTTTTAGCGATTATTTCTACTGAAACCTTGACTCCGTCAAGAGCCGCAACACACTCGCAGATTTTTAAGGCGAGTTGATTGGCTTGCGTTTGAGGGCTGACTTCACTCATCTCTTTATAAGTTAAGAATGTGCGCAAGTTTTCTTTAATTAAAAAAGAAAGATTCACTTCTCCTGTCTTCAGAATCGCCTCTTTTTGATTTTTCAGTTTTTCATGATAATAGGTGATTTTTTCAAACGTTTTTTTAAGAGCAACAAGGCCAATTCGGTAGTTGGGAAATTTTTCCTTAAAGTCGGGGAGTATGAGATCGAGCAACTCTTGTTGTAATTTAGGAGACCAATATTTAGGAGATCCATTTTTCTGGATGTGAAGTTTTATTTTTTTAGATAAAAATAGATTTAATTTTGAAAAAGGATCGTAAAAATCATCCGTTTCATCAACACTAGTCGTCGTCGGATTTGAAAAGAGGCGCCTTCCCAAACTTGAAGGCGGAAAATAGGGATGAATCTCTTTATGAGGTTCACTTGATGATGAGGTTGACGATGTTGATTCAGACATAAGGCTTGTTTAAAATAATTTCTTGTATCAAATATTCTTTGTAACGAAGGGGGCTTTTTTTTGTCTAATCTTTTCAACAAGTTTTCCACAAAAAAATCTTTTTCCTGGAGGGGTCTCGAAAAGTTTTGTTGTTATGATTGCCCGCGGGAAAATCCACCTCTTTAGGGGTGGGATGAGAGCGTATTAAATTTTTGTTTCGTATTTTTGTTTTTTTCCATAATCTGTTAAACTACACTCACCTTTTTAGGTCTACCACGGGGCTCGTGGGATGTTAAGCCTTTGGAGACTGTGTAAGACTTCCCGTTCCTAATGGAACCGAAAGCTACGGTCTGAGAATTAGGAACCCTAAACGTAAGAATAGGGAATCCCACTTGCTTTAGCAGTTGGGAGGATGTCAATTTCCCCAATTTTAGTTAACCTCAGTTCATGCTGAAAGGTATTCTTATAGGAGAGTCTAATGAACCATATTTTTATTGCAGGTCACCTCGGTGCTGATCCGGAAACTCGTTTCACATCAGGAGGGCAAAAAGTTACAACATTGCGTGTGGCAACCAATAGTCGCCGTGCAGGAAAAGAAGAGACGATTTGGTGGCGAGTCACCATTTGGGGAGATCAGTTTGATAAGATGATGCCCTATCTTAAGAAAGGCTCTTCCATCATGATTTTCGGCGATATGCAGAAACCGGAAATTTATAATGACCGTGAGGGGCGTCCTCAAATCTCTATGAATATGACAGCGAATCATATCTCGTTCAGCCCCTTTGGCCGTGGTCAAAATCAAGAGGGGACTCAAAATCAATTTGCAGGACAAACTCCTCAAAATCTTAAACCGAAAAAAGAAGAGTCTTCGTTTGGTTCCGGCGGTTTTGATCAGTTTGGTTCAGGCGGTTTTGGAGGAGAGAGTTCGGATAGTCACCAAGATCAGCAACAAAATCAGTTCTCTGATGAGGAGATCCCTTTTTGAAGATCAAATGCACTTCCACTGAAGATAGAAATAAGAAGTTCATAACGGTGATTCCTTTCGTTTTAAATAGTAAGATAAACGATCAAAATTTTCCGGGTCTTAATGGATTACGCTTCTTGGAGACTTTTAAAGGGGAGTGCGCTGAGATTCAAGTCGTTGGGACCTCTGATGAGGTTTACTTGCTGCTCGGTCTTGGCAAAGGCTCTCCTGATGAGATTCGAAAGTCCTATGCCTCCCTCTCTCTTTGGTGCCGGAAAAAAAGAGTCGAAGAGTTGAATTTGGTCGTTTTTAAGGATGCCGGATGCTTCTCTTCTGAAGGGATTCTCTTTGGAAATTATGTCTATGATCGATACAAAAAAGAGAAAGGGATTTTACTCAAAACGCTTCATTTACTCGACGCAAAGCCGGAGGAAAAAAAGCAGTTTGAAAAAACGTTCTCCATTGGCACAGGGATGAATCTTGCGCGTGATTTAATCAATGGAAATGCAGATGAGGTCACGCCCTCTTTTCTTGCTAAGCAGGCAGAGGAGCTTGCTAAAGCTCACCCTAACGTTTCGGTAGAAATTTTGGATAAAAAAGCGATTGAAAAAGAGGGTATGGGTCTTTTTCTTGCTGTTGCAAAGGGTTCACAGGTTGACCCCGTTTTAATCATTCTTTCTTATAAGGGAGATCCCAACTCCTCCGATTCAACTGTAGTTGTGGGAAAGGGCGTGACCTATGATACGGGAGGGTTGAACATTAAACCTACCGGGTCTATGGAAACGATGAAAGCGGATATGGGAGGCGCTGCAACAGCGTTTGGTTTGATGCAAGCAGTCGCTGAGCTCAATCTCAATTGCAATCTTAAGGTAGTCGTTGCGGCAACTGAGAATGCCATTGGATCGCGAAGCTATAAACCCGGTGATGTCTATTTTGCCATGAATGGGATGAGTGTGGAAATTAGTAATACGGATGCTGAGGGGCGCTTGACTCTTGCTGATGCCCTTACCTATAGCGTCAGAAAGTTGAAGCCCACACGGATCATCAATTTTGCCACTTTAACAGGGGCGATTATTGTGGCGCTTGGAGAAGAGCGAAGCGGGCTTTTCTCAAATGATCCAAAACTTGAGAAGGCTCTTATTGAGGCAGGGGAGAAAAGCGGTGAGAAGCTTTGGCCTTTTCCAATGGATCAGGGTTATCGCGATCTTTTGAAATCAGATATTGCCGATATCGTGAATTGTAAAAAACGTTATGCGGGATCGATTACAGCTGCTTGCTTTTTAAAAGAATTTGTCGAGGATGTAAGTTGGGCTCATATTGATATTGCGGGAACAGCCTATCGCGATTCAAGTTTTTATGGGACGACACCTGCATCTGGAGTGGGAGTGCGTCTTATGATTGAAATGATTGAGGCTCTTTAATGGAAACGCTTATGGCAACTCAGGAAAAAAAACTTCGATGGGTCGTGTTATTAAAGGACAATGGAGTTCGACTTCTCTCTTTTTTAAGAGCGAAGCTGCCTGAGCGTTATTCGACAAAACAACTAAAAAGAGCAATCGACTCCAAGGCCTGCTTTGTTAATGGAAAAATGGAGTTGATTTCGACTCGACGTCTTAAGACAACGGATCAGGTTCTATTTTATTTAAATCGTTTAAATAACCTTCCTAACAAGAAAATCCCTATTTCACCTCCTCTTTTTGAAGATAAGGAGGTCTATGTTATCAATAAACCTTCGGGTTTGATTTCAGATGTCGATACCATTAGGGATCATTTAGGCAAAGGAACGCCCCCTCTATTTTTAGTTCATCGGCTTGACAAAGAGACAAGCGGCGCCCTTATCTTAGCAAAAACTTTGGTGGCAAAGCGTGAATTAGAAAAAGCTTTTAAGGAACGACGGGTTGCTAAATGTTATTTGGCGATTGTGGATGGCGTCGTTTCTCGATTGAAAGGGAAAATCGATCAATCCCTTGTGCGAAAAAAAAGCTATGAGGGGCAAGTCATGTGGGGGGTAACGACTTCAAAAGAGGGGCTTTCAGCTTCCACTTCCTATGAACTTATGGCTTCGGATCAAGAACTTTCTTTACTCAAAGTTTTCCCAAAAACAGGTCGAACTCATCAAATTCGGGTTCATTTAAATGCGATCAAGCATCCCATACTCGGAGACTACCATTATGGGCGCTCGTTTAAATCAAATAGAGTTGTAAAGCGTCATATGCTTCATGCTTATAGCCTCTCTTTTCCTCTTAGGGGAAAGATCATCGAGGTTGTCGCTCCTATTCCATCTGATATGGAAGAGGTAATTCAATCGGTTTATGCAGTTTCTCATTGTTAAGCTTTCAAGTTTAGGAGACATTTTAGCCGCTTATAAATTTCCTTTTTGGATCAAAAGCTTATATCCTCAAGCAAGTGTTGATTGGGTTATCGACTCTCGTTTTGCCTCATTTTTTTTAGATCATCCCCTTATCGATCAAGTCATCCCTTTTGATACCCGAAGGTTGAAAAAAGGCAAAATTCCCTTTCGTCAGATTCAAGAATTTAGAAAAAAACGGTATGATTTAGTCATCGATCTTCAAGGAAATTGTAAATCAGGGCTTTTTACCCTTCTTGCTAAAGCTTCTAGAAAAGCAGGATATGACTATCACTCTTTAGCTGAATGGCCGAATCTTCTAGCTACAAGAGAGCGTATTCGTATCGATACGTCCCAAGCTCTTTTTAAGCAGTATGAAGACTTCTTCAATCAACTCTTCAAGTGCGTTTTAAATTCCAATGAGGGCTTTTTTCGATCACAGCCCGTTCGATTAAAAAAAGAGCTTCACTTCATGGTGTGTCCTGGATCAAACTGGATTAATAAAACCTTATCTGAAGAGGATTTAATTCTATTTTTAGATCAAATATCTGAAAAATTTGATCCCCGCTTTGTCTTTACATATGGCAATGAAAAAGAAGAGGAGCTGATCAACCGTTTAAAAGCACGTTTTACTAAAAGTGAAGCTTATGGTCGATTGTCTCTCTCTTTTTGGAGCTCTTTGATCGATCAAGTGGATCTTGTTATTTCTGTCGATTCAGCAAGTTTACAGCTAGCCGGATTATCAAAGACACCCATTTTTGCTCTTTTTGGACCAAGCTCAAGCAAGGTCTACTTGCCAAGGGAAAAAGATGCGCTAGCCTATCAAGGCAGCTGTCCTTATAAAATTCAGTTTGAAAAGCGCTGTCCTCATTTGCGAAGCTGCTCCTCTGGAGATTGTCTTAGAAAGGTTGATGTTGAAAAACTCTTCGACACATTTCAGACTTTTTTTAGTAATTTCTCAAAGTCAATGTGATTTTCAACAAGAAGTTTTGCTTCTCTTATTTTTTCGGTATCCTCAGTTCGGATTTTCACAGTGTATGAGGTAATCATCTGCATAGCTTTATAGCCTTGCAAAGGAACGTAAATCATAGGAATATGCGCTTGTTTGAGCTCCTCAATGATATGGTCTGATGGAGGCGTTCTGCCTGTTAGAATAAAGCCTGCTTCGAATTGCCCATTAGAATGTTGAATTTTCGATTCCCAATGTTTTTGAAGCATCGATAAGATGAGATCTTCTCTTGTTGCGGAGGTGATGACAAGCAAAGAAGGAATGATGAGGTCTCGAAACGACTCTAATGAGGTTGAGACAAGTCGAGTATGGCGAAAGTGTCTCATTCGATGCTGCTCTCCGGTGAGTAGCGTGGCATTGAAAAGCATTTCAAAATCCTGCATGGAAGGATTGCTTAAAAAAGGATCAAAGGGAATGCAGCCCAAAATAGGAATATTATAGCGGGAGAGTGCTTTTTCCATATAGTTTAAGATCATGGAGCGTTTTTCAACTAGGACTCGATTGAGAATCACTCCTGCTATTTCAACTCCAGCATTATCGAGACAGATTTTATTAAGCATAAATGCGTCAAATGAACTCCCAAGTCCCCCTGAGGCAATCATAATGACTTTTAGTCCAAGAAGTTTTGCAACATCGGCATTGTTGAGATTGACGATGGAACCTACTCCTACATGGCCCGTTCCTTCAACTAAGATAAAATCACTATTTTCTTGTATCGATCGATAAGATTTAGAGATTTTACTTCTTAGCATTTGGGAGTCGATTTTATTATCGAGATAATCGCGAGTAAATCCTTTTGGAAAGAGCACGGGGCTCATTTCTTCATAGGTAAATTCGAGGTTGAAGTGATTTTTAAATAAGGAGACATCTTTGTCGACTAAGATCCCGCCAGGGGTCAATAGATGGTCTTGTCCGACGGGTTTGATAAAACCGACCTTCTTAAAATGTTTTCTAAGTCCCGATAAAAGCCCTAGACACGTTGTGGTCTTTCCGACATGTTGACCTGTTGAGGCGATGAAAAAAGCTTGATTAGACACGGGATAGATTTAAAACCTTATCGATCAAAGTGTGAGTTTCTTTATAGAGAAGTCCCTCATTAAAAAGCGCCTCTATCTGATCTAAGGTTAACCAATGAAAAGGCTCATTCGGCTCTTTCTCCTCTGAGGGCTTGGCTAAGTAAATAAAATCGATATGTTGATGAGAGGGGACTTCTTGATATTTTGGAATTTCTTCCAGTAAACAAAGGTAGGGGCGGGGAATGGTTTTTGCATTTTCCTGATCTATGGCAAGGGGAGAGTCGTCAAAAAGGGTGATCGAGTATCCGGTTTCTTCAAAGACTTCACGAATTGCAGCTTCTACGGGAGTTTCATTTTCTTCAACGTGTCCACCTGGAGGCAGCCATTTTTGTAATTTTTTATGATAATGTAAAAGCGTTTGATCCTCCTTGAAGAGGTAAACGGTTGCAGTAAACTCTTTTTTCACACGTTCGTTAATTTATATTTATCCGTATTTTGACAAAAATAAGAGATAAAGGCTATCGTTTTTCGTAAAAAGTGAGGAAATTTTGAAAGAATTTGATGAACTTATTGAAGTTGCAGACAAATTAAACAGCCCTAATGGATGTCCATGGGATATTAAACAAACGTTTCAAACACTTCAACCTTATGTTTTGGAGGAAGCTTATGAGCTTTTAGAAGCGCTTGATGAGAATAGTGATGAGATGATTATCGAAGAGCTTGGCGACTTGTTCTACCACGTCATTTTCTTTTCGATGGTGGCTCAAAGAGAGGGAAGATTTCAACTTAAAGAGGTCATCCGTTTAGAAAAAGAGAAATTGATTCGCCGGCATCCTCATGTCTTTTCAGAGGAAAAAGCAGAAAGTATTGAGGAGGTTTATCGCGTTTGGGAAGAAATTAAGGCAATCGAAAAAAAGGAAAGAAAAAGCCTTCTCGATGGAATCCCTAAAACAGCAGATATTTTTCATAAAGCTCAAAAAATTTTAGAAAAAATTCATCGTCATGAGCTCGACTATCTTTTGAAAGATGAGAAACAAACCGATGAGTTGGAAGATCAAATTGCAGAAGGTTTAACGAAATATTTATTCTTAGCGGCAACTCATAAGATTGATTCTGAAAGAGTTTTAAGAAAAAAAGTGAAGGAGTTAGAATCCTCATTTAGAAAGTGGGAAGAAAGAGTTCTAGACTAAATTTTGATTTGTTAATAAGCTCGTTCTTATGCGTTTTAATCAAATTTATCTATTTCTTTTAGCTCCTCTCTTTCTTTTTTCTAAGGAAGCTTCTCATGGAAAGGTTCCGCACCACTTTCAAGTTGAAGCGGATTGGGTCTATTTTCGTCTTTCTGAATCGGGGAATCTTTGTCTTACAAAAAAAGATAGTACATCCAGCCATGAATCTTGCGTTATCGATACCGATGATATCGTCAATCGCTTTCGTTACAAATCAGGGCTTCGGCTGGGCATTTCAATTCTACCGAACTTAGATCATACTTTTGAAGCCCGCTTCACAGGATTTTTAAAGTGGGATGCAGGTAAAGGAGTCAGCTCTGATGGTGATCTCTACTTCCCAACGAATCCCAATGAGACAGTTGATTATATCGATGCAGATAATGCCAACGTTCGATATCGATCAAATCTCGATACAGGCGAGCTTAACTACTGGCGGCATGTAACCCCTCGACGGATCAATTATTTTTCAGTTAGTTGGGTAGCAGGTCTTCGTTTCATTGAAATTGATGAAAAGGTACGAGTGCGTTTTATGAAGGACTTGCAGAAAAGCAATTATCGCGCAAAAACATGGAATCATATGTTTGGCCTCCAGTTTGGAGGAGACTTCATCGGATCTCCGGTAAAATGGTTTAATTGGGGACTTGGGGGTAAAGTAGCTCTTCTTGGAAATAAGGGAGAGCAAAATTCTAAGATGAAGGATGAAGGAGATACCATTACCTTGAGAAATTTTAAACATGATGCCTTTAATTTAGGCTGGTGCGGCGAATTTGCTCCCTTTATTTTCCTTCGTCCTTCTGAAAGACTTCTATTTCAGTTTCGATATGAAGTCTTTTTTGTTTCAAATGTGGCGTCAGCACCGACCCAGCTAGGTACAAAAGGATACCTTGGGAATGTTGTTAAAAACAACAGTGATATGCTCTATCATGGCGGCGTTGCAGGTATCGGGTTCGATTTCTAAGAGGTTTTTTTTGCACATAGTGAGGCATAAAGGCATTTCGATAAAAGTTTGTTTGCTTTTGAACTCATTTCGCAAATACCTAGGTTATGCTCATGGGAAAATTGAAAATGAATGTTTGAAGATGAATAGTTTCTTCGAAACTTCTCGCAAGAAACAGAGTTGTAAATAATTTTTATTTTACCTTCTTCTAGATCAATTTGCTTTACAATTTTTGGCTCTTTATTAGAAGTGTTGATAAATGTTGTCTTATTTCCTAATTTTTTCCGCTCTAATACGCAAGGCGGCCCGGGGCAGGTAATCACCTTAGAAAATATTGAGGTCATTAATAACTTATAAAGGTCCTGACTAAGCGGGGCTAGATTACTAAGGCGGCAAGTTGAGGAATCATCATGACTACAATCGTATGTGAGACGATCTGTTAGCGATAGATAGGCTTTTTTCACCTCTTCACAGCCCATTTTTCTAAAAGTGATTGTAATTTTTTTGTTCCTATTTTCATAGCAAATGGTTTTTAGATAGGGGTTTCCAATAAAAACTGATTTGGTTACGGAGTAATTTTCATTATTAGTGATATATTTTTTATTATAGAAAAAATAGTTGCAGCCTGGAAATTCTATTCGTTGATTGATATTATTCATGATTTCCCCCTTCATTATTTTTTTGATTAAAAGAAAATAGGATGGCCTGAGCCCTTTCAGATGTGGGTTCAATTTTCATGGTGCAGATGTTCTGTGGGTGGTCATGGGAAATTTCGAATGGAAGCCCCGAAGAGGTGTATAATTTGACTGTTTCTGCACAATATTTGGGAAAAAAAGCAATGGATATACTTGAGGCGGAAAATGTGACATGGCTGATTCTTCTTTCGTTAACTGGCGTCGAGTGATTTTCTAATATGAGTTCCTTTTGCTCCGTCTCTTGATTAGAAATACTCGTTGTCCACATACAGTTATCATCCGGGCAAAAAATCGATTTTGAATTTATGGATTGGAGTATGATATTTGTTTGATCTGAGTTCGGATTTTTCAGTGAAAAACTACATTGTTCTGAATTTTTGTGGTCGCAATTGAAATTTAGTTTGTCTTTCATTTTTTTAAAGGCTTTTTTTGTCTTTCTGCAGCCTGATTTGTTATATTTTAATTCAAAGTTAGTTTTATTAGAATTGACGGTAAGTTCACGAATAACCGGAGATCCAATGCAGAAGTATTCAGTATCTGTTTCGACTTCGACATTTTCATTATTTTGAGGGGATTCTGCTAAATAATCCTTAGGGAAAATAAAAAAATTAGGTCCTGGGACTTGTACGCTGCTCATAGGTTCTCCAAAGGTGAAAATAAATCACAGAGTATAGATGAAGAGTATGTAAAGGTCTAGAAGTAAATAAGATAAGAAAAAAAACCGGAGAGTGCTTGGGGCCTGAGAAGGCATTCTTAAGGCTGCTACCTTCCGGTCCTGACCTGCTTCAAAGCCTCTCAATCCCCAAGGTCCCCGGAAACTTCTATTTTACCTAAAAGCGGGGAAAAATTTAACTAAAATATTCTTTTAAATATTTTCCCGTAAAGGAATTTGTGTTTTGAGCGAGTTTTTCAGGGGTGCCGACTCCAATGACTTCACCTCCAAATTCTCCCGCTTCTTTTCCTAAATCGATAAGATAGTCACAATTGGCAATGACGTCGAGATTGTGTTCGATTAGAACCAGTGTGGAACCTGATTCAACAAGTGAGTGAAATATGGGAAGAAGCTGCGCGATGTCTTCGCTATGAAGGCCAACTGTTGGCTCATCAAAGAGGTAAAGTGTTTGTTTTTGAGAGCGTTTCATAAGTTCTCTTGACAGTCGGAGTCGCTGGCCTTCTCCTCCGGAAAGCGTTTGAATTGCCTGGCCCAGCTTTAAATAACCGAGGCCGACGCTTATTAATACTCTTAATATTTTCTTGATTTTTGGAACAGCCGGTAGAAATGCTTGAGCATCATCAACTGTAAGATGGAGTAATTGCCCTAGATTTTTACCTTTGTAACAGACTTCTAAACTCAAAGGATTTAATCGGAAACCTTTGCATGAATCACACTCGATTTCAACAGAAGGCATAAGTTGAAGATTAATTTTTTTCTGTCCAAGACCCCAGCATTTTCGACACATTCCACTGATGTGGTTGTAGCTGAAATTTCGAGGGATGAGTCCTCGAATTTTGCTTTCAGGAAGAGAGGCAAAGAAGTGTCTTAAAGGGGTTGAAAGATCTGTGTAGGTTGCAATATCGGCGCGGTTTGTATGACCTATAGGAGATTGATCGAGAAAAATTCCTTTTTGGAAGTTGGTGAGTCCTGAAATAGAAGCCGTATCTATCTTAACGCTATCAGTTGGATTGGCTGTTGTTAAGGCATGTTGCAATGCGGGTTTTAAAATATGATGGATAAGGGTGGATTTTCCAGATCCTGAGACGCCCGTGATGGCCGTCATAACTCCAATTGGAATCTCTAAAGTGATATTTTTGAGGTTATGAAGAGAGGCATTCTTAATTTTTATCGATTCTTTAAAAAGACGTCTCTTCTTTGGGTAGGAAACGCTCTTTTGTCCTGAAAGATATTGACCTGTAAGAGAATTTTTGTCTTTTTTTACCTCGTCTACGGTTCCAAAAGAGAGAACTTGCCCTCCTTCTACACCTGCTTTTGGTCCGAAATCAAAAAGATAGTCAGCTTCATTGACGGTTAGGGGGTCGTGTTCGACAAGCACAAGGGTGTTTTTAAGATCTCGAAGCTTCTTTAAGGCCTTGTTGAGCATTTGGTTGTTATGAGGATGAAGGCCAATTGTGGGTTCATCTAAAATGTAAAGACATCCCGTAAGGCCGCTTCCCAACTGGCGAGCTAAATGAATGCGCTGAGTTTCGCCGCCGCTTAGAGTTGGGCTGGAACGATCAAGTGATAAATAATGAAGACCGATTTCTGTAAGAAAGGTCAATCTTTTTTCAATCTGCTGCTTGATTTCCTCTAGAAAGGGAGGAACTTGAAATTTTTGAATGAAATCAAGGGCCGCTTTATTGGATAAGCGGCAAAATTCAGGAAGAGTGAACCCCTCAAGCTTTACATTTCGGGACAGGGGGTTTAAACGCTCTCCCTTGCAGTAGTGGCAAGGAGTTTCTTCCATCATTGGGATCAAGATTTTTTTCATTTCTCTAGATCCGGCTGTTGCGGCATTTGCAAAGAGTTGGTTGAGACCGATAAAGCGGAAAGCGCCTTTTTGTTTTGATCCTTTTAATAAAATAGAGAGTTTATTTTTAGGCTGTTCAAAAAGAGGAATATCGGGATCGATTTTCTCATCTTTAAAAAAGTTTTTAAAAAGTTGCAGCCCCTCTCTGGTAATATTTTCCTTTAAAAGATCTAGGATGAGTTCCATTGGAGAATTTTTAATGATGAGGGGGTCATTCATAAAGTTGGCGCCGTAGGAGATCCCTAAGCCTTGACATTCGATACACATGCCCTCTTGATGATTAAAACTAAAGCTTTGAGGTTTGAGTCTGGGATAAGATTTTCCGGTTGAAGGCACAGCAAAATCGAGGTTAAAGTAAAGATCGCGATCATCAAGTGCAGCAGTGAGTTGATTTTGACCATATTTGGCCCCAAGCTCAATCGCTTCAAAGAGCCTTTTTTCAATCCCTTTTTTTAGAACTAATCGATCAATCACAAGGCTGAGCTGATTCTTTTTTAAGGAATCAAAAACAATCTTCTCATCGAGTTCATAGTAAATTTGATTGAGTCGAATACGTAAAAAACCTAACGATTTTAACTGCTGAATCTGCTTTAAAAAATCGTCTTCCGATCGAGGAGAAAGCGGGGCTAGAATTTGCAGTCGCGTTTTTTCAGGAAGCTTGAGGAGTTGTTTTACAATATGATCAGGCGTGATTGATAAAATCTCTTCGTTTGAATCAGGGCAATAAGCGCGTCCCAAATGAAGAAAAAGGAGTCTTAAAAAGTCATAAATTTCGGTCATTGTCCCAATAGTTGATCGGGGATTGCCGGAGTGTTTTTTTTGTTCAACAGAAATAGCAGGAGAAAGGCCTTGAATATCCTCAACTCGGGGTTTCGGCATCTCATTTACAAATTGGCGGGCAAAGGAGGGAAGTGAAGAAAGGTAGCGCCTTTGCCCCTCGGCGTAGAGAGTTTCAAAAGCAAGAGAGCTTTTTCCAGAGCCGGAGGGTCCCGTAAAGACAGAAATTTGATTGCGAGGAATTGTGATATTGACGTGTTTCAGGTTGTTTTGCGTGGCATTTTTGACCGTAATTTTAGAAATTGGAGACGTCTTTTTTTGCACTTGCGGCGGTTTTCTGACTTTAGGATGCAGAACCGATTTTAGAGCAAGGCCTGTTAAAGTTTGCGAAGAGGCAATGCTTTCAGGAGGCCCTTTTGCAATGATTTCTCCGCCACCCTTTCCTCCTTTTGGACCCAAATCGAGAACATAATCTGCTGTTTTGACAAGATCCATGTTGTGTTCGATCACAATCACGCTATTTTTCTGATCGACGAGGCGTTGTAAAATGTTGATTAATTTTTTCGTATCATCAAAATGAAGGCCGGTTGTAGGTTCATCGAGTATGTAAAGAGTTTTTCCAGTCGATGGACGAATGAGCTCTTTTGCGAGTTTGATGCGCTGAGCTTCTCCACCTGAAAGAGTCGTTGAGCTCTGGCCAATCGACATATAAGAGAGACCAACTTCATTGAGAAAATTTAATTTTTTCTTTATCGAGGGGACGTTGTCAAAAAAATCAAGCGCCTCTTTAACGTTCATATTTAGGACGTCGTAAATGCTTTTTTCCTTATAAAGTATCGAAAGTGTTTTTATGTCATAGCGCTTGCCAAGGCATGTTCGACAGGTTACGGATTCATCTTCCATAAAGTCCATATCGACAAAAACCTCACCCCTCCCATGGCACTCAGGGCAGCACCCCTCTTTGACATTAAAGCTAAACCGGCCGGAAGTATAACCGGCAGCTTTTGCATCGGGAAGCTGAGCAAAAAGTTCTCGAATATCATCGAGCAGTTTAATGTAAGTTGCAGGATTGGATCTTGGGGTGCGGCCAATAGGGGATTGATCGATAGAAATCACCTTGTCTAGGTGATTAAGCCCCTTGATGCCGTCGACTTTCCCCACCTTTTTTTGTGCTTTATGATAGTAGTTTTGAAGAAAAGGGGTAAGAGTATCTACAATTAACGAGCTTTTTCCAGATCCTGAGACACCGGTTACGGCTACAAATCGCATCAATGGAATTTTAACGGTAATGTTTTTTAAATTGTGTTCTTTAGCGCCTTGGATCAGAAGCTCTTTATTTGAAGCGCCTCTTCTTTTTTTGGGGATTTCGATTTGAAGTTTCTGACTTAAATAAGAGCCGGTTAGAGAACAAGGGGTATTGATTAGATCCTCATAGGTTCCCGAAACAAGGATTTCGCCTCCTTCAACTCCGGCACCGGGACCCACATCGACGATATGATCAGCAGCTTCTATCGTCTCCTCATCATGTTCAACAACGATGACGGTGTTCCCTTGATCTCGAAGATTTTTGAGTGTCTGAATCAGGCGGTGATTATCAACAGGGTGCAGTCCAATCGAGGGTTCGTCGAGCACGTAGGTTGTGCCGACAAGGCCCGATCCAATTTGAGAGGCTAGGCGGACTCGCTGAGACTCCCCCCCTGAAATCGTGGCACTTGAGCGATTCAAGCTTAAATAATCTAAGCCGACCCCAGCAAGAAACTTTAACCTCCGCTTGACCTCTAAGATCATTTCTCCGGCAATTTTTTTTTCTCTTTCTGAAAGCGTAAACGATTCAAAAAATTCTAAAGATTCCTCGATTGTCAGTTCGGTTAACTTGTGAATAGGGAAATGATTGAGTAAACATGCGCTCGGATAGGGCTTTAAACGACTGCCCTGACAATCGGGACAGACAATCTCATTCATCATCTGATGCATTTTCTTTTTGTAGGCTTCGCTCTTAGCTTCTAAATAGCGCCGTTTTGCTTCAAACAGCACACCTTTCCACTCAATATAATCGATCCACGAATGCTTTGTTTTGGGATGAACGAAGGTCATCTTTAAACGTTTTTTTAAAGAGCCATAAAGAAAAATATCCTGAGCCTGCTTAGAAAGCTTTTTAAAGGGTTGGGTCAGGCTGAACTGATACTCCTTTGCAAGATTTCGATAAACATTTCCCCAGTAAACGGTGTCATAGGAGCCCGCCCACTTAAAGCAATCTTCTGAAATGCTTTTTTCTTCATCGATTGATAATGTTCGATCAAAGTCAAGCGTGCTTCCAAGACCTTGGCAAGTGGAGCACATTCCGCTGGGGTGGTTAAAACTAAAATCATGCGGTTCCAGAGGAGGGTAGGATTGATCTGATTTAAAACTGTAGGCGTGAGTCGAATAAAGTTTTGTCTCATTTGTTTCTAAATTCAGTAAGCTGATCACACCTTTTCCAACCTCCAAAGCATTCGTAAGACTCTCCTTTAACCGTCCAATATTGCTTGGATTGAGCGTCAGGCGATCAATCACAATATCGAGGTTGTGGGCCTTTGTCCCGTCAATCGAAGGGGGGCTTGAGAGATCGATCATTTCATTATCGAGGAAAAGACGCATGTAGCCTCGGCGTCCAAGTTCTATAAAATCCTCTTTAAATGCGCTTTTCTTCTCATGGGCATAAGGAGCTAAAAGGGCAATTTTGCTACCGGTTTTTAAAATCATGATGGAGTCAAAAATTTCTTGAATACTTTGAGGTTCGACTCTTTCGCCTGAGAGTGGACAATGAGCAAGACCGATACGCGCATAAAGGATACGCAAAAAATCATAAATATTCGTAAGGGTGCCGACAGTCGAACGAGGGCTTTTGTGGGTGGTTTTCTGCTCGATCGAGATTGTGGGACTAATCCCTTCGATTAATTCAGCGTCAGGTTTCTTTTGTCCTCCAATATAGCGCCTTGCCTGAGTTGAAAGGGACTCGATGTAGCGCCTTTGGCCCTCGGCGAAAATGGTATCAAAAGCAAGAGAGCTTTTTCCGGATCCTGAAACACCGGTAAAGACAATGAGTTTGTTAATAGGTAAGGTAAGGGAAACCTTTTTCAAATTGTGGACGGAGACATTTTTTAGATAGATCATTGTGAAGCAAGTATAAAAGAAAAGGGAATTTGAAGAAATAGTTTAGATGAGGTATCTTCCTGTATATGACTCAATATCGAAGAACAAAAATTATTTGCACGATTGGTCCTTCTTGCTCGAGTGAGAAGATGATCGATAAATTGTTGCTCGCGGGTATGAATGTGGCTCGGCTTAACTTTAGCCATGGCACCCACGAAGATCATGGACGCTTAATTGAAAGATTAAAAAATGCAAGGGAAAAAAGAAAGGTTCCTCTCGCTATCATGCTCGATACAAAGGGGCCCGAACTGAGAGTTGGAAAGCTTTTGAATGATGAGATCTCTTTACAAGCTAAGCAAAAGATCAAACTGGTTCCTCATTCTCCTAAAGAGAGCGATGAAATCCCTATCCTTCCGAAGTCAGTCCTTCAAGATTTAAAAAAAGGGATGCATATTCTCTTTGATGATGGCTATGTCTCTACGAAGGTGATTGAAGTTCAGAAAGACAAAGTCATTGTTGAGGTCGAAAATCCCGGGATACTTAAAAGCCACAAAGGGATCAATATTCCCCATGAAAACATCTCTCTTCCTGCAATGACCGAGCAAGATATTGAGGATATTCAATTTGGATGCGATCAGGATATCGATATCATTGCTGCTTCTTTTATTCGCTCACCTGAGCACATCATGGAGATCCGTCGACATGTAGCCGCGCAAAAAAACAGTGATGTTTTGATTTTAGCCAAGATTGAAAATGCTGAGGGTGTTAAAAATTTTGATGGTATTTTACAGGTTTCGGATGGAATCATGGTAGCAAGGGGGGATTTAGGCGTTGAAATGCCGCTTGAACGTGTACCCAACTTGCAAAAAATGATGATTAAAAAATGTTATCATTTGGGAAAACCTGTTATCACTGCCACCCAGATGCTTGAGTCGATGATTCACTCGCCAAGGCCTACAAGAGCAGAAGTTTCGGATGTGGCCAATGCCATCTATGACAGCACCTCCGCTGTGATGCTCTCAGGAGAGACAGCCGTGGGCAAGTATCCCATCCAGACAGTAAAAATGATGCGAGGGGTCATTGAAGAAGCGGAGAAGGAGTTCGGCTACGAAGAATTCTTTTCCCACGATATCCGAAAAGATTATTTTGATGTTTCAGCAAGTGTTGCCTTAGCCACAGTTAAAACAGCGTATAGCTCAAAAGCAAAGGCTATCTTTGCATTTACCTCTAGCGGAAAAACGGCAAGAGCAATGTCTCGATTTCGGCCAAGGCAGCCGATATTAGCATTAACCCCGAATCGCAAAAGTTACCATCAAATGGCAATTAATTGGGGCCTTGTCCCCTTTATCGATCACGTTTCCAATGTGAAAGAGGGCTTTGAATCGGCATGCTGCTTTGCTCTTCAGACAAAATTAGCCCGGTATGGGGATCTTGTTGTCATCAGCGCCGGATCTCCATTCGGGATTACGGGAACAACCAATACGATGATTGTAGAAAACATCGGAGACGTTCTTGTACGAGGTCAGGCATCGAGAGGCAAACGTGTTTTTGGACAAATTACATTGATTCTTTCGGCGGATCCGCGTAAGCGCTACCACACGAGAGGAAAAATTGTCGTTCTTTCCACTTGTGATGAAGCTTATTTAACCCATTTTAAGCATGCAACCGGAATTGTGCTTGAAAATCATCCGGATGATACCAAGTCTGAGCGTTATGCAAAAAATATTGCAAGCACCCTCGATATTCCACTACTTGCGCGCGCAGATGGAGCCTCTGACATCCTTCAAGAAGGACAACTTGTTACTTTAGATCCGGTAAAAGGGCTTATTTTCAAAGGAGCTATTCTCTCAGAAGAAGAGATGGTTAATAAAGTCTGCAGCAAAAAAATTTAAATCGCATCCCTTGCTTTGATATACCGAAAATGATTCAAAAACCGAATTTTGAATCATTTTCGGTATAAACAGTCTTTAATTATTCATTGAATTTTATTATAATTAATTGCAAGCATACTTTTTAGGTAATTATGAGTTTGATTATTAATAATAACAATATAGAGTTCCCCTCTGGAAATCAATTGTTTAGCCGCCTTTCCATGGAAACAATCAATAAAATATTTAATTATATTTCTCAAAATGATCAAATTTCTCTTATTCAGGGCTTACGCATCTTAGAGGATGAGGAAAGTCAAGCACTTGAGTACAAATTTATTTGCGTATTAAGCAATCGAATTGGAATTTATTACAGTCAAATGACTCGTTTCTTTGAAAATCGATTCATAAATGGTAAGCTAATTTCAGACTTATTCGGAACGAAAGAGTCTGTGGTCGATTCGTTGAGTAAAGAAGAGAGAGAGGGGATTGATATTGAACAAGCTGAACTTAAAAAAAATTGTTATACGCTTTCCAAATTATCAGAACGGATTCAAAATGAAAGCAGCCTAGAAAATATTTTATTAGATAACAAGATGCTTTCAAGTGAATTTTCTTCTTTGATTGAAAAAAGGTTTGAGTTTGATTTAACGAAAGTGGAGAGCCTTGGGGGGCTAGATGCCTTATATAGAGCCGCATTTTTAGTACCTGATTGGTGTTTTTCAATCTTTCATAATGAGGTATCAAAACAGATTATCCATAAATTTGCTCAGGACAAGGCCTTACCAGCTCAAGGAGATAAGTCATTTCCAATTTTCTGTATTGTACTATGCCTTGCGATGAACTATCAATTTGATAAAGCTTTTAACTTTGCAAAACTGATTTTAGAAGAAGCCGTAGGGAAACCACCCTGGACGATAATAAACAAGGGCTATGAAGCGCATTATACCCTTTCAAAGACTTTTCGCTTTCTCTTTGAATCAATTGTAGATAATCAGCAGAGTCCAATGGAGTTTTTCAAGCATTTAGAAAAAGAAAAAATAAATATTTCATGTCATTTAATTAAACGGATTTTTTCAAATAAAAACCTATCAGTTGAAAACAATATCTTTTTTAAAACGCCTTATAAAGAACACTTGATTCAGTGGATGCTTGAGAATAAGATAGTTCCTTTTCTGAGCATTCATAATTTTTTCAAAGAAGCCTATGAGGGTGAAGAGAAACTTTGGAATGAAGAATTAGAGACTGCCTTAAAAAGTCAAATTGCAAAAAAAGATAAAAAGCTCACACCAATAGAGGTGCTTACCTTTATTCAAGAGTCCAATACTATTGAAAGAAAATTAAGTCATTTTATGAATCAGGCTAATTTTTATCCGTTCATTTCTTTTGTCTTTTCTAAGAAAGAATCTATGAATGAAAGTGAATTTAATATTCTAATTGAACTGATTTATCGTAATATTATTAGGGCCAGGCCTCTTAATTCTTATCAGGATATACAATCAAAATATGCGTTTTTAGCTCTTCAGCATTCTTTGCATGGCGACTTCCAAAAGTCTGGATGGATTATCAAAAATATTTATTCAGAAAATTTAGGTGCAGCGATTACTGAGATCATTTCGCATATTCATAAAGGTTCATACAATCAAGCAATTGAACGAATAGAAAATAGCGAGTTTAGCTGCAAACAGATCATGATTGAAGAGATATACCGAAAATAATTCAAAATTTGGGATTTTGACTTTGACAAACAATTTTTCAAATTTATTTTTCCATAATGCGCGGGAATTGATTAATTTAAAATAATGTTTATATTTATTATTATTAATAATTATTGCATATATTGATATAATTTTATTATAATTGTTTACAAGCATACTTTGTAGGTAATTATGAGTTTAATCATTAATAATAACAAAAATATAGAATACCCTTCGGGAAATCAATTATTTAGTCGTCTTCCTATGGAAACCGTCGATAAAATATTTAAACACATGTCTCAAAATGATCAAATTTCTCTTATTCAGGGTTTACGCATCTTAGAGGATGAGGAAAGTCAAGAGCTTGAGTACAAATTTATTCGCTTATTAAGCAATCGAATTGGAACTTATTACAATCAAATGACTCATTTTTTTGAAAATCGATTCATAAATGGTAAGCTAATTTTAGACTTATTCGGTACGAAAGAGTCTGTGATCGATTCATTGAGTAAAGAAGAGAGAGATGGGATTGATATTGAACAAGCTGAACTTAAAAAAAATTGTTATAAGATTTTCAAGTTATCAGAAAGGATTCAAAATGAAAGCAGCCTAGAAAATATTTTATTAGATGACAAGATGCTTTCAAGTGAATTTTCTTCTCTGATTGAAAAAAGGTTTGAGTTTGATTTAAGGAAAGTGGAGAGTCTTGAGGGGATAAACGCCTTATATAGAGCAGCATTTTTAGTATCTGATTGGTGCTTCTCAATTTTTCATCATACGATCTCTAGCCGGATACTTAATGAATCTAACAAAAAGAAAGGATTTAAAGTAATAAAAGCAAATAAGACTTTCCCAATTTCCTGTATTGCACGATGCCTTGCGATAAACTATCAATTTGATAGAGCTTTTAACTTTGCAAAACTGATTCTAGAAGAAAAAGTAAAGACTTCCTGGAGGATAGTCGTGAAGCCCTTTGAAAGGCATTGTTCTTTTTCAGATACTGTCTATTACATTTTATTAGCAATCGTAGCTAATCAGCAGAGTCCAATGAAGTTTTTCAAGCATTTAGAAAAGGAAAAAACAACTATTTCATGTGAATTAATATGGGAACTCTTTTCAAGTAAAGAAATATCAATTAAAAACAATATATTTTTTAAATCACCTCATAAAGAAGAATTGATTCAGTGGATGCTTGAGAATAAGATAGCTCCCTTTTTAAGCATTCATAATCTTTTCCAAAAAGCCTATAAGGATAAAGAGAAACTTTGGAATGAAGAATTAGAGATTGCCTTAAAAAGTCAAATTGCAAAAAAAGATAAAAAGCTCACGCCAATAGAGGTGCTTACCTTTATTCAAGAGTCCGAGACTATTGAAAAAAAGTTAAATTATTTGATGGCTCAGGCTAGTCTGTATCCGTTTATTTCTTTTGTCTTTTCTAAGAAAGAATTTATGAATGAAAGTGAATTTAATCTTCTAACTGAACTGATTTATCGAAATGTTATTAGGGCCGGGGCTTTTAATCCTGATCAGGATATACAATCAAAATATGCGTTTTTAGCTCTTCAGCATTCTTTACATGGCGACTTTCAAAAGTCTGGATGGATTATCAAAAATATTGATCATTCAGCAAATTTAGGTGCAGCGATTACTGAGATCATTTCGCATATTCATGAAGGTTCATACAATCAAGCAATTGGTCTAATAAAAAAAAGCGAGTTTAGCTGCAAACAGATCATGATTGAAGAGATAGAGAAAAATTCTAATAGACATCTTGCATAACCCCAATTCCTTGCCCCTGCCCTTGCCCCTGCCCCTGCCCGAAAAGTTTGAAAAAGTTCTGGCACACAATACTATTTTTTAAGCCGTTCC
>JBBDIZ010000013.1:0-34995 GCA_040880145.1 Simkaniaceae bacterium | reverse complement strand
AAAAGGGTTGTTGGGAAAAATGTTTGTAAAGTAAATTTCATCAGAACGCCCTGAGTTTGACTCAGGAACTTCAAATTCAGGACCTTCTTCTAAAACAAATAAATCCACCATTATTTCTTCTAATTCAGTATCAATTCTACCACAATACTTTAAATATACCTGATGAGCCCAATTGCCAATTTTTTTTGGTTCATACCCAAGATCTAATTGAGCTTTTAAGTCTTTCGAAAAGTCTTTTTTTGAATAAGTCATGGAGTCACCTCTTATAAACTGAGATTGTCTGCATTAGCATATTGCGAAATAAAAAAACTTAGAAAGAGTATATTTAAAAATCTCATGTCAATCCTGTATTAAATTTTATTTGGCGTTTTCACCTCTTCTGAAAAATTTTCCCGATTTTGAAAAGGAAAATAGCTCGTTAATATTGGGATCTTTAAGCAAGAGTTCAGATAAGGGTTTTTTCACCATTGCAGTGATCTCAGCTTTTGGATAAGCTCCTCTTATATCCTGCAATAGAGGCGTTGCCATGACGAGATCACCAATCCAGTTAGGCATTCTGAAGATCCATAGACAAAAAAGATAGCAGATAAGAGAGGGAATGAAAAGAAAAATACTTGGAATCGATCCTGGGACTGTAGTCACAGGCTACGGCATCATTGAAGTCGATCAAAACCAACTCGCTCCTCTTGATTTTGGAGCGATCCGCCCTCCTCCTCGGCTTCCTCTTCATGAGCGTTATCAAATAATTTTCGATGAATTAGAAAAGTTAATTCAAGCTTTTGAACCTCATGACCTCTCTGTTGAGACACAATTTGTTTATAAAAATCCTTCCAGCGCGTTAAAATTATCAATGGCACGCGGGGTTGCCATTTTAGCCGCCACACGGGCTAAAATTTCTGTCTATGAATATACACCAAAAAAAGCAAAACTTGCAGTCGTCGGAACGGGGTCGGCAAGTAAACACCAAGTGCAGCAGATGATCCAACACCTTCTTAAGCTTAAGAAGCCCCCGACGCCTGAGGACGCCGCCGATGCCTTAGCATTAGCCATCTGCCACGCCAACACCCTAAAACAAAATGTACGATTATCTAAACGGAACACTTCAAGCCCTTAAGCTCGATAAAGCCATACTCGATGTGAATGGTGTTGGCTACTTTCTCTACATTCCCTCCACCCAAATTTCCAAATTCCCAAAAATAGGTGCCGCATTAAAACTCTTTACCGCTTTTGTTGTTAGAGAGGATTCCCAAAGGCTTTTTGGATTTTTATCAGAAAAAGAGCGCGATCTTTTTCTTCTTTTCAGCGATGTTTCAGGGATTGGTCCAAAAACAGCTCTCGCTCTCATTGCTCACTTAAGCTTAGAGAGCTTGGAGATCGCCCTTGCCACAAAAGATGTTCGCCTCCTCTCTAAAGTTCCCGGCATCGGAAAAAAAACAGCTGAGCGCCTAATTCTTGAGCTTTCTGATCGGATGAAAAAGCGTAAGGATGAGCGGCCTTCTCACTTTTCAGAGGCCTCTTCTCCACACTTAAAAGACGCCATTTTAGCTCTTCAAAATTTAGGCTATTCCTCTGCTGCTGCTGAGAGAGCTGCTGAAAAGGCCGATCAAGAAAAGGAAGAAGAAACGACTCTATCAGAACTGATCAAGAGCGCGCTTAAAAAAATCTGATCTTATTGAACGATATAGCGATCAAACGTTGCTCTTTCCCAAAAGCCATAGGTGCAAGCGTCGCCGCTCTGACCTAAGTAACGATCATCTGCTGTCAACTTTGAGCGTGAATAAAGCGTAAAATCCTCAGGGACACTAAAGAAAAGCGCGAAAGTATAGCGGTCAATCTTTCCTTTTGCCTTTTTTACGCAGTGCTCAGTTGCCATAATCTGATCATTTGAAAGCAATTGCGCAAACTCTCCCACTTGAAAAAGCAAGAGATCGAGCTCTGGAATGATAACCTTTCGAAAGTGCTTCTCATTTTTTAATCGAACAAAGAGGCCTGCTTCTTCGGGCTCTGGAATTTGCTGATCATCGACAAAATAAGCGGCAGGAAGAAGGGCTGTAAAAAGTCCATGGTCAAAATGAGCCCCGCACCAGTTTGGATTCTCAAAGGATGTTTCTCTTGTTTTACGATAGTGGAGCATACGGCCGAGCGCAAAAGGAGCTTCTCTTGGTAAAGAGCTCTTTCCTCCAATCAACCCAATGGCTTCCATAACCTCTCTTCCAACTTTTTCCATCAACACCCCTACTGCTTCATAGGGGGCTTTCAGGTCAATTTCAGAAGGCCACTTATTACGAGGGTCATCGGGAACAAAACTGTAGTAGGAATTTTTTAAATCATCGATCACCCAGCGGCCATCATCTCTTTGAAACTTTTCTTTTCCCTCTTCAAACCCTAAAAAAAATTCACCCAAATCCCGGTTTGGCGCGCTTCTGCTTTTCACCTCTTTTGGAAGTGACGAGAAGGCTCTTGCGGCTTCGATGAAATTTTGCACGCTCTCTTTATATCCCGGTATTTTTGAAATGGCGACAAGCCCTTTAGAATGGAGGGCTTCGTTTAATTGGAAAAGAGCTTGGGGCTCTTTATTTATCAAAGCCTCAAAATCAATGATATCAAGAGTTAAAGTTTCTAGTGCCATCAAAAAAGAAGAAAGGGTCATCATGATTAGAGTTATTAATTTTTTCACGGCTTGCTTCTTCTATTATTTTGATAGCAGTGCTGACGAAACCATCGGGTTATGATCCACTTTTCTCCTTTTTTTATAGGCAGTCCGGCATGCATAGTGAGAGGATCAGGTTGTCCATTTTGAAAACTTGGAAAGAATAATATGGCATCTCCTTTTTTCGGCTTTACACCCATTTTAGCATAATAAAAGTGGGTCTCACCTCCATCCTCAACATCATTGAGATAGATTAAAAAAGTCGCTAAACGCTGGCCTCCAAAAGTCAGTGCCGCTTGTCCTCCTTTACATTGATGCTCAAAAGTATCGTAATGATAGCGATACTCCTGTCCTACATCGTAGTGGACAACTTGCATCGGCTCTCCATTTTCATAAGGAAAGCCTGTTATCTCCGTAATCCGTTTTTCAATTTCAATAATTTTTTTATCCCTTAAGTTCCCCTGAAGGAAGATATTCGTGCTCGATCGCCCTGCGCTAAAATCTCCTTCATTCGCATTATCTCCAATAACCCGTGAAAGCTGAAGATGGGGAGCTGATCGATCGATGAGATATTCACACTCTTCATCAGATAAAACAGAATAAATTTTATAGATGCGGGGCCGTTTGCAAATAAGTTCCATTTCATAGCCATTAAGGAGAGCACAAGCTAAAAAAATAAAGAAAAAGCTTTTCATCGAAACTCCCCCTCTCGTATCCATTTCGTCGCAATCCATTTTTCTCCCTTAAGAACAGGAGCGCCTCCATGAAGAGAATTCTTATCAATTTGCCCCTCTTCTGAAAGGTTATAAAAAAGAACAGCATCGCCTTTTTTTGGAGTGACCGCAATATCGACATTTGGAAAAATGGTCTCTCCTCCCACCTCTGTTGAATTGAGGTACAAAATAACAGTGGCCACTCGCTGGCCTCCCCGGTCAAAGCAGTTTTTTCCTCCAACCGTTTCAGGATCAAATGTGTCATAGTGAGGCTTATACTCTCCCCCCGGCTGATAATGAAGTATTTGAAAACTCTCTCCATTTTCTTTAGGCGTATGCGTTAACTCGGCAATTCGATTTTCAATATCGACAACAATGGGGTCATGTCCATGGTTGGTTAAAAAAGTCCCTCGACTTCTTCGCGCCTGGTCTAATCGCCCATTCACAATATGATCATCAACAACAGTCGAAGGCTTTAAAGTCGGCTCTCCAAGCGCGATCAAATGCTCACACTCTTTTTCACTTAAAAAATCTCTTAAAATATAGATACGCGCTTTCTCGCTTAGCGAGGTCAGCTTCTCTTCACCTCTATTGCACCCCATCATCAACCCCCCAATACAAATAAATAGGACTCTGAAAATTTTACCCTTCATAACAAGCTTTTTCCTCCTCGACAAATCGTAATTTATAAGTTTCTAGAAGTAAATAGGTATACAAAATCACATCCTCATTCGTCAAATGTTCTTTGTAAAACTTTCGTCCCGACTCGGCAATTTTTTGAGCGAGTTGATCGTGCTCCATCAAATAATTTAAACTCTCTATCAAATTAGAAAAATTCGAATCAACCGACCAATAATGAACGTTTTCTTCTAAGGCATTATAAAACCACTCAATATAAGAAGATTCTTGCTTGATAACGCAGCAATTTGTAGCAAGCTGCCAGCGAAAAGAAGAGGGAAACGTATTGCCATCAATGGCTAACAAAAAGCGATAGGGAAGTTGCTGATAGGGCCAGGAAAAAGACGTAAAATACTCCTCGTTTTCTAAAAATTCTTTTACTTGTTTATTTGTGAAATAGGAGCCTGTAAGCGCCGCATCGATTAGATCGCCATACTCATCAGATAAAAATAGAATACGCACTCTTGCCTTTTCATCGAAATCATCTAGATCCCAATAGTATCCTGTTGAATTTCCTCTAAAAAAAGCACTCGGCTTCTTCCTGTCCCAAGGCCAACTTTGAATCCGTTTTTCAATTTGTATGAGAGCGCCCTTTCGAAAGCCTTCAAAAGTAATCTCCGGCATTAGAACCACAAAGGGATTGTTTTTCTTTTTGGCTATAGCAAAAACAGGCGCCTGAACCTCTCTTAAAAAATAGCCAAAATCAAATGAATCCCAAACAGAAGCCAAAAAAAGAACATTTGGCCAAGGGACAATGGAACTTGTCGACTCGATCATATTAATAAAAGCTTTAATCCGATGGTCCTTTAAAGGGACAAATTCGGTCCGAAAAGATATTTTGCCATCGATAATTTCATACACTACAAGATCGGAATTATTATAGTTTTTAAGACGTTTAATTGTGTCATAAGTATCGAAAATTTTCTCTTTTGTGACTTGAGGGAAATGCTTCAAATCCTTCTCTATCTGCTCCATCATCCAAGCAGGTGGAGGGCTTTGAATTTTTTGTTTTAATTGCTCCGCGTCAAACGAGTAGGCCCAGCTTTTCACTTGCCCCAAAAGCAAAAATAAGAAAAATAGTCTCCAAATAACCATTGAGAACATCATGACAAGATACAGGTTTGTTTTCCTCTCTTTTTTTTGTTTTTTTTCTGCGGGCCTTCCTCCCTGGGCTTTTGATCAAATCGAGGAGGATTTTTCTCCTACCTTAAGGATTTCTGAAAAAGATATAGAGAATAGCTACTCCGCCATTAAAAAAGAATTCCGAAGCGCCTCTATTGAAATTGTTAAAGTAAAGGTCGAAGGAGGCTCTCTTTTTTTCTCAGAAGATTCACCTCAATCCGGCGCCAAGCTGCTTCACTTTAAAAAGAGTCTTTCAAAAGCTTTAGAGGGTTTATCTCTTCCTCCCTTTTCATTTTTACTGAGCTTGAATAAAAGCTTTGAGCGCCCTTTATTCTTACGCCACTTAAAAGTTCCGATTTTTGCCGTAAGTAAACACTATAAAAACCAAAAAGTGATCCTACTTCCTAACAACTGCTTAAAAAAAGAAGAGTTTTTTGAGGACTCGACTCCATGGTCAGAAAAGATCCCGCGCGCCCTTTTCGTTGGAGAACCCTCTCTAAAGAGCAACTATTATGAGTGGAGCCTTCATCCAAGAGCGCAATTACTATTTTTAAAAGAGCGTCTTTTTCCAGAAGTTGATGGCCACTTTATCCAAAAAGACACCTTTAAGCTTTTGCCCAGCCACACCCAAAAATCAATGCTTGGAGCAAAGCTATTTGGGCCCTCCCTTTCAGAGCAAGAGCTCTTTCATTACCGGTTTCTTATAAGCTTAGATAAGGAAACGACCTCGGATGAGCTTCCCCTTTTTCTATATTCCAAATCCTGCGTTTTAAAAGAGCGCTCACCTTACATTGAATGGTACGACAAAGGGCTGATCGCTTTTACCCATTATATCCCTATCTCTTCCGATTTTTCGGATTTAAATGCTTCAATAAGAAGTGCAACTGATGGGGAGTTTATTGCTGAAAATGGAAGGGAGTTTGCAGAAAAATACCTTTCAGAAGAAGCTTCAACCGCTTACTTAAGAGAAGTTTTTAAAGCATACTCCTCCCGCTTTGAATGAAAGTCTAAGTATTAATTGTTCGAGTTTTTAGAGATCAGTTGATCTCTCAGCAATTCCCGCTAGCACTTTTCTGCGAATGGTATAGTCGATCCGGCATACACTTCTCAAACTTGCTCCAAATGTGATGGTCTCGGCTCTAGGCATAAATATACCTTTTTAAATGTTCTAACTGTGGAAGCTATCAGCACAGTGATTGCAGCGCTGCAATCAATCTTCTGAAGCTTGGCGAGTCTGTTGTCTCGTCAACGGCACACGGTCAATGTGCCAATGGTAGCGGTCTCTTTGGCTAGCTACAAGCCCTCGACTTTAATCGTGAGTATTTGACAATTCTTGGCCCCCATTTTGAAAAAATCTATTCCAAATAGTTAAAGAATGCAAAATATGGGATGTGACATATTACCTCCAAAAAAAGGTAATGTCATCTCCTAAGTTGAGGAATTTTAATAACTAAAATTTTGATGCGCTAGCCCTGGCTAAGGCGTCAGAAATAACCCAACAAACTCGATTAGAAAATAGTTAGTGACGACTATTATAATTGGCAGCACGAAGTAGAAACAAGCTTGCGAATATTTTTTCTGAAAATATTGACGCCACATAAAAAAAATTGAAAGAGGAATTGAAAGAGGGATTGAAAGACAAAAGAAGATAAAGGTCCATTGAAGAAATTTTATGCCAGAAGGATTGAGAATCGCTACTGAAAATAGAGAAGCGTATAAGAGAAATGGAAAAGGAATCGCATAAAACAACGTCATTATCCAAATCCATCGCTTGGTTATTTTTTGTCGTTTGAAAAGATCTGCCTCATTTGCCATAATCGCCCCCCCCTTTTTAAACATATACCTATCTCAAATCAAAAATTGGATATAGGAGCACCTATTGCTCTAAATTGATCCCTCACGCGAGAAGCAAATGCCTGACCAAATTCGGATTTTGGATCTAACCTTGAAAGACCCTCTAAAAGCCGAAAATTGCCTGTTTGAAATCGTCGAAGAACTCATAGTAAGTGTTGGACCTCTCGATTTGCTTTGCCAGGAACTAACGAAGGTTTTTTGTAGGAGAACCAGTTTCTTTTTAGCCAGTAGGTCATCCCTGACACACTATAATCAACGCCGTAAGCTGCCTTTGCATAAGCCGCAATATCTTTGGTGTAGAGATGGGTGTATTTCCCGAGGTGTTCGATCAACTTTTTTGATTGTTCTAAAAAAAGTTTTTCTTCAGAACCCCCATTTTCCGGTTTTAGCTTTTTTGAGCTATGGTGATCTTTTAGATGTACTCGAAGTACTTCTTCCGAAAGAAGCAGAACATGGGCAATTTGCATCCATGTCCAGCCTTCATCTTTGAGTAAAACAGCTTTAATGCGATCACAGATCCTCTTATTTCGCTCTTTTTTATGCTGTTTTTGTAAGCTGGCTCTCTCATCAGCTTTTAAGAAGTTTTTCATACCTAAGTATTTAGGCAGATCTAAGGTTTTTTAAACAAGTCTAATTTTTAGATTTCATTCCAAAACGGTATAGCATAATCCATTAAATTAATAGATGCAGTTGGCGTAGGCTTAGAGCTTTTTTTGTACTTTTCCGTAATAGTTTCAACTTCTTTCTGATAGCACTCATTGCAAAATGAATGTTCGTACTCTGATCCAGAATCTAAGATAGTGACATTGCTGATTTTCTCTAATAGTTCCTCATAGTATGCAACTCGTTTTTTTTCGAAAATTTGAATTACTCGAGCTTCTATTGTATCTAAATAAAGAATGCTATCTTCTCGAGCCCATTTTGCAATCATCTGGCCTTGTGTCAAACCTTCCTTAAGGGCGATATAACGTCGCATAGCTAGTGTACGAAAATTTGGAGAACCGCATAAACAAATGAGATCGTTAGCACTAGCAAAATTGCAGGAGTCTGGATGGCATTTACCAGGAGAAATAAAAGATCCTCCTCCAAATGTGAAAAAACGAATTTTTTGTCTTTCTTGGTGGGTCAGCAATTCAAGAGCGTGCTCACAAATAATCGCACCCATACTATGAGCAAAAACAATTACCGGTAAATTTAAACTATCTTTATTTGATAAAAGGAGTAAATGCTTTAAAAACTTCACTGCTAAGCGAACAACTGGGGTATCAATACCGATTTTAAGAAGAACACAAACTCCCAAATCATCCAACCATCCTAACATGTCATTTGGCATCGATAGTACTTGCTCGCCGCCTGTCAAACTTGAGATCAAATGAGCGGATTTTAACGCATTCTCTTTCGGATTCCAAACACCATTGATAAATCCCCAGATACATTGATTTTCTCGTTTTTCTCCGACAATTCTTATGAGTGTGTCTATTTTACCTTCTAATGGAGGTAAACCATCTGCAGGTATATGGATGTTCCACATGGTGTAAGTAGGTCGAGAGCGGATATAAGTACTACCATCATTTTGATGAACAAGAACGCCATCCAAACGATGTGTTGAAATCCATTCGATAACTTCCTCTTTTGAGAGAAGGGCATTGTTTCCTACTAAATATAGATCTTTACCTTGACTGCTTTCTATATGGGCATAAATTTTAGGCAGAAGAATAAATTTTTCACTACCTGAAAAAGAATATCCACAAGATTTTTCTATTGAAACGATCAGGTGATCAAATTCCTCTTTAGAAAAAGAATTTATCTTTTTTTCTAAAGAAATTGAGAGAATAGAAGCCAAACGAGAAGCGTATCCTTCAGGATTTTCTGGCTGGTAAAGTTTTCCAATTGTCCGTAGTGTTGAGGCGAAATATTTTTTTGCTCTTAACAAGTCTATTAGAGCCTTCCTTCCCTGTTGAGGAGAAGAAAAAATAGCAAACCCAGCATAAGATCCAATAGATCCGTTTTTTCTAGTAAAATGAGAACGGCTTCTGACCAATCCAGGGTTATTTAAACGCCAGGCAAGACTTCCTCCTTGTGCAACATATTTATTTCCCAAAAGATCAAAGTAGAAAATGACCCCTTCATCATAAGCAAAGGCAGACTTAAACATCCCAATAAATCCTTAAACGTATCTTCAATAAATAATACCTTCCCATATTTTATCTCACAAACAGATTCAAGTTTTATCAGGATCCCAATCATTAAAAAAAATTTTTAAACAAGCATTCCTGAATTCAGTATTGACCGCTACTATAGTCGATTGACCTTTTTCGAGTACTTCTTCTTCGTTAGACTCTTCTCAAATGCCGCTAATACAATCTTTCGAACGGCTGAAAAATTACATGCACCATTTCGGTCTCGATATGTGCCCATCTTCTTGCAAGACCGCATCCAAAGCATGATGTAATCCATTCTCTATTCCCCAATGCTCTCTGATTGCCTTAGCTATTTTTCTTGCATCTATATCAAGATCTGAAATGTAGTAAATTTTTTCCTTTGTAGTTTTTCCATCTTTGGTTCGTCGACGGATCATTTGTAGATTGTTCGCAGAATAAAGAAGCAGTTTCTCTAAACATGGTCTCGAAGAATGATTAGTCCCCTGCTTTCAGGAGGTGGATACTTGAAAAATTTCCCCCGACGCAGTATAATTTTTTACCCATTATATCCCTATCTCTTCCGATTTTTCGGATTTAAATGCTTCAATAAGAAGTGCAACTGATGGGGAGTTTATTGCTGAAAATGGAAGGGAGTTTGCAGAAAAATACCTTTCAGAAGAAGCTTCAACCGCTTACTTAAGAGAAGTTTTTAAAGCATACTCCTCCCGATTTAGTTATTCGAGTTATTAGAAATCAGTTGATTTCCATATTCTTGAAGAAGCTTTTCAGCTATAGAAAACTGTTTCTTCACGTTTGCATTTAAAATACTTTGCAATGTTCCGTAGTCTTGAATTTCAAATTTTGAAATATTCATATTTCGTAAATATTCAAGACTTTTCTCGCTATTATCAAGCTTTTTAATATCCTGTAAAATCCTTACACGATCTAAAACATAGCTGTCGTCAAGTGGAACCCATAGAAATTCATTGAAACCAATAGGGTGATAATTATCAAAAACTTTAAAAGTAAATTCTCCTAACGCCATTTCTCTTATAAGGGTTAGTGGTGCTACATTATAAAAATTGTAGCGATCATCAATAAGAAAAGCGTCGTGTTCAATATTAGAGTTTTGATTAACAAATGTTTGAATTTTAATTTTTTGATTTTCTACTTCATTTAAAAAAAATTTTTGAGTTTTTAAAATCACAAGCTTCTGTAAAGATTTTTTATAAAGCCTATCATTCGAGTTTTTTAATTCTTTTAAATCTATAACAGAGCAATCAAAATTAGCTGCTTTGATCTCATCTGGATCTTGGGAATCTCCAGAAGTAAGACTAAAACAATTATTCAAATAATATTCTGGATCTGAAATTAAAACTTTTGACATACCGCACCTCTTTGAGAATTATTTAAATATAAGTTTAACAAATTAATAATAAAAAGTAAATATATAAAAAATAATTTAAAATTTTGACAAATTTGAAAAAATTTCCCCCATACAGTATAATTTCTTAAACTTATGAATGAAAACTTAGAAGATACCATTGCTGCAATCGCGACACCTCCCGGAGAGGGCGGAGTTGCGATCATCCGCCTTTCCGGGAAGGAAGCGCTAGCTATTGCTAATAAAATCTTTTCGCGTTCTGTTCAAAATTTTACTACACACAAGGCGCACTATGGCAAGGTGCTCGATTTCAAAGGGAGCGCAATTGACGAGGTTCTGCTTCTCCCCATGAAAGCTCCTAGATCTTACACAGGAGAGGATGTGGTAGAAATCCATTGCCATGGAGGCCGCTTGATTACACAAAAAGTTCTAAAGCGCTGCTTAGAGGCTGGAGCACGGGCGGCTGGCCCCGGCGAATTCACACTCCGCGCCTTTATCAATGGAAAAATGGATCTTAGCCAGGCTGAAGCTGTCCAATCATTGATTTCGGCTCAAAATGAAAATGCCTTACATTCTGCAAAAGCTCAGCTAGAGGGGGCTTTATCTGCTAAAATTCAAGAGTTTCAGGTAGAGCTTTCAAAAATTGCCGCAATTTTTGAAGCGTGGATTGATTATCCGGAAGAGGGTCTGGCTTTTGCAAGTTTTGAAGAGATTCAGTTGCAGCTAGAGAAAATTTGCGAACGTATGAATGTTTTCATAGAAAGCTTCTCTGAGGGAAAACTCTACAAAGAAGGGGTCTCCCTCTGCTTAATCGGAGCTCCCAATGTCGGAAAATCTTCTCTGATGAACCTTCTTCTTGGGAAGGAGCGCGTCATTGTCACAAATATTGCAGGAACCACTCGCGACCTCATCGAGGAAGAGTTTAAAATTAAAGATCTTCATTTTCATATTACCGACACAGCCGGCATTCGCTTAACTGATGAAATCATCGAAAAGGAGGGCATCAGGCGCTCGCTTAATAAAAAAGATGAAGCTGACCTTACTCTTTTTGTACTCGATTCCACCCGCCCCCTAAACTCAGATGAAAGGCGTCTTCTTCAAGAAGCCAACTTTGAAAAAACACTTGTCATTTTCAATAAAACCGATCTTTCATCTCATCCTTCACTTCTTCTTGAAAAACTCCAAGCTCTCCCGATTTCCGCTAAAAAAGAAGAGGGAATCATAAGTTTAAAGGATGCAATTTATAAAAAAGCGATCACAAAAAAAAGAGAGGGCGAAACGGTAATTCTAACTGAAGAGCGCCACTTTAAGGCCTTAAAAGAAGCGCGCGATTCCTTAGATAAAGTCATTCAAGGGCTAATCGATGAAGAGTCTCCTGAGTTTATTGTCATGGATATTCGCTCCTGCCTTTTCTCCTTAGGCCAAATTGTCGGGCGAGATGTCTCAGAAGATATTTTAAGCGCCATTTTTTCAAATTTTTGTGTCGGAAAATGAATCAAAGAGCCCAAATAATTTTAAAGTGGCTTGAATCTCTTTTTCCAAGTCCAAAAATCCCCCTTCTGCATAAAGATCCCTACACCCTTTTAATTGCCGTTTTACTCTCTGCTCAATCGACTGATCAAAGGGTCAATGAAGTCACTCCGGAACTTTTTCAACTGGCAGACACTCCTGAAAAAATGGAAAAACTTCCCGTTCACGTTATTGAAGATCGTATCCGCAAAGTCGGTCTCGGTCCCAAAAAAGCAAGAGCTATCCACCAATTATCAAAGGACTTACTCAAGTCTCATAAAGGACAAGTCCCAAAATCACTCGAGGAGCTCGAAGCGCTCCCAGGTGTTGGTCATAAAACCGCTTCTGTTGTTTTGATTCAAGCCTTTCAGATTCCTGCTTTTCCCGTCGATACGCACATTCATCGCTTAGCGAAAAGATGGGGGTTAAGCTCCGGAAAAAATGTGGTTCAAACAGAAAAGGACTTAAAGAAAATCTTTCCTAAAACTCTCTGGATTAAGCTTCATCTTCAAATCATCTACTATGCTCGAGCCTATTGCAAAGCAAAAGGCCACGATATTAAGAATTGTCCAATTTGCAACGAGCTAAGCTCTCTCCCATTTGAGCCTTAACCTCCAGCCCCTTAGCTGATGCTGATCTAAGATCTTCATCCATTATAATTCGATCCGGCTCAAAAAGAAGAATCAAACACGATCCTCCAAACTCAAAATAGCCTTTTTCAGCTCCCTTTTTTTGTTCGGTCTCAAAAGGATAAGTCTGATGAACACTTCCAACAAAGGTCGCTCCTACCTCAACATAAAGGACTCGGCCAATCTCAGAATTTTGAATGGGAGTAATATAGCGTTTATTTTCTGATAAGTAGGAGATCTTCTGATTGAGTGCTAGAGGGTTCACTGAAAAAAGGGGCCCATTTATAAGGCGCGGCTTTCCAACGAATCCACTGCAGGGAAAATGAAATCGATGATAATCTGTTGGACAGAGTCTCGCGATAATCATAGATCCTCCCTGATAGCGCTCAGCCTCTTTTCGATCTTGAAGAAGCTCTGCAAGAGAAAATTTTTGCCCCTTGACCTCAATGGAATCGCGACTCTCTATTTTTTGATAAAAAAGGTAACGTCCATCAGCCGGCATAACAAGAGGCGATGAAGCAAGGGGACGCGCCTTTTTCTTAAGTTTTCGAATGAAAAATTCATTAAATGAGTGAAAAGAATGGATTAAATCATAAAATTCACTAGAATCGACTTCATACTTCTCAATAAAGGGTTGAATCTTTCGTTTTGTGAAATGTTTTTTTTGAACCCAACCATAAAATTTTGAGAAAAAAGGCTTTGTGATCAAAGAAAATAATTTAATTCGTGACGGCTTATTATAGAGAAATTTTAAAAACGCTTCTCCATAGACTTTTTCTTCTTCAATAAGGCCCGTTTGGCGATTAAGTACATAAATTTGGCTCATAGGACTACCCGTTAAAATAACATATTGGTAAAATTGATGCAGCAACTAGATGGGATTGAATAATGTTTGGAATTTTAAAAAAAGTATTAGGTACCGCGCAATCAAGACAAGTCAAAAAATATGCAAAGGCTGTTAAAGAAATCAACCGTTTTGAAACCTCTTTTCAATCCTTAAGCGATCAAGAGATCCAGGACAAGCATGTCGAGTTAAAAAGACGCGCCTGCGAAGGTGAAGATCTCGATCTTCTTCTTCCTGAGGCCTACGCCCTTATCAAAAATGTCTGCCGCAGACTTTGCGGAGAGCAGTTTCATGTTTCCGGTTATGATCAAAAGTGGGATATGGTTCCATACGACGTTCAGCTTATCGGAGCAATCGCCATGCATTATGGCTCCATTTCAGAAATGCAGACGGGAGAGGGTAAAACTTTAACCGCATCCCTTCCCCTCTACCTTCATGCCTTAACCGGAAAACCCGTCCACCTAGTTACCGTCAACGATTACCTGGCAAAGCGTGACTCTGAGTGGACCGGAGCTATTTTCCGCTATTTCGGCCTTAGCGTCGGAGCGCTTACCAACAACGTTTCGCCTCATTTGCGGAAAGAGCTTTATGCTTGTGATATTCTCTACGGCACGGCTTCCGAATTTGGATTTGACTACCTAAGAGACAACTCCATGTCTATGAACCACGATGATCAATGTCAACGCGGCCATTATTTTGCCATTATCGATGAGGTCGACTCTATTTTGATCGATGAGGCGCGTACCCCTCTCATTATTTCCGGACCCTCGGGAGAATCCCGCCAAATGTATGACCTCCTAAAAGGCTCCGTTGCCCAAATTGTCAAAAAGCAACGTGACATCTGTATCAAGCTTGCTAATGAAGCAAAAAAGAGCCTGGATTCTTTAGGATTCAGTCAAACAGAAGAAGAGGTAAAGCTCTCCAAGGAAGAGAACAAAATTGCAGATGAAGCCTTTAAAAAACTCTGGGTTGTGAGCAAGGGAACTCCTAAAAATAAAGTCTTAAAACGTTTAAAAGAAAACCCCGATGTCCGTGCCAAAATAGATGACTGCGAAACCTATTTTTTTGCCGATCCCAATAAAGAAGAAAAAAGCGCCGCCTTAAGCGAGCTCTTCATTATCGTCGACGAGCGGGCCAATGACTATGAGTTGACCGACAAGGGAATTCAAGCTTGGGCTGAAGCCTCAGGAAATGAAGAGAGTAAAAATGACTTTGTGATGTTCGACCTCGGCCATGAGTATGCCCTTATCGATGAAGAGCCCTCTCTTTCCGATCAGGAAAAGATGCAGAAAAAAGTCGATGCCCGTGAAAAAGATGCGCTCCGCAAAGAGCGGGCTCATAACTTACGTCAACTCTTCCGCGCCCATCTTTTAATGGAGCGTGATGTCGACTACATTGTTCAGGAAGATAAAATCGTAATCATCGATGACAACACAGGCCGCCCCCAGCCCGGTCGTAGGTTTTCAGATGGCTTGCATCAAGCGATTGAAGCAAAGGAATCCGTTTCTATCCAACAAGAAACTCAGACTTATGCCACCATTACGCTTCAAAACTACTTTCGAATGTATGACCGCCTTTCAGGCATGACCGGAACAGCCATTACAGAAGCGAGTGAATTTAAAGAAATTTACAAAATCGATGTTTTAGAAATTCCCACTCACCGCCCCTGTAAGCGCCAAGACGAAAATGACGAAATTTACATGACAGAGCGCGAGAAATACAATGCCATTTTAAAAGATATTTTATCAGTTCATGGAGCCTCTCGTCCTATTCTTGTCGGCACAGAGTCGGTAGAGGTTTCAGAAAAACTCTCCCGAATTCTTAAACAAAATCACTTAGACCATGTGATCCTCAACGCGAAAAATCACGCTCATGAAGCTGAAATCATTGCCAATGCAGGTCAATCCAAAGCGATCACAGTGGCAACCAATATGGCGGGACGAGGAACAGACATCAAGCTCGGAGAAGGGGTTGCAAAATGCGGCGGACTTCACGTTATTGGAACAACGCGTCACCAATCAAGACGCATCGATCGCCAGCTTCGCGGCCGTTGCGGCCGGCAAGGAGATCCCGGTACCTCCAAATTTTACGTCTCTTTCGAAGACTCTCTCATGCGCCTTTTCACCTCTCCCCGTCTAACCGCTTTCCTTCAACGCTTTCGCCCTCCTGAGGGAGAGCCTATCTCTGCCCCCATTTTAAATAAGTCGATCGAAACAGCTCAAAAACGAGTGGAGCAGCGTAACTATAGCATGCGTAAGCATACTCTCGAATATGATGATGTCATGAATAAGCAGCGGCAAGAGGTTTATAGCTATCGAAATGAGCTTCTAAAATCAACGGACACTTACTCCATTGCTTGTGATGCCTTAGAAGATGTTTGTCATCAAATGAGCCAAAAATTCTTCTCTTCCAGAGAAGACGAAGAAGGCTGGAATCCTAAAGGATACCGCGAATGGCTTATGACCCATTTCCCTGTTACCTTCTTAGACGATGAATTCGATGATGACTATCTTACGATCGATGAGATTGAAAAGCGCGCGTCCAATAAAGTTATCGAAGCCTTTCAAACAAAGCTTTCTCACGAAAAAGAAATGATTGAAAGGATTCAAAAACAATCGAAACAACCCATTGATCTTGAAACTCCCCTTCAAGGCATCCTCACTAACTTGCTTATCCGCCTTTTAGATAAACACTGGCAGCAACATTTGCTCTCAATCGACCATCTTCGCTCTGAGGTCTCCCTGCGTGTCGTCGGGCAAAAGGACCCCCTCCTCGAGTTTAAACACGAAGCCTTCCTGCTCTTTGATCGTTTTAGCAATGAGCTTAAAGTCGATATTGCGCATGCGCTTTTCAAATTCGGTATTATTCCTCCTGAAAAAGCAGCTGAATTAGAACATAATATGCAACAAATTGAAAAACTAAAGAAAAATAAAACTGCCAAAAAAATAAAAAGATGATAATTAACAAGTAACACGAATAATAATAGGTGTTACTGTGATTAAAACTATTTTATTTTCAATTTGTATTGGATCCTCCCTATTTGCAACGTCTGCAAATCGAGAATTCATTGAAGCCAAGAAAAAGAGTCTTCGAGCACGCCGCTATGAGCGTATGCAAAAGCAACATAGTGAAAATCTGATTGAAATTGAAACACTTAGGAAAGAGTTGATTGAGCAAGGTCAGTATCTCGATATTGAAATTGAAAAACTTCAAACGATCATTGAAACTCAAAAAATGAAAATAGCAGAGCTTTCAAAAGAACTCGATCAGCTAGAGCCTTAAGATTCTGCTCTGGATGAAAAGCATTTCCACCCCATGAATAAGAAGGGGCTGGAGAGAAGCGCGTATAAAAACCAGTACTGACGCTTCCACTCTAAAACGAGAGAGCCTTTATCCGAGAAGAAGAAAATTAGCAGACCTAAGGTGAGCAGATTTCCGCCGAATGAGAGCAGAATGAGCGCCCAAACAAACCGGCCTTCGGTCTCTTCTTCTTCATCAACAGATGCAAGACCCCTTGAAGCGATGGGGTCGTCTACGTCATCATCTTCATAAAAGTCTTCTTCTCTCTCATCAGGAACGCCATATCCATGCTCTTCGCGAGCAATATAGGGAGGCTTGTAAAGAGAAGCTAGCGAGTCATTGAGTGATTTATAATGCTCATCCTCAGGCATTAATTGGGATAAAGGTTTCGGTCTCTTCAAATCGCTTCCGCAGAAAGGACAAAAAATTGCATCATAATTGACATCACCTTCGCAATTCCAACAAAGTTTTTTTCTTTCACTAGTTTCCATATCTATTATTGTAGCATAAGATTCCCAAATGACAAGCTATTTAAATAATAATTTTAATCTCTGGGTTTGCCTATGAATGTTTCAACATTGACTTTTCTTAATTCTTCAGTATAATCTTTTGAAAAAAGGTCTTTATTCTATGGATGATCATTTTGATATTGCCGTTATTGGTGCAGGTCCCGGGGGTTATGTTGCAGCGATTAAAGCAGCTCAAGAAGGAAGCCGCGTTGCACTCATTGAAAAGGGGCATCTTGGAGGAACCTGCTTGAACGTCGGGTGCATTCCTACAAAAACCTTGCTTGCAAATTCAAGCCTTTATCATAAAATTAAAGCAGCAAGCTCCTATGGGATCCATACAGGCGAGGTTTCGATTGATTATGCAAAAATGAAGTCTCGTAAAGATGACGTCGTTTCAAATATCCGCACAAGCCTAGAGGGATTAATTCAATCGAATCAAATTACAATTATTCGAGGCCTGGCTAAATTCACCTCTAAAAACGATCTAAAAGTTAAGGGCGAAGATGAGAGAACCCTTCATTTTAAAAAGGCAATTATCGCAACAGGTTCAGCGCCTTTAGATATCCCTGCTTTCCCCTGTGATCACAAGAAAGTGGTCAATTCTACATCGATCTTAGAAATCACCGAAATCCCCAAGCATCTTGTCATCATTGGCGGAGGCTATATCGGATGTGAGTTTGCTTCTCTTTTCAATGAACTTGGAAGTCAAGTTACGATCGTCGAGGCGCTTCCCTCTATCGTAATGCTGCAAGGTGAAACGGTTGCAAAAAGTCTAACAGCAGCCTTTGAGAAACAAGGCATCACGATTAAATGCGAATCCCTCTGCGAGGGAATCGACCATAACAATAAGGGTCTAAACGTTAAGCTAAAAGGGGGAGAGGCGCTTCAATGCGATATGGCCCTCATTTCAATTGGACGAAGCGTCAACACCTCTAATTTAGGTCTTGATCGTGCAGGGGTTGCTGTTTCGGAAAAGGGAATGATCGTAGTCAATGACAAGATGGAAACATCCGCTCCTCATATCTATGCAGTTGGCGATGTGACAGGAATTGCAATGCTTGCTCACGTTGCATCGCATCAGGGCATCATAGCAGCTGCTAATGCAACAGGACATGAGGCAAAAATGCATTATCATGCGGTTCCTGCTGTCATCTTTACAACTCCTGAGATTGCAACGGTTGGTATGACTTTAGAAGAGGCAAAGGAAAAGGGATATAAAGCAAAAGTTGGAAAATTTCCTTTTCAAGCTTTAGGAAAATCTCAAGCAGCTATTGAAACCGAAGGGTTCTCTCAGGTGATCATTGATGAAGTCACTAAAGAAATATTGGGCGCTCAAGTCATTGGGCATGAGGCTTCTACTTTAATCGCTGAAATGGCCCTTGCCATCCAGAATGAACTCACTTCTGATTGTATCATCGATACCATTCATGCTCACCCAACCGTAGCTGAAGCCTGGCTTGAAGCGGCTCTTTTAGCAAATGATACTCCGATACACTTCCCCCCCAAAAAGAGGTAAGCTATGGATGACCCCTCTAAAAAGAGAAAAAACAAACTTAATATTCTACCCGGCAATCCCGAACCTGGGTTGGGCCGTTTTCCAAAATGGCTTCATATAAAACTTCCTGAGGGAGGCAATCTATTTAAAACCAATAAAATCGTTGAGAGTTATGGTTTAAATACGGTTTGTGAAGAGGCCAAGTGTCCTAACCGTCTCGAATGCTACTCCAAAAAAACAGCCACCTTTTTAGCTCTTGGAAAAGAGTGCACAAGAGCTTGCGGTTTTTGTGATATTGATTTTTCAAAAGCTCCAAAAGCTCCAGAGGCTGATGAGCCCCTTCGCATTGCAAAATCAGCAATGGAGCTTGGCCTGAAACATGTGGTCATTACAATGGTAGCGCGTGATGACCTTCCGGATAAAGGCGCTTTACATATTGCCCAAATTATTCAGGCCATCCGAGATTTAAACCCCTCTGCTACAGTTGAAGTTTTAACCTCTGATTTTTCAGGAGATATGGAGGCTCTGGATCTTGTTTTGAAGGCCTCTCCTGAAGTTTTCAATCACAATATTGAAACTGTGCGCCGCTTATCAAGTAAAGTGCGTCATAAAGCGACCTATGACCGAACGCTATCCTTGCTTTCCCATGCCAAAAAGAGCCAAAAAGCGCAGTACATAAAATCAGGGCTCATGGTTGGACTTGGAGAAACCTTGGACGAGGTCAAAGAGTCTTTGCGTGATCTTAAAGAGGTCGGTGTTGACATCGTCACAATTGGACACTACCTACAGGCAAGCCGCCACAAACTCCCCGTAAAAGCCTTTATTACACCTGAAGAGTTTAAAGCGTATGAGTCTTACGGCCATCAAATTGGGCTCTCTCACGTTTATAGCGGCCCCTTCGTTCGCTCAAGTTATAACGCTTCCGATCTTTTTCAAGGACTTGCTGCCCATGGATGATTTTCCCAACCTTCCCCTTATCGATGCTGTTGACATGGAAATCCTAATGCATCGCGACACCCACTTCGGTTCCAATTTTTCTGTCATGCTTGAATACTATAAAAAAGAGCATGTGGGTACGTTTCCTGACTATTCAGTGAGTCGTATACGCGAGCTTAAAGAAATTGAGGACAATACGGGAAAAGACTTGTCGGAACTCATCCTTCCAAGCGAGGCAAAAGAAGAAATCAAAAAATATCAAACTCTCTATTTCGAACTGAGAAAAGTTTATGAAAAAGAAGATTCTAATCGCCTCCCCCGCCTCATTGCCGACTTGCTTTTTTCAGAAGAGGAAACCCCTCAAAAAGAGATCAAGGCCTTAGCCCTTGAAGGAGAGACCTCCTTAGAGCCATTAATTCATTTAATAAGCTCTGAGCTCTTCTCGAACCCCCTAAGTCCCGGATATGGCCGAGGCCCCTATCTTGCTGTTTTAGCATTAGCAAAGATTGAGGACCCCAAGACGATCCCTCCCCTTTTTGAAGCGCTTGGCCGTCACGATTTTTTTACGGATGAAGCAATTATTCAAGCCCTTTGTTTAAAAAAAGAGAGCGTTAAAGCATTTTTAATTCAACAGTTAAAAAAACGTCCTTTATCAAAAGACAATGAGAAAGCGGCATTAATCCTCTCAAATTTACCACCTGACCCCTCCCTACCGACACTCGCTTTAAATCTATTAACGCAAGAAGATGTATTTACCCATTATGCTCTTGCAACTTATCTCATCTTTTTAGCAGCGACCACAGAGATTCCAAAAGAGCGCCTTCAATTCTCTAACCTACTGAAAATAAAAAATATCGATCCAGAACTTGCATTTGAAATAAATCTTATCGTGGATAATTGGAATAAATAATTAATTGATATGCTTTTATATTTCATTTATATAAAAGTTAATGAAAGACATTAATTTATTTGGACGAAAAGTCGCAACAATTATTCTAGCCGGTGGTCAAGGGACGCGTTTATTTCCACTGACCGTAAATCGATGCAAGCCTGCGGTAAATTTTGCCGGCCGCTATCGGTTAATCGATATCCCGATCTCAAATGCACTTAATTCACAATTTCGAAATATTTTTGTCATTTCTCAATATTTGGCATCCAGTTTAAATCAACACGTCCACGACACGTATGCTCTTGATCAATTTCAGGGGGGGTGCATTGAGTGCTTAACACCTGAGCAAACGCCCCTGCATCGAATCTTTTTTAAAGGCACCGCAGATGCAGTCCGAAAGAATATGCAGCGTTTATTAAAAGGAAACTTTGACTATTTTTTAATTCTATCCGGAGATCAACTCTACAATATGGATTTAGCTGATTTAGTGCGATTTGCCATAAAAAAAGATGCCGATTTAACGATTGCTACCCTTCCCGTTTTAAAAGAAGATGCAATGCGTATGGGATTGCTCAAAATCGATGAAGAATTTAATGCTGTCGACTTTTATGAAAAACCAAAAGATCCCAAAATTCTTCATCAGTATCGCATGCCAAAAGAAGCCGTTAGACCGGCTCACCTTAAAGAAAAACCCTGTTTTTTAGCCTCAATGGGTATTTATTTTTTTAAACGTAAAGTCCTTGAAGACCTCCTACAGGAAGATTTGCGCGAAGACTTTGGGATGCATTTAATCCCAACACAAATCAAGAAAGGCAATACCGCCGCCTACGTCTATGATGGTTATTGGGAAGATATTGGAACCATTCGCTCCTATTTCAATGCAAGCTTAAATCTCACTCGCAGTCAGCTCTCTTTAGACTTTTATAATGAAAACGACCCCATTCATGCCCAAATGACCAACCTTCCTGCAGCACGGATATCGGGAACACGCATTAATGACTCAATTATCTGTGATGGTTCGATTGTTGAAGCAAGTGAAATTACGCACTGCATGATCGGACTTCGCTCCCATATCAAAAAGGGATCAAAATTAAAAAATTGTATTCTGTTAGGGAATCAATTTTACTCCCCTCCAAAAAGCCAAGAAGGCCTTTTACCCAAGCAGTTCTCAATTGGAGAGAATTGTCATATCGAAAATGCGATTATTGATGAACATGCTCAGATTGGAAACAATGTCACACTATTAAACCATGAAAATCATCAGACTTTCGATAGTGACAAACTCTATATTCGCGATGGGATCATCATTGTTCCCTCAGGAGCAGAAATACCCGATGGGTATGCCATTTAAGGCTAATTGATTTCGTATCCGACGGCTTCAATACGCTTATTTTTTTCAAAAACTATTTTTGTTTTTTCACAACTGCCGGTTATTTCGATTTGCTTGGCCGATGTCAAGTGAGCGGGACGATCTAATTCATTCATAGAATCGAATGGATTACACCGAAAAGGAATGGAATCAACATGCGCACCTTCTATCAGTTCATGTTGATATTGTAAATTGCTTAAATATAATTGCATCTTGCTCTATTTTAAAGTTTATGTTACGTTCATAATACACTTTTTTAACAAAAAAATCAATTAAAATCAATTATGTCAAAAATCTGGGCCATTGGTGATTTACATCTCTCTTTAGGGGTTCCTGAAAAACATATGAGCGCTTTCGGAGAGAAATGGGAAAACTATATTGAAAAAATTGAAGACAATTGGAAAGAGGCTGTCTCACAAGAAGACCTCGTTCTCATTCCGGGAGATATCTCCTGGGCAATGAAGCTCGATGAAGCCCTAATCGATCTAAATTGGCTAGCCTCGCTTCCCGGAACCAAGCTTTTAATAAAAGGAAACCATGATTATTGGTGGCCTTCCAAAAAAAAACTTGAATCCATCCTCCCTCCTTCTATTTACGCAATTCAAAACGATGCCTTTCTTTTTAATGAAACGGCTATTGGAGGTGTTCGGCTTTGGGATAGTCAGGAATACTCTTTTACAGAATATATTGAATTTGTGAAAAACCCTCTTGAAAAAGACCAAGAGCTTCTCGATCTTAAAGAGAAAAAACGCCACGATGAAACCCTCTTTACCCGTGATTTAAAACGTCTTGAGTTGAGTTTAAGTCAGCTTGATAAAAAGGCCGCAAGACGCATTGCCATGATTCACTACCCTCCCATCAGTGCGGATTTAGCCCCATCGCGTACGAGCGAAATCTTAGAGAAGTACAAAATCGACACATGCGTTTTCGGTCATCTTCACAATGTTAAAAAAGAGGCTCTTCCATTCGGAGAGAAAAATCAGGTCCGATACATTTTAACTTCAGCAGATTACATCGATTTTAAACCGATTCAAATTTACTAGTCATCAGATCTTGTAATTTCAGTAAATCGGGATCATTTTGATTGAGTATCGCACTTTCTTGAAAAGAGCGTTTGAGAAGATAGGTTGCGATCATTTTTTCTTCTTCATCAGAATCAAGTCCGTTGAAATAGGCTCGACAAATTTCTGAGAGCTCGAGAAAATCACTTTCTGTCTTGATTTGCTTTGTAGCAAGTGAAAAAGTATGATAAAAGAGGTCGCTTTCACAAATAGGCACCAAAAAATCCAAAAGAGCAAGAAGTAGATCACTATCCGGATCTTCTTTTAATTCTCCAATCAGCCGCTCCAACATCATTTCAGCCTCATGAGGATCAGAGGCATAAAGGGAATGAAGACGTAGAAAATCAAACCATTTTTTATCCTTTACATATTCATAAAAGCCCTCGATGAGCTCTGACCCATAAGTCTCTTGATCATTTTCGATCAGGTATAAAATGTAATCGGATAAAAAGGTTTCAATATCATGAGCCAAATAGGGTTCAATCGTCTGTAAAACTTCGGAATCGTCCAGCCCTCCATCGACCCCTTCATCTAACATCGTTTCGAGTTCATCGAGTAATGCTTGCAAGGGTTCCTCATCTTCGAGCTGCTCTTTATCGAAAAGAGAGATTTGATAATCGAGCTCATCACAAAAAAGCGAAAGAGACTCTTTTTCAGGAGTCAAGCGCCGCCAAAGCTCAAAAGTTAAAAGATAGATAAGCTCCCCTAACTCATGATCATCTTCCAGGTAGAGACAATCGGCTAACTCTTCAGGGGTTTCACAATTTTCGACATAAAGATGAAAAGCAGACTCATCCAAATGAATCCCGAACTTTCTTAATCGGTCAAATAAAGTTTCAGTCGACAGCCCTCTCAAATTCTCAACTTGATAAGGCTTTGCAATCAAGGTATGATCTTCCTCTGATTGAATTTTTAGAAGATTAAAGAGAGCTCTTCCTTGAAACTCCATATTGACACCCAGCTTTTTTTTAAATTCCATTCAGATGAAGTGATAAGTTTATTAAATCAGGGATATTTTTTCAATGCTTCCTTCAAACATGAATAAAAAAAAGTTTAAAAAAACGCCTTTTGTTTTATTAGAAGCACTTATTGCGCTTTCTTTACTTGCACTCGGAGGCGGCTATCTTATCCATCAACCTCTGCATCTTTTCAAACAAGAGCTTAAACTCTTAATCGAAATAGAATTAGAACGGGTTTCTGAAAATACTTTATACGAAATACTGGATTCCTTACGGGAAAATCATCCCTTCGACGAACTAAAAGAACGTAATAAAAAAAATGTTGAATTTATTTCTTTAAATGAACTTGCCTTGTCCATTCCAAAGCTTGAAAGCTACACTGTAAAACGCCGGTATAAAGTTTGGGTAAAACGCATTTTTGAGACCGAAAATGAAGAGAGTGCCAAACTGATTGCGTTAGAAATTGAACAACGAATTGACAATCTGAAGGCAAGGACTCTGTCCAAACATCAAATTTTTCTAAAAAAGAGCAAAAACATAGACAAAAGTTTTTAATTTTTGCATGCTTAAAACATGACAATCAAACACGGTAAAATAACTAAAGATGTTTTTCGGCCCTATGTCTCTCCTAATGAGGCCCCGAAAGAGATGTCCTTTCGCGCCCTTTTTCTCGGACTCCTTTTGGGCCTTGTCTTCTGCGTTGGAAATGCCTATCTGGGTTTGAGAATTGGATCCACCATATCGGCATCGATTCCGGCGGCCGTCTTTTCCATGGCCATATTGAGATTTTTCAAGGATTCCACGATTTTAGAAAATAATATCGTTCAAACCGTTGCCGCTGTTGGAGAGGGTCTTGCTGCAGGTGTCGCTTTTACAATCCCTGCTCTTTTCATGCTAGGAACCAGTCCCAATTGGATCCATCTTTTTTTACTCTCATTTTTAGGCGGAGTTCTAGGAATCCTCTTTATGATTCCCATGAGACGTTATGTCATTGTGAAAGAACATGGAGTCCTTCCCTTTCCTGAGGGAACCGCTTGCGCTGAAATATTGAAATCGGCAAAAGATGAAAAAGGAAATGCCATAATGGCTGGAATTGGTCTTATTGTAGGCTCAATTTATAAGCTACTCAATAGCGCTTTTTATCTTTGGGATGAAGTGGTCTCTATCACGGTTCGACGCTATCAAAGCACCCTCTTCAGCATGGATTGCACGCCCTCATTACTCGGAGTCGGCTATATCATCGGACCGCGCATTTCAGCGCTGATGTTCACAGGGGGAATGGTCGGGTGGTGGGTTTTAATTCCCTTAATTAAGATGTTTGGACAAGGAGAAGTCACTATTTTTCCTTCAGCAATTCCAATCGCTCAAATGAACGCAACCGAAATTTGGAGCAACTACATTCGCTATATCGGGGCCGGAACCGTCGCTTTTGGAGGCATCATTAGTTTAGTCCGGATTGCCCCCCTAATCTGGAAAACGATTCATGACAGTTTTTGTGAGCTTTTTAAAAGCTTTCAAGAAGAAGCCCCTATTCGAACAGATCATGACATCTCAATGAAGTGGCTCATTATCGGATCGGTTGCCATTATTTTAACGCTTTGGCTCTTTCCCGGTTTCCCCATGAATCTCTTTACGGTTGGTTTACTTGTCGTTATCGGCTTCTTTTTCACTTGTGTTACTTCCATTACAGTAGGATTAGTAGGAAGCACCTCAAATCCCGTTTCTGGAATGACGATTACAACCCTTTTGATCACCTGTTTTATCTTTGTAGGCCTTGGCTGGACAGATCGCGTCTATTTATTAGCTGCAATCACAATGAGCTGCGTTGCCAATGTGGCAATTGCGCTTGCTGCCACAACCTCCCAAGACTTAAAAACAGGCTATATCTTAGGAGCCACGCCTCGTAAACAGCAGATCGCAGAACTGATCGGCCTTATCCTGCCCTCTTTAGCTATCGGCGGCACGCTCTATTTACTCAACAAAGCATACGGTTTTGGAACGCCCGCTCTTCCAGCTCCACAGGCAACCCTCATTTCGATGATTGCAAAAGGAGTTATTGCAAACGAACTTCCTGTAACCTTAGTCTTTATCGGAGTGGTCTTGGGAGTCCTAATCGAACTCATGAGTCTTCCGATTCTTCCCTTTGCGATCGGGCTCTATTTGCCTCTTTCATTAAGCACAGCGATTATGGTCGGCGGCGTTACAAAAGGCTTTGTCAAACGCCTTGCAACAAATAATGACTCCGAACAAAGAGGTCTTTTGACCGCATCAGGGCTTGTTGCAGGTGATGCATGTACAGGTGTAATCGTTGCACTTTTAACCGTTTTAGGCATTATTCCCGCATCAAAGGCCGGCTTGCTTCCTAACTTTTTCAGCCTGATTTTCTATCTGGCTTTAGGAATTGGCCTAACGCTCATCTCGATTCGATCTTCAAAAAAATCCAAACTTTAATTTTCTTTTCGTTTATACTGCCAGATATGAAACGGTATGCACTATCACTAGTTGAAGTCTTAATTGCAGCTTCGATTATGGCTATTTTAGCCGGCGCTCTATTAACAACTCTGAAGCGCTTTGCCCTTTTAAACAAAAAAACAAATGAAGCCCATATTCTTGTATTAAAGCGAAAGCAAGTTCAAGAAAGACTGACCCCTCTTTTTTCTCAAATTTTATCAGCCACTCAAGATCCCTTATACACAGAAGACGGAAAGCTTTTTTTTTATTTTTCAAATGGCATCGATCATGACAAGGACTTCTCTTTCGATGTCAAAGGAGAACTCTCTTTACAAGATGAGACGCTTTTTTTAACTCTCTATTCTCTAAGTGATAAGGAAAAAGTAGATCGACAACCCCTTTTGGAAAATGTTCAAAGTCTTGAGTTTTGTTTTGCTGATTTTCAAAGTGAAGCCAAAAAGGAAAGAAAACAAGATGAAGAAATGCTTCCTGCGCTGATCTCTCTATCCATGACCCATCATCAAAAGCCCTTGCATTATACCTTTTTTCTCAATTCAAATTCATCCGGCAACCTTATCTATTTAAAAAAACCAGCATGAATTTAATTCCCTTTGTCACTCTATTTCTATTTATTTTTTCCCTTATTACCTTTGGGTATCAAAATCATTTTAAGACGACAGTCATTGAGCTTACCGCTCACAAAGGCTTTATGGAAGCTGATCGAGAAGCCCGTAAAAAGAGAGAAATTCTTACTTTCGATACGTTTAAAAAGCAGAATAAAAAAAGAAAAAAAACGCCCCCCTCAAAAAAAGCATCAAGGAGTCGAAGCAGACAGAAAAAAGGGGCCAATTTCATCAATCCTCACAATGATTTCAACCCCAGGCTTTCTGCATTGAATCTAGGCTCTCTTTTAACCCCCTCGGAAGCTTCTAAATATTTGGAATCATCCTCTCTAAACTATTTTCAAACACTCTATCAAAATTTAGCAGAAGAAGACGTGCTTAAAACTCTTTTTTATCAAATTTTATTGAAGGCAAAAAAGCTTTCAAACAAGGCAAAAGAAAAGGGGAAAGCCTTAAGTCAGATCCCCTTTTTCGACATTGAAATTGAAGAGAATCAAAAGACCTACTTTAAAATGCTAAAAGGCACAAGACGATACTGCATTGAAGAAAATGAGGGATATCCTCCGCTCGATGAAGCCTTTTTAATCGATCTTAGAAAAAAAACTCTGTTTCAATATGGCTATGCCCCCGCTCCTTTGCTTCAATCTTTTTTTGGAATCCCTCTATTCGAAGAGATGATCAAGAAAGAAAAGGAAAAATTTGACAATCACCCAAAGGCAATACAAATCGGTCTAACAAAACAAGAATTTGGAGAGCTCGCTCAAAATCATCCTTCTAAAGCCGCCCTGATCAATGAACTCATTCAATCAATCGATTTTCAAAATAAAGCCAAAAAGCAAGAGTTGAACGAGCTTAAAGCAGAGAGTAAGAGTTCCGGAATTGTTGCTAAGAAGCTTTTGGTAAGACAATCGTAAAAGTCGTTCCTTGACCCATTACAGAGCTGGCATGAATATCCCCATCATGTTTTTCAATGATCCGTTTCACAATAGAAAGTCCAAGGCCTGCGCCACCGAGTTTTCGTGAATGGGCTTTATCAACCGTATAAAACCGATCAAAAATATGAGGAAGATCCGATTTTGGAATTCCAATTCCTTTATCAGCGATACTCAAATGAATTTCAGTCTCTTTTTCTTCAATTTTAACTCCAATTTCACCATCAAATTTTGAATATTTAAGAGCATTTTGAAGCAAATTAGAAACCGCTAACTCTAAAAGATCCGGATCTGCCTGAGCCAGTATCGTTTGTTTATTATGCAGCGTTTCAATGATCGCTTTTGGATAAACAGCGAGCAGAGTCTGATTGCAACCGTCCATTAGGCCAACGAGATCACAAAGCTGCATGCGCCCTTTGCTATACCCATCGAGATCAGCCAAAAGAAGAAGGTTTTTCACAAGCTTACTCATGCGATCGCAATTGCGTAAAATCTTGTCCGTAATATCCTCGAGCATTGAAGCGGATACTTCAGGAACGAGCTGAAGGGTTTCGGTAAATCCTTTAATAATCGTAATCGGAGTCCTCAATTCATGAGAAGCATTTGCAATAAAATCGCGTCCCATCTCCAGGGCCTTTACTTGCTTAGAATTATCCTGAATCATCAAAAGAATTCGAGAAGCTTTTAATAAGGGAAGCGCTCTCATCGAGTAATTAGACATTTTCAGACTTTCGATATTCATCGTCTCCACAAGAGGAACCCCCTCGTCTAAAGCGCGCTTTAAAAAGTCTTTTGTTTTTTTCAAAAGGGGTTGTGAAACCTTTTGAGCCATCTCATCGATATTTTTTCCAATAAATTCATTTTTATTAATCTTATAAATTTTAGCCCCAACAGAATTGAGTTTTATTAAATTCAACTTTTTATCGAAAATAAAAATCCCCTCATGAAGGGACTCAAATAAAAATTCCTTTTCCACATCATGGGAATCAATCAAATGATTCTGAGCTGATAATTTTTTCATTCTCTCATTGATTGATCTAGCGAGATGTCCAAACTCATTTTGTGAAAGGAGAAGCTTTTGATCTTTGATCTCACCCTCGCTTTTCAAAATTTTAATCAAAGGGAGAGTCATTCGAAAAAAGACAAGTCCCATAATACAGGAAAAAAGAAGAAAAACCGTAATCAAGAGATAACTAAAAGCTATAAGAGAGTTTTGAGCAAAAAAAGCCCTCTCTCCCTTTGACAAACCCGTCAAGGAAGCCCCGCCTAAAAAGCTGCGAGAATGGACGATAAATAGAGTGAGCGCAAGAAACGAAGCTGCGAGAATGCTAAGATATAAAAAGAGGCGCCGCCTCAACTGTGACCGAATCATAAGTGAAGTCTACCCTTTCGCTTCATATATCGACAACTTTAAATATTTTGACAACAGAAAACTAAGCCTTTGCAAACAACTTACTTACAAGCAATTATGACAAACTTGCATCTTCCGCACTATCGATGTAAAATAGAGCTCATGAAAGCATTCCGGCAAGTTTTAAAAGATCAATTTTATTATAAAACCCGTTTTGCCATTCTTTGGTCCAATCTGATCAATGAGCCTTTTGCATCATTGTTTACGATGATGCCCTTTATCCTGCGTCGAGATTTGGAAGCGAGTGCATTTCAAATAGTTCTCTTCACGATGCTACGCCCTGTTGTTTCGGTTTTTTCCTACTATTGGAGCTCCAACCTTAAGCAACAGAAGAAGCAGCTCCGCCCGAACCTTCTGATAGCCGGCATTTTAGCTCGGCTACCTTTTCTCTTTTTTCCCATTATTCACAGCAGCTGGTATTTAATTTTTTCAGGCCTGATCTACATTCTTTTCACACGAGCCTCCGTTCCCGCCTGGATAGAAATTCTCAAGTGCAACCTACCGAAGCAAGAGCGCGAAAAGCTCTTTTCTCTTGGTTGGACGCTTGGTTATTTAGAAGGGATCTGCTTAGCCCTTGGGATTGGGGCCATGCTTGACTTTATTGCCTCATCCTGGACCCTTCTTTTCTTTTTTAGCGCCCTTCTTGGGATGATCAGCACTTTTCTTCAAGCGCGTGTTCCGATTAAAGGAGAAGAAACCTTTACAAATGAAGACTCCTATCAAAAGAATTGGTTAACCGCTCCCTTAAAAGATTCGTTTAGCCTGCTTCGCGAGCGCCCTGATTTCGCCCTTTTTCAAAAAGGATTTATGTTAGGAGGTTTTGGTGTTATGCTGATTCACCCGGCCCTGCCGCTTTTTTACATCGACGTCCTCAATCTCTCCTACTTAGACATAGCCCTTGCCCTGACCCTCTGTAAAGGCCTTGGAATCGTGATGACCTCATCGCTTTGGGCGCGCTGGCTTTCTAAATACAATCCCAACCGGCTTGCCGGGCTCATCTGCCTTGGTTTTGCGCTCTTTCCCCTCTTTCTTATTCTTGCCCCCTGGACCCTCTTTTGGGTCTACTTCGCCTACCTCGTTTATGGAATCGCTCAAGGAGGCAGTCACCTCATGTGGCACCTCTCCGGACCTCTCTTTGCTCAAGAAGAAGAGAGCTCCCGTTACAGCGCAGTCAATATCCTCATGGTTGGGATACGAGGATTGATCGCACCTATTTTAGGAGGCCTTCTTTCGAAATGGTTTGGGGCCACCCCCACCCTTATAGTAGGCGCTCTGTTTTGCTCTCTTGGGGCCTACACTCTCTATACCGAAAATGATTCAAGATCCGGGATCTTGACTTTGAGAAAACCCACCAGTTAGACCGCTGTAACTGCTACCCACGCGCGCAGAGGACCCCCATGGGGGTAGTGCAACATTGTTTCTGTAAATTAAGACAATCAGATTTTTTTAGAAAGCTCAAATACAAATCCGAATGGTACGGACGACGGCTTCTAGAGATCGATCGATGGTTTCCCTCTTCTAAAAGATGTAGTTGCTGCGGACATATCAATAATGGATTAAAACTGAGCGATAGAATCTGGGAGTGTCATTCGTGTAAGAAAACGCTCGATAGAGACATCAACGCAGCTAAAAATATTTTAACCGTCGGGCTGGCGGGGTTAGCCTTTGGAGAGAGCGGAAGACTCGGTATTGAGAATTCAATGCAAAGCTGTTCTCTATGAATTAGGAATCCCATCGGCTTTAGCCATGGGAGCAGTCAAAAGCGCTAGCTAACATAAGAGCTCACTTGGTATAAAGCTCGTTCCACTCAACAGATATTTTAGGTGCATCAGGCTTGCTATCAGTAAGTACTATTACTCCCAGGTGAAATAAATAGGTATTATAGTTTTTTGAATTATCTATGTCAAAAATAGGCACTTTTATTGGAACATGATATCTTGGCACACTACAAGCTAAAGTACCCCATGCATGTTTTTCCCCCGTGTTTCTTACTTGGAGAAATAGATAGGTTTTTTTCCCATATAAAGCTTTGTTATCTAGCTGGATAGGTCGTTGTGGTGGATCGCATAGTGCTGCGCATGCCTGCTCTCTTGTAATGATATAAGCCTTTACTTCGATTTCCTTGGCATAGGATTTATCAGAAAATAGAACGCGATCTACCAAATTCATGTCAGCCTTTGCAATTTGAGGTGTTAACACCACCATAAGGACAACTATTGATTTTAGACAAAAATTCATCGTTTAACCTCATATTTATGACTGCCCGCGGGAAACCCCACCTCTTTAGGGGTGGGATGAGAGCGTCTTAAATTTTTGTTTCGTATTTTTGTTTTTTCCATAATCTGTTAAACTACATTCACCTTTTTAGGTCTACCACGGGGCTCGTGGGATGTTAAGCCTTTGGAGACTGTGTAAGACTTCCCGTTCCTAATGGAACCGAAAGCTACGGTCTGAGAATTAGGAACCCTAAACGTAAGAATAGGGAATCCCACTCGCTTTAGCAGTTGGGAGGATGTCAACGCATATTTGCTCATTCTTGCATCTCATTGGATTCAATTTCTTCATAGGACTCTTCTTTCGATTCAATGGGGGAATCCAAGGATTGGAATCAGAAAGCCAACTGTTTTGACTTCTCAGCAAGTCCTGTTCTTCTCTTGATGCTTTAATGTCTTTTTCAAGATCGAAAACCAAGTCTTTTTCTTCAACTCTGATGCCAGGAAGTTTTAGAGGGAGTTTTTCTTTGGGATCCCAATTTTCCGTATAAAAAGAAAGAGGCGCCGAAATTTCTCCTAGTTCAAAATAGAGCTTAGCAGGCTCGGCTAACACCTCTTCCTCTGCAATTAACTGAGAAAACATGAGTGTCAAATAGAGTATTAAGAGTCTGTGTTTCATAATGCTCTTGTCCTTGGCTAAGGTTTAACATTATTCCTATGTAGCTTTTTTCGCCAGAATAACTCAGCTGAATCTGTACCGATTTCTGTTTTAGTAAAAAAATTGATTTCCCCATACCAAAGTCGTTTGCTAGCTGTGTCTGGGGGACCTTCCTCTCCAAGGCCATTCTAACTGCATTATCCCAAAATTCCCAGTCAAACTGTTGTGACATAACTCATCTCCAAAATTTGTCATTTTCTTTTGCAGTAAAACCTAAAATTCCTTCCCTAAAAATAGAGTGTTTCTACCAGAGTCAACTTTAGGACTCCTTAAGCACATCAAGAGCTTCACGGGCGAGCATCTGAAGCTTTTGCCACTCTGGATTGTCCAGTACGTTCTCAGGGTTAGTTGTCTTGAAAGGATTTTTCTTAAGCTGAAATCGAAATCGATCCAAAGCAGCAATCTGCTCTTCAGCAAGAGCAAATTTTTTAGCATATTCGTCCATGAAGTAATTAAATTCGAGGCTGGTAAACAAACCTTCATACATGTCCAAAGGGGTGGACCAAAAAATTTCGCTTTTATCTATCCACATCCGCCTTTGCTCCTCTACATTTGAATAAGAAGATATGCGGTGAAGAATAAACTGCAACCACCATTCTTTGTCTTCAGGCTCGTATTTAATTTTCCCAAAAACGCTTAATACCTTTTGCGCCATTTTTCGGATTTTGTGCCATTTTGGATCTATGAGTATTTTTGACTCGTCAACTTCTAGAGGAGGGCTTAAGAAATAGATTTCTGGATTATCATCATATTTATCGAGGGCATTGACGAGGTCAGATAGTGCCGTTTTTTGCTCAAAAGAGAGCCCAAATTCATCGGCTTTTTCGTTAATAAATTCCCTTATAAAACAGTCATCAAATAAGCCACACATCATTTCTTCAAATGAACAAGGCGCATATACCTCATTTCTCATCCAAGCCCTTTCTTGGTAGTCCCTGCTTGCTATTTCTTGCACACACGCGAGAATGTTTCTTATCCAAAGATTCTTCTTAATCATCCTTATTCTTTTCCATTCAGGAAGTTTTATGAGATGTGCAGCGGGCACTTCTTGTGAAAAGATTTCATATTCATATTGTCTTTCTGTAATTCCAAAGTTTTGCTACTTGTCTAGGACGTAGTTTTCATCAAAAAAATCACAAATTATTAAACCAAATCGCGATCTGGTTCTATATCGGAAAGACTAAGATCTTCTTGCTCTAAATCAAATATAGAGGCTTGATTTTTCATCGTAGAGATGACTTCGTAATAAGCCATAAGATATCCTGTATTGTAATCAGAGTCGCCTTCTTTTGGATTATCAGCTTCCAACTTTGCTTTTTTTGCATTATCTTTAAGAAGGCCACTGATATATTTTATATATGTTTCAAAGTTTTTGTTTTTCATAATTTTAATTTTCAATCATTTGCTCCAAAATAGTTTGAAGAATGCCTCTTTCTTCTGTAAAGCACTGGATTTCAGCTGGCCATCTTTTATCAATTAGAGCGTTTTTTCTTCGTGGGTCCATTGCATCCCATTCTGGACAATACTTTGAAGGATTAGCAATTTTATCTTGATGCTTAACGATCTGCTTTTCCAAACTTTTGATACTTTTTTGGACCTCTTTAAAGGACTATGAGGTTTCCCTGGCATAATCCTGATAGATCGAAACATTCCCTTAGACGAGATCCCGCTCAGGCTCTATGTCAGTTAGTCCAATCTCTTTTTCATCAATATTAAAAACGGAAGCTTGGTGCTTTAAAAGAGAAAACACCGAACAATAAGCCATCAGTTCTCCCTTGCTATAGTCTTCAAGATTTTCTTTTGGATTATCCGCCTCTTTTTTTGCTTCTATTGCCTGCTCTTTCAACAAGGTTATTGAGTCAATAAGATACCCTTTGACTTTTTCTTCGTGCATAACATCGATCGCCCAATTATCTTCCCCAACATCTACATTGGGATTTCTACCAAGACCGAGCAAATCTATGTCAGGTTTTATATTTGCCAATCCCAACTCTTTTTGATCAATACAAAAGGCAAACGCTTCATGTTTTAGCAGAGTAATAATTGAATAATACCCCATTATTACACCTTGTGTGTAATGATTATAACCTTTTTTTGGATTGTCAGCTTCTACTTTTGCTTTTCTAGCTAAATCTTTTAACAAAGTTATTGTATCAATAGTATATCTTTTGAATTTTTTTTTATTCATAAGAAAGCCTTTCATTTAGAATAGATTGAAGAACGCTCCTTTGTTCTTTGTATACATGAATTTCTGCCGGCCATTTTTTATTAACCAAAGCTTCGCGCTGTCTTGGATCTAATTTATCCCAATTTGGGCAATGTTTTGCTGGGTTCGCAATTTTGTCTTTGTGAAGAGCTATTTGTTTTTCGTAGCTATTAACACCTTTTTTAATTTCTTTTGCTGGCTTATCAAGATAGTCTCTTACCATCTTTATATGCTTATTTTGACTGATTGCAGTCTTGTATACCTCACTTTTCGATTGGGAGACTAATTTCTCTAAGCCGCTATTAATAGCCCCTTCCAATTTCCCAGCTTGCTTTAGGTGTCCTATTTCTTTTGCAGTAAAACCTAATTCCTCCCCTAAAAATAGAGTGTTTTTACCAG
>JBBDIZ010000012.1:0-35052 GCA_040880145.1 Simkaniaceae bacterium | reverse complement strand
AATACGAAACAAAACTTTAAGGAGCGAGGTTTCCTCCCACGACTAAAGCCGTGGGTCTCCACCTTGTCATTTTTATGAGCACGTTATTTCAAAAAATCATTAATAATGAAGTCCCGTCGGAAAAGGTCTTTGAAAATGAGCGTTTTATTGTCATCAAGGATATCGCCCCTAAAGCACCGGTTCATCTGTTAATCATTCCTAAGCAAGTTTTTAAAAGCTTTCAGGAAATCGATCATCAAAATTTACCTATTCTCGCAGAAGTGGGAGAAATTGCTCAGGAAATGGCTCGGAAATTTCAGGTAGAGCAAGGCTATCGTTTACTGACCAATGTAGGCTCGGATGCAGGTCAAACCATTTTTCATCTTCATTTTCATTTAATCGGTGGAAAACCTCTGAAGGATATGGCATAAAAAGGCATGTGAAGCTTTTATTTTTGAGTGCCTTTTTTCCACTTTTTGCTCACTACACTCCCATCACTCTTTCTGAAGAGGGATTGAAACGGCGTGTCGAAGCGCATCTGATCATTGAGGATCAAAAAGCCGCCTATCGTGAATTAATCCGCGCCTTGAAAATTGCTCCTCAGTCTTTAGAGCTCAATCAGCTTTTTATTAAAGTTGCTTCTCTAAATGGCGACTGGGATCTAGCACTGAAACAATTTGAACTGCTTGATCAAACACGATTTCAGCCCCATGAAAAAAGAGCGATACTTGAAAATATTGCTTGGGGTGTGATTCTGCAGAGCGAAAATTCCTCTCAAATTGCAAGTCATGGAACTTCCTTGCTTGGCGCTTTTTTCACCCAAGACTTAAGAGGAACGCTTGCGATTTCTCGAGCGTTGGAGAGTACCAATGAGATGATACGGGCATTAGCTGTATCTTGTGCTGCAAAATATGGCGACTCAATGTTAACAGAGACTTTTCTTAGAATGCTAAGGAAGGAGAAATCCCAGTTTGTGCGTCGAGCCCTGATTCAAGCTTTTGGTGAGCTGAACTTAAAGGAGGCGGCGCCCTATCTTGAAATGCTCCTTGAGAGAAATGATCTTGACCCTCATGATCGCGGCCTGATCTATCAAGCCCTCGTTCGGATGTATGAAACAATCGATGAGAAAAGCTTGAAGGAGCTCTTTGTATCGAAGCGAATTTTTTTACGAGTGCTTGGATGCCAAATCGTGATTTATCTAAAGGCTTATTCTGAAATCGATTCACTCATAGGACTTCTTGAAGATCCATCACTAGAAGTTCGTCTTCAAGCTCTTTTTGCCCTAACTTTGTTTCCAAACTCTGAATTGAAAGATAAGTATCCTCAGATTCAACAGGCTGCCGGAAAAAAACCTCTTCAATCTGAGCTGATGACGCTATCGATGGGGATTCGTTTAAAAGATCAGGCTGCTCGTGAGCGAATTAAGAAGCATCTTTTTTCATCTGATGAAAAAACGCAGCGTTTAGCAGCAGCAGTCCTCTCATTTAGTGGTCAAAATGCCAGGGAAGATATGCAGATGGCTTTGAAAAAGATCCAAGATCCTTTTGCAAAAGCAACCCTTGCTAAAGGGCTGATCAGCCAGAGAACTAAGACGCAAAAAGCTAGCAAAGTTCTAAGCCAATTCCTATCAAATACTCATGAGTTTATCATGCTGGACTCAGAGGGGCCTCCACTTTTTCAGACACTTGCTCCCTCCCATTTAAGACATACCCCTTTCATGCCGCGCTATCCTGAATTTATCGATCATAGAACACGTTTGGAGCTTTATTCTCTTCTGATGATTGTCGGTTATAAGAAAGCAGAGGTCGAGATTAAGGAGTTTCTAAGAGGGGGTCACTTTAGTATTGGGGCGCAAGCTATGGTAACCCTTATTGAGGAGAGCACAACTCATTCCCTTGAGTATTTATTGGACTTTTTAGAAGATAAAGACCCGGAAGTTCAATTGAAAGCTGCTCTTGCATTAGCGCTTGTTGCTAAGGATTCTAGAGCGACTCAAACACTATGCCAACTCTATAAAAAAGAGGATCACCAGACAAAGCTGATGATCCTTGAAGCCCTTGCTGCAATTGGCTCAGAAGAGGCGCTTCCTTTACTTATTGAAGCGCTTAAAGAAAATTTTCATCTCATAAGAGTTGCAGCAGCAACTGCAATAATCAAGAGTTGTCACTGATGAGATTTATATCTATCTCATCGTCTTCGCTAAAGTCATTTGGCTCTTCATTTAACTTTTGAATGAAATCCCTATTCTTTACATCAGAAAAATTCAATGATTGAAAATCTTCGTTATGACTAGGTTTAAAAGTGAAGTAGGTAGAATTACCAAGAGTTTTGTGAGTTTTATAATCATTAATTGTAAAATTAAAACTATTTCTCTGAGCATCAATATCAGGAAAATTTTCATCATCAAGAACAGTATTACAATAGATGGCATAAACTTTGTGGAGAAGTGCTTTATTTGCTTGAATTTGATAAGCGTTTTCAAGGTCCATAACGCATTGACTTCTGTAATCAGCAGCCAGATCTTTGATTTTCCTTCTCGTGTACTCTATCTTTTTTGAATCATTTAAAAATTTTTCAAAATCATCAACTTCTTCATTAGAAAAATTCTCTACTTTTTTTAATAAATCCTGATCAGGCTTAAACTCAGGATCTTTTGATAAGAAATAGTAATTCGCTATCATTTCATTAGACCTATTTGATAGACCAGTAAGCTGAAGATTGATTTCTTTGTTTTCATCTCCTGAATTAGTAAGCTTGTCATATTTATCAGAATAGGATTTAGAAGTTATCTCGTGGTAAATAGCTCTGGATTTAATTTTTAATTTGTCATCATCAGAACCATCAATATCAAAAAGCTCTGAATTGTCAATGCTATTCCTTAGAGACTCGTCGACAAGAGTGGAATCTTGGTCTTGGTCTTTGATGTAACGATAGATTTTTTGAATTTCAGCTTCCTGTTTGCTAAGTTCTGAGTATGTGTACGCTCTATTTTTCAAAGGAATACAGATGTGATCATAGATTACATATTTTGCAATGGTAACGGCAAAAAGAATGAAGAAAGGAAAGTAAAAAGGCGCATTAATCATCACAAGAGCACCGAGCGGGATGGTGATTGCGATAAAAAGAGGAATAATGACTCCCCATTCAATAACGGTAAAAACTCCGCTTAGAAGTGTATTCCAATCTACCTCTGTAAAGCCATTGGAAGAAAAGTCGCTCCAAGTCTCATTATAAATATTTTTCTCGAATAAAGAATTTATTACTGGTGAATCATCCTTGATTAGGTCGATTTCTCTTCCGACTTGATCACTTGATGAAGAACTGCTGGACTGAGGCTCATCAGATGGGTTGGAATAAAACCAGCTTGAAAGCCAATTAGTGAATTCTGAAATCATAAATTTTTCTCCTAAGTGTGTGAAGGGTCCTAAACTCTTTTAGATTTTAGCATTAAGTAAAGAATATGTAAACTCTGTATTTAGTTTTTGATAAAAGAGAGGGCTTGAGATCGCATGAGCGTGTAGAGGCTTAAAAGACCATTTGATCGCGTTGGAGAGAGAGAGGAAAGAAGATTGAGCTCCTTAAGAAAGAGGGGAGGGTGCGTTACAATATCCTTAATCGAAAAATCGCGATAGGCCAGGATGAGTAATGCGGCTAGGCCTCGGCTGATGAGAGCATCAGAGTCGGCTAAAAAATTGAGTTTATCCTCATGAAAAGAGGTGAAAAGGTAAAGTGTGCTTTGACAACCGGGCACGAGGTGCTCAGGTGTTTTCTTATCAAGAGGGTAAGGAGAAAGAGCAAAACCTAGCTCAATAATTTTTTTATACCGCTCCTCCGGCATGGTAAGAGGGGTGAATAATTTTTTCACATGATCGAAATTCATAGCCGAAAGTTTAGCAGCGTGAAAGCTAAAATTCAAGTCTTATGCTTTTAAATAGACTTCTTCCTTGTAAAAAAACAGAGGGGCTCCTATACTGCTACTAATGTTAATGAGTTAATTGAATGACAAAAAAAGAAGATACGATTCGACTCGATGGTGTTATCGAGGAACTGCTCCCCAATATGACCTTTCGTGTCGAGCTTGAAAATGGCATGAAGGTTTTAGCCCACCTCTGCGGCAAGATGCGGATGAGGAATATTCGTGTTCTAGTGGGCGATAAGGTCACTGTGGAGATTTCCCCCTATGACCTCAGCAAAGCACGTATTGTTTATCGGCAGCGCTAGATTTACTGCTTGCATTTTTTTTAACGAGAGTTTACACTTTGCTCCTTTTGAAAGTGGTATATAGACTCGGCAGGAAAATGCCCAGATAGCTCAGTGGTAGAGCACTTCCATGGTAAGGAAGGGGTCGTAGGTTCGAGTCCTATTCTGGGCAAGTAAAAAATTATTTCGGAGGAAATGAACAATGGCTAAGGAAGCGTTTCAAAGAACCAAGCCACACGTAAATATTGGTACTATCGGTCACGTCGACCATGGAAAAACAACTCTAACCGCAGCTATCACAAAACGCTTAGCGGAAAAGGGCGGGGCGAGTTTCCGCGATTATGCCTCAATCGATAATGCTCCAGAGGAAAAAGAGCGCGGAATTACGATCAATTCATCTCACGTTGAATACGAAACGGAAAAAAGACACTACGCCCACGTTGACTGTCCCGGACACGCCGACTACGTTAAAAACATGGTGACAGGTGCGGCTCAGATGGACGGCGGGATTCTCGTGGTTGCAGCAACTGACGGCCCTATGCCTCAGACCAAAGAGCACGTTCTTCTTGCTCGTCAAGTCGGGGTGCCTAAAATTGTTGTTTTCCTAAACAAAATGGACCAGGTTGCCTCAGGTGATGAAGAGCTCGTCGACCTCGTTGAAATGGAAGTTGCTGAACTTCTAGAAGCCAATGGATTTAAAGATTCTAAAATCGTTCGCGGTTCTGCTTTGAAAGCCTTAGAGGGTGACGCAGAATATGTAAAAAGTATTGATGAGCTTATGAATATGGTTGACGATGATATTCCTGAGCCTGTCCGCCAAGTAGACAAGCCTTTCCTAATGCCGATTGAGGACGTTTTTTCTATCTCCGGTCGCGGAACGGTAGTTACAGGACGTGTCGAAAAAGGAATTATCAAAGTCAACGACAAAATCCAAATTGTAGGCCTTGGGAATACACGCGACACGGTTGCAACCGGACTTGAGATGTTTAATAAACTTCTCGACGAAGCGCGTGCCGGTGAAAACGTAGGGGTGCTTCTTCGCGGTATCGATAAAAAAGATGTTGAACGCGGAATGGTCTTAGCAGCTCCCGGAACCTGTAAACCTCACACTGAGTTTAAAGGAAGTGTCTACGTACTCAAAAAAGAAGAAGGGGGCCGTCATAAGCCTTTCTTCACTGGATATCGTCCTCAGTTCTACTTCAGAACGACTGACGTAACAGGTACTGTAAAGCTTCCCGAGGGAACAGAAATGGTAATGCCGGGCGACAACGTTGAGCTAGAAGGTGAGCTTCTTTCTCCTGTTGCAATGGAAGAGGGCATGCGCTTTGCGATCCGTGAAGGCGGCCGTACTATCGGAGCGGGTACTGTTTCAAAAATCATTAAGTAATGATTTTATAGGAAAGTTGAGTGTGTATTCGCTCAACTTTCTCTTGTATTTATTATTAGTGGGTGTGTAGCTCAGCTGGTAGAGCAGCGATCTCCAAAGTCGCCGGTCGGGGGTTCGAATCCCTCCGCACTCGCTTTAGATTTATAAACATTTAACATAGTTGTTAGGAATTATGAGTGTGGCATCCAAATCAATGAAGCTTTCCGATGCAAAGAAGAAGGCGAAGTCTCGCGGTAGTTTTATTAGCGGGATTAGAGAGGAATTAAAGAAAGTTACTTGGACCTCTAAGGAAGAGCTGAAGCTTTTCTCGAAAATTGTTCTTGGAGCGACGTTTGTTTTTGGAATAGGCATCTATGTGGCTGACTTGTGTGTCAAGGGCGCATTGGACGGACTTAATTTAGTTGTGCGAGCGATTTGGGGTTAATATGAACCAGTGGTATGTTGTTCAGGTCATGTCTGGCCAAGAGAAAAAAGTAAAAAAAGCCCTAGAAGAAAACAGTGAAAAATCGGGTATGGTTGACGTTATTGAAGAAATTTTAGTCCCAACCGAAAATGTTGCTGAAGTTAAGGCAGGAAAGCAAACAATCACTGAAAAGCGTCTTTGGCCAGGGTATATTCTTGTTAAATTCGCTTTAACTGACGATGCTTGGATGTACATTAAAAACACAACCGGCGTTATTGCATTCTTGGGCGGCGCAAAGCCAACTCCTCTATCTCAATATGAGGTCGAAGAAATCTTAAAAGAGCTTAGAGAGAAGAAAGATGAAGTGGTTCAAAAACATAAAATTGAACCCGGCGATTATGTAAAAATTACTGAAGGTGTCTTTGTCAACTTCACGGGAGATGTAATCGAGGTAAATCCTGAAAAAGGGCGCGTTAGTGTTATGGTCTCTATCTTCGGTAGAGAAAACCGCGTTGATGATCTCGAATTCTGGCAGGTTGAAGAGACTCAAAGAGAAACGTAAAAACTCACAAGCGTTTTGTTTGCCTCTCCTTGAGAGTTTACTAGTATAAGGATTCAAAAATAATGGCTAAAAAAAAGCTAGTTAAGACAATCAAACTGCAAATTCCAGCTGGAAAGGCCAATCCTGCTCCTCCGATTGGGCCGGCTCTTGGAGCTGCTGGGGTCAACATTATGGCCTTTTGCAAGGAGTTTAATGCAAAAACTCAAAATCAGGCAGGTGATATTCTTCCTGTAGAAATTGAAGTTTACCATGATAAAAGTTTCTCATTTATCACAAAGCAACCTCCTGCTGCTCAATTGATTTTGAAGGAGCTCGGCAAAAGCAAGGGTTCGAGTGTTCCCAACAGAGATAAAGTGGGAAAGCTAACGATGGCTCAAGTAAAAAATATTGTGAAAATTAAATTCCCCGACATGCGCACCTATGATGAAGAGACGGCATGCAAGGTCATCGAGGGAACCGCTCGCTCAATGGGCGTTGATATTGTGGGAGAATAAGAGTTATGACTAAGATTAGTAAACGATTTAAAGAAATCGCTCAGCTTGTCAACTGCGATAAGACCTATAAGCTCGATGAAGCGATAGAGGTTCTTTTGAGCTGTCCAAATCTAAAGTTTGATGAATCGGTTGAAATAGCGCTTAAGACGGGTGCTGACCCAAAAAAAGCTGATCAACAAGTTCGTGGGACGGTTTCCCTTCCTCATGGAACAGGGCGTGAAGTGAAATTGCTCATTTTCGCTAAAGGGGATAAGTTAAAGGAAGCGCTTGATGCAGGGGCTGACTTCGTAGGTGATGAAGAGACAATTGAAAAAATCAAGGGTGGATGGTTTGGCTTTAATGCCGTTTTAGCCACACCTGATATGATGAGAGAAGTTGGAAAACTTGGAAAAATATTAGGTCCTCGCGGCTTAATGCCGACCCCTAAAGCCGGTACGGTTACACCCAATGTGGGCCAGGCGACTAAAGAGATTAAGGCAGGTAAAGTCGAGTACAAGCTCGATAAAAATGCCTGTATCAATAATCTTGTTGGCAAGAAGAGCTTTTCAAAAGAGCAACTGATCGAAAATATTCAGACTTTTATGGGCGCAATCAATCGAGCCAAACCCATGAGCGCAAAAGGTCAGTATCTTCAAGGTCTTTCACTCGCATTGACAATGGGACCTGGTGTCAAAATCGATATTCAATCAGTAATCAGCTAGGGGAAAAGAAGATATATGAGACAAGAAAAACAACTCCTCCTCGATGATATTAGAGATCAAATTGATGAATCAGATGCTTTTGTAGTGACCAGCTACAAGAGTTTAGGTGCAAATATTTCCTTTGACTTTAGAGTTAGACTCCGTCAGCAGGGTGGTCGATTCCTCGTTATGAAAAAGCGTGTTTTCCTCAAAGCTATTGAAGGTATACAGGCAAAGTTCAACGAAGATGAACTCCCGGGACATGTAGGGATTTTGCTCGCTAAGGATGATACTGTTGGCGCTACAAAGACTCTCTTTGATTTCAAAAAAAGTCATGAGGATCTTATCGAAATATTAGGGGGCCTTTTCGAAGGCGCGCAGTGTAGTAAAGATGATGTTCTGACCATCTCAAAACTACCGAATCGAGATGAAATGCGCTCACAGCTTCTTGGCTTGTTTGAAGCGCCAATATCTCTATCGCTAAGCGCGATGGAGGCCTTGTTAACATCTCTAATGCACTGCTTAGAAAATAAAGCAAAAAAAGAAGAAGAATCATAAAAAAATAGTCGAGAACTCTATCCCACACCCGTATTTTGTGTGGATGCCTCTATATAGTAGTTCTCATGACGATAAAAACAATGGGGTAATGTTGTGAGTGAAGATAAACTTCAGAAACTAGTTGACGAACTTAGTTCTCTCACTGTGCTTGACATGGCAAAGTTAAAAGAACTTCTAGAGGATAAGTGGGGGGTTAAAGCTGCAGCTGCAGCCGCTCCGATGATGATGGCTGCACCTGCAGGTGACGCAGGAGCTGCTGAAGAGGAAGTGACAGATTTCGAACTTATTCTTACTGAGTTCCCAGCTGATAAGAAAATTGGTGTGATTAAGCTTGTACGTGAAATTACAGGTCTTGGGCTAAAAGAAGCTAAGGATCTTGTTGAATCTGCACCAAAATCAGTGAAAGAAAGCGCACCTAAAGATGAAGCGGATGAAATTGTAAAGAAATTCGCTGATATCGGCGCTAAAATTGAAAAGAAACCTGCTTAAGGGTAGGAGCTTTTCTTATTTGATAAGCAGAAGTTTTTTTTAAAGCTTCTGCTTTTGTCTGTTGCAATAAATGTTGTAACAAATTAATTTTATAGCATCGGATTTTTTATTCCATCTATGACCTACTTTTGCCAATTAGAGTTGATCCAGTTGATTCAGAGGCCCTCTTCTGGACGTGCAGGCGTGCGATGCCGTTATTTTCCGGATAAATACCACCTCTTAAAAAATATATTTATAAAAGCTACAGGCTTCTTAAAACTAGATTTATCATCTAGAGAGTCTATAGATTTTACAAACCTATTTTTTATTCTTGGTGGACTCAAAAAAGTTCAAAAGTTGGAATTTTTACAAAGCCTTTGCTTCAGACTTGGACTTCTCGATACAGCTTCTATCCCATTAGATAGAAGGGATAGAGCAGGAAAAAGCCAACTTTTGAACTTTGTTGAGCATACTAAGAGACAACACATAAATTTGGAGACATATCGATGCTAGAGCGTCCGCGTAAAAGGGTGAGTTTTTATGAAAAAGAAGACATACTCGATCTCCCGAACCTGATTGAAATTCAAACCAAATCATACCGCGACTTTCTGCAAGCGGATAAACTCATCAATGAACGACAAAATATGGGTCTCGAGGAAGTTTTCTCAGAGATATTTCCTATCAAGTCTTATGATGAAAAAACGCTTTTAGAATATATTTCCTATTCCCTTGGCGTTCCTAAATATTCTCCTGAAGAGTGCATCCGCCGCGGGATCACTTATAATGTGACTTTGAAAGTGAAGTTCCGCCTTACGGATGAGACCGGTATTAAGGAAGAAGAAGTTTATATGGGTACGCTTCCTCTTATGACCGATAAGGGAACGTTTGTTGTCAACGGAGCAGAACGCGTTATCGTTTCTCAACTGCATCGCTCTCCGGGGATCTCCTTTGAGTCAGAAAAGCATCAAAAGGGTATCATTCTCTATTCCTTCCGTGTGATTCCTTATCGAGGAAGTTGGTTAGAGGCAGCTTTTGACAGCAACGACCTAATCTATATTTATATCGATCGAAAAAAACGCCGGCGCAAGGTCCTTGCAACCTCCTTTGTTCGGACTCTTGGATTCTCATCAGATGCGGATATTATAGAGGAGTTTTTTAACACGCATCGTGTCAAAATTCGCTCTGAAAAAGACTTTACAAAACTTGTCGGAAAAATTCTAGCTGAAGATGTTGTCGATGAAGGGACAGGCTCGATTTTTGGCAAGGCGTCTGAAAAAATCACAACCGCTATGCTTAAGCGTATGCTTGATGCGGGTGTTGCTGCTGTTCGTATCGCAGAGGATGCCGATGAGACAAGTCCAATCATTAAAATGCTTGCTAAAGATCCGACAGATTCTTATGAATCGGCTCTTAAGGATTTTTATCGTAAGATTCGTCCGGGCGAGCCTGCAACGCTTGCGAATGCTCGTTCTGCTATCATGCGTCTTTTCTTTGATCCAAAACGCTATAATCTTGGAAGAGTCGGGCGGTATAAACTCAACCGAAAGCTCGGTATTGAGACAAAGGGCACTGATTTAGAAAAAGTCACCCTTAGAAAAGAGGATATCGTCGAAGCTTTAAAATATCTCATCCGTTTAAAACGGGGAGATGAAAATGCGCATACCGACGATATTGACCATTTAGCAAACCGCCGAATTCGTTCAGTTGGAGAGCTTGTTCAAAACCAATGCCGAATTGGTCTATCTCGAATGGAAAAAATTATTAAAGAGCGTATGAATCTCTTTGACTTTTCCTCTGATACCTTGACTCCCGGAAAATTGGTTTCTGCAAAAGGTTTAGCCGGTGTTTTAAAAGATTTCTTTGGTAGATCACAGCTATCTCAATTTATGGATCAAACCAATCCGGTATCGGAATTAACCCACAAAAGACGACTTTCTTCTTTGGGACCGGGTGGTCTTAATCGAGAGCGTGCAGGTTTTGAAGTTCGTGACGTTCACTCTAGCCATTATGGCAGAGTCTGTCCAATTGAAACACCGGAAGGACCTAACATTGGTCTGATTACTTCTCTTTCATCTTTTGCCAAAATCAATGAATTTGGCTTTATTGAAACGCCTTATCGCATCGTTCGTGATGGGGTTGTTACAGAAGAAATTGAGTACATGACCGCTGACCATGAAGAGACCTGTATCATTGCTCAGGCATCCGCCCCATTAGATGAATTCAAAATGTTTGAAGAGGAAATCGTTTGGGCGCGTTACCGCGGCGAGTCTTTAAAAATTGAGACAAGCAAAGTCACTCACATGGACGTCTCTCCAAAGCAGCTTGTTTCGATCGTAACCGGATTGATTCCATTTTTGGAGCATGATGATGCGAACCGCGCTTTGATGGGTTCAAATATGCAACGTCAAGCGGTTCCTCTTCTAAAACCGGATGCTCCTCTCGTAGGAACAGGGCTTGAAGCGCGCTGCGCGAAAGACTCCGGAGCGGTTATTTTTGCTGAAGAAGATGGGGTTATTGATTATGTAGATGGTTTAAAGATCGTAGTGGCTCCAAAAGCCAATCCGGTTAACAAAAAGGTCTATCAACTCAAGAAATTCATGCGGTCTAACTCAGGAACTTGTGTCAATCAGTCGCCTCTTTGCCACGTTGGAGATGTCGTCACAGCAGGCGATGTTTTAGCAGATGGTCCTGCGACAGAGCTTGGTGAACTGGCACTTGGGAAGAACGTTCTTGTCGCCTTTATGCCATGGTGCGGCTACAACTACGAAGATGCGATTATCATTTCAGAGAAATTGATCAAAGCGGATACGTACACCTCGGTTTATCTAGAGGAATTTGAGTTAACGGCTCGAGATACAAAACTTGGGAGAGAAGAGATCACTCGTGATATTCCCAATGTATCTGAAGAGGCATTAGCTGACCTTGGAGACGATGGCGTTATCCGAATTGGAGCAGATGTCGAGCCGGGAGATATTCTCGTTGGCAAGACCTCTCCTAAATCTGAAACGGAACTCTCTCCTGAAGAGCGGCTTTTAAGAGCCATTTTTGGTGAAAAAGCTGCAGATGTCAAGGACACTTCTATGACAGCTCCTCCCGGAGTTTATGGAAAGGTCATGATGACTCGCTTTTTACACCGTAAGGATCGATTGTCGAAAACGGATGATGAAATCGTAGAAGATGCCGTTCGTGTGAAAGCGATTCATAAGATATTTAAAGAGAAAGACGAAGAAGAGCAGCTGAAGTATCATGAAAGCATTGGCGCTCTTTTCCATAATGAAACCGCTCCGAAAGCGATTATGCACCGCAAAAGCGGCGAGGTAATTCTGGAAGAGGACCAACCGATTACTCAAGAAGTTATCGAGCAGCTTGAAGCTGAAGATCTTGCTGACCTCATTATTCCTGAAAATGATCTATACACCAAATTCAAGGAAATCGTCCGCGACCATAGAAAAGCCCTTCTTGAGCTTGAAATGGAGCATAAGACAGAGATTGAGTACTTGAGAAAAGGGGATACGGAACTCGATCCCGGCATCATTCGTCAGGTTAAAGTCTATGTGGCTACAAAGCGTAAGCTTGAAGTTGGCGATAAGATGGCAGGCCGCCACGGTAACAAAGGGGTTGTCTCTATCCTCGTTCCGGAAGCTGATATGCCTTATCTTGCAGATGGTACAAGTATTGAGATTATTTTAAATCCTCTCGGGGTACCTTCTCGGATGAATATGGGGCAGCTTCTCGAAACTCACTTAGGCTATGCGGCTAAGAAGATGGGGATCTATATCAAGAGTCCTGTTTTTGAAGGCTTCCCTGAGATGAAGATCTGGCAGATGATGAAGGAAGCGAATCTTTCCCCTAACGGAAAAATGTACCTCTATGATGGACGTACAGGTGAGCGTTTTGATAATCCTGTTGTAGTGGGTTATATTTATATTTTAAAACTCTCTCATCTTGTTTCGGATAAAATTCACGCACGCTCTATTGGGCCTTATTCGCTTGTAACGCAGCAGCCATTAGGCGGTAAAGCTCAGATGGGGGGACAGCGTTTTGGAGAGATGGAGGTGTGGGCACTCGAAGCTTATGGAGCCGCTCACCTTCTTCAAGAGATGCTAACGGTCAAGTCCGACGATGTTCAGGGTAGGACCAAAATCTACGAGTCAATTGTTAAAGGGGACAATACCCTTAAGGCCGGGATTCCAGAGTCCTTTAACGTCTTAAAAAATGAGATGAGAGGGCTTGGACTTAATATGTGCACTGAACAAGTCGAAGAAGATTTTAATAAAGGGATTTAGGGACACTCATGCAAGAAGATCAGAATACAAATTCTCAATTTGACAAATTAACGATTCGAATCGCCTCTAGTGACGTGATTCGTAATGAATGGTCGCGTGGTGAGATAAAAAAACCCGAAACGATTAACTACCGAACCTTTAAGCCTGAAAAGGGCGGCCTTTTCTGCGAGAAGATATTCGGCCCCACTCGCGATTGGGAGTGTGCTTGCGGCAAGTATAAAAAAATCAAGCACAAAGGGATCGTCTGTGATCGTTGCGGCGTGGAAGTCACCCTCTCTAAGGTTCGCCGGGAGCGCATGGCGCATATCGATCTCGCAGTCCCTGTTGTTCATATTTGGTTTTTTAAGTCACAACCCTCGCGAATCGGGAATATTCTAGGAATGTCTAGTGCAGACCTAGAGCGCGTGATTTACTACGAAGAGTATGTCGTTACAGATCCAGGCCGAACGACACTTGATCGAAAGCAGCTTTTAAATGACGTTGAGCTTCGCGAAGCTCAAGAAAAGTGGGGTCCTGAATCCTTCAAGGTGATGATGGGGGGAGATGCCGTAAGCGCTCTTCTTTCAGGCGAGGATTTAATCCAACTCGTTGTTGAGCTGAAAGAACGGCTTCGCAAGACAAAGTCGATGCAAGCACGAATGAAAATCGCAAAGCGTTTAAAAATTATTGAGAGTTTTTCTCAGTCTCCTAACAAGGCTGAATGGATGGTTCTCGGAGCCGTTCCGGTTATACCTCCTGATTTAAGACCACTCGTTCCATTAGATGGCGGACGCTTTGCAACGAGTGATCTAAATGATCTTTATCGACGAGTCATCAACCGAAATAATCGTTTAAAAGCGATTTTAAAGCTCAAGACTCCTGATGTTATTGTCCGCAATGAGAAACGAATGCTCCAGGAAGCTGTCGATGCACTTTTTGATAACGGTCGTCATGGCCATCCTGTTATGGGAGCCGGCAACCGGCCTTTAAAAGCTCTTTCTGAAATGTTAAAGGGCAAACAAGGGCGTTTCCGTCAAAACCTTCTTGGAAAGCGTGTCGACTACTCAGGCCGATCGGTTATTGTTGTAGGCCCTGAGCTTAAGCTCAATCAGTGCGGAATTCCAAAACAAATGGCTTTGGAACTTTTCGAGCCTTTTATCGTCAAGCATCTTAAAGATCGCGGTCTTGTCTACACGATTCGATCTGCGAAGAAAATGATCCAAAGACAAGATGACGAGGTTTGGGATGTTTTAGAAGAGGTGATTAAAGGTCATCCTGTTCTACTCAACAGGGCTCCAACTCTCCATAGACTTGGGATTCAGGCCTTTGAACCGATCATCATTGAAGGAAAAGCGATCCGCCTCCATCCTCTTGTTTGCGGCGCGTTCAATGCTGACTTTGATGGAGACCAAATGGCTGTTCACGTCCCGCTCTCTGTTGAAGCTCAAATTGAGGCAAAACTTCTTATGATGGCGCCGGACAACATTTTCCTGCCATCTTCCGGAAAACCCGTTGCCATCCCTTCAAAGGATATGATTTTAGGTCTTTATTATTTGATGCACGATCCTCTGTATATCCCCGAGGATCATGGAGAGAAAACGAAAGTCTTTAGCTCGATTGATGAGGTGAGTCTCGCGCTGAATGCAGGTCTCAGCTACAACCGAAATCGCGAAGATAAAGAAAGCCAAAGGCAAGATGATATTGGACGCGGGCTTCATATGCACGAACAAATTAAAGTGCGTATTGATGGTGGAATTATTGTCACAACGCCGGGGCGCGTCATCTTTAACCGCATTGTGCCTCCGTCAATAGGCTTTCAAAACTATGCGCTTCGAAAAAAAGAGATGAGTCAGCTTATTTTAGATACTTATAAGCATGTAGGCTTAGAAGAAACGGTTAAGTTCCTTGATAACTTGAAAAGTTTAGGGTTCTCCCAAGCGACAAAGGCGGCGACTTCTATGGGCGTTGTCGATGTCGACGTTCCTGAGAGCAAGCAGGTTGAGATCGAAAAGGCGTATAGGAAGGTTGCTGTTGTAGTGAAGCAGTACGAAGATGGCGTCATCACGGATGGAGAGCGTCACTCGAAGATCATTAGTATTTGGACAGAAGTTGCAGAAGTGATTTCAGATGCTCTTTACGATATGATTAAACAGCCTAAAGATTCGAAAATTAATTCTCTCTTTATGATGCTTGATTCAGGTGCTCGAGGCACCAAGACTCAGGTGAAGCAGCTTGGGGCGATGCGCGGTTTGATGGCGAAGCCGTCAGGTGAAATTCACGAGTCTCCCATTACAGCTTCCTTTAGAGAAGGTCTTTCCGTTCTCGAATATTTCATTAGCTCCCATGGTGCACGTAAAGGTTTATCCGATACAGCGCTTAAAACAGCTGACTCCGGGTACTTGACAAGACGTCTTGTCGATGTTGCTCAAGAGGTAATTGTAACCGAGCAAGATTGTGAAACGTTGGGTGGAATCGATGTTTCTGCAATTAAGCAAGGTCAAGAAGAGCTTCTTCCTCTTAAGGATCGGATTTATGGACGGACGGTATGCGATGACATCTACCAGCCGGGTGATCACACCAAGATGTTAGCAAAGTCGGGCAATATTCTTACTGTTGATCAAGCACAAGCGATTGACGATTCCGGAATCGAGTCGATTAAAATCCGCTCAACGCTTACTTGTGAGACAAGACGCGGGATCTGTTCGAAATGTTATGGACTAAACCTTGCAAATGGGCGTCAAGTTGCAGAAGGGGAGGCAGTGGGGATCATTGCAGCTCAATCTATCGGTGAGCCGGGAACGCAGTTGACAATGAGAACCTTCCACTTAGGGGGGATTGCCGCTGCTTCAACCAGTCCTGAAATTGAAGCTGAAAATGATGGGGTTTTGATTTACCATGACCTCCGCACCGTTAAGAATAAAGAAGGCATTCACTTAGCTCTTAATAAGAATGGACTCCTTTATATTGTGAAGGACGAAAAGCGTACTATAGAAGAGTACAAAAAACTTCTTTCCACAAAATCCATTGTGCCCATGCAAACTTTTGCCATTCAACTTGGAACACAAATTCTAAGGGATGATGGAGCAGCTGTTAAGAAGGGGGAAAAGGTAGCTCTTTGGGAGCAGCATAACATTCCTATCATCTGCGAAAAGCCGGGTTTTGTCAAATATGAAGATCTCGTCGAAGGGATTTCAACTCAACGCGATGTCAACAAACAGACAGGTCAAAGTGAACTGGTTGTGAAGCAGCATCGAGGCGAGCTCCATCCACAGATTATGATTTATGCTGACAAAGAGGCGAAGGATATGATTGGAACCTATGCGATTCCATCAGGAGCCTTCCTCTCCGTTTCTGAAGGTCAGCATGTTTCTGCAGGTATGATTTTGGCAAGACTGCCTCGCGGTGCGATTAAGACAAAAGATATTACAGGGGGTCTTCCTCGTGTAGCTGAATTATTTGAGGCTCGTAAACCTCGTGATGCGGCAGAGATCGCTAAAATTGATGGAGTTGTCGACTTTAAAGGTGTTCAAAAAAACAAGCGAATCGTTGTCGTTCGCGATGATGAAACAGGCCTGGAAGAAGAACACTTAATTCCGCTTACAAAGCATTTAATCGTTCAAAGAGGCGATTTAGTTGTAAAAGGGCAGGAATTGACAGATGGCCTGGTTGTTCCTCAAGAGATTTTAGAAATTTGCGGTGTCCGTGAATTGCAGAAGTATCTTGTCAATCAGGTTCAGGAAGTCTATCGACTTCAGGGTGTGGATATTGACGATAAGCATATCGAGGTGATCGTGCGTCAAATGCTTCAGAAAGTCCGTATTACTGATCCGGGTGATACCACTTTCCTATATGGTGAAGATATCGATAAGAAGCAGTTCCATAGACAGAATGGGAAGGTAATCTCAGAGGGGGGGCGTCCGGCGCAGGCAACACCTGTTCTTCTTGGAATTACCAAGGCATCGCTTGGAACGGAATCTTTCGTTTCAGCAGCCTCCTTTCAGCAAACAACACTTGTTCTAACAGATGCAGCAAGTGAAGGGAAAGATGACTACATGCTCGACTTCAAGTCGAACCTCATTATCGGTCATATGATTCCCGGAGGTACGGGCTTCACGAGCTTTAAAGAGCGCACAAAAACGCTTCTTAGAAGTGAAAGGGAAGAAGACCTCGAATTTGTCTTTACCGGAGATTGATAAAAGGGCCGAAAGGCCCTTTTTTATTCTTTATTCTCTGCTCTATAGTTTCGGATTGCGATACTCAATAGGGCTCCTGCAAGAACAAGAATCCAACCAAGACCAATGAAAACGGTTGTCGCTATAAAGAGATAGCCCCCTGTTACAATAAGACCGATCAAAGCAATCATAGCAATGGGTCCTAAAATAAGAGAGGTTATAAAGAGGGCAAGCTTTTCATGTTTTGCAGTTCTATCACCATGACGAAGCCCCATAACTAAATCATAGCCATCAGATAGCAGCCAGCCGGCTGTACTCAAAAGCCCAATAGCGAGAATAACATAAAGAAATGTGCCTCCCGTAATCGCTATCCCGCCAAACGCTGCAACAGCACCTAAAATAGCCGCAGCAAGACCGATGGTCATAAAGAATGTGTCGATAGCAAAATCCCGCTTCAGATCAGAAAGAAGGGCTTGATAATCTGGAAGGTAGCCACTCTCATGATCCTGCTTAATTCGAGCATACGCTTCTGGACCAACGGTTTTTTTCAAGCGGAGTTGTTTTTTAGCAAGAGCTTTTGCCTGATCTTTTTCAGATAATTTTTTTTCGTCGTCGGTTAACTTAAAATGATCCAAAAAATAGTCAACTTTTTCAACATCAGATTGACCATGAGTAGCATAAAGATACTTTCCAAGTTCAAAGGCTTTTACACATAATTTTGTGGACATGTAGAGCGTCAAAGAAAGGGATAGCACACCACTTAAGGCGCCCTGCAATGATCCAATAATTGTGCTTGCGATAGGTGCTAAGTGAGCCTTAGCAAATAAAAATCCGATAAGAACCGCATCAAAACAAATCATGATTATAGAGGTTATCAGCTTCAGGCCCATGGCCGTTCCAAATAGCCCAGCTTTGATGAGTTCCGGATAATCGTTTAATTCGATAGCGGTTCTGCCATTAAAATAAGTATTTGTTAAACCGACAATGCCATTGAATCCGTTGACTAAGGCATGTCCGTCAAGAGCTAAGAAGCTTGAAGGAAGGCTGGTGTTTTTAGCCAACGCTATGATACTGCCGACATTTCTTAGACCTAAAATGTCTGAAGTAAGGCTGGCGGCATCCGGGAAAGCGCCCTGCCCAATATCACGGATGATTCCAGAGTTTTCTTTATTAATTTTATTCGCCATATTATATGCTCTTATTATTTACAACTTAATAATAACACATAATGTTAATAAAAAACAAATAAAAACTTTAAATTAGGTCTCGATCATAAACTAATAGTTTTAAATGGGTTATGAATGATTTGCGAGGTACTTTTCGAGGGTAACGGTATCGGCCGCAAACTTTCTGATCCCCTCCGAGAGCTTTTCAGTCGCCATAGCGTCCTCATTGAGGTGCCATCTGAAGGCTTTTTCATCGATAGAGGTTTTTTCAATCTCCTTTTTAATGGAATCTTTTTTTGAAAGTTTTAGAGGAACCTCTCCTTCTAAGTTTTGAAGCTCATTGAGAAGCTTGGGAGCGATTGTAATCAAATCACAGCCTGCGAGCTCCAGAATTTCGTCGATATTTCGGAAAGAGGCGCCCATAATCTGGGTTTTGTAGCCAAATTTCTTATAGTAATGATAGATTTCAGTGACAGATTTCACTCCGGGATCTTCGTTTGGAGGGTAGGACTCTTTGCCTTCGGCCTTTTTGTACCAATCCAGAATTCGGCCTACGAAAGGGGAAATCAATGTGGCATTGTTTTCAGCGCAAGCAATGGCTTGAGAAAGAGAAAACATCAAGGTCATATTGCAGTGAATCCCTTCTTTTTCTAAAACAGATGCGGCTTGAACACCTTCCCAAGTTGAAGCAAGTTTGATTAAGATGCGACTTTTATCAATTCCGGCATCTTTATAGAGCTTGATGTATTCATGAGCCATTTTGATGCTTCCTTCAACGTTGAAAGAGAGTCTGGCATCGACTTCTGTAGAGACCCGTCCCGGGATATGCTTTAAAATTTCGCTGCCAAAGTTTACAAACACTTTGGCAATCATATGATGAAGCTTTTCTTTTTGATTTCCTCCGCACTTTTTCCCATACTCGACAGCCTCTTTTACAAGGGGAGCATATTCAGATTTTTCTGCAGCAGCTAAGATAAGCGAGGGATTGGTTGTTCCATCAGTGGGATGATATTTTTTTACTTCTTCGATCTCTCCTGTATCGGAGACAATAATTGAGTGTTTTTTCAATTCATCGAGTTTCGTCATTTTAAGCTCCTTTTCAGAAAAATTTAGACCTTCTTGCCCTCATTTGAAGAGGCGACTACGAGGCCAACTGTAATCATAGCAACAGATAGAATAACCATGCCAATCGTTTTCCACTTTCCTTCATCATTTTGCTTAGGGGTCTCAGTTGGAGTGAGCTCAATTCCACTAGGAGGAATGTTTTCAGGCTCGATATCCTTAGCCGGGTCTTCCAGTGGATAAAGCGGCATAAGAAGCAGCATGGCAATGAGAGAAAGCGAGAGGGGATTACGGAGTTTGTGTTGTATCATCGCTACCAAGTGTAATAGATAAAATGCTAATGGCGACAGCAAGGAGGATCCCCCAGCCAAAAATAGAGGCGCTGAGACCCTCATTATCATAGACCCCGTTTGTGAGCACTTCAGTTGAATCTTTTGGGCGTCCATCATCGTGATAAGGAGTGGAACCCTTCAGTGATGAAGAAATCAACAAACCGGCACAGGCCACTTTTGCAATTGTTGAGCGAATTGTCACGCCCTTACCTCTTTTTTAAACCCTAATTGGATATTGCCTCATTCATTGCTTTCTCGCAAATTTTTCTTCATACTTTTTTTTTATTTCTAAAGAGGATATACTTCCAAGTTCTATTGGAAAGCTAAGGGACGAATATGAGTGAACTCGAAACAAGTCAAGATAAAGTCAAAAAAATTTGCGATGTCTTAAGAAAAGAGACCCTGGATCCTGCGCGTAAAGAGGCTCAGAAAATTCTCGATGATGCAGAAAAGCAAAAACAGGAAATCCTGATCAAAGCAAAGGAAGAGAGCGGCTTGCTCCTTCAGCAAGCTCAGAAAAAGATTGAAGAAGAGAGGGGGATTTTTGAAGCTTCCCTGCATATGGCCGGCAAACAAGTGGTTTTATCCCTTAAGCAAGAAATTGAAGAGCGCCTCTTTAACCCAATCTTAAAGAAAAAAGTGGAAGAGGCAGCATCGAGGCCTGAGTTGATTGCCGAGATCATACAAGCCTTGATAAAAGGTATTGAAAAAGAGGGGATCTTTTCCAAGCTCTCTTTGGAGCTTCCGGACTCCATAAATCCTGAAGTGATCAATACCCAGCTGGCACAGGAAGTGATTGAGTCGTTGAAAGAGGTTTCATTAACTTCTATAAAGGGAGGCGCAAAGGTGAGAATCATCGATCAGAACTTATCTCTTGAAATGGATTCAGAGGCGCTGACAGATCTCTTGAAAAACTACATTGCTGAAGATTTGCAAAAATTTCTATATGGGTAATTACTACTTTGCCAGTGCCAGTCTCCCGCCGATAGAACGAGGGGGGGAGTTAACGATTTCTTTTTCAAGTTTGATGCACCTTTTCAATATGAATTTGTCGGAGGAGGACTTAAAAAAGGTCTTGCTTATTCGGCGGTTGATTGATCTGACAAACCTTTCAAGGCTTTTGAAAAATGAACCTTGTGATTCACGAGGCAATCTTACAGTTAAGGAGCTCGATGAAGCTCTCTTGAATAAAACTCTTTTACCGAACTATATTTTTGAAATTTTGGATAAGTATGAAGAGACGGAGAAGAAGATACAGCACTTTCCAGAGATTATCTCCGCTTTTTACCATAGAGAAGTTTTAGAAACAGAAGGGTTTTTGAAAAACTATTTTGAATTTGAGCGCATGCTGCGATTGACTCTTTGCGCTTATCGGGCCAAAAAATTAAATCGTGACCTTGTGAAGGAGCTGCAGTTTGAAGATCCAAAAGGGTCTTTTGTGGCATTTTTATTGGCTCAAAAGGATCAGCCCCATTTTGAATTTCCCTATGATTTTCAAGATCTTGGAGAGGGCCTTATTAAATTAAGAGACCCACTTGAGCAGGCTTTTTTTATTGATGATTATCGATTAAAAAAGATCGAAGAGCTTAGTGATCAGCCGCTTTTCTCAATCGATTATCTTCTTTCTTATATGGTCAAGCTGATTCTTTTAGAAAATTTAGAAAAACTCGATGAAGAGAGAGGCCTAAGGGCAATTGAAAAAATCAAAGGATAATTATGGCATCTGGAAAAGTCGTCAAAGCATTTGGAAATCTTCTAGAAGTTGAGTTTACAGGACACGTGCGCCAGGGAGAAGTCGGCTATGTCTCTCTTAGTGATGCTTCCTTAAAAGGAGAAGTTATCGAAATCTTTGGCCACATTGCCAAACTTCAAGTCTTCGAAGATACTTTTGGAGTGAAGTTTGGCACAGAAGTGACCTTTACTCATGATCTCTTAGAAGCAGAACTCGGACCCGGCCTTCTCACCTCTATATTTGACGGGCTTCAAAATCCCTTAGAAAAAGTAGCCGATCAAGCGGGGCTTTTTTTAAAGAGAGGGGTTTATGTGAAGCCTTTAGATCGAGAAAAACGTTGGGATTTTCAGCCTAAAGCTAAAGTGGGAGCCCGCCTTAAAGCGGGAGATGCTTTGGGCTCAACAATGGAAGGGCGTTACTGCCATTTGATCATGCTGCCCTTTTCTTTGAAAGGTGAGTGGACCCTTAGCTGGATTACGCCTTCCGGGGCCTTTACGATCGATGAAGTTGTTGCAAAAGTCACAAGTGAAGCAGGCGTTGAAAAAGAAATCACCATGGTGCAGAAGTGGCCGATTAAAATCCCTCTTCAAAGAGGGGAGAAAATTTCTCCAAAAGAGATGATGGACACAGGTCTTCGCACTTTTGATACGCAGTTTCCTGTATTGAAAGGGGGAACTTTTTGTAGTCCGGGACCTTTTGGAGCCGGAAAAACGGTATTGCAGCATCACCTTTCCAAGTACTCCTCTGTCGATCTCGTTGTAATCTGCGCTTGCGGGGAAAGGGCTGGGGAGGTCGTTGAAGTCTTAAGAACATTTCCTCACCTCAATGACCCTCATACAAATGAACCCCTCATCAATCGTACGGTTATTATCTGCAACACTTCATCCATGCCTGTTGCAGCGAGGGAAGCTTCTGTTTACATGGGGGCAACGATTGCTGAATATTATCGCCAGATGGGACTAAATGTTCTTCTTCTCGCTGATTCGACCTCGCGTTGGGCGCAAGCCATGCGTGAAATGTCTGGGCGATTGGAAGAGATCCCAGGTGAAGAGGCTTTTCCGGCCTACCTTGGATCTCGCATTGCTGCCTTTTATGAACGTAGCGGAGTCCTGAAACTTCCTTCTGGAAAGCAGGGCTCTTTAACAATTGGCGGGACAGTCTCTCCGGCCGGTGGAAACTTTGAAGAACCCGTAACGCAAGCAACTCTTTCAGTTGTTGGCGCCTTCCTTGGATTATCCTGGAGTCGATCAAATGCTCGCCGCTACCCCGCTATTGATCCCTTGATTAGCTGGACAAAATATCTCGATAAAGTCGGAGATGAATTATCTGAAAAATTGAGTCATTGGAAAAAGAAAGTCCAAATAGCTGAGTCCTTTTTAAGAGAGGGGGATGAAATTGGAAAACGAATGGAGGTCGTTGGAGAAGAGGGGATTTCAATGGATGATTTGATCACTTATCTCAAGGCAGAGCTTTATGATTTTTCCTATTTGCAACAGAATGCTTTTGATAAAGAAGATGCTTACTGTCCACTAGAGCGTCAGATTGAGCTTTTTTCCCTTATTCAGAAAATATTTGAGCACTCCTTCTCTTTTGAAGATAAAGATGAGGCACGTGAATTTTTCATCAACCTGCAAAATCAGATTAAGAATATGAACTTTATCCCTTTTAACTCTGACTGTCAAAGAGAGGCTTTGGCCAAAATTGAGGAGGCCCTCGCATGAAAAAAGTTTACGACCGCATTTTAAATATTCGAGGCTCGCTTCTCACCGTTTGTGCAAAAGAAGTCCAACTCGGTGAACTCGCCCTAATTGAACGGGGAGATGGAGGGGAGTGCTACGGTTCTGTTTTGAGTATCAATCGTGAACATGTGATTATTCAATTATTTGAAGATACGCGTGGAATTTCAACGGGTGATCGCATCTCTTTTTTAGGTAAACAGGTTCGCGTAAAAACGGGAGAGGGGTTGCTTGGCCGTCGTTTTGGAGGAGTTGGAGATCCAATCGATGGCGGTCCTCAAATTATTGGAGAGGAAGTCCCAATTGGCCAGCCCTCATTTAATCCTGTTAAGCGAATCATTCCAAGAGAGCAGGTTCGGACGAATATTCCCATGATCGATGTCTTTAACTGCCTTGTCAAATCTCAAAAAATCCCTATCTTTTCGATTGCCGGGGAGCCCTATAACCAGCTTCTTATGAGGATTGCAAACCAAACCGACGCTGAGGTTGTGATCATTGGTGGAATGGGACTTCGCTTCGATGACTATCAATCATTTATCGATAATGCCGAGCAATCAGGCTCTATTGAAAAGACGGTGATGTTTATTCATAAAGCGACCGATCCGGCGGTTGAATGCATACTCGTTCCCGATATGGCTTTAGCCGCCGCAGAATCCTTTGCGACTCAAGGGAAAAATGTCCTGGTTCTTTTGACTGATATGACGGCATTTGCAGATGCGATTAAAGAGATTATGATCACAATGGATCAAGTTCCTTCAAATCGAGGCTATCCGGGATCACTTTACTCAGATTTAGCAGCACGTTATGAAAAAGCCGTCGATATTGACGAAAGCGGATCGATTACATTAATCTCTGTAACGACTATGCCGGGAGGCGATATTACGCATCCCATACCGGATAATACAGGCTACATTACTGAGGGTCAATACTACCTTCATGGCGGGCGTATCGATCCCTTTGGATCCCTTTCTAGACTTAAGCAACAAGTGATTGGCGAAGTTACGCGTGAAGATCATGGCGACTTGGCAAATGCTCAAATTCGTCTCTATGCAGAATCTAAAAAAGCGAAAGAGCGGGAGAGTATGGGTTTTAGACTTTCAAAGTGGGATCAAAAACTTCTGAAATTCACGGATTTTTTTGAAGAGCGCATGATGAATTTAGAGGTAAATATTTCCCTGGAAGAGGCGCTTGACTTGGGATGGCAAACGTTGAAAGAGTGTTTTGAGCCCAATGAAGTAGGGATTAAAGAAGCTCTGATCAATAAGTACTGGCCCGGGGAAAAATGAGTCGAATCAAACTGACCAAAAGCGAGCTTCGTTCTCAGCAATATAAATTCACTCAGCTCAATAAGTATTTGCCGACCCTCCAGCTAAAAAAATCGATGCTTCAATCTGAAATTAATGCCCTTTCTCTAGAAATTGAGAATTTAGTTTTGCTCTACCAAAAAGAAGAGGATTATGTTTCAGAATTTGCTCTTTTGCTTTCAGGCGATGATCTAAGCGAACTTTTTGAGAGTATTCAAATCGAGCAAGTTTTTCTTGATAAAGACAATATTGCAGGTGTGGAGTTTCCATCATTCAAGGGTGCTGAATTTAAAAAAATTAATTATTCTCTTTTTACAACGCCCTATTGGTGGGATCGAGCTATTGAATCCATACAAGAGTTATTGATTGCTAGAGAGAAGGTCCGAGTAGCCGAAGAGAAAAAAAAGGCACTCGAAAAAGAGTTGAGAGAGGTCTCGATTCGCGTCAATCTTTTTGAAAAAATTTTGATTCCAAGGAGTTTAGCCAACATTAAAAAGATCAAAATCTTTATGGGTGATCAAGAACTCGCGAGTGTGGCTCAGGCAAAGGCTGCTAAGAAAAAAATAATGGAGAAGCGTGGATGATTATTGATTTAAAGAAAATATTATTTATCGGCGCAAAGGAAGATCTCAATACCTTCTTCTCAAGAGTGCAAAAGCTTGGATGCGTAGAGTTTCTTTCAAAAAAGAAAAAAATCGATTATCAGGATCATGTTCATAAGCTTGTCAAAGCCATTAAGATATTGAAAAAACTTCCTGAGCAGAAAGAAGAGGTCTTTTGCCCGCCTGAAGAGATAAAAGAAAAAATGAAGAATGTGATCGATTTAGAGCAACGAATCGATCAAAATGAAGAGCGTTTGCGGCTGATTGAAGCTGAAAAAGCGCTCATTGCCCCTTTTGGCGATTTTTCTATTGAGGAAATCGCTATCTTAGAAAAAGAGACAAATCGTCAATTCCAATTTTTCTGTATGAATGAAACGAAATATCACGAGATGGGAGCTGAAGAAAGCTTTATCTATGTCGGTTCAGAGTATGATATGGCCTACTTTGTTCGTTTTTCGAAAGTGCCGATAAAAGATAAGAATATGATCGAAATGCAATTCAAGCGCTCTCTTTCGGAACTTAATGAGGATAAAGTCAAGATCATCGAAGAGACGAGAAAAGCACGCCTTCAGCTTGTTTTGCAAACGGCATTTATCCCTTCTTTTCGTGTTGAGCTTATCCAATCATTAAATGAGGCTCACTTATATGAGGCAAAAGAAGAGGCGGTTTCTCATCTAGATGATATCTTATTTACATCGGAAGCTTACCTTCCTGTCAGTCAAACGAAACGGGTATTAAATGAGCTTGGAGGGTTGGCTGTGCATTTTGAGGAAGTAGAGGTTGAAGCAGAGGAAAAACTACCAACCCACATGGAAAATAAAGGACTTAATCGAATCGGCGAGGACTTAGTTCATGTCTATGATACTCCTGCAACAACTGACCGAGATCCCTCGGGATGGGTCTTTTGGGCCTTTATCCTCTTTTTTGCAATGATTGTCTCTGATGGAGGCTACGGATTCCTCTATCTCACCCTAGGGCTGATCCTGAAATTTAAAGTTAAGAAATGGCAGGGGTCACTAAAACGATTATCGACACTTATCATCTCGCTTGGACTGGGCTGCACCCTTTGGGGCATTGCCACCTCCTCCTATTTTGGAATCGATTTAAAACCGACAAATAAACTCACTCAATTTTCCCTAATCCACCATTTAGTCGAAAAGAAAGCGGCCTATCACATGGAAAAAAGAGATGATGTCTATGAAGAATGGGTCAATAAAATACCCGATCTTGCTAGTGCAAAAACCGGGGAGGAGTTTCTTTTAAAGGGAAAACTTATGAAAGAGGGGGTCCTAAAGTATGTCGTCATCGATGAATTCAACCAAAATCTATTTTTGGAATTTTCCCTTCTGATTGGTGTGATTCACATTGCGCTTTCCCTATTTCGCTACTTAAGGCGCGATATTGCAAATTTGGGATGGATTAGTTTCATGATTGGAGGCTATTTATTTTTTCCTTCCATGTTGAAAGCGACTTCTCTTTTCCATTTTTTACATGTAATTGATAAGCAAAGTGCGAAGGAAATAGGGTATCAAATGCTCTTTTTTGGCATTGGGTTTTCGGTCATTACAGCCCTGATTCAGCATCGTTTAAAGGGGATTGCTGAAATAACAAAGGTTATACAAATTTTTAGCGACGTTCTCTCTTATCTTCGTCTTTATGCGCTTGGTTTAGCCGGCATGATTATGGCCTCAACTTTTAACAGCATTGGAGGAGGAGCTCAGTTTTTCTTTGGCGTGTTCATCCTATTGATAGGGCATGCTGTGAATATGACCCTCGGGATAATGGGAGGAGTGATTCATGGTTTACGTCTTAATTTCTTAGAGTGGTATCACTACAGCTTTGACGGGGGAGGTAAACTCTTTAATCCATTAAGATATTTAAAAAGGAGCTCAATATGAATTTCGATATGATCGGCCCTGCCATTGTTTTGGGTCTGGGTTGTCTTGGAAGTGCAATCGGTTGTGCAATTGGAGGCATGGCCTCTCATGGTGTTATGAGTCGAGTGGAAGAGGGACATGGAAAATTCATCGGAATGTCAGCAATGCCTTCATCACAAGCTATCTACTCATTTGTCTTAATGCTGCTTATGGCAGATGCTATCAAATCAAATAGCATTTCAGCTCTCTCAGGGATTGGAATTGGCCTTTCTGTAGGCCTTGCGATTATGGTTTCTGCCATCTACCAGGGCAAATGTGCTGCGACTGGGATCCAGGCTACTGCCAAAAATCCTGCTATATTTGGCAAGTGCTTTGCAGCTCTTGGTATTGTAGAATCGTTTTCGCTATTTGCGTTCGTTTTTGCCCTGCTTTTACTCTAGACGAATAAAGCCTCCAAAGTTATTTTAAAATCTTGGAGGCTTTCAATGTCTAAAAAGCGAATTGAGATCGATTCAATGGGTCAGGTGAGCGTTCCCGAAGACCGTCTTTGGGGGGCTCAAACTCAGCGCTCTTTAGAAAATTTTAAAGTCGGGGGTCATCGGATGCCAATCGAGGTAATCCATGCCTTCGGAATTATCAAAAAGGCCGCTGCAATCGTGAATGCGGAGCTTCAGGTTCTTTCAAATGAAAAGCGGGATAGGATTGTTGAAGCTGCTGAAGCGATTAGGGAAGGGACTTTAGACGATCATTTTCCTCTCGTTGTCTGGCAAACAGGCTCGGGTACTCAGACCAATATGAATGTCAATGAGGTCATTAGTAACTATGCAGCTCAAAAAATGGGAAAAAAACTCGGAAGTAAAGAGCCCATCCATCCCAATGATGATGTTAATAAAAGCCAGTCTTCAAATGATACGTTTCCAACTGCGATGCATATCGCAGCCTCTTTGACTTTACGAAATCACCTCATCATAAAACTGAAGATTTTTCGAGATGGCCTCAAAGAAAAAGTAGACCAGTTTCAAAACATTGTGAAAGTCGGACGCACTCACCTTATGGATGCTACTCCGATCACTCTCGGTCAAGAGTTTTCAGGTTACGTTTCCATGATCGACCATGGCTTAGAAGCGCTTGAAAATGCATCTATTCATTTAAAAGAGCTTGCTCTTGGCGGAACAGCGGTTGGAACCGGCCTTAATTGCCCGGAAGGCTTCGCTGAAAAAACAGCTGCCCTAATTAGCGAGATCACCGGTATCGATTTTATATCTGCTCCCAACAAATTTGAAGCACTAAGTGCATCTGATGCTATGGTAGAGCTCAGTTCGGCGCTGAAGCTGATCGCCTGCTCGCTAATGAAAATTGCCAATGATATCCGCTTGATGGGCTCAGGGCCCCGGTCCGGCCTCAATGAGCTTATCCTGCCCTCTAATGAGCCGGGCTCTTCCATTATGCCCGGAAAAGTCAATCCAACCCAATGTGAATCGATGACCATGGTAGCAGCTCATGTGATTGGATCAGATGCAGCCATTACAATTGGCGCAATGAGTGGACAATTTGAACTCAATGTCTTTAGCCCTATGATTATTTATAATCTCATCGAATCGATGAACCTTTTAGGCGATAGCTGCGCTAATTTTTACAATAAATGCTTAGCCGGAATCCAAGCCAATCAAACGAAAATCGAAAAAGATCTTCAAAATTCGCTTATGCTGGTGACAGCACTAAACACTAAAATTGGTTATGATGAAGCGGCAAATGTGGCCAAAAAAGCATTCGATGAAAATACTTCCTTAAAAGAAACCGTCCTAAATTTGAACTTAATGACAGAAGAAGAGTTTGATGAGATTGTCGATCCTAAAAAAATGGTATAAACTACCTGTTGATATGGATCCCAAGACGCGTGAGTAGAAACTTGATAGTAATCAAGGGGTGCAGGACCAGAGCTCGAAGCAGCGTAAAATAGCTAACAGATGTGATATCGCGCAAAATAAGCTCGCTTTGATTTTGAAAAGCCTCCTCAATCCATTCTAAATGAGGAGGAGCTAAGGGAAGAGGCAGATTTTTAAGAGAGTGAAAGCCAATCGCTGAAGATTCTTCATTGAGTCTTTCAGCTCCGGAAATGATTTCACACTCAAAGAGGTGAGTCGGCCTTGAAAGGCGATTTTTTGGTCTATATTCTCCTACTTTTCGGATAATTTTGGCAACAAACCCCGTCTCTTCCAAAATCTCTCTTAAAACAGCCTTTTCCGGCGCCTCATCTTTATCGATTCCGCCGCCCGGCGGGACCCAAACCGGAATATCCCGCCTTTTAACGAGGAGGACTTGATCCCTACTTTTGTTAAAGCAGATTCCAATTGCTGCTTCTCTTTCCCGATTTTTCATGATACACTCTGCTCAATGAAGTGGTTTTTTTTGGGTTTATCCCTCATTCTTTTTAGCTGTGATAAACGCTATTTAAACGTCAAAAGAGAACGAGTGGATCGCTTCTCTCTAGCGAGCTCCTACGTCAATTCTCCAGACCCTTTGCAAACAAGACCTCCACTTGGACAAAGGCTTCTTATCGAGTGGAGACTTCCCTTATCTTCTGTCAAAAAGGGCCTTATTTTAACCCTTCACGTAATCTATCGCAACAACAGTGAAGCCTATTTCCACTACCCAATTGAAAAACATAACGGAAGCGCCACTTATGAGCTTTTAGGTGACGAATTCTTATTGAAAAAAGGGCTGCTTTCCTATCAAGCTACCGTTCGAAATTTTCAAGGAGATCTGATCAAAGAGTGGACGCAAGCTCTCTATGTGCAGCTGATCGAACCATCTTCTCTGTGACCTCCCACCCCATGCATCCATCGGTTACTGAAGTATTGGGATCGAGAAAAGGCGAATGAATGTCCTGTTTCCCCTCATTAATAAAACTTTCCATCATATAACCGATGATCCGGGGAGAGTTGAGCTCGAGGGCTTTTAGAAAATTATCAGGCTGTAGTCTAAAATTTTTTTGACTATTTCCGTGAGAGCAATCGATCATAAGGGGGCAGTTCGGAAGGAGACTCTCTGCTAAATCAAGCGTTTTTTGATCGATATTAGAGTAATGCTCCGATCCTCTTAAAACTAAGTGGGTATTTGGGTTCCCCTTCGAGTAAAGTCGTGATAATTTTCCACTGCCGTCAATTCCAGTAAAAGAGTGGGGGGAGCGCGCGGAAATGATTCCATTTATGGCAGGGGAAAGAGCGCCATCTGTAATATTTTTAAATCCAACAGAAAAAGGAGCTTTTGACGCAAGCTGGCGGTGAATTTGTGAACTCGATGTCCTCGAACCGATGAAGCCCCATGTGATGAAGTCTTCAAAATAGGGAAGGAAATTAGGCTCTAAAAGTTCAGTGGCAATTGGAACAGAAAGCTTAGTGATCTCCTTCATAAGAGATCTTGAAAGAGCAATTCCCTTTTCGATATCATTCGATCCATCTAAGTCCGGATCATAAGCAAAACCCTTCCATCCGAGCTGAGTGCGAGGCTTTTCAATGTAAACGCGCATCAGAAGAAAAAAATGCTCCTTAACAGATTCAGCAAGCATGGAACATTTTTCAGCAAACTTTAAAGCAGAGTCGAAATGATGAATGGAACAAGGACCGATGATGAGTGCTTTTTTTGAAAGCTTTCGATTCAAGATCTCGGATGCAGTATCTCTTGAAGCTTTTAGAAAGAGCGCTTCTTCATGGCTTAAAGGGCATTTTTTTTTTAATAAATCCGGTGAGATCATAAGAATTTTGATATCATTTTCTTGAGTTGATGACAACTAATAATAGCGTGGAAATTCAAATTCTGCTAAGTTTTGGTTCATCACATGGCGTCAAAACTACTTACAATTATTGAGACGGTAAATTCCTGGGTGTGGGGACCTCCGCTGCTCATTTTACTTATTTCGTCAGGTCTTTACCTGACAATCAAAACGCGAGGCGTACAGTTTCGGCACCTCTATTACGCCCATAAACTTATCTTTACCCGGCATGATGACGATGCAGAAGGAGATATCAGCCACTTTCAGGCGCTGATGACCGCTCTAGCTGCAACGATTGGAATTGGAAGTATCGCAGGTGTAGCAACAGCGATCGCAACGGGCGGCTATGGGGCGCTTTTTTGGATGTGGGTAGCCGGATTCATTGGAATGGCAACAAAATTTGCAGAAGGTTTGATGGCCATTAAATATCGTATTGTCGATGAAGAAGGCGAGATGTGCGGCGGCCCTATGGAGTACTTGTCGCGCGGGGCCAAAGCGAAATGGCTTGCAGTCCTGTTCTCTATTTTTGGCATGTTAGCAGCCATTGGAACCGGCAATATGGTGCAAGCAAACTCGGTCGCCCTAGCCCTTCATGAAACCATCGATATTCAGCCATGGATCGTGGGTATTTCCCTCATGCTTGCAACAGGAATCGCCCTTTTTGGAGGCATTAAAAGCATTGGAAAGGTTGCAGGGATTTTGGTGCCCGCAATGGCAGGTTTCTACATCCTGGGCGGACTTATCGTCATCATCATGCGGATCGATGCCGTACCGGCAGCTTTTGCCCTCATCTTCAAAAGCGCCTTTACAAAACAAGCAGCATCCGGAGGATTTTTAGGGTCAAGCGTCATGCTAGCGATCCAATATGGGATATCGAGGGGAGTCTTCTCTAGCGAATCCGGCCTTGGAACCTCTCCGATCGCCGCCGCCGCTGCAAAAACCGATACACCCGGAAGACAAGCGCTTGTGTCCATGTCGAGCGTCTTTATTACAACAGTTATCGTCTGTACCATTACAGGGCTTGCCATCGTCTTAAGCGGCATGCTTGGACAAAGAGGCGCTGACAATCAAGTGTTAGATGGCGCAGCACTAGCGCTAAAATCATTCGATGCGATTATTCCGCACGGCGGCCTAATCGTGACCATTGCCATTGTTCCCTTTGCCTATTCTACAATCCTGGCTTGGGCATATTACGGCGAAAAGTGCGTTGAATATCTCTTTGGAATCAAGGCAGTCAAGCCCTATAGATTGATCTATACATTGCTGGTGTTCCCAGGAGCCATACTAGGCTTGGAAATGATTTGGGGCATGGCAAATATACTAAATGGATTGATGGCTTTTCCCAACCTCATCGGCCTTTTCATGCTCGGATCTGTAATTGCAGCTGAGACGAAAACCTTTGACCACATCCTTAGAGTAGAAAAAGAAAGAGCCTAGTTGTGTTTTTTGTCTAACTGTTTATTAATAGACTGGAGGCTTTTTTTGGCCTCTTCTAGATTTTTATTACATTTTGTTATGAGTTCTTCAGGAGCTCTTTTGATGAAATTTTCGTTTGCCAGTTGATTTTTTAGAGACTCCAGCTGTTTTTCTAAGCGTAACTTTTCCTTTTCAAGCCTTTTGAGTTCTTTTTCGATAAATTCATCGGGCATTGGGATGGTGATTTCGATCCCGCGGATGAATTGTGTGGAATGGAGTCCTTGCTCTTTTGGGCGGGCTCCAAAGTAAAGAGCATCGGTTCGAATGAGGGCTTTGATGATATGTTGATTGGTTTCAATTCGATCTAAATTTTCTCCAATAAAGTAAAGAGAGCTCTTCGCTTGAGGAGGGAGTGCCATCTCTGCCCGAATGTTTCGGATAGTATAGACGATTTCGTTGATGTAGCTGAAGGCTTCTTCACAACTCTCATTAGAGGGGTAAGGCCTATTAGGGAAGGGCGCGAGTGTAAGGGACTCGGTGTTAAAGACAGAGGTTAAATAGGGATCAAACTGAGGAGAAAGTTTCTTTAACTTTTGAAACAGCTCTTCTGTAATGAAAGGAGCGATGGGGTGGGAGAGTAAGAGAAAGTGGGTGAGGACGAGGGTTAGAATTTTCTGTTTGATGATACGAGAGTTTGGCTCCCCTTCCTTGCCAAAGAGGGTGGGCTTGACGATTTCTAAATAGTAGGCGCAAAATTCATCCCAAAAAAATGCATAGATCAAAGAGGCTGCTTTATCAAACTCATAAGCGCATATAAAGCGGTTCATCGAATCGATAGCATAATTAAGGCGGGATAGAATCCAATGATCTTCTAGTTGGAGGTTGTTAAAGTCTAGAGGCGTTGAGTCGGATAAGTCCTCAATGTGGGTGAATACAAAACGCGAGCCATTCCAGATTTTATTGGCAAAATTTTTATACTCTTCAAATTTTCTACGATCGAGGTCGATTTGGCGCGCGTGGGTAACGCTGGAGCTGAGTGCCATTCGCATGGCATCTGCCCCGTAGGTGTTAATGATCTCAAGGGGATCGATTACATTCCCTTTAGATTTTGACATTTTTTCCCACTTAGACAAGACCCCTTTTGGAAGTTTTTCTCCTAGGTCGTAGCGTTTTTTCTCTTCACTTGAAACATAAGTAATACTTCCGTCTTTTTCTTCACGCCAGTAGGATTTTCCAAAAATCAGACCATGGATGAAGGTTTCTTTGAAGGGAACTTCACCCATTATGTATTCACCCATCATGATCATGCGGGCAACCCAAAAAAAGAGGATATCATGACCTGTAATCAAGGTAGCATTGGGATAGAATTTTTTTAAATCAGCACTTTTTTCCGGCCAGCCGAGGGTGCTAAAGGGCCAAAGGGCCGAGGAAAACCAGGTGTCGAGAACGTCGGGATCCTGTTCCCATTCATCTGATGGAAGGGGGTCTAGAGAACAGACCTCCATCGAAGGATCTTTTTTATTGTAATAGACAGGTATCTGATGGCCCCAAAAGAGCTGCCTTGAGATGCACCAATCGCGCAAATGATCGATCCAATGGAAATAGGTTTTGTCCCAATCGGGGATGAGCTTGACTTTTTTTTCAGAGACGGCCTGTTTTAATTTCTTCTTAAAAGAGTCCATTTTGATGAACCATTGCTTAGAAAGATAGGGTTGAATGGCCGCCTTTGAGCGATAACTTACCCCGACTCTGTGAGTATAAGGTTCAATTTTAGCAAGAAAATGATTCTCTTTTAAGGCTTCAACAATGGCAATTCGAGCTTGATTGATATCGAGACCTTCAAAAGAGCCTCCTTCATGGTTGATTTTACCGTCAGGAGTTAAAATATTGATAAGGGGAAGGCTATGGCGAAACCCCATGGCGTGATCATTGGGATCGTGCGCAGGAGTGATTTTGACAGCCCCTGTTCCAAACTCTTTATCGACATAAGAATCTCCAATGATGGGGATTTTACGGTTTTGAAGAGGAAGGATTAAGTTTTGACCGATAAGGGCTTTGTAGCGCTCATCTTTTGGATTGACCGCAACGGCGACATCGCCAAGAAGAGTCTCAGGCCGGGTTGTCGCAATTTGAATCGAGCCTTCGCCCTTTTCAAGAGGATAATTGATGTACCAAAGAGAGCTCTCTTGTTCTTCATACTCCACTTCATCATCGGCAAGCGCGGTCATAGTAACCGGATCCCAATTGACGAGATAATCGCCGCGGTAGATGAGCCCTTCGTCATATAGCTTTTTAAAGCACACCTTAACAGCGTGGGATGAGGCTTCATCCATCGTGAATCGGTAGCGAGAAAAGTCAAGGGAGCATCCTACCTTTCGAATTTGGGATAAGATCTCTTTTTCGCTTTTCTCTTTCCAGGCATAGACGTGAGTGAGAAATTCATCGCGATCCATATCGACCCGACGCTTCCCCAATGTTTTGATGAGATGGCGCTCAACAACTGTTTGGGTGGCAATACCTGCATGATCACATCCCGGCACCCACAAAACCTCTTTTCCCTGCATCCGTCGATAGCGGGCTACAATATCTTGAAGGGTATCGACAAGAGCATGCCCCATATGAAGGACGCCCGTAACATTAGGAGGGGGTAAAACGAGACAAAAAGGTTCTTTTTCAGAATGGGCATCTGCTTGAAAATAGGAGCGCTCTTCCCAAAAGCCGCTCCAAAACTCTTCGACAGGTTTTGGATCATAAGGTTTGTTTAAATCACCCATAGCATCAGTATGCTACCATACCGGATCAATAAATTCAAACCATTGGTGTATTAGACATCTTGCATAACCCCAATTCCGTGCCCTTGCCCGTGCCCTTGCCCGAAAAGTTTG
>JBBDIZ010000011.1:35652-36963 GCA_040880145.1 Simkaniaceae bacterium | reverse complement strand
AAGACGCTCTCATCCCACGATTGAAACTGTGGGTTTTCTCGCGGGCAGTCATAAGCTTTTTTTTATATCGAAATAACTTCAAGAATCGGTGTTAGCGACAAATAGAAATGTCCCCTAGTTGGATTAAATAGAAATGTCCCTTTAGATTCATTAGTTTTTGGGACACTGATCAACTCTTACACGTTGATTATAGCAAATATTTCTTTCAAAATCAAGATGGGGGAGTATGAGGGGGTTTCCCCCTCATAAAAGAATAAAAAATGAAATCTGCCCATTCCAACGAAGGCGGCGCTAGGGGGGCTGGGGGACAGCGTCCCCCGACATTTCGGACAAGCTCCTATACTTTCAAAACGTTACGTTTACGAGCTGTTCGCTTCCATGGATGAACAGATAACCTCCTCCATCGTTGCCCCCATTGGTTTAAATTATTTTTTAACCTAAAGGGACATTTCTATTTGTCGGAAAGGGGATATTTTTATTTGTGGCTTACAAAGCTTTAATAAATATTGAATAATATTAAACATTCATGTATTATTTATATAAATCAACAATTAATTAGGTTAAAAAGATAAATAATTCAAATATACCCCAAACAAATAGTGATTTTACAGATTATAATCCTTTTATAGAAAATAATAGTGAAAATTTTATAGATGAAATTCCGCCTGAAATCCTCTCAATAATCTTATCTAAGCTTGATAATAAGAGTATAGAGAATGCTTCTGCTGTTTGTAGGCATTGGAAAGAAATATCACTAGATGTTGCCCACCGTGAGTTTTCTGCTATTAAGGCGTATGTAAATAGTATTCGTAATGAGCTAAAAGAACAATTTTATGCTGATCAGCTCTTAAAAATTGATTTTAATATAAAAAATTTCAAATCTGAAAACTTGATTGAGATCAATTCATTTGTTAAAAAGCAGAAAAATCGATTGATAAAAATACTTAAAGATCTGAAAGAGGATGATTTAAAAAGATTAGAAGAGTTAGTTAAAAAACAACCAACACCTAAATTTTTTGGTAATCTCTTTACATTGGCCAAATTTTATAATGAAATCGATTTTAACCTTGAATACAACGATGGCAACACTCCTCTACACTTGGCTATTTCAAGAGGAGATTTGGAAATAGTTAAAGCCTTACTAGATACTAAAAACATCGATGTTAACTTTGAAAATAACTATGGCAACACTCCTTTACACCATGCTATTTCAGGAGGGAATTTGGAAATAGTTAAAGCCTTACTAAAAATTGAAGAAATCGATGTTGACCTTGAAAACAACGATGGCGAAACTCCTCTACACTGTGCTGT
>JBBDIZ010000011.1:0-35552 GCA_040880145.1 Simkaniaceae bacterium | reverse complement strand
TTTAGAAGGAAATTTGGAAATAGTTAAAGCCTTACTAGATAAAGAAATCGATGTTAACTTTGAAAACAACGATGGAGAAACTCCTCTACACTGTGCTGTTTTAGAAGGAAATTTGGAAATAGTTAAAGCCTTACTAGATAAAGAAATCGATGTTGACCTTGAAAACAACGATGGCGAAACTCCTCTACATTGTGTTGTTTTACAAGGAAATTTGGAAATAGTTGAAGCCTTACTAAAAATTAAAGAAATCGATGTTAACCTTGAAGACAACGATGGCGACACTCCTTTACACCATGCTGTTAAAGAAGAAAATTTGGAAATAGTTGAAGCCTTACTAGATACTAAAAACATCGATGTTAACTGCCAAAATTATGAATATGGCGAAACTCCTCTAGACTGTGCTGTTTTACAAGAAAATTTGGAAATAGTTAAAGCCTTACTAAAAATTAAAGAAATCGATGTTAACCGCCAAAATGATGAATATGGCAACACTCCTTTACACCATGCTGTTTGGGGAGAAAATTTGGAAATAGTTGAAGCCTTACTAACAGCTGAAAACATCGATCTTAACATTAAAAATGAAAGAGGCATGACTCCTCGAGCTCGTGCTCTTTCTTTACAAATTGAATGCGAGTTTACAAATAACAAAACCAATCCTAACCTTAAAAAAATCCTCAAAGTATTAGAAGACCATCAAAGCAATAACAGCAATAATAATAATATCACTGGACGAAAACGCTCCCGTTCCATCCAAAGAAAGGAGATAGTAACCATCAAGAAACCCAAAACTTTCTAGACATTTGCCTCGCTGAAGCTTTGCGAACATTTTTTTTAAATGCAGGACGGAGGAATTGGGGGTCGACCTCGTCTAGTCGCTCACGTAAGTAAGAATCAGAAGGGGGCCTATTAATGTGATAGAGGTTCAGCAAGTTTTGATCAAGAGTCTCTCGATGTTGGTCGTACTTCAGCAAAGAGGGAAATTTCAGACCGAAGACAGCGAGTCCAGACATCAATACGTCAGTGAAGGAAATTCCTCGATCGGAGAGTGTCCTTGGGTCTGGAACTTTTTGAAAACAACGAAAAATATCTGAAAGAAGAGTGTCGGTGCATTGCTGGTCTAACGCTAACCCCTAGAATATCAGCTGCTTGCGACTGGTTTATGGTCTTGTTTTGCAATTTATGCATGACCTCAACCCTTGATAACTCCTTGTTGCTCATACAGATAACCTCCTCCATCGTTGCCCCCATTGGTTTAAATTATTTTTTAACCTAAAGGGACATTTCTATTTGTGGCCTACAAACTTCAAGAATCGGTTTCGGTATATGGCAATACCTGTTATAATTGTGTGCGAGGTTTGTTATGTGTTGTTTTAGTTCAAAAATTTGTAATAAATATGAGAATCAGGGTTATGAACCCTCTCTTGTTGATTCTGAATCCGTAATTGACGATGAATACGAAGACCCTATTTTAATTGCTCTTTCCTGTTTATGGAAGTGTTTAAAAGATTTTCTTTATATTATTACAAATTGTTGTAATAAAGATCAGAATGCCTACGCGGTTTTAAAATAATTATTCACCACAAAAGCTTTTCTCCATTTGCATGAAAAAAAGATCCTGCAAGATCTAAATTTAATTCATCAAAACGCTCAATGAGGTTTTTGGCTGACTCGCTGGCTGGGATATCTCCTTTACCTTCTGTCATTCCTGTTTTCACATACCCCGGGTGGTAAAGAGCGACTGCAATTTTTTTTGGAATCAAATCAAATGCCAATGATTTTCCGGCATTATTCAGGGCGGCTTTTGAGAGGCGGTAGCCATAACGGCCACCTGATTTCATCTCTCCCATCGATCCTTCGATAGAGGAGAGGATGGCGATTTTTCCATTTTCTTTAATTTGGGGAAGAAAAGCTTGTATTACTTTTAAAGGCCCAAAGGTATTGACTTCGATCATTTTTTGAATTTGTTCATAATCGATTCCCTCCCAATCCATACGAATTAAAAGCCCGGCATTATTAATAAGTAGATCATAGGTTTCATTTGAGCGCTTTTTTGCAATTTCTTTAAGTTTTTTAAGATCCGTGACATCGATATTTTCTTCCAATGAAACATTAAGAGCGCGAAGCTCATCACTTGCTTTTCTGCAAAGAGCAAGGACTCTATCTCCTCGTTTCAGATAAGCTTTTACAAGCTCAAGGCCAATTCCTCGATTTGCACCTGTGATCAGTACGTCCATAAATTCTACCTCTTATTTAGAGTAAATCCGGCAAAACCCGGACCTCGAATCGTCTGTTTGAATGCAAGACCGAGTTCCCATCCGGATGTAATTAAAGCTAAACACTCAGCTCGGACTTCAGTATAGCCGGGTTCTTCTTTTCGGCCAAATCCACTGTGTGATTCAAGTCGAATTCTCCATCCTGGAAGAAAGCGCCACTCCATCTTTGTTAAAAAGGCATTCCGCCCATCCGAAAGCGGAGAATTAAGCAGCGTGTCGATATTTCGAGTCACATCGAGTATGAAATTGTTGTGATCATCTTTGCGCCAATCAAATCGACTGCGATGACGGTATTCGAATCCAACAGCAAAATCTTGACTGTAGGTATAGAGAAATCGAAGATTAAATCGATCGAGAAGATTTTCCTCAAAATTCCAAACGGATTGGGTATTGAGGGTTAGATTAAGCTGGTTGAAATTGAGGTTTAAATAGAGCTTGGGAAAAGTGTTTTTGTAGGTTTCATCAGCAAAAAATCCGAGGGAATAAAGATCAAAGCTGACAGCGGGGGTAAAGACCCCAAGCTTTTTGGTGTAAAACGTAGACTTGATTCCAGGTCGTAAAACATTGAGAAGGTGGTACCCGTCTTGAAGGTCAAAGATATAAACTTCAGAAGAGGAAAAAGTCGGTTTTGAAAAACCATGGTATGAAAGGTAGGGGGTGACAAAGTGTCTAAAATTTCGAACCGTTTTTTTAAGAGGTAAATTCATTTCACCTCCGTATTGAAAAAGAGCTTGTCCCACTCGGCTATTTTGCGGGCTATCGCTATAAAAAATGCCGCGAAAACCGGCAAATGGTGTGATTTTAAGCGCAGAAAGAGAAAAAGGACGAATAAGCGATTGGTCGGTTTCTAAGCGAAAGCTGTGGAAATCTGATAATAGACCGCCAATCTCATCTGAATAGGCATAATCAAGATAGGAAATTTTGCTGCGATTATTGAATAGAGCACCGGTTTGAAAGAGTTCAAAGGGGCGCAGTGAGAGATCGACTTCGGGCAGCTCTTGCTTAAAGCCTTGAAATGAATTGATTCGTGGTTTTAAATTGATTCCAACAATATGGCGCGCTTCTTGGTTTCGAATAAAAAGTCTTGTTCGTTTTGCTGTGTTAAGTTCAAAATCATCACTCTTAAAATCTCTTGGCATGTTTTTGTCATTAAATCGATCCCATGTGGCGAAAACCTTCCAGCGCTCATCTTCTGTTTTTGTTTTATAAAACCCTTGAAGCCGGTATCGCGTCCGCTTTTTATTCGGATCATTATCGAAAAGGAAAGTGTCGTGAGCGAGATAGTTTTTAGTTAAAAAGCAGGTCTCCTTATCATCGGATAGATACTCGGATTCAATAGCGCCGCCAAGGCCTCGGGAAAGGCGGGCATCAAAACGAAAAAAAAGATCAAGATTTTCTCTTGAAAAGAAGCGGTAGCGTATCGAGGCTTTAGCCCCTTGAGCTCGATTCCATTTGACTTGATAGCGAACGGGAGGATCTTCAACTTTTCTTAAGTTGCTCGAATAAGCAGGAAGCCAAAGAATAGGGATCTTCCAAAGCCGAAATGTAACGTTTTTAGCTTTTAAAACGGCTTTTTCTCCGATTAATACGGACTTAGCATAAATTCCCCATTCGGGCTTGCTATTTTCACTGGTTGTAATGGAGGCATTCACAAGCGAAAAGGTATGGTCCGGGTTGAGGTGAATCACTTCAGAGTAAATAAACCAAATTTCTGTAAAGGTATGGGCTTTTGTGATAAACCCTTTTTTTTCTTTAAAGTCATACTCCAACCTCTCTCCTGTTAAAAATCGATCGCCATATTGAATGAGCAAGTCGCCCTCCGCAATTACGGATTCTTTGTGTTTATAAAAAATTTTTCTTGCTTGAATGCGTATTTGCGAGGATTCGATCACGCCGCCGCTTTCGGTTGTGAGGAGGCCCTCTTGATAAGTTGGGCTATTTAAATCGACTGAGATAGCGGGATCTTCTCCTAAAAGAGATGAATAGAGAAAAAGTAAAAAAGAGAAAAGGAAAAACTTGAAGTTTGTCCGGTGGTTTAATATAGGCATCATTTTAGGAAAAGTATACTGGCTTAACTAATGGCAAGCAAGAGAAGGCCGGCGAGAAGATAACGATTTTTAGGGTGGCCATGGATCAGAGCATTCATGATCAGAAAAATGGCCTCTGGATCGTGCGCCTCAACTAGAGCTTGATAAGACTCGATAATAAGGCGGGACTTGTCTTCAGGAGAGAGCGCAAATTGCGTATTTAACTCATTATCTTTTTTAGTGGACCCTTTTGCTGCAAATTGAAAGAGGTAATGATCTTTTTCAGATCCAAGCCATTTATAAAAGAGTGTGTGGTCATGATTTTTCGTTTGATTGCGGTAGAGTCCAAGCTGGCAATAGGCGCGAATAAGGGGAGCGCCGGCTTTTTGAGACTGATCTTTTAAAAGCGAAAGCGACTGCTCTGAATTTTTATTTTCAAGAAGCTGAACGAGAAGGGGAATCAAATTGAGCTGCTGATAATCAAAGATTTTTCGGGCAACCATGAGAAAGAGGCTCTCTTCGAGTTCAACAGAATCGAGTAGCATCTCTTCTCTTAATGCATGGCTAAAGGCAACGAGATCACTTTTTTCAATCTTATCTTTTGATTTCGCAAGAGAGATACAGCGAAAGGCGCGAAGGGAGCGGCCTCTTGAAAAATGGGGCCCAAAGCCTAGTTCATTTTCTCGATAGAGTAAAAACTCTCCTAAAGGACCCAATACCTTCGGATTTTTATGTTTTAAAAGCGCTAGGATTGCGTTCAGTCTAACATTTCGATCTTCATCATGAATAAGGGAAAGAAGCGTTTTTTGCTCCTCTTGCAGATGGCCTAATAAGGTAATGGCATGCAGGTTTTTTTTCTCAGCCTTTTCAATGATGTTTTTTAGAGCTTTTTTATTGCCTATTTTGCAAAGCGCATAAGAGGAGCTTAAAGCAACATCTGGGATTTTTGATTTTGAGAGTTTTTTTAAAATGGGCTTTGAACCGATATCGTGAAACGTTCCAAGAGCAAATGCAGCCATTTCTTGCTCTGCAAAATCTACATGGGATGCCATGGAACGGATGAAGGGCAATAGGTCATCGCGGTTAAATTTAGCTGCATGAAATACAGATGAAAGTCGAACGCTTTGAGCTTTGTTATGCATTAAGCTTTTAAGAAGCGTGATCGCTTTTTTACTCCCCATTTGCGCATAGAGTTCTGGGAAAAAAGTCCATGCCTCATAGGGAAGCTTGCGCATTAAAGACTCAATGGGTCCAAGTGCCGGCGTAAACCCTCTTGCGGCTAATGCATGGGCAGCTTGAATGCGAATCATAATATAGGGAGACTGGAGTGCTTTCATCAAGATTTCAGAGGTCCCGTTTTCACCCATTTTTGCAAGAATTTGAATCGCTGCCGCTTGAACATAAGGATTTGAGGCGGATAGACCCTCTTCGAGTATGCTTAAAGGATATTGATGATCGCAGATTGAGGCCCCATAAAGGGTTAACAGCTGGACTTCAGGATCCTGATGAAGAATGCCCTGTCTAAGTATAAGCGTTGCCATTTCTTCTAAAAAAGAGGGATCATGGTTGTTTTTAAAGTGATCTTGATAAAAGGAAAAGGCCTTCTCATTTTCTTTGCATTTAATAAGGTAGAGAATTTGGGATTTTTCTGCTGAAAAGAGAAAAGCAGCCCCATTTATGATAAGAAAAAGGAAAAAATTACGCATAACATAAATTTAAAGGAGGCGAATAAATTCAACAATCTCTTTTTTGATAAATCCTAAAACACTCATTTCAAATGACTTAATATTTAATAATTAATTTGTTTGCGCTTAATGAACTCTTAATGATAAATTCAGCACATTCAAAACATAAAAACCAGATTTCAAAATCAGATTTTGATTTCTGATTTTTATGGCGAATGGGCAAAAAAGATCATTTAGGAGGTTCTCTTATGTCTAGTATTCCAAAAGTAGTTGATCCAACTATTTCCAATTCTTATAATCCTGCTTCATCTTCACCTAAAGTGGGCAAGGGTTGTTTCCAAAAAGTGATGGCTATTTTCTCTAAAAACAAAAAAAATTCAGATTTAGAGGAAATTCGATTGATAGAAGGCAAAGTTAAGGTTGCTCTTATGAAAGAGGAGGGATCTGAAAAAGTGAAGGGCCTTATTGGGGCTTATTTAGAACTTACAAAAGTAGAGTCTGCTAGGAAAAAAGACTTTAATCATATTGTTATTCTATTAAGTCCGGATTGCAACGGCTCGGATATTGATTTAGATATGCTTAAAGACTATCCAACTCAAACACCTGAAAACAAAAAAAATATTCAATCGTTTTTAGAGTTATACTCCTTATCCCTCCCCCAGAAAGATACTCTTCTACAATCAATTTATATCAAAAATGAAACGATTCACATTTCTAGAAAAGATCAGGAGCAGAGTCCTTTCATTTTTAAAACACTTAACGTCGAGGATCTAACTGATAAAACAATAACAATGCCTGAGTTTTTTAATAGGATTTCAAAATCATTAAATGAGAGAGGAGTTTTTAAAAAAGAGGATCGTTACAACGAGGACATGGCTGATATTTTCTATGTGTTAGGTTTGGCTCATTCTCTTTTAACTTCCGGTGCTGTTGAAATTTTCAAAAATATCTCTGAAATTTTTAGAGAGTCTAATGATCCTAATTTAGCTATTCATTTTCTTAGAAAAGACTTTTCTATCCTCCTAGATGAGACGGCTGAAGAAATGATAGAGCGTTTTATTAAAACCCGCTCTCAAGAGGCGCCGGCAAATAATAATAACGAGAATGATGATCAAGACTTAGAAAAGAAAATTAAAGAAATTAACACCTTGTTTGAAAAAATTCCTGTTGATTTTAGTTTATCAATGATGAATAGATTTCTCTCTTGGGCACGTATCTATAAAAGTGAAATTAAGGAGGGTGATTTTTATATCTACGCCACTCTTCTTGAGACAGTTCTTTCACATTTTAAAGGATATATGAAGAATTACAACCCAGATAATATTAATTTTAAAGACCTTGATTCTTTGACAAATATTATTGAAAACGCTGAGGACTACAAGGAAATTGAAGAACTTTTTAATGGAGATTCAGTTTTCAAGGTTGATGGAATTGAACTTGTTTTTCAGCATGCAGCTGATGTCTTAGGTTGTTTTTCTATAGCTGCTGTCTATCATATGAATGAAATTAAGCAAACAATTATGAAGATTCCGCGTGAAGAGCTAACTATTGGAAGTCGAACGCTTTTAAATATTAATGATGGCCCCATCGATGCTGATGATTTTTTTGTAGTAGATGCGACGCGGACTGAATTCCAAAAAATTGTAAATGGACTTCAAAAAATAGCACCTGAAACCGCTATACATTTTGATGCCATTCAGCAAATTTTAAATGCTAGATTTCCAAATGAAGGTCAAGAAGGGAATCGGGTATTTGAAATGCTCGTTTCTACGCTTGGGATACTATAAATTTAGGGAGCTTTAGGAGGTTCCACTAGAAAGACCCTTTCATTTATGGAGAGGGTCTTTCTTTTTTTCACAAAGCGTGCATTTTTTTTCCGGTGTACCGCATCTTTTACAGGAGAATTTGGATTTTCCTGTAATGATTTTTCCAATCAAAAGCCCAATTATTGAAAGCAGTATTAAAGCGAGAGAAATGCAAATAGTTGCAATAAGAGGGCTCATTTTTTCTTCTTAACAAGAGGTTTAGATAGAGGATTGAAGTCGACCCAAATAGGGCTGCTCCATCCTATATGGCCATCTTTTTGAAGAGCGCGCACATAGTAATAGAGAAAGGGGGGAGATTCACCACCCGGCGTGATAACGATTTTTTCTATCGGCTCATCATCATCTACTTCGAGTTCAACGAAAAACCCCTTAGGTTTAAGGGTTTTATAAAGCACTCCATTTCTAAAGATAGAGATTTCTTTGATCTCATCGGTTCCGGCAATATAACCGCTGATATGACGGTTAAAGGCAAGACCGGGCTTTTTACTAACAGAAAGCTCTTGCCCCATAGGCTGTCCTGCTAGTTGTATATTCATAATCATACGCGCACCTGTTGTCGCATAGCAGCAGCGATTATAAAGAGCCTGCATTAAGCCGTCACGGGTGTGATTTTCGGAGATAATTGCAGTAAGTCCCGGAGAATATTGCACTTGGTCAGAGCTGAAAAGCCCTTCATAAATCCCGCGATCGTCAAACCCGCCTGCAACAAATCCAAAACGGTGGTTTTGATTCAAGGCTGATCGAATCGAGCCTTCTTCCGACTCCTTAAGGCCATTTGTCGACGTGATAGGACGAAGATTTCCATCACCTTTTTTGCATTCCGAAGAGCCCCAGGCATTATAAATTTCTACGACTCTCTCAAATTCAGGAGTGAAGTTTTTAAAATCGTAAGTAGAACCATTTGCCATTGTCATTGTCGGAATGGCTAAAATCTCTTTGGGTGTATGAGATTTATAAATCTTTTTAAGAGTACTCGACTTGGGATCTTTTCGGCGCAGTAGCGGCTTATTGTCTTTGTAGTAGAGAAGCTGCCTTAGTCCCTCTGTTTTAGAAGAGCCTTTGTAGGTAAAACCGAGAAGGGTGTTGAATCGATCTTCTTCATTAAATTCTGAAACAGAGGCCTGAACGCCTTTCCAGATAGGAGCGGAAGTCTCTTCCTCAGATTCAAAGGCGGATGTCCCCATAAAGTTGTAGGATTTTTCGTCTCGAAAATAGCGGAGATAGGATTCGATATTTTCTTTTGAATCATAACGCTCTGACTCTCCATGAAGCTGCCCCCAATAAACCATAGGGGTAGCTAATTGCTCACATTTTACAGGAGCGGAATAATAGACTTCCTTAGTATCTAGATTTTCGAGTTTAAGCTTATAGATTCCGGCTTCATTAAAATAAAAATTCGGAAGCGTTAAAAACCCTGTTTCCGGAACAAAGAGTTTCCAATTGAGATTTTCTCTCAACTGTTCATAGCTTACTTCAATTAAGGTCCCTTCGGGAGCTAAGCTTGTGAGATTATTATAGATATCCTCAAATCGAATGACTACATCAAAGCGTTGATTTTTTTGAACAACGCTTGGGTGAAGAACGCGCAAATGATCGAGAGGTCCTCCACGGACATCGAGAGAAAAAGCTTCCGGATCTTTGTATTGACGCTTTCCTTTGGGGTCAATATAGAGGTTGAAAAGACGTCTTCTTTGAATAAACTCTTGGGGTTTGTTCCCTTTTTTTTCAAGCTCAGATGAGTCAGGTGTTCCCATTAGGATCGAGAAAGTTTCTCCTGCTTTTATTTCGATGGGGAGTTCAAATTCATAGGCTAGCGAGAATTTATCCTCTTTTTCGACAGACTTGCCATATAAGGGTTTGTTGGAGGGGAGCTCAATCCAGATGAGGTTGTTTTTGACCTTGGGGTTTGTTTGAGGGTGTTGCCAATCGATTTCGCGGCCTTTAGATAGGATATCAAATTTAAGGAGTGTTTTCGCAGGCAAGTTTGTAGAGGGAGTATAGAGAAACTTGCAAGTTCCAATCGTTCCAACTCGGACAAATTTTGGTTCGGTTAAACAAAGCGATCGACGCATATGGCCCCTTTTGATTCGAGTTTTAAGTTTTTGGTGCTAAAAAAGCCCATGGAAAAAATTTTTTGATCTGAGACTTAAGCACTTTAGATTATAGATTACTTTTTTTTGTTTTTCAAGGCCCTGAGTCGAACCCTTTGTATACGTCTTTCATCCCCTTCAATTACTTCTAAATCAAAATTATCGTGATGGATTCTGAATCCTTTATTAGGAATAGCCCCGGCTCGATGAAAGACAAATCCTCCAATGGTATCATAATCATTGGATGAAGGAATCACGATACCAAGTTCGCGCTCGATTTCATGAATATTCATTTTGGCATCAACATCAAATAAATTCTCTCCGGCTTGTGAAAATAAGATCAGTTCATCTTGATCATATTCATCGGCAATTTCACCGACAAGCTCCTCTAAGATGTCTTCGATAGAGACGATGCCTTCAAACTCACCGAATTCATTGACAACGATTGCCATATGAATTTTTTTTGTACGAAATTCAGTAAGTAGAGAGGTGATTTTTTTCGTCTCAGGTGTGTAGATCAAGGGTTTCGCTATTTTTTCAAGGGTAATTTTTTCCGGATTTTCAAAACGATGATGGTCGACAAAAATCTCAAGAAGATCTTTAAAATGGATCACCCCAATGATCTGATCGACACTTTCTTTATAAATTGGGATGCGGCTATATTCCTCTTCCACAAAAATGGAAGCAGCAGAGGAAACCTTCATTTCTGCAGGGAGCGAACAAACATCGATTCTTGGAACCATGACCTCTCGAACGATTCGATCTTTAAATCCCGCAACAGAGGTAATGAGCCGTTGTTCCACATTGGTTAATTCTTCACCAACTTCTGATTCATGGACAATCTCTAAAATTTTCTCCTTGAGCTTTGTCTGACTCTTATTCTTCTTTCGCATAAAGTGTGAGAAAAGGCTTTGAAATTTCAGGAATAAAAAAGTAATGGGTAAGTAGAGCAAGAGATAGAGAGCAGATAGAGGCGCCATTGTACGCATCATCGTTTTAGGGAAGCCCTTGGCGAGTAGTCGGGCGCCGACGTCGAGCAGAAGGGGAAGAGAAATGAGGATAATGAGGTCAAGAATTAAAATGGGGAGGCGGCTCAATTCAGCACTCAGTACGGCACAACCGGAAACAGCATAACTAAGTCTTGAAATTTGTTTTGAAAAACTTAATATAAAAAAGAGATTCTCCCATGATTCTTTCCGAAAGAGTCGTTTCAGAAATAACGGGATACTGTAGTAGGTTTTTCTACGGTCAAACTCTTCTTTAGCGGGTATAAGTCCAAAGCGGTGGATGCTCAAAGCAAAGCAGGAAAGCGCGCTTGAACCAATTAGAAAGAATAAAGGGATTAAGAGCCACATCGATTAGGTTCTCGGTTTGATTAAAATATTTTTTTCCATAAGCATAGCAATCGCAGCTTTCTCTTCTTGCCGCATGATTTTTTGCTCCTTTTCTTCAATATCATCAAACTCGAGAAGATGCAAGAGGCCATGGATGATATATAGAGAGAGTTCGAAGCAAGGATCCGTATTGAATTCTTGACTTTGCTCTATAGCAACCTCCGGACAGATGAAAATTTCTCCTAAGAATACACAGGGGTTCTCTTTTGGAGAGTCGATGGGAAATGATATGCAATCTGTAGGAGAGGGATCTGAAAAATAGAGATCGTGAAGAGAGGAAATTTTTTCTTTATCGACAAAATGAAGTGAAAGCTCTTCGCAAGCGACTTTCTTATAATTAAGAAAAGCCAGAACGAGCTTAATCGCTTGCTCTGGCATGATCTCAAGTGCAGACTGTGAATTAAAAATATTAACGAGCGTCAACTATTTTTGAATAGGTGTTTTAGGAAGATTTGTGACCTTTTTATTTACGCCATCTTGCCAGCGACCTAGCGATCGGAGGACATCTATCCGTTCAAAGCGTTTTAAGACATTACGTTTTTTTCCACCTTTTCCACATTTGCCAAAGCTTGGGTGTCTAGACATGATCTACCTATGAAATTTTTGGGATAAAGATATTTTTTTCAGTTGAGAGGGCATTCTCATGTTCTTTGAATCCCTTTGCTAAGTTATCCTTTTTAGGACCTGTTTTTTTACTAAAATTAAAGTGGCGTTTGCGAGGAGACCGGTTACGCCTTTCTCCTTGCTTACTTTGTCTTGTCATAAGAAATTCCTCATTATTATAACTTTGAATTTTGCGAAGATGCGCAATAACTCAAAGTAAAAAAAGTTCCCCATATTCTACTAGAGAAGAGGAAAATATTCAAGAGAGAAGAGCGATGCTGTATCCTGAAGATTTATATTCCTGGTATATTTTTTTTGAAACAGCTTCTCTTTGGGGGGAGGTATGGTCATCAAAGAGATAGAGAGTTTGAAATGAAAAATTCATAATGGGCTTGTCAGTTAAGTTAATCAGGGTCTGAGCTTCATTGAGGTTCTTGATTTCAGTTGTAATGACCACTCGATCCTGACAGGGCACTGAAGAAAGCGTATGGGGAAGAAAGCTCACTTCGTCGTAAGACCAAAGCATATCATCGAGAAACTCCGCCGATTGCTTGTTTTTAGCAAGGATCAAAATATTTTCTTTATTCAATAGATTTTTTTTCACTAGCTTGATGATTTGATTTGCTTTTTCTTGATTATTTTTTACACTAATAAAAACAACGCGCATTAATCTTCAGCTTTGGGTTGATAAATTCCACAAGAAATTAAAAATTTAAAGACGTCTTCAGTAGAGATATCGATTTCTTTGATATCCCGATTTTGACAGATCAATAAAAATCCTGAAATAGGATGAGGAGACGTTGGAACAAAGATCGTTTTCAGCTCCTCGTCCGACAGTGCCAGCTTTACACATTCAGGAGCCTCTTCAGCAAGCAATCCCATTGCGGTTGCTTTAGAATGAGGAAACTTTATTAATACACTTTTTTTGAATATTTTTTGATCTTCTTTAAAAGCCATTTCAGAGATTTGTTTTGTAGTCTTATAAATCGATCGAACCAGGGGGATCCGCTCAAAGACTTTATGAGTGAGTTCGACTAGATAATTGAAAAAAAGTTTTCTGACGAGCAGTCCTAAAAGAAAAATACAAACGACTAACAGGATAAGCGCTGTAAATCGACTGATCCATAGAAGAAGTTCGGGGTGATGAGTGATTTTTCCAATGTAGGGATCAAAGTGGTGAAAAATCCTTTTAATCAGGCCGACAAAGGGTTTGGTTAAGATATCGATGATGTAATAGAAAAGCAAAAGTGTGATCGTTAGAGGAAGTAAGGTGGCAAGTCCGGTGAGGAAGAATTTTTTCATGGTTTCTGTACGGGATGCTCTGGAGTGATTACACCGCAAGAAACGATATATTTGATGGCATCTTCCGGCTTCATATCGAGAAAAATAATTTCGCTTTCACTGTACATGAGCAAAAAACCAGTCGTTGGGTTTGGAGTTGTCGGGATTAAAACGGAGTAGAGCTTTTGCCCAACGCTTTTTTGGCAAATTTGGGGTGACTCCCTGGAAATCAGTCCTAAAACATAGGTTCCCTCTTTTGGGTAGGGGACCATTACGACCTGCTTAAAAGAGCTTTTATCTGTGACGAAAAGTGTTTTGATAATCTCTTGCGAGGTCTTATAGACCTTATTTACAAGCGGGATTCTATGGAGTAACTTATCACTATATTTAATCAGGGTTTTGAAAAAGACCCATCTGGCAAACATGCCGAGTAGAATCGTAAAGAGAACAAGCCCAACCAATATGATTAGCTGGCTGCCATAGCGAATGAGTTGCTCCGGAGTTAAAAAAAGAAAGCCTCTTTTTATTAGATGCGTTCCTTTAAAAAATTCGGTAACAAGGCCAATGAAGGGCCCGGTTAAGAAATTGACGATGAAGATCGCAAGAGCGATCGTGACGGCAAGAGGAAGGAGTATGACAAGCCCTGTGACAAAATATTTTTTCATAACTTTAAGTATAAATAGATTTTATTTTTTTCTCTTTTTCTTTTTTCGATAAATTCGGTACTCGGTGAGTTGATGAATTAAATCAACTGATAAAAGTTCGACATCAATTTTTTGGCCACTCACAAAAGTTTCATGAGAATGGTCTCCGATAAGCGTGGATGTTAAAGGGTTGAATTCAAAGAAATCCCGACCAATTCGAGAAATATGAATAAATCCTTCGATCATAAATGGGTCGATATCGAAAAAAAGACCAAAAGGCTTGACTTTCGTGATTTGTGCTTTAAATCGAATTAAGCCTCGGTCTTTTAGAAGAAGATGAAAAAAACGTAATTTCTTCATGTTTAAGACAGAGGTTTCCGCTCGAAAAGAAATACGCTCTTTTTCTGAGGTATTTTGAGCCACATCTTTAAGCTCTATTGTTTGTTTATCGTTGAAAAGGATTCTTTGAACAATCAAATCGCTATATCTTCTAATGGGGCTTGTGAAGTGGCAGTAGTTTTCTAGTGAAAGGCCGTAGTGACCCACATTGTTGGGCGAGTAATAGGCGAGTTTCATGCTTTTGATAAATGCCACTGAAAGCTGTTTTAGAAAAGGGCTCTCTTTAGCCTCTTCAAAAAGCTTAGTAATCTCTTCAGGTGTCGGTGCTGGAGATAGCTGAAATCCATAGAGCTTTGCTAAAGCATAAAATTCTTCGAGATTCTCCTCGGTTGGACTCTCATGAATGCGGAAAAGAGAGCCTTTGCTTTTCTCTCTTTGATGAGTTGCGACCATTTCATTGGCCTTTAACATGAACTCTTCGACAATTTGATGCGAGATATCATACTCGACGATATGGTAGCCGGTAGGAAATCCCTCTTCATTGATTTCCAGCTGCAGCTCCGGAAGAGCTAAATCGACACTGCCGCGCTTTCGTCTCAACTCCTTTAAAAGCAAACAAAGCTCCTTCATTGAATCGAGGGCAGAAGTAAAAGGGCTTCGTTTTTCTCTATTTAGAATTTTGAATGCATCCTCATAAGTGAGCCGTTTTTTGCTCTTAATAAAGCTTCGAAAAATTTTGTAGTTTAAAAGCTCTCCGCTACTGTCGAAACTCATATGGACCGTTGCGGTGAGTCGAATGACTTTTTCTTTTAAGCTGCAGAGGTTATTTGAAAGCTCTTCTGGAAGCATGGGAAGGCATGTTCCCGGAAAATAAGTTGAGTTGGCTCTTAATTGGGCCTCGTTATCAAGGCAAGAACCCTCTTTTACATAATGGGCAACATCAGCAATATGGACGAAAAGCTCAAATCCATTCTTTGTTTTTTCAACATAGAGGGCATCATCGAAATCTTTTGCTGTTTTCGGATCAATAGTTAAACAGGCTTGATCAGTTAGATCAACACGTCCTGCCATATCTTTTTTTTGAACTCGGTTTCCAAATTTTTTCGCCTCTTCAAGCACTTTTGCAGGAAACTCTTTGCGAATCCCATACTCTAAGGTTGCAATGGGAATGTCCGCTTTTGCCTCTTCTATGCTTGCTAGTTTTTCAACGAGTTCTGAGGTTGTCGGAGCGTTTGCATCTTCCCACTTTAAAACTTTGAGTAAAACGCGGTCTCCCACTCGAATGTTTTCCGGAAGCTGCTCAACCATTACCCCCTTTGAGGGGCCCAGCAAGGGGACAAAAGCTTGGCCTTTTATCGGTTTTTTCCGGCTGGAAATCGAATCGACTTCGATCATGATTCCGACAAGCGTTTTTCGCCCTCTATCGATAATTTCGATAACACGCCCTTCCGGACCTTTCGTATTTCCGGGCTTTGTCGTAATTTCGACCTTCACTCGATCTTGATCGACAGCTCCTAAAGTGTAAGGTTTTGGGATGAAAATATCTTCGTTTCGATCATGGGCTTCATCAGGGGATACAAAACCAAAACCACGAGGGTGCATTTTGATTTGACCTGAAGTGAAGAGTTTCTCTTTTTCCGGGAGCATAAGGCGGTTTTTTTGGACGATAATTTTTCCTTCTAAAATAAAGCTTCCAATGATTTCTTTGCAAATGGAGTGAAGAGAGGAGGGGAATTTTAGTTTTTTGATCAGCGCAATTTGCCCCATAGGCTGATAGCGTTTTCCTTCCATGTATTCAAGGATCGCTTTAGATATTTTTTTTTTCAAATGAATGTTGCCTTTTAGCTTCTATAATACCATCTCAAAGAGAGAAAGCCAAAGGTTAAAAAAAACTTTGTTTGATTAAGAAAAATAGTGATAATGAGTTTTTGTTTAATCTTAGGAGGTTTCAATGAAACAGAAGAAAGTCATCCATTCCATCATTTTTGCTTGTTCTCTTTTAGGAGGGGAGTGTTTAGCTGAAAATAATTGTACAGTTGTTGCCGGTGATCTGCATGCCTTTGTAAAGGAGGGAGATGGATCGATGACAATTACAACAGGGGATAAAGCTATTTTTGAGTGGGATAGTTTAAATATCAAACAAGATCAAATTTTAAACTTTGTTCAAGAAAAAGATTCTTCAATGGTTCTCAATCGCATTACAGGCCATGAGATCACTCATATCGATGGCCAGCTTCTTTCCAATGGTCAGGTTGTATTGATCAATTCAAATGGACTTTTTGTTGGAAAAAATGGAGAGATTGAAACGGCTGGATTCATTGGATCGACACTCGATATCGAAAATGCCCAATTTTTGTATGGAGAGGATCTACTATTTCTTTCACCCGGTGAAGGTGAAATTCACATTGAGGGATCGATTCATTCTCTTGGAAATGATGTCTATTTACTAGCAGAGTCGATTCTCAATAAAGGGTCGATTGATGCAATTGACGGTCGAGTCGGTTGTTATGCTACGGAAGAGATCTTAATCAAGGTGGGCGAAGATCAAAAAATTCATATTCGACCGGAAATTGTGAGCGGTACAATAGAAAATAGCGGAATAATTAAGGCTCTTTCCGTTGAACTTATGAGCACAAGTCCCTACAGCAAAGCCGTGCGCAATAGCGGAACGATTGAGGCTGCAGCTTTAGAAAAAAGAGATGGGCGCATCTATCTCGTTGCACAAAATGGCGGTGTTGAACATAGCGGATATATTCAAGCAGCAACGAGCGAAGGAGGGGGAGAGGTCCACCTTTTGGGAGAAGAAGTTTATTTGGAAGAGAATTCCTTGATTGATGTGAGCCATAAAAAAGGGCTTGGACATGTGCTAATCGGAGGAAGCTATAAAGGGCAGGATCGAGATATCAAAAACAGCCATAAAACCGTTGTCAAAAAGGGCTCTAAAATTTTAGCAAATAGTGATGAAGGCAGCGGCGGCCGTGTGGTGATTTGGAGTGATGGAGACACCACATTTCATGGGGAGGTTTTTGCAAAAAGTCATGGTAATGGAAAGCGCGGCGGGTTTTGTGAAGTTTCGGGTAAAGAGAGCGTCTCTTACCGAGGCCATGTCGATTTAAGAGCGGATTCCGGAGAGTGCGGACAACTTTTAATCGATCCAAAGTTTGTGACGATTTCTTCAAATGGGTCAAGCCCGGCTGTTGGAAATACGTTTTCCTCCGATCCATCGGAAAGTGTAACTATTTCGGGAAGTGATCTCTCAGCGGCTATTGATAGCGCCTTTGTTGTCATCGAAGCGAATACAGATATCACAGTGAATGATACGGTTACAGGGACAACAAATGGAAATTATTTGTCATTAAGTGCGGGACGATCCATCCATATGATGGAAAATGCAAACATTACTTTAAACAATGGGGATTTTAACGTTCTGATCAATGATGAAAATTGTGATCCTCTTTATCGAGATTCAGGCGAGGCTATTTTCAGTATGAGTTCAAATGCTCAAGTTTCGACTCAAGGGGGAAATATTACAATTGATTTGGGAATTTTTGGAGGAGAGTCACGTGGAAAAACATCCTTGTTCAGCTCGGAGTTAGATGCAGGTGGCGGAAATATTTCGATCACATCAAAAGGGTATGACAGCGGAAGATTAGCCTATGGAGCCTTCCTTAACAACGCTTTAGTTCAAACAAGTTCAAATGGAACCATTACTTTTAATTGCGAGTCGGGAGATACAAGCCTAGGAAAAAATATGGGCCTTTATCTATCGGGGCCACAGACTCAAGTCAGTACTGAAGATGGCGATCTTATTTTAGTTGGAACCGGTTATGGAAGCGGATCTGCCAATCAGGGCATTCGTATGGAAAATAGTGCTGTCGTTTCAAGTACGGGAAGTGGAGGGGTCGCATTGACTGGAACAGGCGGTGCCGGGACAGACTTTAACATGGGGATTATACTCACAAGTGGATCCAAGGTTTCTGTAGTAGATGGGGCTGTCGTCTTTTCGGGTACCGGGAATGGCACCCGAAATACCAATCAGGGGGTTCGTTTCGAAAGTGCGGCCTCTATAGAGAGCACGGGCATTGGAGCTTCAGTGGGTACGATTACTGTCACAGGAATTGGAAGTAATGGAATCAAAAATAATTCCGGAATTTCATTTTCCGGAAAAGAGTGCGCGATCATTTCTGTGGATGGAAACATTGCTCTTGAAGGAACAGCGGGTGGAGATGGCACAGGATCAATGAATCAAGGTATTCGACTTGAATCAGGGGGCTGTATTGTCTCAACGGGCACTGGAGCGGATAGCGCTTTAATCACTCTGACAGGTCAAGGCGGAAATGGAGTTGATTATAATGATGGAATCACACTTTCAAGCGGCGCTTCAACAATCAAAACTGTCGACGGGGATATTCTTCTTACCGGAAATGGTGGAGGAGCCAGAAACAGTAATGTTGGAATTCGACTTGAATCGGATGCTTATCTAGAGAGCACAGGGGTTGGCATAAGCGCGGGAAACGTAACTCTATTCGGCACAGGAGGCGATGGAGTGGATAAGAACCTTGGTGTCTCTTTAAATGGGACAGAGGTTAGTATTACTACAATCGATGGGAACATTGATATTACAGGTACAGGTCAGGGATCCGGCAATAATAATCTAGGGGTTTTCCAAAGTAGCTCATCTATTATTGAGTCAACCGGAAGCGGATCAGTAAATGTGCTGAGTAATGACGCTTAAAGTATAAGTTCACTGAATAATGAGATCGACCTCCATTGGGAGGTCGATTTTTTTTAAGTCTACAAATAAGGCTGTTGCTAAGGCATCTGCAAGGGCGCAGCTCGGGCCTATCACAGTGACAGATTGAATCTCTTTAGTGACAGGAAGAAAAATTTGCTTTTTTGGATCAAAAAAATGGGTCAATAGAGCATTTTCGACAATCTTTTGGTGAAAATAATTTCCGGAGGTTGCGACTGCTCGATCTTTAAGCTCAATGATCTGAAAGGGGATATCGGAATAAGGTTTTTTAACCGCAATTCTCCAAGGCCTTCCATTAAAATGATTCCCCTTCACAAAAAGATCTCCAGCCCATTCGACATAGAAGTTTCGATAGCCTAGATCAGAGAGCATAGAGGCCAAAAGATCGACGGTCAGCCCTTTGACGATCCCATCAAAGTCAAGTGTTAGACTTCCTTTTTCAATTGTATTTCCTCGAAAAACAAATTCCTTCCAGTGACCAAAAGAGGGATCGAAAACCCCATTTGTCATTTTATAAATCTGATCCGATAATAAAAACAGTTCGTATAGAGCGTTGGACAAAACCCCGCTTTCAGCTTGATTTAGCTTTGAAAGCTCTGAATTTGGATTGAAGTGATTGTAGCAATGATTGACCTTTTCAAAAACTTCGGTAATTTTAGCTTCGATTTGTTTGCTGGAATGATGAAGTTTACCCAACTGAATATGGTAGGGCATCGTCATGGCGACTCCCCTAAAGTGGTTGATCTTGAATGAGGGGGCGCAAGAGAAAAGAAAAAGTAAAAAGAGCACTCTACTTAAGAAGAGAAGCGGTCTCCATTTCGGCATAGATAACTTTTATAAGTGTTTTGGAGAAGCATTGCAATGGTCATAGGGCCTACTCCCTTAGGAACAGGAGTGATAGCGGAGGTTTTTGGGGCCACTTCCTCGAAGTCGACATCACCAAAAAGCCGTTTTCCTTCTCGATTGATGCCTACATCAATCACGACAGCCCCCTCTTTGATCATCGAAGCTTTGACAAAACGAGAAGAGCCAATTGCAGCGACTAAAATATCCGCTTGCTGCGTTAAATCGGATAAATTTTTGGTCTTTGAGTGGGCGATCGTTACCGTTGCATCTCCAAAAGGCCCCCTCTTTAAAAGCAGGGCCGCTAAAGGCTTCCCGACGATGCTGCTTCGGCCTAAGATCACGACATGACGACTTTCGGTGCGAATATGATAGTGCTCTAAAAGAGTGCGAATCCCAAGAGGTGTGCAGCTGATAAACCCATCTTCTTGACCGAGTAAAAGCTTGCCTTGATTAAATGGGTGAAACCCATCGACATCCTTGCTTGGATTTGTGGCTAAGACCACCTTATCCAATGAGATATGAGACGGTAGAGGTTGTTGAACAAGAAAGCCATCGATTAAGGGGTCGTCATTTAATTTTTTAATTTCAAGAAGCAAGGCTTCTTCTGAAATATTTGATTCAAGCGCAATAATCTTTGAATCAATCCCCACCTCAATAGCACGCTTTTGCTTCATTTTAACATAGATTTTTGATCCCTCATCGTGGCCGACTAAGACAAAGGCAAGGGTAGGAGGACGTCCTTTTAACTGCGAAAGCGTTTTTTTAAGTTTTTCTAAAATGTGAGAGGCACACACGCTTCCGTCAAGTCTTAGGGGATTCATCGTCATAGGTGTGTTTAAAGTGATCGATCAATTGTTCATGAATGAGGCCATTGCTCGCAAGGATGGGGCCCTCTTGAATCTTATGGTAGGACTCTCCAACGAAGTTTGTCATTACACCGCCGGCTTCTTCAATCAGAAGCATGCCTGCCGCGTAATCCCAAGAGTTGAGGGAAACTTCCCAAAAGGCATCGTAGCGACCCGCTGCTAAATAGGCAAGGTCAAGAGCTGCTGAGCCCATCCGTCTTAAAGGGATTCCAAGCTTAGCCATATAGGTAAAATGTTCAATACAGTGAAGGGGGTTTTCATAAGTATTATAGGGAAATCCTGTCGCTGCAATTGCATTAGAAAGAAGATCTGTTTTTGTAACAGAAAGGCGTGAGCCATTTAGAAAAGCTCCATGCCCATCCTCTGCGGTAAAAAGCTCATTCAGCATCGGATTATAAACGACAGCAGATAAGACTTTTCCCTTGAACATAGCAGCAATACTAATGGAAAAACAAGGGATATTGTGAGCGAAATTGACCGTTCCATCCAGGGGATCGATGACCCAGATAATGGAGTCTTCTTTGTAATTTTGTTTTCCGGACTCTTCACAGATAAAAGCGTGCTCGGGAAAGACGCCTTTGATCTGAGTTAGGATCGACTCTTCACTAAACTTATCGTAATCTGTGACAAGGTTGTGTTTACCCTCTTTGGAAGTGATCTCAAATGTGGAGCCAAATCCTTTTTTTAAGATTTCACCTGCCTTTAGAGCAGCTAATGAGGCAACATTTGTCAATCGGGAGAGTAAGGCGTTTGGGATATTTAACTCGTTTTCCATCGAATATAGCTCTTTTTAAGTAATGTAACGAACAGTAGAGGAGTTGTAAACCAAAAAAAACCATAAATCCCATCAGCAAGGGGCATGAGGAAAAATTCTGATAAAAGACTTTTAAGAGTTAGAGGAGGAAGTTTTGAAAAAATCAGAAGGAATAGGATTTTTAAAAAGGTATAGTTGATGCTGATAAGAGCCGTCGAAAGAATGCTTGCATGAGGTTTATCGATAAAAAAAAGGTCTTTAAGGGGATAATTCATGAGATAAACGGATAAAAAGAGAAAGGCCTCAAAACCGAAGATTGTATTTGTTGAAAGAGCATCTAAAATCCAGCCTGAAAGAATCGATAAGAAAACCCCCTCCTTTATAGACGCCTTTTTTGAAAGAAGGGAGAGGAAAGGGGCAAAATAAAAAAGATGGAGTTTAGGAAGAAGCAGAGGGAAATAGGTTATGGAGATAAGAGCAAGAATAAAAGGAAAAAAAAAGGGTTTCATTGGTGTCGAATTAAAGATTGATGAATCAGTTGATTTAGAAGCGTGCTTGAAATGGGAAGCTTTTCAATCGACCGGTTGATTTCAAACTGGATTTTTTGAATCAAATCAAGAGACTCATTGGTTCCATAAAAAAGAGCGCAGTCATCTAAATCGATGAGATCATCGGCTATTTGGTATCCAAGCCCGAGTTTTTCTCCTATAAGAGAAATCTCTGAAAAAGCAGCAGGGCCGCACTCCGAGATTAGGGCTCCAAACTCAAAAGCGCACCGGATGAGCGCCCCTGTTTTTAACTCATAAATTTTTTTGAAGTTATCTCGATCAATTGAGGTTGAAAGATCGAGCAGCTGCCCCCCTATCAAACCCGAAGCGCCGCCTGCAATCGCTAACTTTTTGATCAGTTTTAGACGCATTAAGGGTTCAATATCTGAAGAAGAAGAGAGAACATCAAATGCAAAAGTTAATAAAAAATCTCCCGTTAATACCGCGGAGGCTTCATCATATTTCTTATGGAGAGTCGGAAGGCCGCGGCGAAAATCATCATCATCCATACAAGGAAGATCGTCATGAATAAGCGAGTAGGTATGGATCAGCTCTAAAGCGATGGCAGCATCCAGCCCTTTTTCGATGGGCCTGTTGAAGGCCTCCAATACCGCTAAAACAAGCAAGGGTCTAAGGCGCTTTCCCCCGGAAAAGAGGGCATACTCGGACATCTCGGCGATCAAGGGGTTTTTGATCTTTAGTAAATGATCCTTCAATCTTTGATCGATTTTTTCTCTATATTCTTTCACTTTCGACCTATTGAGAAGTAGTCAAAACCAATTTTTTTCATCACATTGGGATCATACTGATTTCGGCCATCAAAAAAAGCTTTTTTCCCTCTTTGCATTGCTTTTAAAACACGATCTAAATCAAGGAAACGGAATTGTTTCCATTCGGTTAAAAGTGCAATTGCCTGAGCTTCACTTGCTGCTTCTAACTCGCTTTTACACCATATAATATTTTTAAAATCACCTAAGATTTTTTTTGCGTTTGACATTGCCACAGGATCAAAAAGTCTTAACTTGGCCCCTTTGCATAATAGATCTTTTAAAAAAGTGATGGAGGGCGCTTCGCGCATGTCATCGGTATCGGGTTTAAAAGAAAGCCCCCAAACAGCGATATTGACGCCCTCTATATCTGTAAAATACTTTTGAATCCTCTCTCCTAAAACCCCCTTTTGGCGGCAATTGATGGCATCGATTGCTTTGAGCATATGAGGCTTAATGCCCTCATTTTCATAAATTGCTCTTAATGCTTGAATATCCTTGGGGAAGCAAGAGCCTCCAAATCCGATCCCAGCATAGAGAAAGTCATGGCCAATGCGTTTATCCGATCCGATTCCTCGACGAATGGCATTGATATCGGCTCCGACTTTTTCAGAGAGTAAAGAGAGCTCATTCATAAAAGAGATTCGAGAGGCCAGCATGGCATTCGCTGCATATTTTGTGAGCTCAGCGCTCGAGACATCCATAATATGAATCCGGTCGTGATTTAAAGTGAATGAAGCATAGAGATTTTTCATAATAGAAGTCGCTCTTTCTGAATTTGAGCCAATAATGATTCGATCAGGTTTCATACAATCTGAAAGAGCTGAGCCCTCTTTGAGAAATTCAGGATTTGAAATCACATCAAATTCGACCGGTTGCTTTAAGTATTGATAAATGATTTTCTCAACTTGCAAAGCAGAGCCGACCGGAACCGTCGATTTGTTGACGACCAGTTTATACTCATCGAAATAAGGAGCCATCTTCTTCGCTGCTGCTAGAACATAAGATAAATCAGCAGAACCATCGTCTTCTTGAGGGGTGGGAAGACAAAGAAAAATCACGGAAGCCTTTCTTACAGCCTCGTAGCAATTTGTAAAATGAAGTCGTTTTTGCTCGCAATTGCGCTTTACCATCTCCTCAAGACCCGGCTCATAAATGGGAATGATTCCTTGATTTAGAGCGTCGATCTTTTTCTGATCGATATCTAGACAAGTTACATGGTGGCCCATTTCAGCAAAACAAGTCCCTGATACTAAACCGACATAGCCTGTACCAATGATTAAAAGTTCCATGGAAGTTAGGATAAACCAATCAGTCGAATTCGTCTATCGAGAAGAGAAGCCAGTTCTTTATCATGAGTGACAACAACAAGAGCAATTTGATTTTCTTTACACAAAGAGATGAGTAAATCAAAAATTTGCTTAGAGGTTTTGGCATCTAAATTTCCGGTCGGCTCATCAGCTAGAAGGATTTTTGGATGATTGATCAAAGCTCGAGCGATTGCAACGCGCTGCTTCTCTCCTCCGGAGAGGAGTTTAACGGAAAAATCCGCGCGATTTTTCAACCCAACCTGATCGAGAAGTTTCAAAGCCGTTGATTTTAACTGATGAACAGGTAAGCGGCTGATCCGTATAGGCATTAAGACATTTTCAAGGGTTGTGAAATCTTCCAATAAATGAAAATTTTGAAAAACAAAACCAATATGAGTTTTTCTGAAGGAGGCTTCGGCTTTCTTTCCCTCGATTAAGATTTGGCCGGATGTAGGCTCTTCCAATGTCCCTAAAAGATGAAGAAGCGTGCTTTTGCCTACACCGGAGGGACCCATGATGGCAAGGGATTCTCCCTGAAAAAGAGAGAGATTGACCTCTTTTAAAACTTCTACAGTTTGTGGACAGTGAAAGCTTTTATATACCGAAACAACTTCAAGAATAGGTGGTTTATTCATGAGCGAAGACTCTCAGCAGGGCTTAAACGAGCCGCTTTTATCGCCGGAACGGCGCCCGCAATTAATGAGAGAACAGGCGTGGAGATAAGAATGAACGTGAGAGCACTTTTTGAGATTTGATTAGGGAGTGAGCGATCATAAAAAGCTGCATTAAAAGCGTCATGGCCCTGTAAAAATGAAAGAAGCGAAACGACACTATCGATGTTTTTTAGCGTGATAAAGGCAAAAAAGATCCCGAGCAGCGATCCGATTACTCCCATAAAGACCCCGGAAAGGGCAAAAATAGAGGCGATGCTTTTTGAGCTTGCACCCATCGCCCTTAAAATGCCAATCTCTACCTTTTTGTCATTGACGAGCAAGATCAGAAGCGAAACAATATTGGTACACGCGACAAAAAGAATAATCGCGCCAATCAACGTAAAAAGGTAGCGATCACTTTGAAATTGCTGCAAAAGATCGCGAGCAAAATCGTATTCATAAAAAGGAGTGATCTTAAAAAAAGGCAGAAGCCCTCGCTCTTTTAGAAGCATTGACAATCTCTCTGCCATCTCTTTTGTCTGCCCTAATTGATCAAACCAGACCTGGATACCCATCGCACTTTCAGGGGGAAAGCTAAAAGAGTGATTCGATTGAGCAATATCGTGAACAAGTCCAGGGGAGGCCAGAGCATATTTTGCGCCAATCGACATGACCCCCGGATCGTAAAATCCAGCCACAATGAAAGGCTGACGCATCTCTTGAATGCTTGCGCTACTCATTGCTCCGAAACTGAAGTAGCCCCTATCGCCGACTAAAACACCCGAATCCCTGAAACTGCGAGGTAGAATGACCGATTGATTGTCTGGAAGAGCCCCTTTTTCTTCATTTTGGATCCGGTAAGCCCAAAAAGGTGGAATTTCAAGCGCTGTTTCAAATTTAGTTTTCACGTTTGCATCCGTAATTTCCACATCCCTCCAGGGGATGACTCCTTCAATCCATTGGTTTTGGAGCAAGCCCTTGATATGAAGCTTGATATCGCTAAGGCGCTCTGCATCTTCAATTGATTCCTTCACAATCGAAGCTTCAAATTCGACATCAGCTCCTAAAAAAAGAGGGGTGTTTATCGATAAAGGCTTTTGATTGAAATAGAGCTGACCGCCCTTGATGTAAAGAGAGCCGGTGAGATAGTTGTCGGATTGTTTTTTTTCCGTAATCAAAATATGAGAGAAGCTTTTATGAGCCTGTACAGTCAAGAGATGATTGCAGCTTAAAAGCTCTTTTGCAAAACGCCAGCGATCATGAGAAGGAGTCACGCGTTTTAGTTCAACATAAGGAATAAGGCGCATAAGACGCTTTTGAAAAATCTCTTTATTCGTTCGAGTTGTTGGCGAAGCCCCTTCTTCAGTGAGCGTTGCAAATGAGGTCTCTGTGAGAGCGAAAAGATGATTGATATCGGTGAGAGAAGGGGGCTCAATTAAATTTTGAATCTTATGGCTGTTGCTTGGAAAGGTTGAGAGGTAGGAAACCTGAGTGAGGTACCTTTGTTTTTCCTCTAGGGGAGATCCAAGCTCCGGCCGAATCATTTTAAGACGGAGCAGCGCTCCGGTAATTTCATAATCTTGCGCCGTGACATGGAGATCATCGAGCGTCTTAAAGAGCTCCTTGATCAGATCCTTATCACTTCCATCGGGATTGAGAATGGGCTTGGGCAGATAGGAGGGAAGCTCAGAGTCGAATTCTTGGTCAAATGGATTGGTTAGCTTAGAGCGCAGCTTTTCACCGAGGCTTTTTGAAGCATACCCGGAGGCATAAGAGCAGGTATCGATCTGGTGATAATAGGAGTGAAAATATTCCCGTGTTGGTGAAATCCGGATGGGAGCGTTGAGGGAGGTGAGTTTTTTCATCCATCCTTGCTCGATACCCTCTGTTACAGATAGAAAGATGAGAACAAGCCAGACGACAAGTGAAATCACGACCACGCTCATCATGGCAATGAGAGAGACAGATAACTGCCGCCGTCTGGGGATTAAATACTTTCGGGCGAATAAAAACTCAAACAACTTTACTTAGCTTCTTTAAAAGCGACGTGGCGTCGTAATTTCCTATCGTATTTTTTAAGTTCTAAGCGTTCTGTGGTGTTGCGTTTATTTTTCTTTGTCCAATAGACGTCATCACTTTCAGTACTTTTGAGTTTGATAATTTCGCGTGCACCTTTTTTAGCCATAGTCATCTCGCAGTAAAAATTTTCGCTCATTTTATCATAAAAAAGAGCCTTGACTGACATACTCCCACGGCTGAAGCCATAGGGGTTTTGAGGTTGGATCCTTCATATCCCTATCCTCCGCGGCCATGCCAGAGATGGCCTTCTGTGACATTTTTGTCTACCACAGATTGAAAATCATAGAGCATCGGACTGTTTTAAAGAAGACCGCAGCTAAGATTTTCAACGAATCAAATTTGATTCTTAAAAAAAGTCCGAGGAGCGATTTTAAACTCCATTCAACGGAGTACATTTGTCTCGATGTTGAATTAGAAGAAGTTTAATACATTGAGAGGAAAAACGCAAGCGGAAAGACGTTTTTATCCCACGGCTAAAACCGATGGGCTTTCCCGCTTTTGTCGTCGTAAAGAGCTTCTATAAATCAATTAACTTACGAATATTAATGAGTAAACGGCCTAGGCTTTCAAGAATTGCGCCTGCGCCAAGAACAGCAACATTACCGGCCAGCACGTAAAAAGTAATTATGAGAGCTAGGGGAAGGGGCGAAAAAAAGCAGAGAGTGATGATTACTCCTGCTAATACAACAAAAGAAAACCCAACAAGCAGTTCAGTTGCGAGCAAAGCATTTGCCTCCTCTAGATCAACAGATTGAGCTGAACCAAGTACAGTGCTCTTTGCGTCTATAAATGCCACTAAAGTTAGCATAATTTTCTCCTTAAACACTAATTATGTGTGTTTTGATATATATCATTTGGAATGCAGATGCATCTTTTTCATATTATTTTAACATAAAAACAGCTTTATTTGACAGCTATTAATTTAATTAAATTTTTTTTTATAATGTTAGTTTTGGAATTGGCTGTAGGTCTAAAGGCGCACTTTGTCTTGATTGAAGATATTTTTTTTGCACCAAGCCCTGCGATCATGGCAGCGTTATCCAAGGATAGCCCAATGGGCGGCCAATAGATCGGAAGGGACGTCTTTTCAGAAAGAAGCGCTCTTTGAAATCAATTTTTTAAGGAAATCTCCAGTCTTTAAGTCCTATCTTTTCCCATACTTTTTCAAGTATTGTCTCGTCTTGACCGTAATTGTTTAAAATAAAAACATGATGGAATAAATAACCTAGACTTTCAAAAATTGCGATTAAGCCAAGAAAAATAGCAATACCGGCTAGCGCTTGAAAAGTAATTATGAGAGCTAGGGGAAGGGGCGAAAAAAAGCAGAGAGTGCAGATCGCTCCTGCTAACACAACAAAAGAAATCCCAACAAGCAGTTCAATTGTGAGCAAACCATTTGCCTCTGCTAGATCAATAGGGTTAGGGCCAGTAGAAAGTATAGTACTCTTTTCTTCTATAAATTGCACTAAGGTTAGCATAATTTTCTCCTTAAATTTTTTAGTTAAGCACTAATTATGTGTGTTTTGGTATATATCATTTGGAATGCAGATGCATCTTTTTTATATTATTTTAACATAAAAACAGCTTTATTTGACAGCTATTAATTTAATTAAATTTTTTTTTATAATGTTAGTTTTGGAATTGGCTGTAGGTCTAAAGGCGCACTTTGTCTTGATTGAAGATATTTTTTTTGCACCAAGCCCTGCGATCATGGCAGCGTTATCCAAGGATAGCCCAATGGGCGGCCAATAGACCGGAAGGGGTGTCTTTTCAGAAAAGAGCGCTCGAAGGCATTTATTTTGAGTCACACCCCCGCCTAAGTAGATCTCGGAGCAGTGATGTTTATGAGCTGCAAGAAGAGTTTTATCAACGATGTCGTTAAATGCTGTTTTTTGAAAAGCGGCAGCGATATGGGGTTTGTCGCTTTTCGTGATGATCGATGGAGATTTTTTTTGAGCGCCTTGGCCTTTGATTGTGTAGAGGAGATTGGTTTTAAGCCCGCTAAATGAAAAATCAAGGGGTTTTCCTTTCACGCTGCCTGGGTTAAAGGAGTATTTTGAAGAATTGCCTTTTTTCGCGAGCTTTTCGATTTCGGGGCCGCCGGGATAAGAGAGGTCTAATAAAGTGGCGACTTTATCAAAAGCTTCTCCGATAGCATCATCGACTGTTGAGCCAACTTTTGTGTAAGTGTGATCTGAATGGATGAGAGCTATAAAGGTGTGGCCTCCAGAGAGGACGACGCCAAGAGATGGGTAGGAAACTTTTTCTAACCGAGGCATCATAGCGGCAAAAAGGTGTGCTTCGACATGGTCGACATCGATTAAAGGCAGGTTCCAGCTAAAGGAGAGGGCTTTTGCAGTGCTTAATCCCATGAGAAGTGCTCCTAAGAGTCCCGGCTTTGTGGCAACAGCAATTAAATCCAGCTCGTCGGGTGTTATTTTTGCCTCCAAAAGCGCCATTTCGATGCAAGGAAGAAGATCGTTTAGGTGGCTTCGGCTTGCAAGCTCGGGAAAAACTCCGCCGTATGGGGCGTGAACAGTTGCTTGAGAAGAGATGACGTTCGATAGGATTTCGCTGCCATTTTTGACAACACTTGCTCCTGATTCATCACAGGTCGATTCAATACCGAGTGTATACATGGAAAAGAAGCATATCACATACCGTCATATCTTTTGAGATATTTTTCGTATAGAGAAGGATAGGCTTTGCTAAATTTATTTTTTATTTTACTTTCAAGCGATGGCGAAAGATCGATTTTTAGCCCTTTAAATCCTTCTGAATAGATGCGATGAGTGGGGCGGAATTTTGAAAAGTATTGGTGGTGTATCGCTAAGTTTTCAATGTGCCGGTTGAGTTTATAATCGCTTCCGCCGACAAAATCGAGTAATTTTTTTAGTATGAGTTTCGGATGGTTTATCAAATCCTCATAATAAATGAGAAGGCGGTTTTGCGGATTCCATTGATCATATAAATAGAGGTTATGAAAATACCAATCGGGGTCTTGAACCGAGCGAGCCCTTAAGTCAGAGTGTCCCATGCGATCCAACCAGCGGTGAATTTCTTCGCCTGTTGACTCTAAGTAGTTAATGAGGACTTCTCGATAATCTTTTATCAAGAGGATGAGTTTATCACACTTTGGGTTGAAATAATTGATTTCAATAGGTTGAAAGACGTGGAGAAAAGGAGGCTCATCGTTGATGGAAATACCGAAATTGTGAAAGGAATCATCATCGACTAGAAAGCCACGGCTTGAAAGCTGGATCATATTGTACATGATCCAAGAGGAATCTGAAAAGGGATAGGTGAGAAGGGCGATTCTTTCAGCTCTTAAAAAAAAGGGAAATAAAAGAAGACAGACTATTCTTAAAGTTTTGATGCGGCCTCCCGGTCGGTAATCCATAATGCTTTTTCACTGATGCCTTGTATCGGAAAAGAGCCTTCTTTTTCAAGAAAAACTTTTTTAAGTACTTCAGCTTTAGAGCGGCCAAGTACATATATGGCAATATGGCGCGCTCGATTGATGCAAGAATAGGTCATCGTCATTCGAAACGTTTTTTGGCTTTCAACAAAATTAGAGGCGATTAAATGATCCTTGATGTTGAGCGCAGGCGTCTTTGGGAATAAAGAGGCCGTGTGGCCATCTTCTCCCATTCCCAGTATGACAAGATCAAAAGGGCGGTCTTTAAGAATTGAGTGAATGAGATTTTCATACCGTTTTGCATTTGCTTCGATATCTTCTTCGGCAACCATGCGATGGACTTGATGAGAGGGGACTAAGTCTTTAAGGCCCGTATCCATTGCCATTTTATAATTGCTTTTATCTGAATCTTCGGGTACTGATCTTTCATCGCTGAAAAAAAGATGGACAAGGCTCCAATCAAGAGCTTTTGAGTATTCCTTAAAGAGCATTTCATAAAGAGCTTTGGGAGTGGATCCACCGGAGAGCGCCACAAAAAAAGCTCCGTGATCATCGATTGATTCTTTAGCTATCTCTAAAAAATGATGAGCGGCAAAGGCAATGGCAGCTTCCTTTGAAGCTTGAATGGCTAGTTTTCGTCCGCTATGATTGATAATCGAGTCCATTTATAAAAAAACCTCGTTTGGAAGTCGTTGCAATACATCTAAAACAGCTCCGAAGTGGGGGCTTGTTCCTTTATGACAAATCTCTCGAACAAGAGAGCCCTTAGACAACTCGCTTTCTAAAACGATTTCAGAAGGCATTTCGCAAAAAGTTGCTGTTGAATGCTCTACTATAACCTGTTGAGGAAATTCTAAATTTCTCTTAATCGATAAAACCTCGCCTTCTTCTGTTTTCATTTCAAATGAGAGAAGGTTGCCGGGCGGAACATTTTCATGAAGAGAGGGGCAAATGCGGCAGTGTAAATTCTCAAATTCAACAGATAACTCTTTATCTTTCTTTTCGATTTTTTTAAACGGCCAATTCAGTTGTGTAGAGAGCCAAAACACAAGGTAAATCGCCTGGGTTTTCTTATGTAAATAAGAAGTTGATTCTACCGCGTTGTATTCTATAGAGAGCTCTTTTGCCCTTTTCAGCATTTCTAAACGTTCTTTTGTGTGACAGACGTTATGAATCACGCCCCTCCAGCTCTCCATCCGCGCCCAATTCAAGTCTGCGACATCGACATTTAAGCTTTTTTGATGATCTAAGACCACTTGTGAAAAGGAAGCAAGATTTGAGCTATTTTCTGAATCAAAAATCAGACGTTTTGCCAAAGGCTCTAACTTGATTGATATCGAGTCATCGCATAAAGGATCATCTCCGCGAACTAAATAGAGGGGCAAGTCGGGGAGAATGTGAGGTAGAAGAATAAAAGGGATCCGATCGATTTGATCGCGGCCTCCCTCGATATGGATCAAATCGCAGGCAATAGCGCTTGCCCCCTCTTCGGCAGTTAATACCGAAACGGAAGTTTTAAGCTCTATCTTTTCATCGCTTAAAGCCACAAAAAGAATGCGGGCCGGAAATCTCTGAATGAGTTTTTGGATAACTCCTTCATAGTAGGATTCTCTTTCACTTTTGTCGCAATAGATGATTAGGTTAAATAAAGAGGCCCGCATCTTATTCGAGCCTTGCAGGTCATCCCAAATACGGGTTAACTTAGATTCGATTTCTTTGGGTAAAACCGTTTGTTTTAAACTCATATAAGACGCCACGCCCGTAAATCTTTTGCCATCATTTCATCGCTTTTTTTCGGGCCCCAGCTTCCCGCTTGATAATTGGGGAACTCTTTCAAGGGATTTTCTCGCCAATAGTTTAAAAGGGGAGTGAAGAGGCGCCAAGACTGGAAGACCTCATCTTGTCTTGTAAACAAAGTGTCATCCCCTAAAATTGCGTTGCAAATCAATGTCTCATAAGCCTCTGGAGGAGCAAGACCGAAGAAGGAACTGTAGCGAAAATCCATAGTTACCGGTTGAATGGGTGAAGTAGGTCCCGGAACCTTGCAGTTGATCTTAAGAGCGATCCCTTCATTGGGCTGGATTCGGATTGCTAGGGTATTGGGCTCATTTTTATTGCATTTGTCTTTGAAAAGAGCACCGGGTGCATCCTTAAAGGTAACAGCAATCTCTGTACAGCGCTTTGGTAAACGTTTTGCTCCACGCATATAAAAAGGAACACCTGACCAGCGCCAATTTTCGATTTCAAAACGAATAGCCGCGTAGGTTTCGACCATGGAGTCATCTGCCACGTTTTCTTCCTCTCGATATCCCTTACACGCTTCACCACCCACAAATCCAGGTCCGTATTGGCCTCGTATAGCATGGGTTTCCATATCATTATTACTCAATGGCCGAATCGAATGGAGAACTTTTATTTTTTCGTCGTGGATAGAAGAGGGCATTAAGTTGGCAGGGGGCTCCATAGCAACTAAGGAGAGAAGCTGCATCATATGGTTTTGCATAATGTCTCGAACAAGCCCTTGCTCTTCATAAAAACGGCCCCGTGTCCCAATTCCGATGTCTTCTGCCACAGTAATTTGAATATGATCGATGTAGCGATTATTCCAAAGCGATTCAAATAGGGAATTGCCAAATCGAAAAACGAGAAGATTTTGAACCGTCTCTTTTCCCAAATAGTGATCGATTCGAAAGAGCTGTTTTTCTTTAAGGTGATTTAATAAATCTTTTTGTAAAGCGAGTGCTGAGTCAATATCGTGACCAAAAGGCTTTTCAATGATTACGCGAGAGAATTTTTCTTCATTTAAGTCGTCATAGATGAGTTCATGACTTTTCAATTTTTCGATAATTTTTGGAAAAAAGCTAGGCTGAGTCGATAGGTAATAAACGCGGTTTTGCTTGGTCCCGAACTGAGAGTCGAGTTTGTTTAATAGGTCCTTAAATCTTTCATAACCTTGGTCATCATCGAATTCACTTTGATGATAGAAAAGCTGACTTTCAAAACTTTTCCAAAGAGAGTTGTCTAAAGGCTTGACGCGGGAGTGTTCGCTTACAGCCTCCTTCATTTCCGAGCGAAAAACCTCATGATTTTTTTCACGCCTAGCAAAGCCCACACAGGCAAATTGTGAAGGAAGCTGGCCTTCGCGTTTTAAATTATAGATGGCAGGCATCAGTTTTCGAGCGGTTAGATCCCCCGTTGCTCCAAAAATGACAAGGATGCAAGGATCAGGCGCTTTTGATGTCTCACCATATTCTTGAAGTGGATGAGTCATAATATTCCCCGGTTATAGCAACTTTCTAAATAAGATTGCAAGATGACAACGGCGGCCAAAACATCAACCTCTTGAGCTCTTTTCTTTCGTTTTACACCGGCATTTCTCATCTCATTTTCTACAAGCTTTGAGGTAAGGCGCTCATCCCAAAGATGAACCGGTTTTTCGCTCATTTCTTCTAATGTTTTTGCAAACGCGCGCGCTTTTATCGTGATTTCGCTATCGCGGCCGGACATCATCAAAGGCAGACCGACGATAAACGCATCGATCTCCTTTAAAGAGCCGATCTCTTTGAAGAGGATTCCGCAGGTTTCTTCGACGGTTTTACCTGCTATGATTCGTTTAAAGGGAGAAGCCAAACGCTTTCCTTCGTCTGTTCTTGCAAGTCCAATACGTTTTAAACCGAAGTCGATGCCAATGAGTCGTCCCATATTGTCCTATTTAAGTGATGAGCATTTTTGATAAAGTCTCTAAAAAGAGGGTGAGGAGAGAGTGGTTTTGAGTTGAATTCGGGATGAAATTGAACAGCAATCATCCAGGGGTGGTTTTTATATTCAATAATTTCAGGAAGCTGATCTGCTTCTAAAACGCCTGTAATTTCCATTCCATTTGATTCAAATAAAGAGCGGTAAAAAGAGTTGAATTCATAGCGGTGGCGATGCCTTTCCTGAATGAGGTCTTTGCCATAAATAGACAGGACTTGGCTGCCGGGTTTTAATGTACAAGGATAAGAGCCAAGCCTCATTGTACCCCCAAGCTCGGTGACCTGGGCTTGCTCTGAAAGCAGGCAAATGACGGGGTCGGGAGACTGTTTATCGATTTCAGTTGTATGAGCTTTTTTAAGACCTAATTCTCTTGCAAATTCAACAGAGAGGACATGCATTCCAAGGCAAATGCCAAAATAGGGAACTTTATTTTTGCGGCAATAGGCGGCAGCTTGAACCATCCCTTCAAAACCCCGCTCACCAAAGCCTCCCGGAACTAAAATGCCCTGACACTTTTTAAGCTTATTCAAGTCCAAGTCGCTCGATTCGATCTGAAGAATGTCGACTTTGAGGTTTTCAGAAATCCCTCCATGAATAAGCGCTTCGACAACAGATTTATAAGCATCCTGATGCTCGACATATTTTCCGACAAGGCCAATCGTGACGGTCCCCTTGGGGTTTTTGATACGTTGGATCATTGCTTCCCATTCTTTTAAAGAATGAGGATTCGCATCAATCTTAAGAAGACGACAGACCGTTTCATCTAAGTGATGTTCTTTTAAGCTGAGTGGAACCTCATAAATGCTTTTTGCAACATCGGGCTCATCGATGACATTTTCGACAGGGACGCTGCAAAAAAGGCTGATTTTTTCCTTAATCTCAAGAGGAAGAGCTTTTTTCGATCGCGTGACAATCATATCAGGAATGATTCCGATGGAGCGTAAAAGCTGAACACTATGCTGAGTCGGCTTGGTCTTCAACTCTCCGGCCGCCTCGAGATAGGGCACATGTGTGAGATGAATATTTAAGCAGTCTTGAGGGCGCTTTAAGCGAAACTGACGAATTGCCTCTAAAAAGGGGAGGGATTCAATATCTCCAACCGTGCCGCCAATCTCGATAAGGGCAATATCCCCCTTAAGACTCTCGATACGGCTTTTGATTTCATCGGTTATATGAGGGATGACCTGAATGGTTTGACCGAGATAATCTCCTTGCCTCTCCCGTTTGATGACTCTGTCATAAATCTGACCTGAGGTTACATTGGTAGATTGAGAGATTTTGGCATTTGTAAAGCGGGAATAGTGGCCGAGATCGAGATCGGTTTCAGCCCCATCCTCTGTCACATAGACCTCTCCGTGCTGGAAAGGATTCATCGTACCGGGATCGACATTTAGGTAGGGATCGAGCTTTAGCATCGCGCAAACTAAGCCGCGATTTTCAAGAAGCATAGCAAGTGAAGCCGCTGTGATGCCCTTTCCTAGAGAGCTCAGAACCCCACCAGTAATAAAAAGATATTTCATGGCCCCGATACTAATTCAAACGACAAGAAAAGACCAGAAAAAACCGAGATTCACCCAAAGATGACTTATGACTGCCCGCGGGAAAACCCACCTCTTTAGGGGTGGGATGAGAGCGTCTTA
>JBBDIZ010000010.1:0-40914 GCA_040880145.1 Simkaniaceae bacterium | reverse complement strand
AGGAACCCCATATCCTACAATCTGCCCTGGCTTTTAGGGCCCCGTGACCGATTACCAATATTTAGAGCAAAAGGATTATCATAAGGCTTCCAAAATAGCTGATGAAGCATCAAAAAAAAATAAAGAATTATTTAAATCTGCTAAAATAAATAGGGCATCTTTCTCAAACAATTATAACGTTTCTCAAGATATAAGCAACGGGACAATAGAATTAAGTGAATGGGACAGAAATGAATCTCATGAAATTGCAGAATTTTTTATTTTATTAAATTTAACTGATAAGGCTTATGAAGAAGCTGAAAGGATTGCAAGTGTTAATAAAAATAAAAAAAATGTCTTATTAAAAATTGCAAATAAATATTTAGACGAAGATTGCTTGATTAAAGCTTTGAAGGCCGCTTACAGCGCTAGGAATGACGGTGGAATTGATTATAATCTTTTAACAAAAATAGTAAATAGAAGTTTACAACTTAATAATCTGAATAAAATTCTAGAAAATGCTGAAAAAATCTTGGGCTTGGGTTCTGCATTTGGTGATAATAATTACATTATAGAATTCATAATAAAATTGGTTTTAGAAAATAACGATGCTAGAACTTATTTTAATGACATAAACTTTAAAAATTTATCTTATACAATTGAAATAAAGGAATGTATTCATAACCAAATCAACCATTGTTTAGAAGAAGATTTGATTTCTAAGGCCATAAAATTTACCAAAATCCTTTCCGATATTAATGACATTAATTATCCCGATTACTCCAAGTTGTTGATTAAGGTAATTGATCGTGCGCTAGATAATTATTTACTTGATGATGTAAAAAATCTTTGTAATGATATTCAGGATCTTCCAAAAAGAGCTCAATATCAAATGCGTCTTGCAAAAGCTTACCTTTCTGCTTCTAGATTCAAAGATGCAGATGATGTTGCGAAAAACCTAAAGGGTTTGGAGTGGGTGAAATATCAATGTTTAGCGCTTCTTCAGCGAATTTGGAATTTTATCCTTAGTCTTTTGAGCTGCTGTCTTTCTTAGACCGAAAATGATTCAAAATTCGGTTTCATTTAGATCGGGGACTTTTTTTAAGCGCTCCCAGTCATCCATTGTTTCATTCCAAATATAGGTGGAGGGCGTGATTTGTCCCTTCTTAAGAGAGTCCTTAAGGGCTTCAAGGCTCATGGGGCCTTCTTGTGAGCCTGATTTTGAAAGCGCATACCAAAGCGGTGAGGGGGGCGGTGTGGGCTTGATGGCTGTTTTAGGTAGAAAAGCCGGTGTAGGATAAGCCGGCTCGAGTTCTTTTTTTGACAAAATTAATAGCGTCATAAAGGCAAAGAGCCCAAATAATCCGCCTAGTATAAACCAGATGATGGGGTTTCGGCCTCTTTGGCGTGCCATGTACCCGGTCATCGTCGCTGTGACTAAGGTCATCAGGATCATAAAAAGAGGGGACATCGTAAAAGTTATGGGTTTCATACTGAGCACCTATATTATAAAAATTATACTTGTCGTCGAATCTAAATTCTCTTGAATTTTCATCGTATTATGTTACAATATTGTTAGAAAACTTTATAGGAGAAATATGCAAGATCAATTCAAGGAGCTCGATACCAAAGAGCTCGATCTTCCGGATACTGTTTATGCTCGCGATATTGATAATAGCGTGTTTCATGCGATTACAGCAAAGTGCTTGGCTATGATAGAGGGTGTGGCATTTCTAGAGGGGAATCTCCTGGATAGCTTGCTCGGTCGTGAAGAGGGCGGGCGTGTTAAGGGTATTCATATCGATCAGGATCAAAAAAACCACTCGGTCAATGTCAAAGTTGAGGTGAATGTGGCCTATGGGCTTTCGATCCCTGAAAAGGCTTTAGAGATTCAGTCAAAATTGACAACTGAAATTTCAAAGCTAACGGGTCTCCATGTTGGATGCGTTCATGTCGTTTTTAAAAATTTGATTCCCGAGATCGATGAAATGGATCAGATGGAGGAAGAAGAAGAGGTTCTGGTGTTAGAAGAGGAGCTTCCCGAGGATTTATAGTGAATTTTTCTCAGGCTTTTTCATCGGTTATTCAACTTTTGCTGACTTCACTTCTTCTCGCTTTGGGAGGGTTTTTATTATCGATTCCTTTTGCCTCTTCATTTCGAGGTCATTTAATCGAACTTCTATCTTACAATCCTTTCTTCTTTTTTAAGCTTGGTCTTGGAGTTATTGCTCTTGGAGCGTTCTTGTTTTTGGGGTTTTTTCGCATCAATAATCGTCGGTACTATCGAATCAAAATGGGGGCTCATAAGGCTTTTATCGATCAGGCGTTGATTAGAGAATATATTATGAAGTATTGGAAAGACTCGTTTCCAAATGAAGACTCTGCCATTGAAGTCAAACTTTCTCCAAAAAATCGAATCGAAATAGAGGCTCATTTTTTGGCGCCGAAAGATGATGGGCTCATAAGCCGTATCGAAAATGAATTAGAGGTTTTACTCGCGCGCCATTTCAATTATAAGGATGAGTTTTATTTAACGATTTTTGAAAAATAGATGGATGGTCTCTGCATCTTTTTGACTTAGGACTTGTTTCAGCTCCTCTTTGCCGGCTTCTTCAATGCGTTTTATGCTTCTAAAGTGGTTGAGAAGCCGCTTTTTCTTTTGAGGGCCAATGCCTTCAATTTCATCGAGCACGCTTTTAATCAGTTTCTTCTTCCGGTTTTTTCTTTGAAATTCAATGGCAATTCGATGAGATTCATCACGTATTTGTTGTAGAAAAAAGAGAAGGGGGCTGGTTTTGTCAAGAGAAAGGGGTTCTTTTTTGTGTGGGAAAAAGATTTTTTCTTTTGTGAGGCCTTTGTCGTGTCTTGCTTCTTCTTTTGTGATGGCTATCAGGTCAATGGTAGCGATTTCAAGCTCTTTTAAGACTTCTTTTGCAACATTAAGTTGTCCTTTTCCTCCGTCCACTATGATAAGGTCAGGGAGATCATCTTCTTTGAGTGACCGAATCAAGCGTCTAGAGAGGACTTCTCTCATAGCGCTGTAATCATCACTTTTACCCTTGATTTTATACAGTCGTGTGCGTTTTTTGTCTTTCACACCCTCAGTAAAAGCGATCATAGAGGCTACAGGGTCATCCCCAGAGGTGTTCGAAGTATCGAAGCATTCGATCCGAATGGGAGTTTGCGTGAGGTTCAACTGCTCTCTTAGCTCATTGAGGCGGGTTTCATTTAGCGCTTTTTCATCTGAGAATTGTTGAAAAAGATGTTTGGCATTGGTTTCTGCAAGCTTGATGAGTTTCTTTTTTCCTCCTTTCATTGGAGAAACCAGTTTTACATGGATGAGCTCGCTTATAACTTGGGCTTTTTCTAGAGGAAAGGGGATGAGGATTTCATCCGGAAGGTGGGGGGTTGACTGGTAGTGTTGAAGGAGAAAGGTTTCGATGCTTTCTTCTTCATTTGAGGCAACGCTTGAAAAGTTAAACGATTCTTGTCCAATTAAGCGGCCTTCTCGAAAGATCATTTGAACAATCAAGAGATGGTTGATCTCTTGATAAAGGCCAATGACATCGGAGTTTTTAAAGTCGCTTTGCACGGTTGTTTTGGAGCTTTTTGTGATCGTTTCGATTTGACGCAGCGTTTGTGAAAGCTGCTCTGCTTTTTCAAACTCAAGATTTTCTGAGGCGAGTTCAATCTCTTTTCTTAAATTCTCAATGATTTTATCATCTTTTCCTTTTAGGAACTCAATGGCTCCTTTGACTTGCTTCTCATACTCTGTTTTAGTGCATTTGTTGACGCAAGGGGCTAAGCAGCGTTTGATGCCATAGAGAAGACAGGGGCGGATCCGTCTTTTGAGTTCACTGTCTGAGCATTGCCTTAAAGGGAAGATGCGCTGCATAAGATCGAGTGTCCGTCGAGCTGCAAATGCGCTTGTAAAGGGACCAAAGTAGAGGCCATCTTTTTTGGGTTTTTCGCGGAGGCGTAAAAGTCTTATCATTGGCCAATTGTGCCGATGATTCACCATAAGCGTAATGAAGGTTTTATCATCTTTTAAAAGAACATTGTATTTAGGTTTGTGCTCTTTTATGAGGTTATTTTCTAAGATAAGCGCTTCTTTTTCTGTGAGAGTGACGATGGTATCGATCGAGAGAATCTGTTTGATCAGGAAGGGGACCATTTTCCGTTCATCCCGCCCCTTTGCAAAATACTGTTTGACGCGCATTTTTAAATTATTGGCTTTACCAATATAGAGGACTTTGTTTTGGGATCCTCTCATCAAGTAAACGCCGCAAGTTGTTGGAAAACGATCGAGTTTTTTTATATCAAACATAGCTCTTCCACTTTACAAGAATTTCTAATGCTTGCAAAGGGGTGAGGTGATTTGGATCGAGTTTAGAGAATTCCTTCTCGATCAAAGAGGGCTCTTTAAGCTCTAAAGGGGGTGGATTGGGAATTTTACGTTCGACATTTTCAAGAGAGCGAAGGTGGAAGTTGGCGCGCTCAATGACAGAGGGGGGGAGGCCGGCTAGTTTAGCGACATGAATACCATAACTTTTATCGGCATTTCCTTTAATGATTTTTCTTAAAAAAACGATTCCATCCGGACCTTCATCGACAGCTACTCGATAGTTTTGCACGCCATGGCTTTTGTTTTCTAATTCGGTCAGTTCAAAATAGTGGGTAGCAAAAAGCGTTTTAGGGTGTTTAATCTCGAGAAGATATTCGGCAACGGCAGAGGCGATTGATATGCCATCGTAGGTGCTTGTACCGCGGCCGATTTCATCGAGTATGACGAGCGAGCGATCTGTAGCATTATTGAGAATATTGGCGGTTTCGGTCATTTCAACCATAAAGGTCGACTCGCCTTTACTTAAGTTATCGCTTGCTCCAATACGAGTAAAAAGCTTGTCCACGATCCCTATTGTTGCTGATTCAGCCGGGATAAAAGAGCCGACTTGGGCCATTAAAGTTAGAAGAGCAACTTGGCGGATATAAGTGGATTTACCCGCCATGTTTGGTCCCGTAATGAGAATCAATTGGTTGTCGGTATCATTTAATAGCGTATCATTTGGGACAAAGGTTCCTTCTTTTAAAAGAATTTCTACTAAAGGATGACGGCCCCCTTTTATCTCGAGCAGCTTGGAATCATTGATAGTCGGCGGTAAATAGCCATTTTCTAGAGCGACGATCGCTAAAGAGTAGAGTGCATCGAGTGTGGCTATTGCTTTTGCAATACGTTTGATCTCAGTTTGATTAAGAGCCACTTCGTCAATAAGTTTTTGAAAGAGCTCTCCCTCTAAGGCAATGATTTTCTCTTCAGCATTTAAAATTTTCAACTCATACTCTTTGAGCTCTTTTGTGATATAGCGTTCACTGTTGGTTAGTGTTTGCCGACGCTCAAATTTTTCAGGGACATTTGAAGATTGAAGCCGGCTTACATCGATATAGTAGCCAAATGCTCGAGTGTAGCCCACCTTTAAAGTTTTAATTTTCGTCTCTTCTCTTAGACGGATTTGATAGTTTGACAGGAACGTATGGCTGTCTCGTTTCAGCTTTCGATATTCATCAAGTTCTTTTGAAACCTTAGACAAGATGACTTGTCCATCAGAAACCTTAAAAGGAGGGGAAGGGTGAAGCGTTTTACCGATCAAATCAATTAGGCATTGCACATCGACAAGATCATTTTTTATTTTTTGAAGAAGAGGTGAAGTGAGGGGAATCATCTTTTTTTTCAATGGCTCTATGGCCAAAAGCGAGTTTTTTAACGCTGCCACATCTTTTGGGCTGCAAGTTCCTCGGCAAATGCGAATGATGAGCCTTTCTAAGTCTCTAATTTGTTTGAGCTCATCAGTGAAGGATGCCCTTTGAAGCTCACTCACTCCCAACTGACGCTTTTGAATGCAGGGAATATTGAGAAGAGGGTGTAAAATCCATTTATGAAGGAGTCGTTTCCCCATTGGCGTTGCGGTGCGGTTCAACATTTTTGCAAGTGAATTGAGCTCTAGATGTTCAAATGTAGCAGCATCGATAGCCATAAACTGGGCAAGATCGATTATTCGGATGGTTTTGACATGATCTATATCTAAAGAGAGGGTTTCATTCACATGCATGAGGAGGGCTCCCAGGGCTTGAATGCAAGCGGTCTTCCCTTTTAGACCAAATCCATCGAGAGAGAGGACTTTGAAGTGATGAGTTAGAAAGCGGAAGGCCCCATCATAATCAAAATGCCACTCATCCTTCTCTTCTACGCGGATCTTTTGAAGGTCAAACCGGTTTTTGAACTTAAGAAGACTTTTTTTGGAGATCAAAAGCTCCTTAGGCCTTCGCTTAATCAATTCGTCAAATAGAGCCTTCTCATCAGGGATATCGAAAGCAGAAAATTCACCTGTTGAAAGATCTAAAAGAGCAAGACCGAATAAGTCTTTATCCACCACAAGAGATGCAAAATAATTGTTTGAGCTCTCATCGAGAAGACCGGTATAGGTAGCAGGTGATAAAACACGTGTCACGTCGCGCTTTACAATTCCCTTTGTCGTTTTAGGATCTTCCACTTGTTCCGCAATGGCGACAACAAAATTCTGAGCGATGAGTTTATCTAGATAGCCATCTAAAGAGATAGCAGGGATTCCTGCCATTGGAATTTCTTGTCTTTTTGTTAAGGTCAGCCCTAGTGCATCGGCTAAGATTTTGGCATCTTCATAGAAAGCTTCATAAAAATCGCCCAGGCGAAAGAGTAAGACACCGGATGATTTTTTTTTGCACTCATGCCACTGTTGCATCATCGGGGTTGTCATAGACTTTTCTCCTTTTTCCAAAAAAGAAGTTTTTTTAAAAGAGAGGGCTTTTCTTGAGGTTTTTGAGAAGGGGTTTCAATCAACTCAAGAATATCTTTCGCCTCCTCAATTCCTTTTGCAATTTGCAGAACCAAGCCATTGCACCATCTTTGAGATTCTTCAACGCCCTTTTGGAGCTGCTCAAGTTTGTTCAAAATTTCTTGAGGAGACTTCTCACCTTTTTGAAACAAAAAGTCAGGGAGTAGAGGGTCTTGCTTTGCTTGATAATTTTCTAACATTTGCCTCAATTCAAAGGTCTCGATTAGAAGAGGTAGAAAGGTTTTTTTGTACTCTTCTCTTAATCCTGAAAGCCTAAGCGAGGGGATGATTTTTTTATCACTTTTTGAAGAATCCGCATTTTTTTTAAGAGTCTCAGATCCAATATGGTCTCCGATAGGGGAATGGTCAAGTTTATAGACTTTTTTGTGGAAGTAGGAAGTGTTTTCTTTTTTAGTCATAGGGTCATCTGAAATTTACTCGATGCTTGCATTTTTTTAAAGGAAATCTCTTATTTTTATACTTGAAAATATTTTTTTTGAAAAATAGAATTATTAAATATTTGAATAATTTTTTTTTACATAAAGTAAAGATTGTGGTACAATAAAATTATTAGAAAATAGTTTAGGACTATTATGCTTGTAACGTATCATTCTTGTAAAATTCTTCCCCAGCTAATTTCTGAAGAATCGCTAGAGGATATCTTCTGTAAAGAATCATTTTCTGAATTGCTTCAAGGTATCAGGGGCCCCTCTTGTTGTTTATATTGGTTGATGGTTCTTGTTGATATTGTAATCGTAGTAGCAATTCCTATTGCTTTGTTTATTACTCCTCTTTCAGTTTTTGTAGCGCTTTTTCTTTTATTAATTATTTTAGTCGCTTGTTTTGACTTAATTTTTGGAAATTTTATCGGATTTTGCCGAGGTCTTGTATATTGTATTGTATATTGTCTTGTTAAGAGTGTTGTTGAAATTAAATCTGGTGTCGGTAAAATTATATCTGAAATGAATGACTTGTGAGCCACAATTGAAGGTGCAGCAGGGGTATCTCTTGCATCATCTATCCCTATTCGGGTAAAATGATGAATTATGGTGATGTTTTCTAAATCAAGCCTCGAGCTTTTACGCGATAAAGTCGATCTGATCGAACTGATCTCTACTTATGTTCCTCTCAAAAAAAACGGATCAACTTACAAAGGACTCTGTCCTTTTCATGAGGAAAAAACGCCTTCGTTTTTAGTTAGGATTGGAGATACCCACTATCACTGTTTTGGTTGTGGTGCCCATGGGGATTCGATTGCTTTTTTAATGAGCCATCTGAAGCTGAGTTTTGCTGAGGCGGTTGAAATGTTGGCGGATCGATTTGGTGTGATACTAGAAAAGAGTGAGGAGAGGGAAGAGGTTGGCCCGAGTAAAAAGGTTTTGAGAGAGGCGCTTTTAGATGCGGCAGATTTTTTTCATTTTTTTCTACTCCACTCTGAAGAGGGTCAAGATGCACTCAATTACTTGTATCGACGGGGCATCGATTTAAACTTTATCAGAATGTTCAAGATTGGCCTTTCACCGAAGTTGCCGGAGATTTTTCAAAAAGCACTCTTTAAAAGAGGTCATAAGAAAGAGAATCTAGAAATCGCCGGACTTGTGAAGGGAGGGCGGGATTTTTTTATCCATCGCTTAATGTTTCCCATTTGTGATGGGGTCGGTCATGTGATCGGATTTTCAGGAAGAAAAATGAGCGAGAGTGCTTCAGGCCCAAAATATGTGAATACCCCTGAAACGCCGCTTTTTAAAAAATCAAAGGTTCTTTTTGGCCTTTCCCACTCAAAACGACGGATTATCAAAGAAAAAAGAGCGATCATTGTTGAGGGGCAGATCGATGCTCTTCGTTTAATTGCTGAGGGGTTTGACTTAACATTAGCCGGTCAAGGGACGGCATTTGGTCGAGATCATGCTCATGAGTTGATTGCTCTTGGTGTTCAAACCGTTTTTCTTGGTCTTGATGGCGATCAAGCTGGAATTCAGGCGGCTATAAAAATTGGCGATCTCTTTCAGAGAGAGGGGGTTGAGGTTTTTGTTCTGTCCATTCCGAAGGGATCTGATCCCGATTCCTACTTAATGGAAGAGGGGCCTGAAAGCTTTCAAAAATTACTCGATCAGGCGCCTGATTATTTAAGTTTTCTAGTCACATTTTATCGGGCAGCAAGAGCGCATCTATCGCCGGCTCAAACCAATCAGGTCGTCCTGCAAATTTCAGAGCGGATTCGCTCTTGGGACCACCCTTTAATGGTTCATGAAAGCTTGCGTCGTTTATCTGAGCTTATGAAGGTTCCGGAGAGTGCCCTCAAGATTCAGAAGACGGAGGAGAAACCTCTTTTCATTAAAAAAAGCGGGAGTATCACTCAAGAGGATATCGACCCCGATCGTATTTTAGAGGCGGATTTATTGCGCTGGCTTTTGCTTGTCGGAGGAGATCTTATTGAAATTGTTAAAGCAAACTTAAGAGAGGTTCATTTTCGTAATTCTGTTTGCCGACGGCTTTTTAAACGGATTGTCGAGGCGAGTGAAAGAGATGAAACCCCGGATATCATGACTTTATTGTCTAATATCGATAGTGCGGAAGATCAACTTTTTCTCTCTGAGCTAATTCAAAAAAGAATTAATAAAGGTCGAGCTCGAGAACTTCTTGTAGAATCTATAAAAAAAATTTTAGTTCGTCATTGGATGGATGAGAGGGAGTCGATTCGCATGCGGATTCAAATGGAGCGATTAGGAGATGATGAGTTGATGGAACTTGCAAAAAAATTTGATCAACTCAAGCATGAGGCGCCCCAAGTGGTGATTCCTACCCCTGGATAAAAAGCATTTGATCTTATTCGATGATGCTTGTGGGCTTTGTCAGAGAAGTGTTTGTTTTCTTCTAAAAATTGATTCACCTTGCTTTTTCTTTTCACCCCTTTCGAGCAAAACCTCGTTTCGCGAAGTTCCTAAGGAGATGCTTGATGCCAATTCGCTTGTTTTAGTAGAAGATTATAAAGGTCAAAAGCGCTATTGGATCTATGGCAAGGCTTTTTTTCGCATTTTTTGGCTGCTCGGAAAGGGATATGCCCTTCTTGGACTTTTCCATTTTTTACCGAAGGGTCTCATCGATCCCCTTTATCGTTTTGTAGCAAGAAACCGAAGCTCTTTACACAAAAAATTAAGCTGTAAACTCCCTAAAGATAAGCGTTTTTTACCATGATTATGATTCTTTATGCTCTTATTATTATAATTGGTCTGATTACAAGTTTTTCTCTTCTTGTTACCACCTTAAAAGTTGGGATATCGCCTATGCCTTCTTCAAAAAAAGCAATTCTTGCAATGATAACACTGATGCCTGTTGATTTTCAGGGGAAGGTCGTTGACCTCGGCTCCGGCTTTGGCTCTCTTATTTTTGAGGTTTCAAAGCGTTATCCTAAAGCAAGGGTAGTGGGTATTGAACACTCTTTAATTCCTTTTCTTTTTTCAAAATTACGTCTTCTTTTTCAAAAACGGAAGAATATCACGCTTCTCTACAAGGATTTTTTCGATGTGGATTTAAGTGATTTTGATCTCATACTTTGCTATCTTTATCGTGGAGCAATGCTAAGGCTTAAAAAGAAGTTTTTAGCCGAGCTTAAGGGAGATAAAATGGTGATTTCGAATACATTTTCCATTCCTGAACAAATAGAAAAAAAAGCGATAAGACTTCGAGGGCTCATTTCAAGTGAGATCTACCTTTATAATTTTTGAATCTTGCTAAAGTCTAAAAGAGCATCGAAGTGAGAGAAGACCTTCTGGAGAAGAGCGAGGCGATTCTCTTTAATTTTTTGATCGCTATCGAGTATTTTGACATGATCAAATAAATTTGCAAGAGGGGTTTTAAATGTAGAGAGAAGTGAAAAGGCTTCTTCGTAGTTTTGAGAAGCGTGCGCCTCTTGCCACTTTTCTTTTATATCGTCTAAAGTTTTTACAACTTCGAGTTCTTGGGGCTCTTTAGCAAGCTTTGAATCAAAAGTAAAAGAGGGTTGATTCTCAAGCTGGCCGCGAGCGCGTTTATAGACCTCAAAAAGTTTTGTGAAGACATCCGATGATCGAAAGCGGTTTAATGCTTCTGTTTTGAGATACTGATCAAAGGGGTTTGTACATTCTCCTCGAATTGAGGCTTCAATTTCATCATTTTTAAAACCATAATCGAGTAAAGTTGACTTCATTCTAGCCGTAATAAAATCGAGAAGCTCTTTTTGGAGAAGCTCTTGCGCTTTTACATGGCCTTTGAGTTTAGGGAAGTTTTCCATGACTTTGAAGAGAAACCGGCCTAAGTCTAAGGGGAGCTTATTTTCGATAAGAATCTTGATGATGGCGATGCTTTGGCGCCGCATGGCATAAGGGTCGCTGGAACTTTTAGGTTTGAGATTTATAGAAAAATAACCCACTAAGTTATCCAGCTTATCACTTAAGCTAACGATCATTCCAACTTCAGATTTAGGCAAAGCATCTTTTTCAGATTTTGGTAAATAGTGCTCTTCTATGGCAAGTGCAACCTCTTCATCCATTTTCTCATAAAGAGCATAATGTTTTCCAATAACGCCTTGAAGTTCCGGGAACTCTTTGACAAGCTCAGATGAGAGATCCGCTTTTGAATAAAGAGCCGCTTTTAAAACCTTCTCTTTGCATCCAATCGAAAGCTCTTCAGCTAAAGATGTACTTATTTTTGAAAGGCGTATGCTCTTTTCATAAAGGGAACCCAGCTCCTTTTGGAATGTGATTGTTTTCAGCTTTTCGCTAAACCCTTTAAGGGAGGTTTTTAAGTCATTTTCATATAGGAAAAGTCCATCTGTAAGACGAGCTGAGAGGACGCTTAAATTGTTTTTTGCAATGGTTTCGTTTGGAGTGTTATCGAGTGTCATTACAAAATGGGGCAAGAGTGCGCCTTGTTGATCAGCTACGGGGAAATAGCGTTGATGCTCGATCATTTCAGAGATGAGGACCTCGTCTGGAGCGCGTAAAAAGGAGGCATCAAAATTAAAGAGAAAAGTTTGAGGCCATTCAGTTAGAAAGAGAACCTCCTTTAGAACGCGCTCTTTTTCTAATACTTTAAATGAATGCGCCTCTTCTAGGTTTTTTAAGCCTGCTAAAATCATTTCCTTGCGGCTTTCGATGTCGACACAAACCTTCGCTTCCATAAGATGGGGGAGGTAGTCTTGGCTCTTTTTCAATTGAACTTTTTTTTCCCCCAGTTGACGATGGCCAAAAGTGGTTAAACCGCTTTGAACTTGAGCAAACTCAAAAGGGACGACATCGCTTCCAAAAAGGGCAACTATCCAGTGAATAGGGCGTGCAAAAGATGCTTCAAGGCTGCCCCAGCGCATTTTTTTAGGAAACGAAATTTTAGTCAAAAGAAGCTCAAGTGAAGAGGAGAGAAGCGATTGAGTCGATTGGCCTTCTATTTTGGTTTGAGCAAAGAGATAACCATCCTTGATGGAGATTATCCCATTATTTTTTAGCTCATTTAAGTGAAGCGGGTCGAGTTTGAGTGATTGAAAAAAGCCTATTCCCTGTTTCGTTGGAGCTCCCTTTTCATCAAAGCAGACCGAAAGAGGAGGGCCGCGCCTTTCTTGGATCTCTTCAGGTTTCCCATCAACCAGGCCCGAAACATAGAGGGCAAGGCGGCGGGGAGTCCCAAAAGTTCGTATAGAGTCAAAGGGCAAGGAAAGTTCATTAAGTAGAGATTTCATTTCAGTTTCAAATGAGCGGAGCGCTTTTGAAATGTAAGCAGCCGGGAGCTCTTCAACACCGATTTCTAACAGAAAGTCTTCTTTTTTCTTTTTATCAAATTCTTTTTTTACTAAAGGCTGAGATTTAACTTCCGGTTCTTTTTTATTCAGTTGAAGGAGAGGGAATCTCGAATCCTTTCGATCTTCGAGATAGGCTTTTGCCGCTTTATGCGCAAGTTTTCGGATGCGATGAATATAAGCGGTTCTCTCAGTAACGGAAATACATCCTTTGGCTTCTAACATATTGAAAGCGTGAGAAGCCTTCATGACAAAGTCGTAAGCTGGAATAGGGAGTTTTTTTTCGATTAAACTCTCGCTCTCTTTTTCATAATCATTAAAATGTCTCAGCCACATTTCGTGGTTCGACGCTTGAAAGTTATATTGGCTCCATTCGACTTCATTTTTATAATAAAGATCGCCATAGGTCAGCTGCTCGTTGTATTTCATATCGAAAAAATTATCGACCTTTTGAATGAACATGCAAAGCCGCTCTAAACCGTAGGTTAACTCGACTGGAATGGGGTGCAGAGGGAAGCCTGCCATTTGTTGAAAGTAGGTGAATTGAGTTACCTCCATTCCATCGATCCAAACCTCCCAGCCAAGTCCCCATGCGCCGAGAGTTGGTGATTCCCAGTCATCGTGGACAAAGCGAACATCATGCTTTTTTAAGTCAAAGCCGATTTCTTTAAGAGAATCGAGGTAGAGCTCTTGAATATTTTTAGGAGAGGGCTTCATGATCACCTGAAGCTGATGAAAGAGTTGAGTGCGGTTGGGGTTTTCGCCATACCGCCCATCTTGAGGTCGGCGAGAGGGCTCTATATACACCGAGTTGTAGGGCTCAGGGCCGAGGCTTCGTAAAAAGGTGGCAGGATTAAAGGTTCCGGCGCCCACCTCGACATCATAACCTTGCTGAAAAAGGCAGCCTTTATTCCCCCAAAAAGTGATTAGCTTGAAAATAAGATCTTGGAAGGTAATCATGTGAATCGATTCTAGCAGTTCCTAAAAAAATAAGCTATTGATATCTTGAATTAATGGAGACTAAAGAGTTGCCGACTTTCTCGGCCTTATTGATTGCTGAAAATAGCCAATACCACCTTTTAAAAAAAACACTTGCAAGCATCGGAATGCAGAAAGGCCCCCTCTTTGAAGTCATTATCATTGAAAAAAGCTCCAACCCCATTCCTCAGTCGATTCAAAAAGAGTATCCCTTTATCTCAAGGATTTATTCAGCGCTCAATGAAAATCCATTTGCTATGATGAATAAGGCGTTAAAGCTTTCAAAAGGATCTTATATCCAATTTTTTATGCCGGGAGAGTTCTATAATTCAGAGCTTGTCTATAGTCTGATTAGTAATGAAATCGAAGGAGCTGATTATCCGGATATCCTGTCTTCGGGTTTCATTTTCCGAGATCTTATCGATCACCCAAAGGTCATTTTTTATAAACTGACAAAAGAGGGGTTGGAGTCAACCAACTTACATATGAGTTTGCTGCCCTATCTCTTTAAGCGTGAATTGTTTCAAAAAATGGGACATTTTTCGACCTCCTATCCCCTCCAGGGAAATTTTGACTTTCTATGCCGCCTATCCACTCACAGAAGTGTACAGGTGAAATCCATTCGTCGCGTGATTACCGATTATGAAATTCGTAAGTTTTCTCCTCATGAGGCTTTAGAGGAATCCGTAGAAAGGTTAAAAATTATTTACAACCACTATGGATTCGGTAAATCACTTTATTGGTGGGTCGCTCAAAATCATATTCAATTTTTTAAATGGTGGATGAAATCGATCAAGACCGCTATTTGGAAAAGAAAATAAAAAAATATTTAATTTGTTAAGCCATTTATTGGTAGTTGTTATTATATTGCAAATTTGTTAAAGTATTATAAACAAACTTTAGGTGGTTATATGGATTTAATTCGTAGCTTAGATTGGGATCAAAGCGATATCAAAGGTTTTGAATCAGGGTGGTGTCATCATTTTAAAGAAAGCGAAGAGGCTTTTAAAGGTGCGCTTCCTCAATTAGTGAGTGAAAAAGCAGGGTCCACAGTTTTTGATAGAGATCTTGGGTTTGCTCTATCCACAACTATACTTGTATCGATTCTTGCGGTGACATTTGGTATTATTATTCCGTTACTGATAATGAATTTTCTAACTCCTATCACTGGTATTATGATTTTACTTGTCCTTGGTGTTATCGCATCCGCTTCAGGCGCAATGAGTATGGATTTATGGTTAACCCCCTCTTCTGAAAAAGTTCTGGAAGCTTTTAGACAAGAGTTGGTGGATAAAATAAAAAATGAAAACGATGTCTACAGAATGCCGGCAAAAATTATACAAATCACGGATGATTGTATTTCGGAAAAGATTCCTCTAGAGAAGATAAGATTAGGGGAGATGCTGGTTGAAGATACTTATTTGGGGCTGCGCATATTCGAAACTCAAGAAGATACAGCTCTTTTTCTGACTCTTCGAGAGGAGGCTATTGCTTATAAATCAAAGGTCGCTCAAGTAAAAAAAGCGTGTTTGAAAGAAATCGATGGCTTAAACTTTGATGATAAAGAGGGAAGTCTTCTAAAAGGTCGAGTAATTAGTTTGATCAATTCTTATGAAGATTTTTTTGCTAATAAAATAGAAGCTTTTTACAAAGAGCAAAAAGAGCAGATTTCAGGTGAGCTCATTGAGTTTTAAGCTTCGATTTTGTGGATGGTATTCTGTCTTCGGCAGAAGGTTTCTTTGAGAGCAAAAAGAGCGATTATGAGGCTGAGCAAGAAAGTAACAGGCAGCACAATCAGGCCCATTTCAAAGGCTTTTTCAGAGAGTATGCCGTCGACTGCAAATGATTGAATAATAGAGGTCACAAAGAGGGGGAGCAAGGCTGCAAACCCCATGATCGCTGTGTTGTTTAGTCCGAGTGCCGTCGCTCGAAGCTCCTCGGGCGCTTGCTCAGTCATAATGGCAAAGGATAGATTTTGTCCTGCTCCTCCCATTCCCACAAAAAAGAATAGGACTCCTAAGAAATAGGGGTGATCTATAGGGGCCAATATGATTAAACTCGTACTCATGATCCCAAGTATACTTGAAAGAACGAGCATGGGTTTACGTCTTTTCATTCGGTCTGAAATATTCCCAAATAGAGGGCTTGCGGTCGCTAAGCCTACCCAAATCATGGATATCATTAAAGCTGCAACTGTATTTGAAAAGCCTTTCGCTTGAAGGTATGAGGTTCCCCAAAAAGCGCCAAGAAGCGGGAGTGAGACGTAGGCGGTGCTGCCGTAGATCATAGTCATCCAAACTTGAGGACGACTCAGGAGAGTTTTGGCTCTTTTTCCCAACGATTCTTGTTCATCGACAAAAATGATTTTATCACGAGTTGAAGGTTTCCCTTTAAAGAAAAGGGCGATTAAAAGAGTGAGGCTCACTCCAAAGAGGGCCACGCCAAGAAAAATAAGGCGCCAATTATTGTTGACCGCTTTTAGTAAAAGGGCGATGGGGGCTCCTGCAATCAGAGGGCCAATAGCACCGAGGCTCTGACCACACCCAACTAAAAACGCAAAGTATTTTCTTGGAAACCAGTTTAGGGTTACGATCATTAGGGCGACAAAGCCAAATGCGGAACCTAAACCGATGAATAATCGACTGATAAAGGCGGGGGCGAAACTTTGTGCAAAAGTAAACCATAGGGCTCCAAAAGTGCAGGCGGCAGAAGCAAGAGTGATCAATATCTTTGCATTGAATTTATCGAGTAGCAGTCCGACAGGGATTTGCATAAAGGAGTAGGTGATATAATAGGCCGATCCGATTAATGAGAACTGTTCAACGGACAAAGAGAGGCTTTGGATAATGTCTTGAGCGCAAGTAGCAGGAAGGACGCGAAGAAAAAACTCATAAAAGAAAAAGAGGATGGCGATCCCCCACATCATGATTGAGTAGAGTGATACTGAGCTTTTTTTACTCAAGGAGGGAGTCTTCCTTTTCTTCTGTTTTCCAATTTTGAACCTGCTCGACCTGGGAGAAAGCAATTTCCATAATCTGAAAAATCGGTTCACCCTCGTTCAAAATAGGAAGATTGTTTTTTGCTGTAATAATCCCATCAATTGGAGCAAAAATTTCTTCTTTTTGCTCTGTGCCGAAGGGGTCGAAGATGCGGGCGATTTTAGTCCCTTTCTTTACAAAAGCTCCGATTCTTACAAAGGTTTCGCAGAGCCCTGAAGAGGGGACGCGAACCCAATAATCTGATTGTGCAACAGCTGACTTTGTTGCTTTTCCTTTAATAGGAGAGGTGAGCATTCCGAGATATTTCATGACTCTTGAAATTCCTTGCACTCCCATTTTAATTCCGGAGGCATCTAATCGAAGCGCTTCTCCGACTTCATAAATGATGGTTGGAATGGATTTTTCTGCTCGATGGAGGAGCCATAGGAGGCCTTGATGAGATTGAGTGTCCATGACGACAGGAGCTCCAAAAGCATGGGCTAAGTTTTTTGCATCTTCGTTTTCGAAAAAAGTTTTCGTGTGGGGGAATTTTGAAATGTGAGGCTCGCCGGTGTGAAGATCAATGCAATGGGTAATTTTAGAAAAAATGGTCTCAGTTAAAAAATAGGCAAGTCGTGAGGCGAACGATCCCGTTTCAGAGCCGGGAAAGCTTCCTTCTAAATCACGACGGTCAGGAAGATTCCTTGAAAGGGTCATCATTCCATAAATATTTAAAGTCGGAATCACAATTAAGGTTCCCTTTAAATTGTCGAGCATGCGAAGCTTTAAAAGCTTCTGAATCATAGCAACGCCGTTGATTTCGTCTCCATGGATGGCTCCGCAAATGAGCAGAGTGGGACCTGCTTTTTTACCGTGGATAATATGTGCAGGAATGTAAAGAGGGGCGCAGGTATAGAGTTCGGGGGTTGGAAGAGCTAGAGTAATCCGCTCTCCTCCTTGAATTGTAATGTTTCCAATGTTTAAAGGTTCGTTTTTCATTTTTATCATTTAAGATTTAATCGATTGTATACTACATGAAACTTTTTCAAATGTCAAATCCACTTGAAGATATTCGCTCTATCCTTTATTCTTTAAGACAATGACTATCGCACTGATATTGACAATTTCCCGGGTTGTTATCAGCCCGATATTCATCCTGTTTTATCTCTATTATGACAAAATGGGTTTGAATATGGTGGGGATGAGCTTGGTTTTAATTTCCCTTTTAGCGCTTTCTGAAGTGACTGATTTTTTAGACGGTTTCTTTGCAAGACGCTATAATGAAGTCACAGAGCTTGGAAAAGTTTTGGATCCGATGTGCGATAGTATTGCGCGTCTTTCTATTCTCTTAGGGTTTACACAAGGCATCGTTCAACTCCCTCTTTTGCTCGTTCTTGTTTTTTTCTATAGAGATAGTGTAATCAGCACTCTAAGAACGCTTTGCGCCCTTAGGGGGGTGGCTCTTGCGGCCCGTATTTCAGGCAAGGTGAAAGCCGTTATTCAAGGAGCTTCTGCATTTGTCATTATCATTGCCATTTTTTTCTATAGCCTCGATTTTTTAAGTTTGAAAGAGATGCGTTTAATCAGTTTTTATATGATTTCAGTGACCGCGGCTTACACGCTTTTTTCAGGTGTGGAGTACTTAATGGCCAATCGCCACTTTATCAAGAAGGCGTGGGTGTCAGCACCTCAGAGTAAATTTTAAGATATTCTTTCGCAGCTTGATTCCAGCTTCTTTTAAATTTGTGAGCTTTAGCGCGCATCAGAGCCCACTGTTCACTCTCTTCGTGATAAATTTTAAACGCATGCTGAAGGGTTTTTTGGATTTCTTGTTTTTCCGCCTCTTTGAAGGTGAACCCATTTGATCCATTAAAAACAGTATCCTTAAGCCCCCCCGTTTCTCGAACAAGCGGAAGGGCGCCGTAGCGCATTGCGATCATTTGCGTTAGCCCGCAAGGCTCAAAAAGAGAGGGGACTAAAATGAGATCTGATGCAGCATAAATCTTGTGAGCGAGACTTTCGTTGAATTCGAACTCAAAATGCAAGTTAGGCTCTTTTTTATAGGTGCGAGCCAGACTCAAAAACGCCTCTTGAATACTTGGATCGGGTGAAGAGCCAAGTAAAATCGCTTGACCGCCAAGGCGGATGGTTTCAAAAAGAGCCTCTTTGATTAGATGGAGACCTTTCTGAGGGACAAGTCTTGAGATGACGCCGACAAGAGGACCTTTAGAGCTTCCCATGTGATACATCTTTTGAAGAATCAAGCGATTTGCTTTCTTGCTTTCCCCTAAATCACTAGAAAAAGTTTGACCAAGATGAGGGTCTGAATAGGGATTCCAATAATCGATATCGAGACCATTGAGGATGCCCTTTAACTTTGCTTTTTTTAGGTAAGGGTAGAGACAGGAACCCTTTGGTTCACAAATTTCATTTGCATAAGTTGGGGAGACGGTTGTTACAGAATCCGCACACTCAATTCCGCCGCGAAGTAAGGAAACCGAATCCTTCAACAGAGGATCTGACCACTTTTCTCTATTAAAAGTTGCAAAATCTTGAAGAAGCTGCGGCGATGTACATCCGCGATAATTGGCATTATGAATCGTTAAGACCTTTTTTACGCCTGGGTTTTTTAATACGAGGGCAGAAGTGTGCCAGTCGTGTAAATGAAGAATAGAAGTTTTTATTTTTGAGACATAATCGGATGCAGCTTTACAAAATAAGAGAAAGCGGGCTGCATCATCCGCCTCGCCGTAAATCCGTCCTCTTTTTAATGATTGCGCCTCATCCTCCAATGAGAGAAGCGTGAGGGGAACGTGATCGAAAACAGCTTGCCAAACCGTGTAGAAGCCTAGGAAACTTTTTTTTGCCAAGGTCCTTAATGGCTGCAAGTTTAGAATATCATATTTGGGGAGGATAACCTCTACCTCATGACCTTGCTGAACAAGTTCTTTTGATAAGCCATGAACAACATCTCCAAGCCCTCCCACCTTTGCAATGGGATTAAATTCAGAGGCAACGTGAATGATTTTCACAAGCAACCTTTTATTTTATCATTTAAGATTTAATCGACTATAGTACCTCTAAAAATAAATTCGTCAAGTGCCTTGCGGGCTCCGGGAGAATTGCCCAAAACCGATTCTTGAAGTCGTTTCGGTATATTCTCAAAATTTGTCGTTAAATCTGCTCAAAAATCATTAATTTTCTCAATCAAAGCGAGTTTCAAAAGGAGTCAAATTATATTTTGTCTTGATGATGAAAACAAGAGAGCTCTTGCGTTTTATTTCCCTTCCTTCTATGATTGCTTCTGTTTAAGCTGGGGCGTAGCCAAGCGGTAAGGCAGCGGGTTTTGATCCCGCCATGCGCAGGTTCGAGTCCTGCCGCCCCAAATCTTCATCAGGTTTTATGAATTCAAAAAAATCCTTTATGCTTTTCTCGGGGACTTCTCACCCGGAGTTTGCAAAAGCCATAGCGGATCATTTGGGTATTGGCTTAGGTGAGGCTTCGATAGTAAAATTTCCAGATAACGAGATAGGCGTTCAAATTTTAGAGAATGTCCGTGGTCGGGATGTCTTTTTGGTCCAGTCTGTGGCCCTTAATCCCAACCTCTATCTTATGGAGCTTTTGATTATGATCGACGCTCTCAAGCGGGCGTCGGCAAGAGAGATTGTTGCGGTAATGCCTTATTTTGGGTATGCCAGACAAGATCGTAAAGACAAGGGTCGTGTGCCAATTACGGCAAAACTTGTGGCGAATCTGCTGGAAACAGCGGGTGCAACACGTGTTTTGACTATGGATTTGCACAGCGAACAAATTCAGGGATTTTTTGATATTCCTGTAGATAATCTTTACGGCTTTCCCACTCTTGCCGACTCTCTTGCTAAGAGGGTAGACAATCCTGTTATCGTAGCCCCAGACCTTGGAAGCGTAAAGCTCATGCGGGCTTTTGCATCTAGACTGGGAGCGGATGTCGGAATTGTGGAAAAACGTCGAGTAGGCGGTGGAAATGTTGAAATGCGCTTTTTGATCGGTAATGTCGAAAAGCGAAATGTCATCCTAATCGATGATATCTGTTCAACAGCGGTAACCCTAAAAGAGGCATCAAGGGTCGTGAAAGAGGCAGGAGCTCAGAGAGTTCTAGCGGCTATCACACACGGGCTTTTTGTTGGGGATTGTGCAAAGAAAAGTTTCATTGAAACTTTGGTTAAAACCGATACGATTCCCTTAAGGGAGAAAGCAGGGTTTAATCAGATTGAGACGATTTCGGTCGCTCCCTTGTTTGCACGGGCTATTGAATCCATTGTCCTAGGTGAGTCGATTCAGGCGCTTTGCCTTGATCGGACATAAGCAAAATACGCTCTATCTCTTTTTCTGGGCTTAGTTTGGAGAACAAAAAATGAAGCTGACTGCTACGAAAAGAGCGGGCAATAAAAAAAGTGAGCTGACACGTCTTCGTGCAGCTAAAGAGGTTCCAGCTGTTTTTTATATCGCTGGAAAAGAAAACCAGCTCATCGCTCTTGATGGATCTACTTTCCGTAAGATTCTTCAAAACGTTGAGAGGGGACATCTTTCCACAATGAGAATTGAACTCGATATTGAGGGAAAGTCATACTCTTGTCTCGTACGAGAGATTCAGTATCATCCAACGACTTATGCGATTGAGCATGTCGACCTTCAGGGGTTAGATGAAACGCGTCTAATCGATGTGAATGTTCCGATTCGATGTCTCAATGTTGTCGACTCAGTTGGAATTAAGCTCGGTGGATTTAAGCGCGACGTGAAGCGTCATGTCCGCGTTCGATGTCTTCCGAAAGATATGCCAAGTGCTTTTGATATCGATATCAAGGGGCTGAATATCGGAGGGACGGTCCGCGTGAGGGATCTTTCTATTCCATCAGAGGTAAAGCCTCTTGTGGGAGAGAAAGAAGTGCTTATCACAATAGCGAAACGTTAAGGAGCGGTCATTAAATGGAGCCTTATCTTGTCCTAGGTCTTGGAAACCCGGGGGAAACGTACGCTTTAACACGCCACAATATGGGATTCATGGCTGTCGATGCTTTTGCAAAGTGCCATGGAGCCGCTTTTGTCTTAGAGAGTAAGAGGAAAGCACATGTGGCAAAGCTGACTTTTGAAGAAAAAAAGCTCTATTTAGCGCGCCCAACGACTTATATGAATTTATCTGGACAAGCGGCATTGCGCCTCCTTGACTTTTACAAGATTCCTTTAAAGAATCTTCTTGTTATCTCAGATGACATCGACCTTGACTTTGGAGATGTTCGTTTTCGGAAAATGGGAAGTTCAGGAGGGCAGAAGGGGTTGAAAAATGTTGAATTGACCCTTTCGACACAGGAGTATGCGCGTATTAGAATAGGAATTGGCGATTCGTTTGATGGCGATTTAGCTTCCTATGTTTTAAGCCGTTTGTTGGATGAAGAAATGAAGCTTTTGCCTGAGCTTCTGAATCAAACAGTTGAATTGATTGAGAAGTGGATAAGAGGGGAATTATCAAAAGCTGTTACAATTCACACATCGAAAGATGGAGAAAAAAATGAATAACGCAAGCCAACTTTATGAAGGCATGTATATTATCAGCGCGACTTTAAGTGAAGATGCGCGCAAAAAAGCGATTGAGAAAATCACGAAATCAATCGAAGAAAAAGGTGGAGAGATTCGAAGCTTGATCGATTGGGGGCGCCGTAAGTTTGCCTACCAGATTCAGAAGCGTAAAGAGGGTTTCTATTATATTGTTTATTTTGCTTTATGTCCAAAAATCATGCCGGAAGTTTGGGAAGAGTACAAATTAAATGAAGATCTTGTACGCTTTATGACATTGAAAGCTGATGAAGCCTTTGAAAAAATTGAATTTAAACCTTTAAAACACGCGGAGTAGTTATGGTAAGAAAGGATAAATTCTTTGCAGGGGGGTTCAAAAAGAAAAAACCCTGCCCTTTTACTGCTGCAGGCAGAAAAGAGGTCGATTATAAAGATGTCGACTTGATCGCTCAATTTACGACTGATAATGGCAAAATTTTGCCTCGTCGAATTACAGGGGTTTCGCACTATCATCAGCGACACCTTACACAAGCTATCAAACGTGCACGATATATGGCATTAATGCCATTTTCGGCTGAAGATTAGGAGGAAAAACGATGCAAAATCAAATCCTACTTATTCAAGATGTTGAGGGGTTAGGGCGAAAAGGCGAGATTGTCACAAATGTGAAGCCTGGATTTTTTCGCAATTTCCTTCTTCCAAAGAGCATGGCTGTTGTTGCAGACAAGCGAACGATTCGAATGCAGGATCGTTTGAAGAAAGAACGTGATGAGCAAGCTATTACTGACCGCAAGGATTCTGAGGCTATTCAAAGTAAGATTGAAGGCCGAATCTATGAGACTGTAGTCAAGGTTGACCATGAAGGGCACCTTTATGGCTCTGTTAGTAGTGCAGATATTATCGAGCTTGTCAATGAGCAAGAGGGTATTTTATTAGAAAGGCGCTGTATTCGAATTGGTCAGTCGTTCAAAAAGCTTGGAAAGCATATCGTGCCTATTGAGCTCAAAGAGGGAGTGAGCTTCGAGATTGCCTTGAATATTCGAGGAGATCGCCCGACTCTAGAGAAAAAGGAAAACGAGGTTAAAGCTGAGAGTCCGGAAGCTTAAGTCTTTTGCTAAAGCTAACCTTTTTTTTCGTGTTTTATACAAGCGTCGCGATGGGTTTCATGAGATTGCTTCATTAATGCAGAGACTTCCTCTTTTTGATGAAATCTCTATTGAACTTTCTGATCGTGACGCTATTTCTTGCTCAAATCCATCGATACCAACAAATCGAGATAATCTCGCTTTCAAAGCATTGGATCTTTTCAGAAAAGAGACAAACTATTCGTTTTGCTGCAAGATCGACGTTCAAAAAAATATCCCGATCCAAGCAGGGCTTGGGGGAGGGAGCAGCAATGCCGCAACCGTGCTCTTTGCATTAAACAACCTCCATGGCAATCCTCTTTCTAAAAATGAGCTATCTCACCTTGGCGCCAAAATTGGATCGGATGTTCCTTTCTTTTTTACAAATGGATTAGCGTATGCGACAGGTCGAGGAGAGATTCTTCACGAGCTATCAGCCCCTTTTATCGATTTAGAAATCATTACGCCAAGTTTTGGTCTTTCGACAAAAGAGGTTTTTTCTAAAGTTGAAATTAAAGGGGGGGTGGATCCTGAAACGCTTCTCAATGCATTTTTAAAGGGAAGACCTATTTTCATCAATGACTTAGAGGAGGCCGCCTTTAAAATAGCTCCTAAGCTGCAACTTTTAAAACAAGATCTTAAAAAGAAGAATTCATTTGTAACCATGACAGGAAGTGGCTCATCCTTTATTTTGCATCAAATGTCTTGAGAATAATATTGAGGATATCTTAATCTCTCCTCTTTTATGACGAATCCAATTACGACTAACTCGACCCCCTACCTCGGGGCTATCATTTTTTTGTGCACTTGTGCGTTTTCAGTTGCAGCCTTATGTTATTTAATGAGGTTTGTGATAACCACGATTTTAAGATTATTAGAATCTGAAGTGTCGACTCGCCGCTTTGAGGATAATGACTATTTTCCTCAAGATATAGAATTTGAAACAGTTGATATTAGAATTATTAGAGAGCTTGCGTGAAATCTATGGAAAAGAAAGAAATTTATGACGACCAGCTTATCGTGATTACCGGAGCTGCCGGATTTATCGGCTCTGCTATTGTTCGGTATCTTAACGACAGGGGTTTTACAAATCTTTTACTCGTAGATGATTTAAAGGAATCGAATAAATGGCTTAATTTACGAGGAAAGCTTTTTCAACATTTCATTTCAAAACATGAACTTTTTCAATACTTGAAAGGGCGTGAAAAAGAGATTGAAGCCATTTTACATTTAGGCGCTTGCAGCGATACGACTTGTCGAGATGGGGATTACTTTATGGAAAACAATTACCGATTTTCTGTAAAGCTTGCCGAATATGCTCTGAAAAACAATCATCGCTTTATTTATGCCTCCTCAGCTGCAACTTATGGGGATGGAAAGCTTGGTTTTTCAGATTCTCACGACCTGCTTAGCGATCTCAAACCTTTAAATATTTACGGGTACTCTAAACATCTTTTTGATCTTTGGCTTATGCAGCAAGGTGCTTTAGATCAAGTTGTAGGGTTAAAATATTTCAATGTTTTTGGTCCAAATGAGTTTCATAAAAAACGAATGGCATCGATGGTCTACCACATGACACCTAAAATTCAATCTCAGGGCTATGTAGAGCTTTTTAAGTCAACAGAGCCTGAAAAATTTAAGGATGGAGAGCAGTGCCGAGATTTTATTTATGTGAAAGATGCAGCTGCCTTCACCTGTTTTTTTCTCGATTATCATTTAAATGGGATCTTCAACGTCGGACGTGGAGAGGCCGTATCTTGGAATCGCATAAGCGAGGCCATTTTCAAAGCTTTAAACCTTCCTGTCGATATCCGTTACGTTCCAATGCCTAAAGACCTTGTTGAGCAATATCAGAATTATACAATGGCAGATTTATCAAAATTTCAAAAGTCGCTTAAAAAGCGGGAAATCGAGAGAATACCTCTACAAACAATTGAGGAGAGTGTTCAGGATTACGTCCAAAATTATCTGATCAAAAATGAAACATGGTAAATTCCCTTCAAGCATTCAGTAAGTTTAAGCCTATCAGAGTTCTTGTTGTAGGCGACTATATGCTCGACGCTTATAAAGGGGGACGGGTTGAGCGAATTTCTCCTGAAGCTCCCGTACTCGTTTTAAAAGTTGAAAAAGAAAATACGTTGCCCGGAGGGGCAGGAAATGTTGTCTTGAACCTTTTGTCTCTTGGAGCAGAGGTCATGACACTGGGTCGCATCGGTGAGGATCAAAAAGGGCAGTTATTAAAAGAACTCCTTAAAAAAGAAGGGGCTTCTGTTAACAGTTTAAAAATCGAAAAAAATTACAATACAATTAAAAAGACTCGATTGATTGCAGAAAGTCAGCAGCTCTTACGCATCGATGATGAAACTTTAAAACCCCTTTCAAGTGAACTTGAAGAAGCCATCATTAGAGCTCTTCCCAAGATCCTTGTAGGTTGTGATATCATTGCTATTTCAGATTATGGGAAAGGTTTTTTAAGCGAAACGCTTTTATCCAATCTAATTCTTCAGGCAAAAAAAAGATCCATACCAGTACTTGTAGATCCAAAGGGCAGTGATTTTTCAAAGTATAGAGGAGCGACCTTGATTAAACCTAATTTTAAAGAGGCGATTGCAGCAGCAAAGTTGCCTAAAAATACGCCCATAAAAGAACTCGCTCAAGCTCTTTTAGCCCAATCACAAGCTGAAATGATTATGATTACCCGTTCAGAAAAAGGAATCTCACTTTTTGATAGGGAAAACCGGCAAAGGGACTTTCCGGCTATTGCGAAAGAAGTCACGGATGTTACGGGGGCCGGAGATACAGTTTTAGCTTTTTTGACTATGGCTCTTGGTAATCAGATTGATATCGAATCTGCCTGTCAACTAGCAAATGTTGGAGCTTCGATTGCGATTGAGCACATGGGGTGTAAAAGAATTTCATTAAAAGAGTTAAGTGAAAGACTTTTGCATCAGGATGTTGCAAATAAAGAATTTGATGAAGAGCATCTTTTTACCCTGATGAAAATTTTAGAGGATCAGGAGTTTGCTTTATTGGGAATTAATGATATTCCAGCGATTACACCTACGCTTTATGCTCATTTAGAAAGACTTTCAAATCAATTCGATCGTTTAATCCTTTACTGCTCCCATACAATTGATCCCTCTTTTATAACACTTTTTAAAAAGCTGACAGCAGTTGATTTCATCATATTAAAAAAAGAAAATCTTGCGAAGCTTTGCAATACCTTGAAACCGAAGAAAGCTTATTTTATTGAATCAGAGGAATTGATTTTAATGGAAAATCCAGAAGAGCTTGTCGAGCAGCTTATCGACTTATGTTGAGTGAAAAAGTGGGGGATAGGTTTTCAAGTCGAGCGATTCGTTTATCTAGAGCAGGATGGGTTGAAAAAAGATGGGAAAAGATAGACCTTTGCCTGGGGGCCTGAATCATAAAGGGAGCAAGCGCGCGCTTTGAACCTTCAAATTTTTCTCTTTGAATACCTTTAAGATGGCGAAGCGCTTGAATCATTTGAGTTTTCCCGGCAAGCTCAGCGCCGCCTTTGTCAGCGCGATATTCACGAAAGCGTGAATAGGCAGCAATAATCATTGAGCCGATCAGCATAAAAATAATCTCAAACACAAATACAGAGAGATAGTAGGAGAGGGGAGAGCCCCGGCGATTATTTCCTCGCCCCATACTTGAAAGGGCAAAAGCAAGCAGGCGGGCAAAAAACATTACAAAGGCGTTAACAATTCCTTGAAGGAGGGTCATTGTGACCATATCGCCATTGGCAATATGGCTCATTTCATGTGCTAAAATCGCTTCCATTTCAGTATCTGACATTTTGTTTAAAAGAGCAGTCGATACGGCTACAAGAGAGCGTCTTTTCGAAGGACCGGTTGCAAAAGCATTGACATCTACTGACTCAAAGATGCCAACCTCAGGCATTGGCAAGCCTTTTCTATCAGCTAATAAGGCCACTGAGCGATAGAGGCGATTGAGCTTTTCATCCTTTAAGCGGCCATCTACTAACTGGATGCGCATAAGCCATTTTGCCATTTTACGTGAAAGTTGAAGAGAAATTAAACTTCCGGCCATCCCCCAAATAAGGCAAAAAATCGCTAAGCTTTTAATGTTAAGTCCATAGGCGGTCAAATAGGGTCGAACATTAAAGAGAGACAGAGCAAGAGAGACCGAAGCCACAACGACAATGTTAACAACTAAGAAAAGAGCCATTCGCTTAAACATAACCCTATTCTACCATGTATGCATGGTGAAACTCAAGTGCAAATTATACTTTCCTCACATTAAAAGTGATATACCGAAAATGATTTGGTTTATGTTTCAACCTCATTTTCGGTATAACGCAGAGGCGAGGAGGCGCGTATTTTTATGCTTGACTATTTTTGTTTGTGATTTTATTTTTTTTTGAAAAAAGGTAATTGATTGTGGAGTTGATAAAGACTTTTTTATTCAAAATAATTGCACCAATGACATGGCTTGTATTTTTTGCTTATGCGTTTGCGATAAGTGGTAAAAACTTAGCAAAAGCGTGGAAAGTTCAAAACACTCGTCAAATAGTGTTCTATCTTTGGATTATTTTAGTTGGTTTCTATTTTTTGATTTATGGAGGAGGGTAATGAGAAGATTTAGAGTATTTTTTATTTTTTTCTTGTTTTCTAGTGCTGATTGCTTTTCATCTCACGCATCCGAGTTATTAGAGGCCATAGACCAAGAAGACACCTTAGCTATTATCGAATTCTTTGATCAAGTCGGGGATATGTCTATAGAAGAGGCTTATGAACTGATCTGTGATTTTTATGAACATTTTTTGGTTCAATTTGGTTCAGACATCTTAACAAGTAAAGAATATTTAATGAGCTTAGACTCTTGTAAGGAGATTTATCATTCGATTTTAGATCGGAAAGGAATCTCAATCCATAATAGTCAAATAAGCGATACAAACAACTCTTTAATACCAGTTTTTTTGTGTAGAGCAAATATTGAAAACGTAGAAGCAGAGATTCCAGGCTCAATGGTAGTGGGAGGTGTAGAAATATTAGGTGGTGCGCTTGTATGGATTTTGCCATTTCCTGGAACCAAGCAACTTGCAAGTTTTATGATTGGGGACGGAATTCGCAGAACTTTCGATGGGCTAGAAAAAATGGACGAAGAAAATAAACAAAATTAGCTTTTTCAGAGTTAAAATCCCAAATTTTGAATCATTTTTTGGTATAAATTTTAATCGATTCTTTATTGTTTGACAGCTAATAAAAATAATACTTTTATTAGAATTAAAGATAGGTATTGCTTGCACAAGCTTGCCTGTGTTAATCTGTGGATATGTTAAACTGGTTTGAAAAAAACGAAAAGTCCATTCAGGACGACTATTTCTCTTTTCTAAGATTTGAAAGCATTAGCTCTGAGCCCAAGCATAAGCAAGATGTGTTGAAATGCTCTTTGTGGCTGAAAGACTATCTTGTTAAAATAGGGCTGAATGTTGAGGTTTTTGAAGGCGGCGGGCATCCTGTTCTTTTTGCTTCATATGATGCGGGTCCTGATGCCAAAACCCTTTTGATTTATCATCACTATGATGTGCAGCCTGTCGATCCTTTGGAACTTTGGGATTCAAAGCCATTTGAGCCTGAGATGCGGGGAAACGATGTTTTTGCACGGGGTGCTGCTGATAACAAAGGGCAATGCTTCTACACAGTTACGGCGCTTCGGGCACTTCTTGAACAGGGCAAAAAGCTAAAATGGAATATTCGCCTCCTGATTGAAGGTGAAGAAGAGGTGGGTTCTCCTTCTCTTCCAACACTACTCGAGCAAAATAAGGAAAAATTAAAGGCAGATCAACTGCTCATTGTGGATGTGGATCTGCCTGCAAAAAATGTTCCCGGTGTGACTTTAGGGGCTCGGGGTATCGTAACTTTTGATGTGACCTGCCGCGGTTCAAATGCTGATTTACATTCTGGAAATCACGGCGGTTTAGCTCTCAATCCCAATAAGGCGCTAGTCAATATGTTAAGCGCACTTTGGTCAGAAACAGGTTCCATTGCAATTCCTCACTTTTATGATAGCCTTGAAACTTTAGAAAAAGAAGAGCTAAAACATTATTTTTTAGACTTTGATGAAGAAGAATATCAGAAAAAATTTGGGGTTCGCTCACTCGATATGGAACATGGTATTTCGCCTATTGTCTCCAATTGGTTAAGGCCCTCGCTTGAAATTAATGGTATTTGGGGCGGCTATACTGGAGAAGGGTTCAAAACTGTAATTCCAGCTGAAGCACATGCAAAGCTCTCATGTCGTTTACCTCCGAATTTAGTCCCTGAGGAAGTTAGTCAACAGATTTGCGATTTTTTACAAAAAAAATCACCTACAGGCATGGATGTTGAGGTGGTATGTCATGGAGGATTTGGTGGGTTTCGAACCTCTCCGGATCAAGAGTTTGTGGGTGTTGTTGCAGAGGCTTTTGAGTCAGTCTTTCATGCGGACTGTCGTTATATCTTAACAGGCGGATCCATACCTATTGCGATTAAGATTGCTGAAATTTGTAATGTAAGTCCTATACTCATTGGAACCGGACTGATGAGTGATAATATTCATTCACCAAATGAACACTTTGGTTGGGATCGGTTCAAACAAGGGTTTTTAGTTATGAGCACCATTTTATCCGACATCGACCTTGATCTAACGACAGAAAACTGAATTTAGTTTATATTTAAAGAAGAGTCGGTATCTTCTAAAATGAGTTCAAATGATGAATGAAATGACATTCGATAAAGAGGGGGATGAAAAGAGGTCTCTTTTGCTTCTCGGTCCTCTCTTTGTTATTGCGCTTCTTGCAATGGGCCTTGTAAAAGGGGTTTCTTTTAACACCACTTTCTTTTTATTAACTCTACTAGGCTTAATTGCTTCCTTATTTTACGAAGTAAAGGGGGCATTGATTGCCTCTTGCTTGACTTTAGCCTCTTTTTTTCTTTTTAAGTTTCAGCTTCCAAAAGGATCGCATGTTTGGTATTTTGGTTATTTTTCATCCCTTTCGATTTCTTTCTTTCTGACAGGGATGATTCAATCGATTCGTGTTAGAGAGGTAGAGGATAAAGTAGAGGAGCCTGATTTTTCGGGAGAATTAAAACAGGCTAGAGAGCGCGTAAAAAAAGCTCAAGAAAAGTCTCAATCCATGGAGGAGCTGTTAAAGGCAAGTGATAGAGAGACCCAAAAGCTTTTTGATGAAGTTGAAGAGCTGAAAAAAGACTCTCTTTTTCAAAGGCGGCTGATTGAAGACTTAAAACTTGAACGAAATGAAACAAGTCAACCCTCGCTCTCTAAAGAGAAGGCGGCTCTTTTTGAAGATATAAAAAATCAGAACATTCAACTCGAGCGATTATTAAAGGATAAAGAAAATGAACTGCACTCGTTAAAGCATGAAGTAAAACTTCTTTCCTCACGTCAAATGCAGCTTCTTGAAGAGGATCTTTCTAAGGAAAATTTATTGAAGATCGAAAAAGAGCGCGATTCTCTTTCTTTAGCTTTTAAGGCCTTAGAAAATGAGGTTGAAAATCTTCAAGAGAAGATAGCCAAAACCCCTCCTGATATTAAGGTTTTGCGTCAGCAGTTTAATGACAAGAAAAAAGTTTTAGATACGACTCGTGCCCAGCTTTTTCAACAAGAGAGTGATCTTTTTGCTTATCGAAAGATATTGAAGGAAAAAGAGATGGCTTCATCCAAAGAAGAAGAGGTGTTGGTTCAGGATCTTAAAAGTACAGAAGAGGAGTGTTTAAGGCTTGAAGAAGAAAATCATCTTCTTGGAAGTCTTGTTTCTCAGTTAATCGAAGATTCAACGATCTCTAAGGGTTGAGCATCAAGGTTTGATGTGTCTTTTCAATTTGATCTAGAGAAGAAATGCAACAATCTAAATCTTTTAAAAGGCCTGTAGAAAGATCATAGACCCAACCATGTACAGTAAGGCTTTTCTTCTTATCCCAAGCATTTTGGACTATTGTTGTGTGGCAAACGTTCATGACTTGATAAAGAGTGTTTAACTCGACAAGGCGGCGGTATCGTTTTTCCTTATCACGGATATTGTCGAGTATTTTTTTCTCTTTGGCATAGACATCTCGAATATGACAGAGCCAATTATCAACAAGTCCGCATTGGGCATTTTCCATAGCTGCGGCAACGCCTGAACATCCGTAGTGTCCACAAACAATTACGTGTTCAACGGAAAGAGATTCTATTGCAAATTGTAAAACGCTAAGGCAATTAAAGTCAGTGTGGGGGCAAAGGTTTGCGATATTGCGATGAACAAAAATTTCACCGGGTTCTAGGCCTAAAATTTCGTTTGCAGGGATGCGGCTATCCGAGCAGCCGATCCAAAGATATTTAGGGGCTTGCTTTTTTGCTGAATCAGAGAAGAAATCAGGATTTTGCTGCGTTTTTTGATTCGCCCAAAGGCGATTATTATCGAATAGTTTGTTAAGTTCTTTCACGAGTCTTCCTCAATCAAGGTAAGAATTTCACGTCCATCTTCGGTGATCAAGAGTTGATGCTCAAATTGAGCAGAAGGCTTGCCGTCGAGAGTGCGTGCTTCCCAGTGGTTTTTTGAATTAATTTTACCCTCTCGAACGCCTGCGTTAATCATGGGTTCAATCGTAAAGGTCATCCCTTGAACAAGAGGTATTTTTATCTTATTATAATGGTGTGGAATTGAAGGCGCTTCGTGAAATTGCAGCCCAATTCCGTGACCGACAAATTGATTGACAACAGAGCATTTTTGAGCCTTAGCATAGTCTTCGATCACCTCTGCAATTTCATAAACAAAAATTCCAGGTTTTAATAAAGCGATGGAGCGTTTCAAGCATTCTTTTGAAACAGCGACGACATGCTTTTTTTCATCGGAGACCTCTCCAATCATGACCATAGAGCTGCAATCACCGAAAAAACCATTTAATTCAAGGCTGGTATCGATATTGAGAATATCTCCATTTTTCAAAGGGATGTCGTTAGGAATTCCATGGCAGATGACCTCGTTTAAAGAGGTGCAAATGCATTTAGGGAAAGGAGGATCTCCATAGCCAAGAGGTGCTGGGCGTGCATGGATTTCTCTGTGGAGTTTATGGGCAAAAGCATCAATTTCATTGGTTGTAACGCCCTCTTTCGCTATAGCACAGGTTTCCTTGAGAATACGAGCTGTAGCCTTAGCGGCTTTACGAATGCCTTCAATCTCTTCTGGAGTTTTGAGTCGAATTTGGTATTTTCTCCAATACTCCTCCTTAAGAGCCGCCTGCTCATTTGAGGCTTTCTGAGGGTAGTGGCATCGCTTCCATTTTTTTCCGCTATTACACCAGCAAGGGTCATTTCGATGAATCATACAATCATTCTAAAAGAAAATAGAAAAAAAATAAATTCAATAAAAAACTTTATATAAATAAAGTCCATGAGCCGGTGCTGTCATGCCGCATGCTTGGCGATTTAGTGGAAAGGTGGATAAAGAAATTTTATTGGACCCCATTTGAATCAGAGTACCAACCAGGTTGCGTACCATTTTATATAGGAAGCGGTCCCCGCGTATTTTAAAAATTAAATGCCGGCTATCCCCCTCGATGTCTATAGAAAAAAGGTGGCATTTTCTTGAAGATTGAGACGGGGTTGTTTGATTTGAAAGAGGAGAAAAATCATGAATTCCGATAAATAATTCTTTAGCTTTTTGCAGCTTATTTCGATCGATTGGGTAGAAATAGTGCCAGGCATAGAAACGCATCTCTGGGGATTGGATGGGATCTATCGTAACTCGATAGTGATACTCTTTTCCCTTATTATCGAGTGTGGGATGAAACAAGGGGCTTGCTTTCTCTACTTGAAAGACTTGAATACTCTCCGGTAAAAGATGATTCAGCTTGAACTTGATTTTTTGACAATCAATTTCGGGAGCAAGAAAGTTCACAACTTGCCCAAGAGCATGGACGCCTCGATCTGTTCGGGATGCAGCCTGAAGCGAAGGCGCAAACCCAAATAGCCTTAAAAGAGCCTTTTCCAGGCAGCCCTCTATTGTTGGGTGATTCAGAGTCTTTTGCCAACCAAAAAAAGGAGCTCCCTCATAAGAGAGGGTCATTTTATAATTAATCATAAATGGCAAAATTGGAGCTCAGCCCAATTATCAGGTTCTATTTGGCTCTCCTGGTAAAAAAACTGTAAGATTGTCAATAGAAGCAGAAGAGAGGAAAGGATGAGGAGGGTTGTTGGGGAGAAAGAGAAAAGAAAAAGAGCACCGATTAGAGCGAGTAATCCTAAAATAAGTTTGAGTCCATAAAGAGCGATAGAGAGAATGAAGCCCGCCCAGACTACCGGTTCTACCTTATCCGGACTTTTCAAACATTGGATGATTTCAATACTCGTAATGCTTAAGTGATAGATTGCAGAAATCGAGCTTAAAATCCCTGAAAGTGCAGCTAAAGGACGAATTAAGGGTTTTAGAGGTTCAAAAGTTGAGACAGCTGTTTTAGAAACTTCGCATAAATCCTTGCTAAGATTAAGAAAATGTTTACAGGAAAGGGTTGTAATTCTTTCGATCAAATCCTTGTTAGAGAGCGTTGGAGCATCAGAAATAAAAGTATGGAGATAATTTTCAAGATTGAGAATGTCTTTAGGTATACTGAAAAAAGCGACTTTAGCAAACTTAAATTCTTTGCACCCACGCGCGACTTCGCTGATGGTTTCTTCATGGTAGTTGATTATGATTAGAGCTTGCGTTACAACTTTTAAAATTTTTAAAAAATCAAACTCAAAACAAAAATCAACTAGAAGATCAACAGGACCTTTCGAGGTGTGATTGGATACATGCATTTTTTCGGATTCCTAAGACAAAAAAAAGAGGATTATTTAATAAAACTTAATATTCCTCAAGTCTTATTCTTGTTTGGAATGTGAGTCTCTTGCTTGATTTTTTTGGAGATTTTTTTGAAGAATTTTTTTTGTTTGGGTGTGAGAGGTGAGATTTGACAGACGTAGTCCGCATTTCTTTTAAAAGCCCCTTGGGTCCAATTAGCCGATCCAAAAATTATTTTTTTTTGATCGAGTAAAACCCACTTATGGTGGAAGAGAGAGGAAGATCGGTTAAGGGAAGGATTCAAATGCTCTTTCGCCCACTTTGAACTCCCGCGTGAGGTCGTTTGATCGAGGTAGACATCGACATTTTTCCCTTTTTTTCTCTCTTCAAGCAGGAGGTGAATGATGGGACGATGGGTAAAGGTGAACATCGAAATAAAGATCTCCTGCTCTGCTTTTTGGATTCCTTTTTTGATGAGATTGGCAGCCTCTTCTCCTGAAAGGGGAGAAAAAAGGATCTTAATTTTTTGCCCGTTAATTCTTTCAATAAGAGGGGGTGTTTGGAGGTTTTCAGTGAGAGATTTAAGATGTAGGATCAATTTTTCTGCAAGAGATGCGCTCAATATCCCGCAAATGATGTTGTCGTGGAAGGAAAGGGAATCTCTTGTCATATTCGCGCTTCCTAGAAAAGAATACTTCTTATCGATAATGCAAATTTTTTCATGCATCAATCCTTTCATTTTGATCAAGTGAAGGGTGATGTTTGGATGAAGTTTTTTTTTAATTCTTTTATTGGTGTGGTCGAGATACAAAGTGACGTCTTTATCATGAGCGAGATGGTTAAGGTGGTTGATGATATCTTCGTCCGTGAGATGATAGCTGGCTAGATGGATTGAATTTTTAGTTAAGCGAAGAGATTCAGCGGTCAATAGTTTTAAGTTGTCACGCGTCTGATTGGCGTAAAAGCGGATTGGAACTTTTTCGTTTGGAAAGTGGATTCTAAGAGCATAAAAAATAAGAAAAAAGAAAAATAGAGGGAATAAAAGCAAACCCCAACGAAGAGTCAGGGTTTTGAACACAGCCTAAATTTTAAAGCCAGTGCTGCGCATATCGCGAATCACTGAAGCTAAGCCATTTTTATCGATTGTGCGCATTGCACTTGTCGATAGCCGCAAAGTTATAAAGCGTTCTTCTTCAGCAAACCAAAATCGTTTTTTCACTAGATTGGGTTGGAAGCGGCGCTTGCACTTGCCAGTAATGTTTAGACCAATACCCTTTTTCTTCTTGGCAATTCCGCGGATGGAATAGGAACGACCTTTTCGCGGTTTTTTGCCGGTCACTTGACAGACTTTTGACATCTTTTGCTCCGAACAATTTTTTCGATAAGGATATCATACTGCTTGATTACTGTCTAGGGACGTTTTCTGATTTTTGACAGCATTTTTGGCACAAGAATACAAAACATAATAAAAGATAATTAACTTAATTATAATAGTGTGATCATATACAATTATAGGAAACAAACATATTAATGAGGTTGTTATGTCAAAAGTATTTTGTTCTCCTAGCCAATTATTAGAAAATGTTTCAAATTATGAGGATCTTGCATTTGATGAAGGAATCCTTAACTCCTTTAAGGAAAATAATCTATTGTCTTTTCATAGAAATTTAACCATTCTTTTTTATTTGAAGGAAAATTTAGTTCAAATTTATCCTGAAATGCTGAAATCTCTGAGCCATTCCCTTTCGACCTCTCAAGACATAGAAGAAGGAGTAAAAAAAGAAGGGTTACTCTCAATGAATGTAGGAAAAGGGATTGGGATTGATGATCCGGATTACCAGATACAATTAAAATATTTTATCGAAGAAATGGCGGTAGGAGAGAGTGTTGAATGTGATTTTTTCAAGGAATTTTCTATTGGAGACAACGGCTATTACGACTGTCTTAAGCAGAAAGAGAGTGAATATGGCGCTAAATACAATCTAATTATTGAATCGGATTGCTTTCTTGATGTGCGGGATTGGTCTTTGAAGAGCGGGCAAAGCTTCCATAAAAATTTAAATAATCACATAAATATTAATTTAAAAATGTCGGAAAAAATTCTTCCACCTAACGATATTTTAGATTCACTTGAGTGGTATCAAAAAATGAGCCTCAAACTATCTGAGGTCCCATTTTCTGGGGTTATCTTCTTTTTAACTCAAAATGTTGAAGGACAGCTATGGAGAATTACAAAAGAACTGTCAAAATACGCCACTGAATCGATCGAAATCGCTAAGGGAGCTCTTTAGCGGCTTGTTTTTTTGTAGGAATTGCTTTCTTGGAAAAGAAAGACTACACAAAAAAGAAGGGAATATGGTCAAATTCAAAGAAAAGGAAATGGAGCGTCGGAAGGCACCCATCTCCTCTTTTTTTTCGATTTGATGTCAACGTTAGGATATGCAGATGGCAATTTACAAATTATCAGATTTTCAAGAACTTCCTTTAAATGATGAGCAGAAGGAGGATAGTGACCCCTCTCCTCTTTCTTTTAGAGAGCGGATTTTTTCATCACTTGCAGCGCGCTTGTTTTTTGCGCTTCTGCTTTGTGCTGATCTTGCTTGGACTGCCTATTCTTTAGTGATGCTCTTGGTCTATTTTCTTTTAAGCGCGGCAACGGGTTTTAGCTCTTCTTTACTCAAACAAAAGTTAAAGCGGACTCGGCTTTCTATAAAGAGAGCGCTTGTTTCTTTTGTTGCCTTGACGGTTGCCATTTTCAGTCCGGCTCTTGGTATTCTCTTTGCGTGTTCCTATTTCTTAATGTATGATAAGGAAGGAATCGACGAGGTCGTTCCAGCTTCTTTAAAAGATCAATTTAAAGAATTTTCACTCTGATTTTCGGTTAACTCTTCTGATGGAACTGCAAGGGGTTCAGGTGGAGAGAGTGGAGTTTTTAGAATTTCTTCTCTTCCAAACCTGGAATTTGAAAAGAGAAAGAGAAAAATTGTAAGAGTTGCTACATAAAGATAGAGTCCGTGAGGGCCGATGTGCGTTAGCGCTAAAGGCACGGCTAAAGGGCCCGCAATGCTTCCAACTCCATAGAGGATCAACATGACGCATGTGATGGTTGTGATTGAGGCGGTGCTGATGCGGTCTGAGGTGTAGCTGATTGAAAGAGGATAGAGGGTGAAGAGCAAGCCTCCAAAGAGCATAGAGAGGGGGAGAAAGAGCCCAAAATGGAAGGTTCTGCTAAAAGCTAGGGTAACCGAGACTGCAATTAATGACAGACTCACAAAGGAGAGGACCTTTCTTCGATTGAAGAGGTCTGAGAGGTGTCCGATTGGCCATTGAAATATAAGGCCTCCAAAGATCGTTAATCCCATCATTTTTGTGATTTGAAGCATATTGAGCCCAAGCTCTTTTCCCATTACAGGAGCTAGACCGTGAAAGGCTGAAACCATCATGCCGGATAGGATGCATCCGGTAAATCCAAGAGGGGAGTTTTTGATGATTTCGAAGATACTAAAATTTGGAGCCGTTAAACATTTTGGGACTTTATCATTCATAATGGAAAAGGGTATGATTGAAAGACAAGAAAACATGACGGTAACACAGAATGGAATGTGGGAGTGAAAGTTTAACCAATTGAGTATGAACTGACTTGCGCCTTGTGCTAGATAGAGCGCTAGCATGTAAAAAGAGAGGATCTTTCCCCTAGAATTTGTATCGGATAAAAGAAGAAGCCAACTTTCAATAATGATGAAAAATCCACTTGAGCAAATTCCCATAAGAAAACGAAGGCTAACCCAGGCGTAGATATTGATTAGGAAAAGGTGGAGAAGTACTAAAATCGCATTGAGACTGGCAAAAAAAGTAAAGGAACGGACATGACCCACTCGATGAATCAATCGTTCCATAAAAAAGCAGCCTATTAATATTCCTGAATAGAACGCTGAGTTTACAAATCCGACAATGTAGGTGGAATGCTGTTCAGACAGCGAAACACTGATAAAAGTTGTAAAAAAACTATTGCCCAACATGACAATAATTAAACTTAAAATCGGTGGGAAAACTGAATGTATTAGTGATTTCATGTAATTAATTACTTCCTAATTACATGAATAAAGCAAGTGTGTATTATTTAGTAATAAAATTAACCTTGTTATCGATTAAATTTAGAATCACTTCTTCGCCTTTTTTAATTTTCTCACTCAAAATATTGGAAGCTAAAAGAGAGATAACCTCTTTTTGGATGAGGCGTTTTAAAGGACGAGCTCCAAAAATAGGATCATAACCTTTTTTAGCTAAATGGGCTAAGACATGAGGATCCCAAAGCAGGGTCAATTCTTTTTCATTCATTCGCTCTTTAACTTTTTTCAATTGGATGAGGGCGATTTTTTCCATATCCTGTTCCTGAAGAGGGATGAAGGGGAGAATTTCATCGACGCGATTCAAAAATTCTGGACGAAAGTGGCTTTTTAAGATGGGATCGATAATCTTTAAGATTTCTTCCTTATCAGGATTTAGAGTACCTGTTTGTATTTTTTCTAAGAGTTTTTCAGAGCCAAGGTTTGAGGTCATGATAAAGAGAGCATTTTTGGCGTTGACCGTTCGTCCCTTGCTATCTGTGATTCTGCCATCATCGAAGAGTTGAAGGAGGATGTTAAAGACATCAGGATGAGCTTTTTCTATTTCATCGAGAAGGATAACTGAATAGGGGCGGCGGCGAAGAGCTTCTGTCAATTGGCCTCCTTCATCATAACCAATGTAGCCTGGAGGAGAGCCGATCAACTTAGCAACTGTATGTCTTTCCATATATTCGGACATATCGAGCCGGATCATGGCCTCTTCTGAGGAAAAAAGTTCAGAGGCAAGCGTTTTTGCAAGTTCTGTTTTCCCGACACCTGTTGGTCCAACAAAGAGGAAGACGCCAATCGGACGATTTGGATCGCCTAAGCCGGCCCGTGAGCGCCGAATCGCTTCAGAGACCGATTCTAGAGCAAAGGGTTGGCCCACTACTCTTTTTTTCAAGGTTTTTTCTAAATTAAGAAGTTTTTCTTTCTCTCCCTGAACCATTTTCATCACAGGAATTCCTGTCCATTTGCTGACAATCTGTGCAATGAGCTGTTCATCCACTTCTTCGTGAAGAAGCCTGTTTGGTAAGGAATCTAAAGCTTTTTGGCTCTTTTCAGTTTCATTGAGAAGAGCAGGAATTAGGCTGTAGCGAATTTCAGCGACTCGATTATATTGGCCTTCACGTTCAGCTTCTTCTTCTTCAAACCGAATTTTTTCAAGTTGATTTTTTTTCTCTTTTACAGAGGTGATCAGACCCTTTTCATGGTCCCAATCTTCTTTAAGTGCATTCAGCTCTTCTTTGATATTTGCGATAAAATTTTCGAGTATTGAGAGTTCATCCTTGGAGCCCTCTTTCTTTAAAGCCTCGAGTTTAATGATTTGGGTTGAAAGTTCACGCTCTTTTATATCGATGGGAAGAGGTCGAGATCCGAGTTGCATGCGAATTAAGGAAGCCCCTTCATCGATTAAGTCAATCGCTTTATCAGGGAGTTGACGGTCAGGGATGTAGCGGTAGGAGAGGAGGACTGCTGCGTTAAGAGCAGACTCTAAAATATGAACACCGTGGAAGTTTTCGTAGCGTTCTTTTAGGCCTCTTAAAATGCTAATGGCATCTTCGATGCTCGGTTCTTTGATTAGAATCGGCTGAAATCGGCGCTCTAGGGCAGCATCTTTTTCAATGTATTTTTGGTATTCATTAAGTGTTGTCGCACCAATACAGTGAAGGGTTCCTCTAGCAAGAGCAGGTTTTAAAAGGTTAGCCGCATCCATAGCGCCTTCTGAAGCGCCGGCTCCAACGAGCGTATGGACCTCATCAATGAAGAGAATATAGCGGCCCTCACTCGATTCGATATCTTTTAATATATTTTTTAATCTCTCTTCGAATTCGCCACGGAATTTGGTGCCTGCAATCAAGCTTCCCATATCGAGAGCAAAGAGCTTTTTCTCTTTTAGAGTATCGGGGACCTCAGAAGAGAGGATTCTTTGAGCTAGACCTTCAGCAATTGCTGTTTTTCCAACGCCCGGCTCTCCAATCAAGAGTGGATTATTTTTCCTGCGGCGCGATAAAACCTGAATGGTGCGTTGAATCTCATCATCGCGACCGATAACAGGATCGAGTTTGCCTTCCTGTGCGAGCAAGGTTAAATTTTTGCAATACTTCTCTAAAGCATCCATGTTCTCTTCACTTGTTGGGCTATCCATAGTTTTATCTTTTCGTTTTTCTTTGATGAGTTTTTCGACCTCCTCCGCTTGAGTTTGAGTGGCAGAGAAAAAAGAGCGGATTTTTTGAGAGGCATTTTTCCAATAGGAAAGCAGAATATGATCTGAACAGATGTAGCGATCCCTCCATTTTTCAGCTAAATCTTTTGCGGCAACGATAATTTGTTGCAGATTTGCATTAAACGAGGGCTCTTTACCCGCCCCTTCATAACAAGGGAGGCATTTTTCCAATCGATCGAGTTCCTCTTTTAATGCGTTGATGTCAACACCAAGCGTTCTTAAAAGAGAGGAAAAATACCCAGAGGGGTCTTCTAAAAAAGCCTTTAAAAGATGAATTTCCGTAACCTCGATATGATTTTTTGATCGAGCTTTTTCGGAGGATCTTTGGAGGGCTTTTGTACAGACTTCTGTTAATTCAATATTCATGACTCTAAGAATACAGAATTCCTACAATGAGGTCAAATGTGTTTGACCTGTCTTTAGGGCACTGGATGGTAGTGCAACATTGTTTCTGTAAATTAAGACAATCAGATGTAAGTCCTTAAAAAGTCATGGCAAAGGCTCTTCAACTCCTTTTCAATTGCAT
>JBBDIZ010000009.1:0-43181 GCA_040880145.1 Simkaniaceae bacterium | reverse complement strand
TTCACCGCTTGAAATGTGACCTGTGGTAGATTATGTTGAGGATAGGCAAGTAGGGTTGGCGTGGTGGCTAGGATGGTACAGTGAGTGAAAAGCTTCAGTTTTTGCACAATAGAACCCCGCAATTCCGGCTTAAGTTGATGAATCAGTTTACGATTCACCCTTCAAGTTGTCAATCGACTATATACCGATTCTTGAAGTCGTTTCGGTATAAAGCAATACAAAGAGGAGCAAGGCTTCCTCCGAGCCATGAATGATTGGAAGGAAACCTCGTCATTTCTATGAAATATTTTTCAGCTCAGCCTTTTCCTGTTTTTAACCGAAAGCAAAATCTATCGATGAAAGATACAAGCGCTCTGACGCGCGCTCTAGAAATGGTCGCTCTTTTGGGCTTCCCTTTTCAAGTGATCGAGGAAGACGAGAATTTTATCGAGCTCTTTTCTTCTGAATATCCAGTCGATTATCCTCTTTTTGCCTTAAAAAATATGGTGGGCTCCTCTTGTAAAATCGAGCGCAAGATGCCTTCGATCTCAAAGATTCAAAAGCGCCTTCATGGACTTCTTGATGTCCCTTATGTCTGGGGAGGGAATTGGCACCGCGGTTTCCCGGATCATTTTGAAAAGCACTTTTCAGGAGTTGATTGTACGGGGCTTCTCTACGAGGTGACAAATGGATTGACGCCGAGAAATAGTTCCTGGTTTTTTGAATATGGCTTTGAAGTTAGCCATAGAAATCTGAAGCCTTTAGACTTAATTGTCCATAAAGGGCATCTCATCATTGTTTATGATAAAAAAAATACCATTGAGAGCAACTTTGAATGGGGCGGGGTCAAAATGATGGGGATAGAAAAGCGTCTGGGGCTTCTAAATCAAAAGGAAATCGCATTTACTTGTCGTCGATTTCTTTGAGCCTTTTTTCAAAAATTTGTTCCAGTTTGTCATTGTCTAAAAGGACTTTTTTCTCTTTTTTTTCTACTCTCTTTTTCTTAAGCAGGATTTTTCTCACAAAAGAGGGAATGGTAAGAGAGGGGATGGCGTTTTCATTTGCGAAACGTTTGAGGTAATTATCATTGCTGACAAGCGTGTGTGTTTTCGGTTTTTTACAGGATTTAAGATATTCGATGATATAATCGTCTGCCGACTGGTTTTGGGGAGAAAATATTACCTCTAATTTCCCTATTTTAAATCTAGAAGGAAAGTCTTGTGTTTGATAATGACCTGAGTCAAAGACAATAATGGCTTTTAATTTGAGCAATTCAACAAGTTCACTCAATTCTTCAATAATTTGCTCTCGTTTTAGCGCGATCGGATTGATATCAGGGGTAAGCTGAAAAAGGAGGTTGTATCCATCGATTAAATAAGGCACTCGAGCGCAAGAAGTATTTTATCTAAAGCTTTTCGCCGATGGGAGATGCGGTTTTTAATATCGGTTTCAAGCTCAGCTAATGTTTTATTGTAATCATATTTGATAAAGAGTGAATCATAACCAAAGCCATTTTTTCCTCTCGGGATAGTAATCAATTTCCCCTCGCATTGGCCTTTTACAGACTTGACAAGCTCCCCATTATTCGCAAGGGCAATCGAGCATTCAAAATATCCAAATCGTTTCTTTTCCGGGAGGCAGGAGAGTTTTTCAACTAGTTTTTTTAAATTCTCTGAATTCTTGGCGCTTTCTCCAGCGTAGCGCTTGCTTTTTACACCGGGTTCCCCATTTAGCGCGGGTATGGAAAGTCCCGAGTCATCAGCAAGGCAAAGAGTATCAAGGGCTTTAGAAGCGTGGCTTGCTTTTAAAATAGCATTTTCTTCAAATGTCAAACCCGTCTCCTCTGGAGGCGTATAGTGAGGGAAATCTCTCAAAGTATAGATATCAAACTGCTTATATTCCTTAAGCATTGCTTTGATTTCATGAATCTTATGGAGGTTCGTTGTTGCAAGTACAAGTTTCATAGGCCAAATTTACGCTTATACCGAAAAAAATTCAAGAATCATTTATTTTTCAAAATAATTCTCAATGGCTTTGACCGTGAAGGGTTCATTTTTTATTATAGCGGAATCTTCACATCTTTTACCGATCAATTCCTCTGCAAGTTTTGATTGAAAAGAGATGATATTTTGTTCCGGATCAGCATCATAGGGGCCTAATATCGTATAGGTAACTTTTTCGCCTCTTTCGTTTTCAAAGTGGACAATCGCTCCGACGCTGATTTCATCCTTGGCCACATCCTCTTTTGTCAAAATTCGAGTTTGATTGAGCTGAGTAGAAAGACGCTTTAATTCCGATTGAAGGCGGGAGCGCTGCTCTTTTGCTGCTTTATATTCGGCATTTTCTCTTAAATCACCATAGGATCTGGCAATTTCAATCTGCTTCGCATTTTCAACGGTTTCAACAGTGGCTATATGGTGAATGTTGTTTTTGAGTTTATTAAAACCTTCTTCTGTTGTCCAAATAACCACGTCTTCATTACGGTCTCCCCCATACTTTTTAGAGAGTTTTGCAAGGGAGGGGTGAACCACTTCTGCGAGCGAGTGAAGAATTTTCTTGTCGTGATCGCTGACTGTGTGGCATTTTGTCGCCAAAAGGAGAAATTCTTGAAGGTCTTCTTGACTTGCATTTTGAAAGATTTTACGAACATTGGCAAAGCGGGCTGTTGTCAGAAATGTATACATTTTTTTCAGTATATCGCGCGTTTCTTTCCTCTGCTCCAACTTGTGGTAGAGAATTAAAAAAGCCTCAAATAATCGATTTTTTCCTTCCTGGTCACCGTAGGGTAGACCATGATTACGCATCACTTTTTGGATATACCAAAGAATAGCACCCGGGTGTTCTTGGGGATGTTTGATTAGAATTTCCATTTTTGCTTTAAAAGGCTCTAAAGCTGATGCGGTCATCAACTCTTGAAAAATGTAATCCCGTAGAGGATTTTGATCGATAGAAAGCAGCAGTTCTGCAAAAATATCGACCCAATCGCTTCGGCACTTTCGGATATTTGTCAGGGTTCTTTTTTTAAATGCGACAATTTCAATGTTTAAAACAAGGTCGATAATTGAGCTGAGGTTTTGGATCATTTCACTAACAGGAGGATAGGCATCATCTGACAAATCTTCTAAGAAAAAAAGAATTTGAAGCTCTTGAGTATCATTTAATTCTTTTGTATTTAGAACATCTCTTAGACTTTCCTCTAAATGTTTTTTAAACTCTTGGTTTTTCAACGCCTGTGGGAAATCTCTTATAAAGGAGTAGACTAATTGAATCAATGTTTGGGCATCAGGTTTCTTATCCAGTGCTTTTTGAAGCGTTTCTTCATGAGGCACCTCAGATTTTCGGAGAACAAAAGGCTCTTGAAGAGAGTCCGGTACTTCAATAAGGGTATCTTTTTTAAGCTTTGTTCGAGTTGTCTGCCACCACCTTGTCCACTCTTTTGGTTGGAGCACGAGCTCAGAAAGTTCATCTTTGATTTCTGCAGCTGTTTTAGGACCTAAATCTTTTAAAAGTTTATGAATCACAAAAAGGGGGTCTTTTTTCGCTATAGATTCGAGTTTATCAGGGTTGCCAAAGCGCATCGCTAGAAAATGATCATTTGGAATGGGAATCAAAGTATTAAATGCATTTTCAAAACTAAAATCTTTTTGTCCGGAAACGTAGTCAAATTCCAAAGAGAGTTGTTCTCTAAGAAGGGAGATATCCATGATTTCACCCACACCCCATCCTCCGGTATGGAAGACAAAGTTATGCTTTTTCATGTGATTTAAAAGTGTGAAATTGCTAATAGCGCCTTGGAAATTGACTCCATCACGCAAACCCACAAGTCGAAGCTTTTTTAAAAAAAGGGGTTCATTTTCAAAGTGTTTTTTGAGATAATCAAGAGCAAAATCGGCAAGCTCTTTTGTGTTGGTATTTTGTAGATCAAAGATAAGACAAAGGACTTGGTGAGCGAGTGTTTCATCTTCAATTGTCTCCCATAAAGGAAGGATATGTTCTACATAGCGGCCAAAGGAATCCTTCATAGGGGTTTCTTTGACAGATTCTAAAATAAATTTTAGTTCCTCTCCGTCGATCTCGTCGGAAGCGCAATACTCTTCCCAAAGACTAAGGTAGGCGGGGTAATTATTATTTGAAATGTACGTCTTAAATTGTTTAAAATAGTCCATTAAGGCTTTTTCCACTCCTGGTATCGGAAGAGATTATAAAAACTTCATCATTTAACTGCAATTCAAGGATTAAGATGGAGATCAAAATAAAAAAGGGATTCGATATTCCTATCATTGGGGCATCCTCAATTTTTCAAGGCGAACTTTCGTTTCCGAGTCGCATTGGATGTGATTTAAGCCCCTTTATTATGTCAAAATTGGCATTAAAAGTAAAAGTGGGAGATTTTGTAAAAGCGGGAGATCCGATTGCTGAAGATAAAGAATGCCCCGGGCGTTTTTTTGTTTCCCCGGCAGCCGGCAAAGTGATTCAAGTTCATCGAGGGTTGAAAAGGCGTCTTTTACTGGTTGAAATTGAAACGGCAAAAAACCAAGAGAGAAAAGAATTTAATCAAAAAGAGTTGATTTCGCTTCTAATGGAGTCGGGATTGATGACAGAAATTTTTGCGCGTCCAGGTTTTCGATTGGCTAATCCGAAAAAAAAGCCGCGTTCGATTTTTGTCAATGCGGTGGCCTCAGCTCCTTTTGATCCTCCATTTGAGATGGAAATCGATTGTGATCCTGAGCTTTTTCAAGAAGGACTCAGGGCTTTGTCGCAAATTGCACCGGTCCATTTGGTTATGAAAAAGGGGACAGAGTCTAATGCTTTAAAAGAGGCTAAGGAGGTCTCGCTTCATACTATAGAGGGACCGCATCCGATTGAAAGCGTCTCGCTTCACATCTATCATATTGACCCGATATTTGATTTTGACACGACTGTTTGGGCTCTTTCGCCTCTAACCGTTCTTTCTCTTGGCATGCTTTTGAAAAAAGGAAGGCTTAAGACCAGTCGATTTTTAAGTTTGGCCGGGGAGGGGGTGTTGGAAGAGAAACGAGGGGTTTATAAAGGCTTCGCCGGGCAGCCTATTTCAGATTTAATCGATCCTATTTCAGATGGGATACGGGTGATCTCCGGAAATCCTTTAACGGGGCAGAAGATTGATGCTGGGGGTTGCTTAGGGATTTTTGCGCGTTGCTTTTCTTTAATTCCAGAAAAAAACAATCGGGAGCCTCTTCATTTTTTTCGTTTTGGAAGTCAAAAGTTTACGGCAACGGCAACTTATCTTTCGCACTTGCTTCACAAGAAGCTATTTTCATTCACCACGAATCAACATGGTGAGGAAAGAGCCTTTATCGATCCGGCCATTTATGATAAAGCCTTTTCGATGAAAATTCCCCTTGTGGCCTTAATGAAAGCCTTAATGGCTGAAGATTATGAGCGGGCTATTGAGCTTGGCTTTTTAGAGGTGGGGGTTGAGGACTTTTCCTTGCCTGAATTTATTTGCCCGTCTAAAATTCCGATGACAGAAATTGTTAAAAAATCTTTTATCGAATTTCAAAGAGCGTATTTACCATGAAATGGATTTTGTCATCTAAAAAAAAATCTAAAACGCAAAAAAAATTCGGGTTTCTCCGTTAATTGACTGGATCGATGTGATGAGAATATCACTAAAGTGCCCTGTATTGTTTACAGCAGGGCCGTTTTTAAAAATCGTAATATCCTTTATGTGAATGAAGCCTTCCTCTGCTTGAATCGATAAATTTTGTTTTGCAAGCTCTTGCATTTTGTTATTTAAAAAATTCTCAAGTTTTTTTAGTGGAATCGAAATAGAGGGAAAATAAATCATATGAGCGTTGTGGTTTTCAATTTTTACATCCATTATTCCATATTCTTCGCACACAAAATGGGTAAGGAGTAGAGCAAATGTATGATACTTGGCTTTTCTAAATGCGAATTCAAAGTCTATTTTCACATGGACATCCAGGATTTCTGATGGGAGAGGGTTTTTTGTTTCTAAGAAGTGATAAATTCTTCCTGAATTTTCTTGAATCACGGTTGTAACATTGTATTTTTTCTCGTTGAGAATGATTTGCCCTCGATCCGGAGGGACATCTTCAGTGCTGGGCTGAAAGGGTGTAGTATTTAAAACAATGTAAGGGCCCAAGAAACTTTTACCTTGTTCGATGACATCGTATCTTAGAGTATTCATAAAAAAAACCTGTTTTGAATCCTTTCTATGATACAAAAAGTTAATTTTTTTTAAAGAACAAGAAGCATTTTTTTTGCGGCATAGGAGAAAATCATATCGGCTCCGGCACGTTTGATACTCAGCAGTGTTTCAAAAAATAAAGCCTCTTTGTCAAAGGATGAGGAGCTTTGAGCTATCAGGCTGTATTCACCGCTAACGTGATAGGCCGCTATCGGTAAAAAGGTCGTATCGCGAATTTTTGTAATGACATCGAGATAGAGTGTTGCGGGTTTAATCATTAGAATATCGGCTCCCTCGCTTTCATCTAAAGCACTTTCAAGGAGCGCTTCCCGTACATTTGCGGGATTCATTTGGTAGCTTTTTTTATCTTTGAAAGCCGGCGGCGTCTTTAGGGCGCTTCTAAATGGCGAGTAAAGGGTTGAAGCATACTTTGCCGTGTAAGAGAGAATAGAGGTTTGATGATATCCGGCTCTATCGAGCTCTTTTCGGATGGCCCCAATGCGGCCGTCCATCATATCGCTCGGGGCTACAATGTCAGCGCCGGCTCTAGCATGGACAAGCGCTTGGGCTTTGAGCGTTTCTATCGTTAGATCATTGTCAACTTCGAATCGATTGTTTAATAGGCCGTCATGGCCGTGTGTTGTGTAAGGGTCGAGGGCAATATCTGTAATGATAAGCAAAGAGGGAAGGGCTTTTTTCAACTCTTTTACAGCCCTTGGAATCAGCCCCTTTGGGTTTAGAGCCTCTAAACCTTTTTCAGACCTTTGACTGGCTGGGATCACTGGAAAAAGGGCAATAGCAAGAAGACCCATTTTGTGAAGGGGTGCGACTTCTAAAATTAATTCATCGATAGAAAGCCGTTCAATCTCCGGCATTTCTTTGATGGGCTCTTTTTTTTGGCTGCCATCGATCACAAAATAGGGCTGAACAAGATCGCTTTTTAAAAGGTAGGTTTCTTGCACGAGAGCGCGGATTTCTGAATTTTTTCGATTGCGTCTCGGTCGTTTGATTAAATCCATTTCAGCCATAGGGGTGTACGAGAAAAGATAGAGGGGTTACAATAGAAGTTAATTTATGCTTTGAGGCAATTTATTGGGAAGTGTTTATGGAAAATTATGAAGATTTCACTGAGAGTCAATGCAAAATTTTAAAGCAATATGTGACAAATACAGAAAGCAATATTTTTGTCCTCCGCAACCTTCCAGAGGTCATTAAGGGAGCTCTTTTTTCCCGCTACTCTCGCTCGGTTCTCGGCCTTCGATCGCTATTATTAAAAGACTTTATTCTAAATGAAGAGACGGCATTTGGCTCGATTGCGGGTCATGATTCGACAGAGTCCGGTGGAGACAGTCAAATGGTTGCGATCAAAAAAGCGCAAAATTTTTACGATCGAATCCTAGATGGCTATGGAGATGACTCAATTGGCGAACTAGGAGGGGCTCATCTAGCTGTTGAAAATATTAGCATGATGGCAGCAAAGGTGATTGAAGATTGTCGAATAGGGGGCTCGCCGCTTGAAAAATCGACTCGCTATATTTATTTTGATCAAAAAGTGAAAGGCGAATACCTTTTCTATCGAGAACCTGTCATCATGACGAGCGCTTATCGAAATCTTTATTTGGAAACTTGCAACCACCTTTATGAGGTTTATGGCCGGTTGATTCCTGTTTTAACAGAAAAAATCGAAAAGGGATTTCCAAAAGATCCTTCAATATCCAAGGTGGCCTACACAGCAGCTTTAAGAGCAAAAGTGCTTGATTGCTTACGAGGGCTTTTGCCGACAAGCGCTTTGACAAATATGGGTGTATATGGAAATGGGCGTTTTTTTGAGTCTTTGATTCAGCGATTAAATGGACATAATTTAGCCGAACTCCAAGAAGTGGGGAAAAAGGCTTATTTCGAACTTTCTAAAGTAATTCCTTCCTTCATTCGACGCTCTGAGCCTTCTCATCGTCATCAAAAAACATTTTCAGACTATCAGGAGCGCTTAAATCATATGCTTCGAGGCTTCATCGATCGTGAGACGAAGGAGCTTCCCTTAAGTGAAGGTGCAGGTGTTCAATTAGTAGATTTTAACGAAAAGGCGCCCTCTCAAGTCGCGGCCGCTCTTCTTTTCAGCGGGTCCAAGCACGGCTTAGAAGAGCTGAAAATGCATACAGAAAAGATGAATAAAGAGGAGTTAAAAGCTATTTTTCAAGAGCTTGGCCAAATTCGTGAGAATCGTCGTCACAAATCTCCACGTGCTTTAGAGCATGCAACCTTTACTTTTGAGATTACTGCAGATTTTGGCATCTATCGAGATCTCCAGCGTCATCGCATGTTAACTCAAGAGCGTCAAACGCTCTGCTCGGATTATGGGTTCTACTTGCCCCAGGAAATCAAGGGGACAGAGCTTGAAAAAGAGTATGTCGAAGCAATGGAAAGAGCAAAAACAGCTTATGAAATCATTGCAAAAGAACTTCCGGAAGAAGCGCAGTATGTCGTTCCAATGGCTTACAATATTCGCTGGTATTTTCATGTGAATTTACGCTCTTTGCAGTGGATTACAGAACTTCGCTCTTCACCTGCCGGGCATCCCATGTATCGCTATGTCGCTCAAGAAATGGCAAAACAAGTGTGTAGGATTTTTCCCGAATTTGAACCTCTATTTAACTTTGTTGATTTTGAAGGTTATGAGCTCGGCCGCCTCAGCGCAGAAATCAGAACGGTTGAAAAATTAAAGGATAAAAAATCATGAGTTTTGCTTCATCCTCTAAACCCCCGGGCTCTCTTTGGGGAGGAATGCTCCTAATTGCGGGAAGCTGTATTGGAGCTGGGATGCTGGCGCTTCCTATTATGACAGGTCTTGCCGGATTTTTCCCCTCGATGGTTCTTTTTTTTATTGCTTGGATTTTTATGACCTCAACGGGGCTTTTACTTGTTGAAGTGAATGGATGGCATAAGCGTCCAGTGAATCTTTTAACGATGGTTACCGAAATTTTAGGAAGAGGGGGGCGGATTATCAGTTGGTTCCTCTATCTTCTTCTTTTTTACTCCTTGCTTGTTGCGTACATGTCGGGAAGCGGTAATCACGTTCAAACTTTTTCTGAGTATTTGCTTCCCTTTACGATACCCGACTGGTCCGGTACGCTTTTTTTCGTTCTTTTTTTTGGATGGATTATTTTTTTGGGGACGCGTTCTGTTGATTTTTTAAATCGATTTTTGATGCTTGGAAAGATTGGGTTCTTTCTTTTATTGATTGTTGTAAGCGGACGCTATATTCAGCCAAAACTCTTGATGGAAACAAAGAGTCAGTATGCTTTGATTGCTCTCCCTGTTTTGATTACTTCTTTTGGTTTTCATAATATGATTCCGACACTTACAAATTACATGAAAGGAGATATTCAAAGAGTTAAAAAAGCGATCATTATGGGCTCTTTCCTGACTCTTTGTATTTATCTAATATGGGAGATTATTGCTCTTTCCATTTTACCGATTGAGGGGAAGGGAGGGATTATTCAAAGCTATTTGCATGATATCGATGCCGCCCAAGCGATTAAATACTATTTGCAGCAATCAATTGTGGGTTATTTTGCTCAAAGCCTCGCTTTTTTTGCTATTTTGACCTCGCTTCTTGCTCAATCGCTATCGCTATCACATTTTCTAGCAGATGGATTTAAACTTCCTCACGGCGATCGAGAAAATCCCTGGATGTGTTTGCTCGCTTTAGTTCCCCCCTTGATTTTTACGATGATTTGGCCCCAACTCTTTTTCTCGGCACTTAGCTTTGCCGGAGGTTTTTGCGCCGTAATTTTATTTGGAATTCTGCCGGCTCTTATGGTTTGGATTGGACGCTATCGACAAAAAAAACAAGCAGATTATCAGGTTAGAGGCGGCAGAATTGCCCTAGCAGCCATCTCCTTATTTGCTCTATTTGTCTTTATCTACCAAGTTTCATCAATGCTGGGTTGGCCTCTTGTAAAAGGACCGTAATGAGTCTTAAAATCAACCATTTTTTGGGGGGCATTTTTTTAGTCTCCGGAACGACTATCGGGGCAGGTATGCTTGCGACCCCCTTGTCTACCGGAATCGTCGGCCTTTGGCCCTCTTTAGGGCTTTTTGCTCTTTGCTGGCTAGTCATGCTTTTATCGGCCTTTTTTTTTCTCGATGTCAACCTCTCGCTTAAGGGCGAGCCGAACATGATCACCATGGCCCATAAAACATTAGGCCCGGTCTGGAAAGGAGTCAGTTGGGTTATCTATCTATTACTGCTCTACTCTTTGATTGCTGCTTATATTTCGGCGAGCACCCCGCTTTTTCAACAAGCTTTTTTTAAAGCGACTCATTATTCCCTATCTTCTTATTTGGCCCCCTTTTTACTCCCTCTGATCTTTGGAGGCTTTATCTATTTTGGGACTGAAGAAGTGGATTTAGTCAACAGGTTCTTGATGATCGGCCTCCTTGTTAGTTATCTCTTTTTAATCACTTCGAGCTCAAGAGATATCAATATTAACTATCTTAGCCACGTTAATATGAAAGCGCTCCCTTTTTCTCTACCCATTATTATCGCATCTTTTGGCTATCACATTATCATTCCCTCCCTAACAACTTATATGAAACATGATCGACGCCATTTGGTGATTACAATTGTGGTGGGGAGTGCGCTCAGTTTATGCGTTTATGCCATTTGGCAGGTGATTACTCTTGGGATCGTCCCCTTTGCAGAGCTGTCGAGCAGTTATCAAGAAGGGGGAACGATAACGTCTGTTTTAGCAAAAATCGTTCAAAGTCGTTGGATTGCCACTTTTGCACACTTTTTTTCATTCTTTGCTATCGCAACTTCTTTTTTAGGCGTTTCACTTTCGCTTTCAGACTTTTTTATTGATGGATTTAAGATAAAAAAAACAATTGCAGGAAGATTGATTGCCTTGGCGTTGACCTTTATTCCCCCTCTTTTCTTTGTTTTTAACTACCAAAAGGGGTTTATACTCGCTTTAGAGTATTCTGGAGCTTTTGTGGCTATTTTGCTGATTTTTTTGCCATCGGCCATGGCTTGGAAGATCGACACTCCTCCTTTTTACAAAAAGCCTCTTGGGCGTTTTTTATTAAGCGCTGTAATGATGTTTGCTCTTATTGTTCTCTTGATCGATATCGTTCATCATTGGAACATTTGAGAGATGTTTAAGCTCGTTACAGATTTTAAGCCGACGGGAGACCAACCTCAGGCGATTGAAAAACTCACAAGAGGGCTTGACGAGGGCAAGAAAAGCCAAGTTCTTCTTGGAGTGACAGGCTCCGGAAAAACGTTTACAATGGCAAATATCATCGCTAAGTGTCAGAGACCGACTCTGATACTCGCGCACAATAAGACATTGGCGGCTCAGCTCTATCAAGAGTTTAAAGGATTTTTTCCCGAAAACGCCGTCGAATACTTTGTCAGCTATTACGATTACTATCAGCCTGAAGCCTACATAGCCCGATCAGACACCTACATCGAAAAAGATCTCTCGATCAATGATAACATCGATAAAATGAGGCATTCTGCAACGCGCTCATTGATTGAAAGGGATGATGTGATCATCATTTCATCTGTAAGCTGCATCTATGGACTGGGCTCCCCTGAGCACTACCGTAATATGAAGTTGATTATGGAAGTGAATAAAGAGTACCGAAGAGATGACATTTTATTGCATTTAATCGAGCTTCATTATGAGAGAAATGATATCGAACTTTCTCGGGGGAAGTTTCGAGTAAGAGGCGATATTTTAGAAATCGTTCCTTCTTATGAAGAAGACTTAGCTTATAGACTCGAGTTCTTCGATGAAGAGCTAGAGAGAATTAGTGAAATCGATCCTCTAACCGGGCGTGTTTTAAAACGACGGGAGCAGGTTGTGATTTATCCCGGGTCCCACCATGTCACTCCAAATGAGGTGCGCGAAGATGCTATAGAGACGATTTCAACCGAGCTTGTTGAGCGGGCGAATGAATTTGCGTTGAATCAGCGTTTTATCGAAGAGCAGCGCATTAATGAGCGAACGAAATATGACCTGGAAATGATCAAAGAAATTGGTTTTTGCAAGGGCATTGAAAACTACTCCCGGCACTTCAGTAAACGAGGTGAAGGGGAGCCTTCGGCATGTTTAATCGATTATTTTCCGGAAAATTATTTACTCTTTATCGATGAGTCTCATGTCATGATTCCTCAAGTGAGAGCCATGTATAATGGAGACCGATCGCGAAAGGAATCACTCATCGAATTTGGCTTCCGCCTTCCTTCTGCCTACGATAACCGCCCGTTAAAATTTGAAGAATTTGATCAACGCGTTCAACAAGTCATCTATGTTTCAGCTACACCTGCTCCTTTTGAGGTCGAAAAGGCGGGAGGAGAGATTGTTCAGCAAATTATCCGACCTACCGGACTTCTCGATCCAAATATTGAAATTCGCCGAGCTGAGGAGCAAGTCGATGATGTTTTAGAAGAGATACGTGTTGAAAGCGGAAAAGGGGGGCGTATTCTTGTCACAACCCTGACTAAAAAGCTGGCAGAAGATCTCTCTAAATATCTCTCAGAAATTGGGGTGAAAGCCAAGTATCTTCACTCCGACATCGAGACCATCGAAAGAATCCAAATCATCAATGAGCTTCGAGAAGGCCGATTTGACGTTCTTGTTGGGATCAATCTGTTAAGAGAAGGACTCGACATACCTGAAGTGACTTTAGTGGCAATTTTAGATGCGGATAAAGAGGGATTCCTTCGAAGTCAAACCGCTCTGATTCAAACATGCGGACGCGCAGCCCGTAATCGACTGGGCCGTGTCATTATGTATGCGGATAAAGAGACCAATTCCATTAAGGAGACCTTGCGGATTACAAAAGAAAGACGCTCCATTCAAGAGGCTTACAACCTTAAGCATGGGATTATTCCAAAAAGCGTGACCAAAAGCGGGCCAAAAGATCTCAAAGAGACCTTTTTTGGCTATAAGCTCAAGGAGGAGACGCAAAATCGAAAACTGAAACCCAAAGATATTCGAAAACGCATCGAAAAGCTCGAATCAGAAATGAAGGCAGCTGCAAAAGAGTGGCGCTTCGAAGAAGCAGCCCGTCTTCGAGACGAAGTTCGTTTTTATCAAAATTTTGAAATTCTAGAAGATGCCTCACTCTTATCTAAATAGTCGGGGGTGTTAATTGTTGATAATGTAAACTATTTTTTAATAAAAATATTATTTACTTGATGTTAATAACGCTTTGCTGTATAATCTTTTTAGAATAATAAGAGGTTGAATATGTCAGGCGTTACTTATAAAGCCGAATCTACTAAAGAATTTAACTACTATTACCAAAATGAAACACACGATATTAGTACCTTTAGTGCCCTTTGTATTTTAGTTAAAGATATTCTTAAAATTATAATAAATACAATTTCATTCAACTATTTTTTTAAAGAAGTAAATAATAATCCTGTGTTTTTTAATTCTAATTCATCCGAAACAGTTTCTGTTTCTGATAAAAATGATATAAACAATTCTAATGAGAAACTGCCAAACCGGGATCTCAACAATTTTAATGAGAAACTGCCAAACCGGGATGTGTTGGAAGAATTGGGAGCGCTCAATTCCTTACTTAATGATGTTGCTAAAGATGTAGGTGAATTTGAAGATAAATCTAAGCTTAAAAATAAGAAATTAGAGCCTGAAAATAAGGAATTAAAAATTTCTTTATTCGAGAATACTAAAATTTTGATCGATTTATCTAATAAAGTATATGGACTTTCTCAGTTTATCTCTGAAAACATTGAGCATGAAGGTGAGAGTTTTGTGGAGAAATGTGCCGAGAATTTTTATGATAAAATAGATAAATATGAAGCTAAAATACTCCAGCTAGAAGCAAAAATTCAAAACCTTACTACTGAAGTTTCTAGAAAAAATATTAAAAATATGACTCAATGCGAAAAAGACGCAATAAAACTGAACCGTGCTTTAATGAATCTTATTGGAGACATAAACCCTATTTTGCAGATGGCAGTTGAAAAAATACAAGCTCTCTTTTCTAAACAGGGTATCTCTTCTGAACTTCTAATAAAAGAATCATCAGATAAAATTATTTTTAATAAAATCAAGGAAGGCAAGCTCAATCAATTTAATTTTAATGCTCCTGTAGAAATTTCTGATTATAACATTAAGCAGTTAGCACCTGTTTTTATTGAGATTGCAAAACTTGTAAAAATTCTTAATTATGACAGTCATTGTTACTACAAATTATTTGAGGATCTGGAAGTTAAAGAGAATCAGGCTATAAACAATAGGAACTAGCTCTAGGCAATCTAAATCAAAAAAATTCGAGCTCTTTTTTAAAGGAGGTTTTCTTCGACTAAAAAGTCAAAATGCTCCGGATAGAACTCTTCGATAATTTGATCCAGCAATTCAGAATATTTTTTATAGGTCTCTGTTTCTTTATAATCATAATTGATTACGGATCGACATGGGGTCCAATTCAACGCTCTTGTCAACTTAACACAGCGATTGCGATGGGCTTTTAGGTTTTTGTCGAATATAGTTAGCTTTTCAAGATTGTAGATGGGGTGGATCGAGTCGATCGATCGAATGACGGGTTCTAGATTGTTCTTCATTAAATCACTAAATCTTACAAGGACGCGGCGTTTTTCAGGCCAGCTTCGATAGAGGTTGATGTTTTTAAAATATTGATCGATATAGGAGCCATTGCATTGGTGCAGGGGAAGCTTATATCGAAGGAAGATGGTCTTGAGGCGCTCATACGGGGAAGCAGAGTTGACCGCCTTATTTATTGCTTCTGCATTTGACTTGTAGACTAGTTCTTTTAGACTTCTGATGAGGAAGATAAGAGAATCCTTCTCTTTTTCAAAGGGGAAGTAGTAGCCATGAGGTTCGTTAAAAAGAGTGGTCCCTTCCACTTGATGGGCTCGATAAAAATTTTTTTCATCATCTCGGCATTGATTAAAAAAGGCATATTTTTTATGGGACGATTGCCATACTTGATGGGTGAAATATTGGATGATATACATCAAGAAGTGGCTGCCACTTGTTTGAGAGGAGAGTAAAAATAAGCGAGGGTCGTCGTTTGGGTATTCAAAAAAGACCCGGCTTTCTTGGCGGCAATAGTCATGGGAGCCTGTGTCGACAAGTTTGGCATTTAATACAAATGATAGAGACAAGCATGCAAGAATTAATTTTTTCATGCCGTTATTTTAGTGAGAGGGGATAAATAAAAACAAGAGCTTAAGCAAAAAAATTGCTTAAGACCCTTGTATAGAGATCTTATTAGCTTTTATTCATTTTTTGTATCTCTTTCCAAGCAATTGCCCAGAAAAGAGCTGCAAATCCAATAAAAACGTAAAGAAGCGTCACAAGCCATTCTTGGCAAGTGAAGTATTCTACAAAGTTAAAGTCGAAAAATCCGACTAATCCCCAATTTAATCCGCCAATTACGAGAAGTAAAGTGGCTATAGTATTGACTTTTTTAAACATAGTATTTTCCTAGTATTTATCTTTTACCTGAGCGCCATCTCGCACGAATGGCTTTGTATCCTACAGCGTGATAAAGTGCTGCAAAACCGATGAAAACGTAGATCAAACGATCTAGCCACATACGGCAAATGAAGTATTCAACTAAGTTGAAATCAAAAAAACCTACTAAACCCCAGTTTATTCCACCGATTATGAGCAGAAGGGTAGTAATGGCATCAAGTCTTTTCATAATATTTTCCCAAATTACGGTTTAAGAATGAATATCAACGCTTTCTTGAAGTTGATATTCTCACCATATTTTTTAATATGAGTACTATTAACTCTCTAATTGTTTATATGTCATAAATAGTTAATTTTTTAAACTAATTTTATAACTAATTGAGTATGAAGATATTTGTGTGAGGAGATTGGGTTATGAAATCAAAAGAGTACTTGGAAAAATGGCTTTTTTTGTGTGAATGAAGAGGGCGCTATTCGATATTTTTACTAATAATGCCTGCTAACTTCATCATGTGAAGAGGCTCTTTGTTCCCAAAGACTTTGGCGAGCTTTTCATCCGGAATAATCATCTGCTTGTTATCAGGGTCTTGAAGCTTATGGGATTTGATGTACTCCCAGATTTTTTTAGTGATTTCGCCTCGGGTGAGTTCTTTTTCATCGACAAGATCGGAAAGGGCTTTTGAAAGAGTCAATTTGCGCTTTGCTCCCCCTCCTTTTCCTGCTTTCTTTTTATAAGGGGTTTTGGGGTGATTTGGATATTTTTTCTTCAGCTCTTGGGGATCATTGACAATGACATCACAGTCAGGGTAGTTGGTACAGGAGAAAAAGGGTTTTCCAAAACGAGTGCGTCTTTGAGTGATGTTCCCATCGCAGCCAATGGCGGGGCAGGGGGGGAGATCTTCCAGTTTGGGCTCTCCTTTCTTGGGAATATTGACAATTCCATTACAATCGGGATATTTAGTGCAGCCGAGAAAGGGGCCAAAGCGGCCATGGCGTAAGAGCATTTCGCTTTGACATTTAGGGCAGGATTGTTCCCAGTTAAAATCTTCTGCGTAATCATCTTTATTGAAATCAACGGCTTCAATCGGAGCGGTATATTTACAGTCCGGGTATTTGGAGCAGCCATAAAAATATTTATTTCTTGCCCAAATTTTTAAAACCTTCGCGCTGCATTCGGGGCAGATTAAATCTGTTTCAAGTTTAGGGACATGTGCTTTTTCTTCCGCTTCTTTAATTGTTGGGGCGAAGGCTTTCCAAAAGCGGCCTAAGAATTTTTTCCAATCCGCTTTCCCTTCCGCAATTGTATCGAGCTCTTCTTCCATTTTTGCTGTGAAGCCTATATCCATAATCATAGTGAAATTCTCTTCAAGCATTTGAGCGATAATACGGCCTAGTTCTGTGGGCTTTAAATAGAGTTTTTCTTTTGTGGTGTAGTCCTTGCTTTGAATCTTATTCATGATGGTCGCATAGGTAGAGGGGCGTCCAATTCCACATTTTTCCAACTCTTTAACAAGAGAGGCTTCGCTGTATCGAGGGGGGGGGCGCGTAAAGGCTTGTTCAGCGCGTGTTTCTAATAAATTAAGTTTGGATCCGGGTTTGAGTGAGGTGGGGAGCAGCGTCTCCTTATCCTCTTCAAGTTCTTCATCTTGTTTCTCTTTGTAGGCGCGTAAATAGCCATCAAATTTTATGATCGATCCTGTGGCTCTTAAAGTCAGTTTTTGATCGGTGTCGATATCACATTGGACGGTATCGTAGATGGCGGGAAGCATTTGAGAGGCAATGAAGCGTCTCCAAATGAGTTGATAGAGCTTAAATTGGTCGGAGGTTAAAAAGCTTTTAATGCTTTCAGGCGTGTGTTCGAAGTTTGTCGGGCGTATTGCTTCGTGGGCATCTTGAGCTGTTTTTTTAGAGCTGTATTGAATTGGGGCATCGGGTAAGTAATTTTTCCCATAAGTCTTTTGTATAAAGGCTCTTGCCGGAGTAAAAGCTTCACCGGCAACGCGTATCGAATCTGTACGCATATAGGTAATGAGGCCTTCTGCACCCTCTTTTCCGAAGTCGACCCCTTCGTATAAGCTTTGGGCAATTCCCATTGTTCGTTTTGAAGCAAATCCAAAATGGCGGGAGGCTTCTTGTTGGAGGGTAGAGGTAATAAAAGGAGGGACGGGTCGGCGCTTTTTCTCCTTTTTTTCGACTTTACTTACCGAGTAGGACGCACTTTTTAAACGCTCTTCAATCTCTTTTGCCGTTTTTTCATTATTAATAATGAAAGATTTTTTCCCCTCTTGAGGCTCTTTTTCTATGCGTAGGCCATCGACAGAGTGTAAAGAGGCTTTAAAGTTTTTCTTTTCTGATTGGGGCTCGAGCAGCGCGCTTAAATTCCAATATTCAATAGGGGTGAAGGCTTCGATCTCTTTTTCACGATCTACAACAAGTTTTAAAGCGACAGATTGGACACGGCCGGCTGAGAGAAAGCCATCGCGGCTTCTCTGAATTTTTCGGTGTAATATTGGCGATATTTTATAACCAACCATCCGGTCAAGAAGTCTTCTCGCTTGTTGGGCGTCTACGAGATGATGGTCAATCTCACGAGGGTGGGCAAGGGCGTCTACAACAGCAGCTTTCGTAATTGCATTGAATGTTGCGCGTTTGATACGCGTTTTCTTGGGGAGCAAGGAGGCAATATGCCAGGCTATCGCTTCTCCTTCCCGGTCAGGGTCAGGGCAGAGGAAGACTTCATCGACTTCTTTTGCCGCCTTTTTGAGTTTAGCGATGACCTCTTTTTTTTCGGGAAGAGTTTCATACTCAGGAGTAAAGTCATTCTCTAAGTCGATCCCAAATTTTTTCTTTGGAAGGTCGCGGATATGACCCACTGAAGACTCAAAACGGTAATCTTTACCAAGAAATTTTCTTAAGGTCTTAATTTTCGTAGGTGATTCAACAATTACTAGATATTTAGCCATTAAGTGATTTTATTTAAATTAACTCTCAATTTCTATTTAAACTTCTCGTATTAAAATTACATCTTTTTTGAAAGGATTCTCTATTAGAATAGAGAGACTCTTTGAAAAAGGCAAGGTCTTTACTAAAATGGTGGTCAAAAAGATTCCTTCAAATGTATACTTAGGACTCATGAAATTAAAAACATATCTTTCTTGTCTTCTCGCGATTTTAATCGGTGCCGGTATTGGGAAAACCCTTTACTCCTATCGATTTAATCTGGAAAAAGAAATGAAGGTCCCTCTTCTTGAGAAGGAACTTGCGGCTGCTGAAAATCAAAAGCTGCAACCCTTTCTTCTAATTATGCATGCTGAAGAGTGTTCTATGGGATTAAGGCGTGCGCTTCAATCCATTGAAAATCAAGAGTATCAAAATTTTACCCTTTGCATTCTTGATGAAAGTTCAAGCGGGGCCGTTGGCAATATTGTTGAGGAATTCTCAAAAAGAACGGCTTTAAACTTTCAATATATAAAGGGGAATCATCAAGAACTTCTTATAAAAGCTAAGGGATTGATACAAAATTTTGATTCCGAAGGGCTTGTGATGTTTGTCCAAGGCTGTGACTGGCTTCCCCATCAAAATGTTATAAAAATGGCAAATCATCTGCAGCTTAAAGAGCATTATTCTATTTTATTCGGGCAGTACGTTCTTTACCCTTCCTACATTCAAGGCGTTAAAAAGCAATGGGTTAAAAGATCTGTGCACCGAAATCGCTTTCCAAAAAGCCGTTCATTTTTGGATTGTCCTAAAGTCTTTAAGGCTTCTTTTTTAAAGAAAAACGAAGGACTGGATTATTTTATTCTCAATAAAGAGAATGTTGTCAAAGAGTTGATGAAAAGAGCGAATAAAAAGAATAAATTTTCACGCTATGTCTTTTCAGTCAAAAATAAGGCTAAAGAGGACAGCGATGTGCTGTTTGATGAATGGCTGGATTCTTAATTTCCCTTTTTTTATGCACGCAATTTATCCATGTCGATTTTGAGACATTAATGGGTAAGCAGACGTCGCGATGGCGTTTTATTGCAGATGAGCAAGATAAAAAAGCGATGGCGGGCTACGAGGCTCTTTATGAGCAAAATAAAAACTTTCAGTTTTTATCAGAGGGGGAGTACAAAATCCCCTCAGAAGTTCATGTGATTTGGCTTGGCCCTAAGCCCTTCCCTCAAGAATCTGTTCAAAATATGAGGATGTGGATAGCAGAGCATCCTTCATGGACTGTCCACTTTTGGACTGATCGCAAAAGGCCTTCTCCTGTTAAGGGAATGCTTATCCATAGGGTTCAAGATTTTCAGTTTGAATTTTTGGAGGATTATTATCTTGAATCTACAAATTGGGGACAAAAATCTGATATCTTAAGGTATGAAATTCTTAATCAACTAGGGGGCGTTTATATCGATCATGATGCAAATTGTGTTCGATCGTTTGACGGGCTTCATCGAGGCTATGATTTTTATGCCTGTCTTGAGGTCCCTCACACTCGCGTCGATCAAAGATCGGTTACAGCGGGTATTGGGATCATAGGATCTGCTCCTCGTCATCCTGTTATTCAAGGGGCTATAGATGAAGTGATGGTGAATTGGGAGATCGTCAAACAGCAATTCCCACAAACCTCTCAAAAATCTCTAAGAGATTATGTTATGCATAGTACCTATCTTGCTCTCACACGCTCCATGGAAAATCATCTCGGTCAGGATCAATATTGCGACATGATCTTTCCGGCAAGCTACTTCTATCCTCAAAAATCGTTAACGCCTATTTATTCCTATCATTATTATGGGACGAGTTGGGCGGATATCCAAAAAGAAGATCAAAGTGAGAGGCAAATCCGCAAAAGCTATAAGCATCTTGTGAAACAGCAGCGAAAAGCCCTATTATTACTCGGGTTATGCCTTGGATCGACACTTTTACTTTTTTGGAGGCGAAAATGATTAAATTTCTAGCTTTATTTCCACTACTTATCTTTTGCCGGGTTCAAACGCCTGAGGACATAGAGAAATCTTCTTTTTATAAGCATCATGTTGCTGAAGAAAAAGGGGCGATCCCTAAACAACTTCATGTGATTTGGCTTGGTTCAAGTCCTTTTCCAAAAGATAGTCAAAAATTTCTAAAGGGATGGGCCCAAAAACATCCGGGTTGGGGCGCTACATTTTGGACAGATCAAAAAAGACCCGATTTTTGTGAAACTTTTAAGCAGCATTTGGTTCAGGAAGGGGACCTTCCTCACTTTTATTCAGAGTATCTTTCTTCAGACAATGAAGCTGAAAAAGCGGCCCTTCTTCGCCTAGAAATTTTAGATCAGTATGGAGGGGTTGTTTTTGATCACGATGTCTCATGCCAAAAATCGTTTGAAGATTTACACCAAAAGTTTGACTTCTACGCGCCTTTAAAAGAGTATGATACTCCGATACTGAGTAGTTCGATTCAAGTGATGCCCTTCATATTGGCTGCAAAACCCAGCCATCTCATAATCCAAAAAACGATTGAAAAAACCAAAGCTACTTGGGGTCAAATAGGGGAATATTTTCCGGGAGCTGACTTAGAATCGATTTTGTACCGGGTGCAGTACCGAACTCAAAAACCGCTTGATGATATGACCTATCAATATTTAGCCAAAAATGACAAAGTCTTTTTACCCAAAAACTTTTTATACGCGAAACATCTTCACATGAGAAGTTACTTAAATGATCCTGATGCTTTCAAAAAAAAGCTGTCTAGTCATTTAAAAGAGCTGGAAAAACAGCAAAAGTGGATTTTATGGCTTGTCATTGCGGTGATTGGATTAAATCTTATCTTTTTAAACATTCGATGGCTTAGTCGCTTACGCTCATGAAGACAGAAGAGATCCTCACATTATTCAATGAGGGCTTTATTCCAGGTCCCGGTGAGGATGAGGAGGCCTTTTTAACGCGCATTCGCTTTTGTAAAAGTTGTGCAAAAATGCCGGAAGAGATCCTTGATAAACTCCCTTTTTCTGCCCAGCCTTTTGAAAAGGAAAACCTCTCTTTTCCCTGGTTAATTGTTACAAAATCCAAAAAACATCTTCCCCTTTGGGAACTCGGGGCAACCTGGACAGTGGATAAACAGAAATTAATTCCCATTCTTCAAATAAAAAATGAAACCTTGAGTCTATCCGAGTTAATTGCCCATGAAGAGGTGCATATTCGGAGAATTGCGTTTGATGAGCCTAAGTTTGAAGAAATAATGGCCTATAGACGTAGCGAGAAATCTTGGAGGCGGCTATTAGGACCTTTATTTTTTCGACCTAAAGAAGCCGTTTTTTTACTCATTTTTCTTTTTACAGCTCTTGTTATCGAGGCAGGAGGGGGATTCATGTTTGGCTTTATCCTTCCCTTAGGTTATCTCGGATGGTTGGTTAAGCGTTTAGTGGCTTATCAAAAATTGTTTCGCGCCTTTCTCAAGATCTTGAGAAAAGAAGTAAAGGAAAGAGTCGATGAGGCAGCGCTTCTTTTCACAGATCAAGAAATCAAGATATCCGTTAAAAATCAGGCTCTACAAGTTCCAAAAGATCTACGCTATCGACTTTTCGAGGCTTTTTCGATGAAGCTTGGTAAGTAGTCAATATGTGCGGACTTATTTTTGATTTGGTAAAGAGGGGCAATATCCATTTTAAGTCCTGACTCAAACTTGACTAACAGCTCTTGGGTGGAATAAGAATTTTCCCGGCGATTTTCAAAGGTTTGAGAAACGATATTCATGGGTAGATTTACAATTTTTGATTCTTGAAAGCAAAGACCTAATAGGGTGTGATCAGAGCGAGCCGCCCATTTTGCCTCTAATTCAGCTGGGTTATGGAAAGAGAATGTTTTGAGCGCGTTATAAACCTCTTTTTTTCTAAAAAGAGTCATATCGACGCTGTTGGGGTAGTTCCAGTCTTCTTTGCCTTTGTAAAATTGCCAAGTTTTTACAGAATCAAAAATGGGCATTAAATTGGGGATTCCTTGGTCTTGGTCACTTGCATAGCAATAATTTGTACTTTCGCCTAGTCTAAGGTAAAAGCCATAAGCCGCTGTTTTTTCCATGGCATCGATACAGGTTATCAGGTCAATATGATCCTTTACAATAATATCGTCCACAGCAAACAGAAGATAAGGCGCTTTCATTGAGCAAAGCGTTTCCATTACAAGAGGTTTGAATGATTCCTTACAAAATTGATCGGGTTGTTTGATATATTTATGAGAGGGGAATTCTTTTATAATCTCCCTATAGGAGGCTAAAAACCGCTCATCGCTCGCGCGGTAAATAATAGTTGTTTGATTTAGTCCTTGAACCTGTTTTTCAATCGATTCAAGAAGTGCATAGAGTTGTAAGGGACGGTCATAGGAGAAGATGACTAAATCGGCAGCGTTTGCTTTCTTCTTTTTTTTATAGTGGGAGATCGGCGTATAAGAGGGGAGATTTCGGATATGGCGGTCATAGAAATTTTGGGAATCTGTATGGACACGGGCATCAGAGAGTGGGTTGACAAAATTATACATATAAAGGTTTTCCGGAATGAAAAAAGTGTGCTCTTTTGCCATTTCAACCATGGGTATCATGCAGCCAAGGTCATAAGTCGTAGGAAAAAACCGGTTATCGTGAATGATATCTTGCAGCTTGATTTGCTTAGAAAGGCCTGCGTAAAAGGAGCGTAAATGAGAAGTTTGCCACGGCTCTTTTCGAATCGTGCCCTTTTGAATCACTTGTTTTTTTAAAGGTTTAGAACAAATTCCTTGACGATGGTCGGTATATTCAATATGTCGGCTATGAGTTAACCAGACATCAGGATTTTGATAATAGTGATTGAGTCGTGAGAGGACCTCTTTATGTGGAAAATGGTCATCTCCATCTAAAACAACGACAATTTCATCATCTTCACACATTTGGATAGCATGCCAGTGATTGGCCATTGCCCCGCGGTTTTTTGGATTTTTGAAAAGAGAAAAGCGCTCTTTTGATTCTTTTGTGTAATGCTTTACTTTTTCAAAAGTGTTATCCGATGAGGCGTCATCGAAATAGAGAACGCGGTAATTTTGATAGTTTTGGGCGAGAATCGATTTGATGTTTTGTTCTACATAATTCTCATTATTATAACTCATTACCAAGATAACAAAGGGCTTTTCCTCAAAGACCTCTTTAGAGGGAGTCGCAATTTGAAAGTGTTTTGGTTTTAGGCGGATAGGGTGGAAATAGTTGAAGGCGTTATAGGTCGCTGCAGCGCCTAAGAACATCAAAATGAGGAAAGAAAACCTTCTTTTCACCGTCGATTCTTTTTGCAGTGATGGCAGTTGTTTTTTAAGCAGGGGCGGTCCAACCGATGGGGTAGAGGGGTATAAGGAGGTAAAGCGCGAATGTGTTCATCATAAAGCATTTGGATTTGACGGCTTACTTTATGGTCATTAAGAGGATTCCCATCATTGTACTGGTAGAGGACTTTGCTGACAAAATGAAAGTGATCTCTTGCCATTTCGATCATAGGAAGCATCATAGCAAGATCACCCGTCATCTGGTAGAAGTGCCCTCCAAGCATAAGATCATCGATCGAGACGGCTTTAAATAACCAGGCATAAAAGGTTCGAAGATGCGTGGGGCCATCCTGCCATTGACGAAAGGCGTTTTCCTTTACAATTTTTTTGGGCATGGGGCGGCACCACCCCCGCTCTCCTGAATAGGATTGAATAAATTGCCCATACGTTAACCAGATATCATTTTTTGAATAGACTTTATCGAGATAAGAGAGAACATTTTCGTTAGCCAAACGATCATCACCATCTAAAATGACAACAATCTCATCATCTTCGACATGGAGATGGATCGCATTGGTATAATTGGCAAGGGCTCTTTGTCTTTTGGGATTGTCAATGATCGTAACTAAATGTTCTTTTTGCTTTTGGGCCACAATTTTTTGGATAATTTCGAGCGTTTGATCTGTAGAGGCATCATTGATATAAATAATACGATATTTGTCATATTTTTGATTGAGCGCGCTTAAAATATTATTTTTGCAAAAAGCTTCGTTGTTATAGGAAGCTGTGACAATTACAAAACGCTGCTCGCCCCCAAAAAGAAAGGAGTTCCATAGGAAGAGAAAAAGGCTAAAGCTGACGCATCGCTTCATGATTTTTATCCAGGGCTAACAATTTTACGGAAAAGGGAAGTTTCTGACTTTCAGGGCAGCAATAGGCAGGGGTTAATACATGGGTTGGGAAGTGATCGATAAAGTAACGGTTGATATGACTTTCATCGTGCCATAGAGCAACATATTCTTGCTTCAGATCTTGATTGACATTTTTGCCGCACGTTTTCCAAAGAGTGAGCACATTTTCTTTTCTTCCTCCATAAAATCCACCTGCAAAATAGAGGGTACCTTCATCAGGATTGACACAGGCTGATGATTTCGGATTTGTTTCATAAGTGCCTCTTTTTGAAATAAATCCAGGATGCATGGTTCCTACAAGATCACTTAGAATTTCGTTTTTGACATCGGCTACAAAAAGCATATCGGCATCAGATGCATAGAGGTAATCGAGATCTTTATAAAGGGTTTCTTGTTTTGCAAAGACTTCAAAACGCATCATGGTGTCAAAAGGCCAGCCTAACCTTTCTTGATGAACCTTGACGACATCAGGAGCATTTTCAACCTCTCCGTCTGTAAAAACATAGTAGGTTACCTGATGGTTATTTAAAAAATGCTTTCTGCAAGATTGGATAAATTTCGTTGCATAGGCGTTATAGCAGCCTGTTGCCATAATGCAGAGGCCGACGTGCGCTTTGTTTTCTTCAGCATAAAGAGAAAAGAAAAGACAAAACAAAAGACAAAACTTTCTCACAACAGCTCCTTGGCCTATTCTAAGGAGGCATTTTACTAAAACTCTTTTTTTTTCAAAGGAAAAAATCACAATTTATCAATTTGACGAGGTGGAAACCTCTAGGTTTTTTTCTACTCTTTGCAACTGGAAAGCTCTTGAGTCCAAGGAAATTTCTTCTGCTTATAGTCGATTAAATCGAAGTTGACAAAGTGGTAATTTATATTTTAAGTTAAAGAAATAAGAAATTCACCACCGGCACTTTCCATGTCAAGGCGTAATAGAAGCCGTTTTCAAAGGTTCATCACTCTCTTTATTTTGGTAGCAATTCCTTCACTTTTAATAAAAGAGGGTCATAAAATCATGACCTCTAAAAAAAATCTCTCGTTTAAAGAAGTAAGGGTGGCTTACGTTGAAAATGAGAAAGAGTTTCAAGATTTTGTTGTCATTATCGTTCCTACTGCAAAAAATCAGCCCTATTGGGAGCGGAATTTAGATTCCATTTTTAATCAACAGTATGATCATTTCCGGGTCATTTATATGGACGATGGATTAGATCAAGAGCTTTATCAGCGCGTAAAATCCTATATTGAGGCTCACGACAAACACCATATTGTGAGGCTTTTACCTTTTGAGGATAAACGATCTTTATTTGATCGCTATATTGAAGTGGTCAATGCGTCTAAAGATGACGAGATCATTGTCCATTTTGATGGCAATGATTGGTTTGCTCATGACAAAGTTCTAGAAAAGCTCAATGAAGCGTATGAGCAGAAAGGCGTTTGGCTCACTTATGGTCAGTATTTGGAGTATCCAAGCTATAAAAAAGGTTCAGAGAAAGCACTCAATCGGCGACTTTACACCGATAAGCGTTTCGAAAAAATTCCTTGGATGACCTCTTCTTTTAAGACTTACTATGCCAAGCTTTTTAAGGAATTGAATTTTGAAGAGCTTTCAGATAGAAGCGAGGTCAATGGAGAGAATTTATGGAATTTCATGCTTCCAATGGTCAAAATTTCTCGTTGCCATATTCACTATATTCCCGAAGTTCTCTACGTCCACAACGTCGTTGAGACGAAGAAGGAATAGAGAGACTTTTTCGAAGTTTTGTTACCATCCGCCGAGAAAGCACGATTCCTTCTTTTTCAAGTTTTTTTCTCAACGCCTCATCAGTAAGAGGATTTTCCTCATTTGCAACCCAATCCCTTATCAATTGCCTAGTCATGACGTGGTGATTAAAAAAAAGCCTTATAGGAAAGACCCCCGCTGGGGTATCGATGAGTTTGTCCTTAATTGCTCTAGAAAGGGTGCTTTCATGGACAGAAAGCCTATCAGCGAGTTCTTTCGCCTTAAGAGGCGTTATTTTTTTTGTCATACTAATAAAAAAAGATCGATTTGCTTTGTAGATTTCTTCTCCTATTTTTGTTAGAAGTTCTCTTCGTTTTTCAAGGGATCGGACTAGCCATTTTGCTCTTTCAAAATGACCTTTGTATAGAGGGCTCTTTTCGATTTTTGGGACAAGGGTTAAAAGGAGTTGAATATTTCCCTCTTCATCTATTGAAATATCGCATTTTTTTTGAGGGGAGGGGGCTGTAGAAAAATGGGAAGCCGGGGAGGGGGTTAAAGTCCGGATCAGTGCTAGAGACTCCCTGAGTGTTTTTTCGTTGCAGAAGAGTTTTTTTTGAAGCTCTTTTAGCCGTTGATGAAGAAAAAGATCATAATGATTTTCGATGACCCGGTAGGCAAGATGGTCTTTTTGCATTCTCTCTTCAAGTTGAATGAGTAAAGAGTTTTGAACACAGGAAGCGGCAACTCCTACGGGATCAAAATGTTGGATGATCTTCAAGATAGAGGGATCTCCGTTATTTTCTAAATAAAATCCCTTTTCATTCAAATTCCCGATAATCTCTTTGGCCTTTTCTAAATCATTTTTTGAAAAACGTCTTTCTGCTTGATGAAGGAGATGAGAATAAAGAGAGGGGGCAGGAGATTCTAGATTTTCAATGAAAACATTTGGTGGTAATTGAGGATAGTCTCTAGTGAGATGGGGATTATCAAGAATTTCCTGCTCGATAAAAGCTTCTAGCTCAAGAAGAGGCATTTGTAAAATCTTCAAGGCCTGACTCATAAGATGCGTCATCGCGAGCTTTGTTTCACCGCGTAATTTTAAGTTAAGTTTGGGTTTAGCCATACTCTTCTCTATACGAATAGAGGGGGCAATGTGCAATCATTATGTGAAGCCGGTGTATCTCTAGCGGCCTGGAGTGAGTTTGGCGTATTTTGCAACGAGGGTTCTTAAAAGGTCCGATTCAGAAAAAAAGACATCATAAGTGAGTCCAAGAGAAGTCTGATAGCATTTCTTTACAACTCCCTTGCCGAAATCTTTATGCACAACAGAATCCATAGGATGGAAGTGGGATTCTTCTGTTTCCTCTCTTTCATCCTCTTCATGATAAAGGTTTAGATATTTGCGCGGGATTTCAGATAGAAATCGAGAGGGCAGCATATAGCGCGAGCTCCCCCATAAAAATCGGTAGTCTGAAGCGGTTAGATAGAGAAATTTTTTAGCTCTTGTCATGCCGACGTAGCAAAGGCGCCTTTCTTCCTCAATCCCCTCGGGAGTCTCTTTTGCATTGACATGGGGAAAGAGATCTTCTTCCATGCCAACCATGAATGCGAGTGAAAACTCCAAACCCTTGCTGTTATGAAGGGTCATGAGTTTGACAACTTGTGTGTGATCATAGATTTCATCGCTAGTGGTTCTAAGCGAAAGCTCTTCTAAAAAAGAGGGAAGAAGATTTAAGGCATGATTCTCCGTTTCCCATTCAACAGATTTTGAGATGAGCTCTTTTAGGTTGCCCTCGCGGTCATCAAAGGTCTCAGGATCGCTCTTTAAAACCTGCAGGTAGTTCGAACGCGAAATGGTTTCGCTTATAAGCGTGTTTAAATAGGCGCCCTCTTTTGCAAGCTCTCTTAGAGATTCGATCATATCGACATAACCTTTTAAGGCATCGGATTGCTTTTTAGAAATTTTTAGGGCACTTGAGCCTTTTATGAGCTCGCGGCAGAAGGCTAAAATGGGAATCCCTTGGGTTTCTGAGGCGAAGCGAAGCTTATTTAAGGTAGCAGGCCCGATTCCTCTTTTAGGAAGATTGAGGGTTCGAGCGAAAGAGATGAAGTCGCTATCTGAGACGATCATGCGCAAAAATGCAAGTAAATCCTTGATTTCCCGTCTTTGATAGAAGCTAATGCCTCCAACAATTGTATAGGGAATATTGCGTCTTAAAAGCGCATCTTCAAAAAGCCGTGACTGAAAATTCGTGCGGTAGAAAATGACCGAGTCAGAAAAAGAAATGCCATCTTTTTGAAAATGCTCCTCAAGCTTATCTAAAACAAAGTCAGCCTCTTCCCGGTCGCTATTAGCAATAAAATGGCCGATTAAGGCGCCTTCATCGTTTGCACTCCAAAGATTTTTTTCATATTGGCGTGGATTATGAGCAATGAGGTCGTTGGCAGCTTTTAAGATGTTATTGGTGCTGCGATAATTTTGATCGAGAGTGATGACTTTAGCTCCCTCAAAATCACGTTCAAAATTGAGGATATTTTCAATATTGGCGCCCCTCCAAGAGTAGATCGATTGATCGGGATCACCGACGACAAAGATATTTTTATGGGCATCTGTCAGCAGCTTCGCTAAGGTGTATTGCGCTTGATTGGTATCTTGGTACTCATCGATTAAGAGAAATTGCCATTTTTTTTGATACCGCTTCAACACCTCTTCGTGCTTTTTAAAAAGCTTAACCGGAAGAAAGAGAAGATCATCGAAGTCGACAGCATTGTATTCTTTGAGTTTTTGCTGATAGAGAAGATAAGCATCGATAAAGAAGTCATTTGTCTGAAATTTTAGAAGAGACTCTCCTGCTTTACTAGGCGGGATTAGATCATTTTTTGCTGACGAAATGGCATTTTTCAGCTCCTTAGCAAGTCCTTTTTCATTTTTTATTTCAAGAATTTTTAGAATTTGTTTAGTGAGTTCCAGGCTATCATCAGCATCATAAATATGAAAATCTTTTTTATAACCTAAAAATTCAATCGATTCGCGTAAGATACGAACGCCGAGTGAATGGAAGGTAATCGTTAATACCTGGGATCCTGTGAGAGAGCAGGCTCTCTCACGCATCTCTAACGCGGCTTTATTGGTAAAAGTTACAGCAAGAATCTCAGAAGCCGGGACACCGATTTTGAGTAGGTGTGCAATTCGATAGGTCACAATTCGAGTCTTACCCGAACCGGCCCCTGCTAGTACAAGCATGGGGCCTTCTAAGTGAGCTGCGGCCTTTTCCTGGATTTCGTTAAGAGACAAATTTATGAGTTCCTTTTGAGTGAATGTGTAAATTGATAATACGGTAAGTTTTATCTAAATATTTGAGGATGGGGTATCGAAGCCCGTCTTCATTAATTAGCCATTCATACTCAAAGATTGATGGATCAAAGAGGCTTTTCCAATGGATAGCGCCTGGGCCTTGCTCCGCGTTACCTCTGGGGTCGTGCCCGTCGAAATAAATTCCAAGGGCAGCTGCATCAAATATATAGCCATCAAAATCATTCCAGTGCTGGGTTAAAAAATCAAGCGTTGTATCTTTATGGTTAAAGCGATGAAGGGGTATAACCCGTCTTTTGTTATGGAGTGCATACTCAGGCATTAATATAGGAAGTGGTGTGAGCCCGCTCTCTCCATATTTTTGGTGATAATAAGCAATTGTAAACATTTCACTCATCTTACATGAAGAGACCCTTTTTCTTGGGGCAAATTTTTTAAGGCTTATGACAATATCATCGAGTAAATTTGATAATGCTTCATCATCTTTAATGTAGACAAAACCTGGGATGGCATTATTTTTTGCAAGCATTGGAATTCCAATGCGAGTAGATATTTTCTTAAAAATGGGAAGAATTTCATCCATATTCAGGTAGAGCATTACATCATTTTCTAAATGGATGACATTTTCAAGATTTTTTTCTTTGATAAATTCATAAAGATAAAAAAACCTTTCCGTTGTATGACTCCAAAAACCATTTCGAAAATTATTGAATCTGTTTACTTTATCAAATTCAACGTGAATTGGAGCTTTGTCAAGAGAGTCAATATCAATATGGTGAACATGAGATTGAGAAAATATTCTTTTAAAATCACGGCTAGTATCTTTGAGTGCATCCGCACTTGTAAGGAAATAGATTTCAGATTCAGGATTAAATTTTTGTGCTTGTATAATTGGATACTTTGCATGAGCAGGAATTTTGTTTCCGATATGTATAAATACAATGGGAGCGTGATCGTTTGAATAGAGATAAAACGAAAAAAAAGATAAATAGGTAAAAAAAATTCTCGTAAAATAATACATAAAGCCTCCATATTGCGTTGCAATTCATTATTGAAAAGCAAAATCTGCTGTATCCTATCAAAATCTTAAAAAAAATGATAGGCCTGTTTAAGATGAAAAAATCTTGGGGGATATGTTCTAATTACACACAGCTGGGATGGATCTGTACCTGGGGAGGGCTTCTTTTTTAGATGATTCACTGTTTTTTTCCCAAGCAAACAAAATCCCTTTGCCCTCTTCTCTGCTAAGAGCGAGCTTAAAAAGCTGGATGTTTCTATATTTTTTATAGGTAGGGTTCGAAAGCAAAAATATTGGCACCTTTAGCATATTTTTTTACAGTTGCACTCCAAGAACCAATATTTGCACCCACATCAAAAACAACATAAGAATTATTTATATAGTCTTTAATAAATAATTCTTCTCCATTGAATTTAGAATTGCAGTTCCCACCATATCCATTTCGTTCTTTAGGCTCCATCCCAGCAGCTATCGAAAAGAACAACATCAATAGGGGGGGATAATTTTTGTTAATCGCATTGTAACCTCATTTTTGGTATAAATTAAAATAGGAAAACGTCGCCCCTTAGAATCGATTTCCTAAAGGAAGGTTGATCGCTAGCAAGAAGAGAAAGTTGAAAGATTAAAGCTATAAAAAATGTTAAAAATTTCTGATTCAATTTGAATAGCCCCATATTTTATAAATGTTGAAAAATTGCCGCTTAATCTGAAAATTTGTTAATGAAGAGGAAGTTTTGCCGTCATGATTTTTATCGATGTGATCCCCATGAATACCCGTGACAAGATCGTATTGAGAAAAATTCTCGTATCGGTTTTGGATCTTTAACATCTCTTCTTTTGAAAACATTTGTTTGATTTTTTTTCTCATTTCATGTGAAATTTCAATAGAGAAAAAATATTCCAACTTATCGAAAAGATAGTCTATATCATCGACAAACTTTTCGTAGGTTAAAAATAGGACTTTGTAATGGGGTTTTTTTGAAAGGTAGTCGTAAATAGGTTTTGCGTTTGAAATGCGCTCTAACTTCTTAATATTTTGTTTGTTAATAGGGGTACAGCTCGCACGAGAGATTGAGTGAAACATATCAAGGGGAGATCGCTTTGTTGAAATAAAAAAACAGTCATAATTTTCTAGTGCGACTCTTTCTCTATGCGATTTTACGACTATTTTTTGATCAAAATTTCTAGAGAGATGAGAGAAATTGATATCTTCGAATAGATAGGTCAAAACATTATAAATTAAGGTACTTCCGGTTCGAGGAGGAGTTAAGAGAAGGATTCTTTGATTTTCAGGGAGTTTAAATAGAGGGCTGCTTCCTTCACGATAAGGATAATCTATACAGGCCAAGGCTAGGAGGGGATGGAGTAAAGCCATGAATAAAATTTTCATGATCCTAATCCTAGAAAATGGCTGATTTTAGCACAATGTTGTTTTATAGAAAAATGCGGCGCATTTCGCTCTCGCAAGTGCCTGAATTTCTGCATTTAGCAGATCATTCAAGAAACAAATTTGTGAACGCGTTTTGAGTGTATGCCGAAACAACTTCAAGAATCGATTTTGGGCGCCGCCGAAGACCCAATTCTTGAAGTTGTCTCGTCAACGGCACCAGTCAATGTGCCGATGGTAGCGGTTTCTTTGGCTAGCTACAAGCCCTCGACTTTAGTCGTGGGTGTTTGACATTTGCATTGTGATAACCGTCTTGATCCTACCTCTACAGAGGTGGGGTTTCTCACGGGCAGTCATAAAGATTTTTGTCATAAAATTTTTCTTGGAATAATTCTTTAAAATTTGTTATTGTGTGAAATATTACGTATGTTAAATGAGGTGTTTTTTGAAAATTAGATTGTTATTATCAATGTGTTTGGTGGCCACTTTTTCTTTATGGTCACATATAGATTTTCCATCCAGTGAACCTTTTATTTCAGGAGATACATTTAAAAAACATTCCGATTTTTCTTTAGATCAGTGTAGTGATTTTGATCCCCTTGATGTTCAATATGGTGATATTATTTTTGTGAATGCAGCATTTCTTTCTGATTTTTTTGAAAAAAAACACCCGTTCATTAGAGAAGGGTATGTTTTAATCACTCACGAACATGTCAGAAGTGTACCGGGGAAATTTGCCTCTTATTTGGATGACCCCCATCTTTTAGCTTGGTTTGGAAAAAATGCTTTTGATGTTGCTCATCCGAAATTATTCTGTATTCCATTAGGGCTTACAAGTCAAAGGGCAAAAAATGGACGCTGGCGAGCTCATGGGAAAATAGAGGTCCTGAAAAAGTGTATTGAAAGAGGTCCATCCATAGGAAAAAAGCACCTTCTTTATCAGAATTATTCTTTGAATACGCATCCAAGCCGTAAAAAAACCTTTAAGCAGATAGAGAAAATGTCACTTCCCTTTTTATTTCAACGAAAAAAGCGAGTCAATTATGAACAGTACTTACTCGACACACTTAAGTCTGATTTTGTGATTAGCCCGAGGGGAAGGTCGATGGATTGTCATCGCATCTGGGAGGCTCTTTATCTAGGCACCATTCCAATTGTTAAGCATTCGCCCTTGGATTGCTTATTAAAAGATTTGCCAATTTTATTTGTAGATGATTGGAGCGAAATTTCTCAGGAATTTTTAGAGAGAAAGAAAAAAGAGATTCTTTCTAAGAAATATAACCTGGAAAAAATTTATTTTTCTTATTGGAAGCAAAAAATCAATGAGTATAAACTTCCTTCTTTAATTAGACAGGAGACTTAAGAGTTGGTTTATTAAACATCAAGGCATTCTTTATACCGAAACGACTTCAAGATTGGGTTTTCGCGCCTTGGCCAAAACCGATTCTTGAAGTCGTTTCGGTATATATAGTCGATTAAATCTTAAATGATAAAAATGGATACTTGCTGCGACTTTGCTAAATTAATCCTTCTTCTCACCTTGCCCACTCTTAGGGCAAGGCTTCGTCGACCTATGCCCTGCAGTTCAATCGGCTAGCTTTATCCGAGAAGACTGTAGAAACTCAAATATTTTTTTTGTTCTTTTGAGCTCTTCCATTATCCAAAATGAAAAAGTCTTCCATCGCTTCGGTCACAGTCTCTAAAGGCTTAACATTCCACGAGCCCCATGGTAGACCTTAAAAGGTAGGAGCATGCTAACGAAAGAAACAAGATTTTAAGCAAACAAAAAAAGGCGCCTTATATTTCCACGCCTAAAAGCGAGGGTTTTACGGCGTTATTGATAAAAACATTGTGCTAAAACTAGCCATTTTTTAGGATTGGGATCATGAAATTTTTATTCATTTTATTCATGGCTTTACTCCATCCCCTCCCAGCCTTGATCTGTATAGATTATCCTTATCGTGAAGGAAGCAGCCCTCTATTTAAACTCCCTGAAAATCAAAGAATCCTTCTCTTAACTCCTCCTCGAACCGGAAGTACCTTAATTTATAATGTTTTGACCTATCTATTCGAAGATATCAATTTCTCTCATCTCTCTTATAATTTTAATCAAAAAATAGTCGTAAAGTCGCATAAAGAAGGAGTCGCACTGAAAAATTATGACTGTTTTTTTATTTCAATAAAGCGATCTCCCCTTGATATGTTTCACTCAATTTCTCGTGCGCGTCGTATCCCTATTAACATACAAAATATTAAGAAATTAGAGCGTGTTTCAAACGCAAAACCTATTTATAACTACCTTTCAAAAAAACCCCCGCGCAAAGTCCTATTTTTAGCCTACGAAAAGTTTGTCGATGATATAGACTATCTTTTCGATGAGTTGGAATGTTTTTTCTCCATTGAAATTCCACTTGAAATGAGAATCAAAATAGAAGAATTGTTTTCAAAAGAAGAGATGTTAAAGATCCAAAATCAGTACAAGGATTTTTCTCAATACGATCTTGTCACAGGTGTTCATGGAAATCACATCGATCAAAATCATGATAGAAAGAATCTTTCTACTATAACAAATTCTTATGTTAGGCAGAAACTCCTAGAAATTTATAAACTGTGGGGATATACAGAATGAATCAGAAATTTATTGCATTTTTTATAGCTTTTATCTTTCAATTTTCTCTTTTTGCCATCGATCAGCCCTCCTTAATTTTTGTTCATATTGGTAAGGAAATTCCTACTCATGTTCAGCATTCAATCATACAAGCAAGAGAGTTTAACCCCGATTCAAAGATATATTTTTTAGTAAGCAAATCAGCGGTAACCAATTCCACTTTATATAATCAAGAATTTTTTCACTTCAATCACATCGAATTCATCGATATCTCTCAATTAAAAAAAGAACCTGTTCATCGAGAATTTGATTCTATAAATTCTTTTAGTCAAAGATTCAGAAATGGTTTCTGGAGTCACACCACTGAGCGGTTTTTTTACATTTATGATTTTATCAAAAAGTTTAATATTCAAGATTGTGTCCATCTAGAAAATGATGTCATGCTCTATGTTCAGCTCGAAAAACTTTTACCAATTTTTAGGACTTTAGAAACAAAAATTGGGGTTCCTATGCAAGCGAAAACCAATGCGATCCCCTCTTTTGTTTATATGAAAGATCACGAATCCTTGCTTCATTTGTTAAAACACATTAACCAAAGAATTCTCTCTTTTAAAGAACAAAAACGCCACTCTGATAAAAAAGGAAATATAAATAGTGATGTGAATGACATGTCAACCTTGGCTTCTTTTCATGAATCTAATGGCGATAGTGCGCTAACTCCTCTTCCCATTCTTATGCCTGAATATGGCCTAAATCATAAACGAAGGGCAGTCGCCTATAATCATAAGAATACGCCTTTCTCTTTTTTAGCAAAATATGCCTCTTTTTTTGAAGGCTATCTCTTCGATGCTGTTGCTCTTGGTGTTTACTTTGATGGATTTGACCCAAGAAATGTCGGAAGAAGTTCGCTTCCTGGTACAATCCATTGGAGATCTCTTTTTAACCCTTCAGACTTTGAATACGATTGGGAGGTCGATTCTGAAGGACGACGCTTTCCCGTATTAACTTATCTTGATAAAAAATATAGAATTATCAATCTACATTTTCACTCCAAACGCCTTTACAAATTCCTTTCAAAATAAAAAAACAAATGAGATTACAATGCGATTAACAAGAATTATTTTCCCCCTATTGATATTACTCTTTTCAATAGCTGTTGGAGGGGAAGGAAATGCTCAAAATGGATATGGAGTCTGCCGTTCTAGACTCAATGGGGAAGAATTATTTATTAAAGACTACGTGAAGGATTCTTATGTTGTTTTCGATGTTGGTGCAAATATTGGCTCTTGGACTGCTATTGTAAAAAAATATGCTCGAAAGGCCGAAATTTTTGCTTTTGAACCCTATCCAAAAGTTTTTCGCATTCTACAAAGAGCTTCTAGAAGATATGAAAATATCCAGCTTTTTAATTTTGCTCTTAGCAGAGAAGATGGCGAAGGGATTTTGTTTACCTGGGATACAGCTAATAGCTTAAGACAGTCAGGACTTAACGGTCTTTATTACCGACCTTTACTAAAAAAAAGAAAGCATAGAGATCCAAAAGAAGTATTAGTGAAAAAAACTACTCTCGATCTTTTTTGCAGTGAATACAATATCTCCCATATTGACTTGCTGAAAATAGATACTGAAGGCAGTGAATGGGATGTCCTCCTAGGAGCACATCAAATGATTATTAATAATCATATTTCAGCAATTCAATTTGAATATGGTGGTTGTTATACTGACTCAGAAACAACCCTGAAAGAGATATACGTATTTTTGACTGACAATGACTACAAAATTTTCCGTCTTTCTTCTATAGGCTTGATCCCAGAAGAAAAGTGGAAAGATGAACTCGAAAATTATAAGTATTCAAATTGGGTTGCACTTAAACAAGTGGACGAATCTGAAAAAGATGCTCGCTATAAAAACTTAACTTATAATTTCCAAGATAATTAGAAATCAACTCTTAAGCCCCCTCTCTAACTGAAACAGGGGGCTTCTCTTTTTTTGTATGGATAAAGTCATAGATGTAAAAAAACCGCTCAGTTGCGTGACTCCAGAAGCCATTTCGGAATTTTTTATCAAAGCTGTTTAGAGAATGAAAAAATTCCCGATTACAAGGAGTTGAGTTGTTGATCGCTGATTCGCTTATTAAAAATATATCTTAAAATCAGGGTTAAATTCCCTTGCCTCTGCGATTGCATGCTGAACATGAGAAGGGATTTTCTTGCCAATATGAACAAAAATTAAGGATGGCTGATCGGTAGCAGGAAGAGAAAATTGAAAGATTAAAGTTATAAAAAATGCTAAAAAACTTCCGGTTCAATTTGAATAGCCCCACATTTTATAGATATCGAAAAATTGCTGCTTAATTTGAGAATTTGTCAATGCAGAGGAATTTTTGCTGTCATGATTTTTATCGATGTGAGCTCCATGAATACCTGTAACAAGATCGTATTGAGAAAAATCCTTGTACCGGTTTTGGATCTTTAACATCTCTTCTTTTGAAAACATTTGTTCAATTTTTTTTCTCATTTCATGTGGAATTTCAATGGAGAAAAAACCTTCTAGTTCATCGAAGAGATAGTTTATATTATCGACAAACTTTTCGTAGGTTAAAAATAGAACTTTACTCAAAGGTTTTTTTGAAAGGTAGTGGTAAATGGGTTTTGCGTTTGAAACGTATTTTAATTTCTTAATATTTTGCATATCCATGGGGATGTGGTTCGTACGAGAGATTGAGTCAAACATATCAAGAGGAGATCTCTTTGCTGAAATAAAAAGGCAGTCATAATTTCTCAGCTTGACTCCTTGTGTATGCGACTTCACGACTCTTTTTTGATTAAAATTATGAGAGATATGAGAAAAATTGATATCTTCGAATAGGTAGGCTAAAATGTTATAGACAAAGGTGCTTCCGGTTCGAGGGGGAGTTAAAAGAAGGATTCTTTGATTTTCAGAGAGTTCAAATGGAGGATAGCTTCCTTCACGATAAGGATAATCCTTAACGAAATCCCAGGCAGAGAGAGAGTTGAGTAGAACCATGAAGTAAAGGCATCGAATTTTCATGGATATAACCGTAAAAAATGTCTGATTTTAGCACAATGTTTTTATGGAACATTGCGGCGCATTTCGTTTTCACGAGTGCCTAGATTTCCGTAGCGATGGTAGTCGGCGCTTAAAGAAATTTCCCGTAAGTAGTGCGGAAGTTCAAAATAGCCATTTGCGAGGACCTCTGCTTTGTTGATGAAGCATCCGGTCTCAGCAGCAATTTCATAGATAGCATCGGAGGGGGGGCTTAGAGTGCGAAGGCGCGTGATCTCATGGCTTCGAATGCGACGGATTAACTCCTCTTCGCTCTCTTCATAAAAGTTAAAAAAGGGCAGTAAGATTCCCCAATTGGCTCGAGGGGGGAAGGTTTTTCCTTTTTTACTCCAGCTCACTTGAAGGGGGACTTGACAGGTTAGCGCCGCTGCAAAAACCCGGATGTAATCGATGGGATTATCGTTTTCTTCAACGCGTAAGCACATTTTTTTATAGGGAGTGTGGATGAGTAAATTGTCTTGACCTATCAGTTTTGTCGGATCTTTCGGTCTTCGATAATGCTCCCACCAAAAAGCGTAACTTGAGATGGAGGCCATCCAAAGGCCTAAGTCTTCTGTTGTCAATTCAAACTTTTCTAAGAATCCGGTTAGGTTGTTAATCCATTCGTTTACGGGGAATTTTTCCTTCGGGACCCCTTTCTGTTTAATATGAAGAAAATGGTTAAGATAATGAGGACCGCCTGCTTTTTTCCCTGGACCGAAGCTGCTGTTTTTGGTGCCGCCAAAGGGTTGTCTTTCAACGATGGCTCCTGTGATGCTCCGATTGATGTAGCAGTTTCCGGCAATAATTTTGGATTGCCACTTCTGCTGCTCTCTATCGTCAAGAGAGTGTATACCGGAGGTTAGGCCGTAAGGCGTGCCATTGGCAAGTGAGAGGGCGTGATCGAGGTCATTTGCACACATAAGCCCTAGAATGGGGCCAAAAAATTCAGTTTGATGAGAGTAGCTTCCTTCTACGACTCCTAGTTTGACTCCAGGTGAGACGAGGTTAGGGTTGTTGAGATCTGCTTTCGGCTCGACTAGCCAAGATTCGCCTTTTTCAAGAGTCGTTAGGCCTCGTTTCAGCTCATTTCCGGGGGATCTGATTAAGGGGGTGATGATCGAGCGGGAATCATGGGCGGAGCCAACAGGCAGGCTTTCAACGGCATCTTTGAGTTGCCGTCTAAATTGAGGGTCGTAATAAACCTCTTTTTCCAATATGCCAAGCGAACAGGCGCTGCATTTTTGTCCGGAGTGTCCAAAAGCGGAGCGAACCAGATCCTTAATCGCTTGATCTCTATCGGACATAGCCGTGATGATTAGAGCATTTTTCCCACCTGTTTCTGCAGAAAGGTCGAGTTTTGGCCGCATTTTAAGAAAGGCTTTAGCTGTTGAGGTCGCTCCAGTTAAAATGATCAAATCCACACGCTCATCTTGAATGAGTTTAGAGCCCATCGGCTCATCTTTACAGTTGATAAATTGAAGCGCTTCCTTTGGAAATCCGGCATCCCAAAAAGCTTGGCAGAAAATATATCCGGCCAAAACTGATTCTGGAGCAGGCTTGAATAGCACGGCATTTCCGCTTGCAAAAGCGGCTGAAACCCCGCCAATTGGAATCGAAACGGGAAAGTTCCAAGGAGGTGTAATTAAGACGGTTCCTTTAGGGCGGTGTTCAATATCTTCATAGGCATCGATTTTTAGCATCTGACGAAGATAGTACTCAATAAAATCGATGCCTTCACAGAGTTCAACGTCTGCTTCAATTAGAGTTTTTCCCCCATCTATAATCATAGCTCCTAAAATATCGGCACGCCGCTTCCGTATTTCATGTGCGCAAGAAGCCAAAATTTCTACGCGTTTTTTAACTCCCATATTCTGGAGGTTTTCTTGGGCTTTTTTCGCAGAGGATAAGGCCTGCTCGACTTCAAGTTCTCCTGCAAGATGATAAGAATAAAGAGGCGTTTCCGGGACAGAGGGATCAAAACCCTCTTCTACTTCATCGGTTTGAAGGGTTTTACCTGCTATAACAAGCGGAATTGGGTCGATTTTTTTTGCTGTCCAAGTTTTAAGGATTTTTTGGCCCCATTCCCGATTACGGGGAAGAGCAAAATCGGTCTCGTGATCGGCTTCATATTCAGATTCGATAGAAAACGGTTTAGGAGCCTGGTTTCGGTCGAGATTGCGTCTTGGATTTAACTCAACTTGATCGATGCGGCTGCACGCCTCTGAAAAGAGAGCTGCTTGCAACTCCCAAGAGGCTGAGTGCGGTTTTAAACCAAAACTATGCCTTAAAAAATTGTCGAGACCTGTATTTTCATCGAGCCGGCGTATCAGATAGGCAATGGCGCTTTGAAAATCCTTTCTTGTCGCTATTGCACAGTAGAGAAGAAGCCCTCCGGAGAGCTTTTGCACAACTCTTTGCATATGCTCCGCCATCCCTTCCAACATTTCAAACGAAATCTCCTTTTCGACGCCGTTTTCAGTGCGTAGAAGCAGGGCATAGGCAATGTCGAAAAGATTGTGGCTTGCGATTCCAATGTGAACGGCATGAGCGTTTTCAGGCTCAAGGGCATAATTCACCATTCTTTTATAGTTTGAATCCGTTTCCATTTTCATCTTGTAGGGAGCTTGGGCCCAACCATGAAGAGCGCTTTCGACCATCTCCATAGCCATATTCGCCCCTTTGACAATTCGGATTTTGATGGGAGCGCCGCCGCGATTCATACGTTTTTTAGCCCACTCTGTCAGCTCCATTTGATAGAGATGCGAGTCCGGAACGTAAGCTTGAAGAACAATCCCTGCTTCTAATTGCAAAAACTCCTCTTCATCCAAAACTTTCATAAAGAGATCTTTTGTTAGAAATAAATCGCGATATTCTTCCATGTCGAGATTAACAAACTTGCTGATCTTTTCGCCCCCCTCATTGACAAAGGGGTGCTGCATCGCATGCCGATAGAGCTTTCGAAGCCGCTCGGCAAGATGAAGAATCGTCTCTTCATAGGCTACCAAATTGATCTGAGAAAAGATGGTAGAAACTTTGATCGAAACATAATTGATATCGGGATTTTCAAGATCCTTTAAATAGATATCAAGCCGGCTTTTCGCCTCTTCTTCTCCCAAAATGGCTTCGCCCAAGTGATTAAGATTCAAGCGGACTCCCTCTGCAGAACGCTTTTCAATATGACGCTTTAAGGCAGAAGCTTCCCCTGGAATAATGACGCTTTCGGTCTCTTTCCTAAGAGCATTGACAGCAAGAGGTACAACAAGACGCGCAAATTTTTCGCCATACATTCTAAAGAGTTTTAATTGCAGACGTTTAAAGAAGGCAAGGTATTCCGGAATTCCAAATAAATCGATCAAATGAATCATTTGGTTGGCTATTCTTTTTTTATTCTCAGATCGGAAGCATTCATCAGTCATAGCCGTTGTAAAGGCCTTGCCGTTTGGATCATGCATCATTCGAGCAAGCTGGGCGTGCTTCTTCTTTTCACTAGGAGTTTCTTCCTTGATCGATTCTGCGAGAATGTAAGAAGCAAGTTCAATTGCTTTTTTTTCTCTCTCATGAGAAGTTAGATTTCGTCCACGAACCGAAGAGATGAGATCGCGGGATAAGATAATATGCTGGGACTCTTTTTCTTTATTAGGCATAATTTATTATTAACATGAAAAGTAATAAAATTAATATGAAAATTTCACTTTTATTATTAATTCCATTGATTTTATTTGGAAAAACTAAACTGGGCATAGATGAGCTTTTTTCTCCTCCCCATATAGAGAAGATCCAAGGAAAAAAAATTGGACTCATCACGAATCAGACAGGAGTCGATGGAAATCTCGTTCCCACTTATGAAAGGCTCCTAAATCACAAAGAGTGCCGGCTAGTTGCCCTGTTTTCTCCCGAGCACGGCTTCAATGGCTCTTCCTATGCAGCGGCAAAAATACAAAATGGGAAGGAGGGGGGGCTTCCACTTTATAGCCTTCATGGGAGTACAAGACGGCCCACTAATGAGATGTTAGAGGGAATCGACCTATTGATTTATGATATCCAAGATATCGGGATTCGAAGCTACACCTATGCAACGACTCTTTTCTACGTCATGGAGGAAGCTGCCAAAAGGGATATTCCCGTTCTTGTACTCGATCGACCGAATCCTTTGAGTGGACATTTAGTCGATGGACCTCTTCTTGAAACAAAATGGCGCTCTTTTATCGGCTACATCGACGTGCCTTACTGCCATGGATTAACCATTGGAGAGTTAGCAAATTACTATAATGAGGAGTATCGTATCCAGTGTAAATTAAGGGTCGTTCCAATGAAAAACTGGAAAAGAGAGATGTTCTTTCACGAGACAGGACTTCACTGGATTCCGACATCGCCCCATATCCCTGAGTCGACGACGGCACTTTTTTGTGCGACAACCGGGATTCTCGGAGAGCTTGGAATTGTCAGCATTGGCATTGGGTACACCCTGCCCTTTAAACTGGTTGGGGCTCCCTGGATCGATGCCAAGGTTTTTGCTGAAAAGCTCAATAACCTTAACCTTCCCGGTGTTCTCTTTCGACCCTTTCATTTCAAACCCTTCTATGGAGCTTTCAAGGGGAAAGAGTGTCAAGGGGTCCTTATTCTCATCAACGATCAAAAAATGTATCGCCCCCTCAATGTTCAGTACGCCCTTTTAGGTCTTTTAAAAAGCCTCTATCCTAAGGAGTTTTCAGATGCTATAAAAAAACTATCCGATGGGAAGAAAGAGCTTTTTTGCAAAGCATTGGGATCCGATGTCGTTTTAAAAATCTTAGAAAAAGAGCGTTTTATTACTTATAAACTTCTCGATCTCGATAAACGCCGCGCTGAAGAGTATAAGAAAAAAAGGGAAAAATATTTCATTTATCTCGATTGAAAATCAGGTAATTGGAGAATCCTTAAGGGCGGCTTGCTGAAGCTTTTCAACAATTTTTTCGAAACCTCTTTTGGTAGCAATTGTAAGAGCAGTAGAGCCCTTTTTAGTTTGAAGATTCACATCAATATCTTTTCTTGTTAAAAGCTCTTGGACAATTTCAAAGGAGCCGTTTCCAGAAGCAAGCATAAGAGGAGTACGGCCCGCTTTAGATTGAAGATTCACATCAATATCTTTTCTTGTTAAAAGTTCTTTAACCAATTGATAGTTTTTGTCTTTAGCAGCGTAATGAAGTAGGCTGTAGTCCCAGTTGCCCTCAGGGCGTTCTGATGAAATTTACTTTACAAACATTTTTCCCAACAACCCTTTT
>JBBDIZ010000008.1:0-7540 GCA_040880145.1 Simkaniaceae bacterium | reverse complement strand
GGACTTTCTGCCCTATCTGCCTAGACCAATTTACAGAAACAATGTTGCACTACCCAGGTCTTTAAACGAGGGAAATAAAGAACGTAAGGGTCAATAAGCATAGGAGACTCTTCACTCACAATTTCAGCGGCTTTTAGAAACATTTCATCTGTGACTTCTTTGGCTCCAACCGAGATGATCCCTAAGCCGACGCCTGGAAAAATATAGACATTATTGCACTGACCTATCGGCAAAGTACGTCCGTTATAATGGATGGATTTATATATTTTTTTGTGATTTTTAAAAAAAACTTTTTATTTTTATCTTTAATAATTATTGAATAATATTAAATATTCATGTATTATTTATATAAAACCAACAATTAATTATGTTAAAAGATGAATAATTCAAATATACCACCACCAAAAAGTGATTTTACAGATTATAATCCTTTTATAGAAAATAATAGTAAAAATTTTATAGATGAAATTCCGCCTGAAATCCTCTCAATAATCTTATCTAAGCTTGATAATAAGAGTATAGAGAATGCTTCTACTGTTTGTAGGCATTGGAAAGAAATATCACTAGATGTTGCCCACCGTGCACAGTCTTCTGCTATCGAGGCATATGTAAATAGTATTCGTAATGAGTTAAAAGAACAATCTTATGCTGATCAGCTCTTAGAAATTAATTCTAATATAAAAAATTTTAAATCTGAAAACTTGATTGAGATCAATTCATTTGTTAAAAAACAGAAAAATCTATTGATAAATATACTTAAGGATCTAGAAGAGGATGATTTAAAAAGATTAGAAGAGTTAGTTGAAAAACAACCAACACCTAAATTTTTTGGAAATCTCTTTACATTGGCCAAACTTTATAGACAAATTGATTTAGCTAAGCAGAGCCCCGACAATTTTACTAAATCTAAGGCTCTTCAAGATATTTCTGAAGAGCTTGCAAACAATGGTAATTTTGAAAAATCTACAGAGGTTGCTCTAAAAGCTGTAGAGTTTGCTCTAATGATCCCCGACAATGATAGTTGTAAATTTATGGCTCTTAAAAATATTCCTGAAAACCTTGCAAAGAACGGTGATTTTGAAAAAGCTGTAGAGGTTGCTCTAATGATCCCCAACAGTTGGGCTAAATCTAAGGCTCTTCAAAATATTTCTGAAGTGCTTAAAGAGAACGGTGATTTTGAAAAAGCTGTAGAGGTTGCTCTAATGATCCCCAACAGTTGGGCTAAATCTAAGGCTCTTCAAAATATTTCTGAAGTGCTTAAAGAGAACGGTGATTTTGAAAAAGCTGTAGAGGTTGCTCTAATGATCCCCAACAATTGGGTTAAATCTTTGGTTCTTAAAAATATTTCTGAAAACCTTACAAAGAACGGTGATTTTGAAAAAGCTATAGAGGTTGCTCTAATGATCCCCGACAATTTTACTAAATCTAAGGCTCTTCAAGCTATTCCTAAAAAAGCTAAAGAATAGAAAAATTTGTCAATTTGAATGAAACTGGCCTCACCCCTTTTCTTTGGCGAGCTCCCCTACTGCGCAGGCGATTTTTAGGCTCACTTGACGCAGGTCTTTAAACAAGGGAAATAAAGAGTCGTAAGGGTCGATAAGCATAGGAGACTCTTCGCTCACAATTTCAGCGGCTTTTAGAAACATTTCATCTGTGACTTCTTTGGCTCCAACCGAGATGATCCCTAAGCCGACGCCTGGAAAAATATAGACATTATTGCACTGACCTATCGGCAAAGTACGTCCGTTATAATGGATGGGTTTATATATTTTTTTTATAATTTTAAAAAAACTTTTTATTTTTACTATTTATATAAAAAGATCTTATTTATATTTAATAAATATTGATTTTTATTAAATGTTTATATATAATTTATATTAAATCAATAATTAATTAGGTTAAAAGATGAACAATTCAAATATGATTGAAGTAAATATAAATTATGCTCTGCCCGAGTATGCTTTGCCTGAGGAAGAAGATGATAATAAAAATTTTATAAATAAGTTACCGTATGAAATCTTCTCAAATATCTTATCGCGCCTTGATTATAAGGATATAAAGAGCACTGCTACTGTTAGCGAGTATTGGAATGAAGCATCAATAGATGTTGCCTGCCGTGCACAATATTCTGCTATCAAGACGTATGTAGATGCTATTCGTAATGAGCTAAAAGAAGAGTCTTATGGTGATCAAAAAGAAAAGCTCTTGAAAATTGGATCTGATAAAAAAATCTTGAATTCTAGAAGCTTGATTGAGCTCGATTCATTTATTAAAAAACAGAAAAATAAATTGATAGACACACTTAAAAGTTTGAAAGAGGATGATTTAGAAGGATTAGAAGAGTTAGTCAAAAAACAACCAATACCTAAATTTTTTGGCAATCTCCTGATATTGGCCAAAATTTATAGAAAAATTGATTTAGCTGAGGAGACCCTCGACAATGTTGCTAAGGTGTATGCTTTTCAAGATATTTCTAAAGCGCTTGCAAAGAACGGTGATTTTGACAAAGCTATAGAAGTTGCTTTAATGATCCCCAGTGATTATTTTCAGGGAGTTGCTCTTCAAATTATTTCTATGGTGCTTGTGGAGAATGGTGATTTTGAAAAAGCTGTAGAGGTTGCTGAGCAGATTCCCTGCTATCGTAATAAATGTTTTGCTTTTAAGCATATTTTTGAAGTGCTTGTAATAAAAAACGATGATTTTGACAAAGCTATAGAGATTGCTCCAACGATTTCCAACAATAATGATCAGGCGCGTATACTTGCAAATGATCAGGCGCGTATACTTGCATTTATTTCTGACATGCTTGTAATAAAGAAAGGTGATTTTGACAAAGCTATAAAGGTTGCTTTAATGATCCCCGACAATGTTACTAAATCTAGGACTTTGCTAAATATTTCTGAAGCGCTTACAAAGAACGGTGATTTTGAAAAAGCTAGAGAGGTTGCTCTAAAAGCTGTAGAGTTTGCTCTAATGATCCCCGACAATGTTACTAAATCTAGGACTTTGCTAAATATTTCTGAAGCGCTTACAAAGAACGGTGATTTTGAAAAAGCTAGAGAGGTTGCTCTAAAAGCTGTAGAGGTTGCTCTAATGATCCCCGACAATTTAGATATATCTTATGCTCTTTTACATATTTCTAAAGCGCTTGCATATAGCGGTGATTATGAAAAAGCTAAAGAGGTTGCTCTAATGATCCCTGACAATGATATTAAATCTAATGCTCTTCAAAATATTTCTGAAGTGCTTACAAAGAATAATAATAAAGAGTTTGAATGAAACTAGCCTTACCACTTTTTTTGTAATGTAATTTAAAAATTGCACTGAATAAAAAATTAAAGGCCTCGGTTAGGCGGAATAAATGAGCCTAATCATGAGGCCTTGTTCGCTCTTTTATAATGGGGATACTCCGGGAACCACATCGTTTCTTTTACGACTTCGTGAATGGGTCTTTCTAAGTTTTTGGTAGCAAGCCCCTTTTCTTTGGCGAGCTCCCCTACTGCGCAGGCGATTTTCAGGCTCACTTGACGCAGGTCTTTAAACGAGGGAAATAAAGAATCGTAAGGGTCAATAAGCATAGGAGACTCTTCACTCACAATTTCAGCGGCTTTTAGAAACATTTCATCTGTGACTTCTTTGGCTCCAACCGAGATGATCCCTAAGCCGACGCCTGGAAAAATATAGACATTATTGCACTGACCTATCGGTAAAGTACGTCCGTTATAATGGATGGGTTTAAAGGGGCTGCCTGTTGCGATGATGGCTTTACCCTCTGTCCAAGTGATCAGATCTTCCGGCTGCGCTTCTGCCATCGATGTGGGATTGGATAGTGGGAAGATAATGGGGCGGGTTGTTCGCTTTGCCATCTCTTTTACAACATCGATGCTAAAGGCTCCCGTTTGGGTTGAAACGCCTATAAGGATTGAGGGGCCGGCATTTTTGATCACTTCTAAAAGAGTGATATGATCAAAGTCATTGACTTCCCATTTTTTAATGCTTTCTAAGTCTTGTGCAAATTCACGGTGAACCTCTGAGAGGTCTTTTAAATTGGTGTGGACAAGTCCCTGTATGTCGATGATGTAGAATAATTTTAGGGCCTTTTCTTCACTCATCCCCTCTTTCACAAGCTCTTTTAAAATCAATGAGGCAATGCCCATTCCAGCGGAACCTCCGCCAAAAATGGCTATTTTATGCTCTGAAAGCGTTGACTTCATCGATTTGACTGCTGAAAGAATGGCGGCTAAGGCTACAGATGCTGTTCCTTGTATGTCATCATTAAAGGAGCATATCTTTTTTCGGTAGCGCTCTAAAAGCGGGTAGGCGTTGGGTTTCGCAAAGTCTTCCCACTGAAGGAGTACATTTGGATAGCGCTTCTTGATTTCAGTTACAAAGGAATTTACAAAGTGGTCGTATTCTTGACCTCTGATCCGCTCATGGTGCCATCCGAGATAGAGCGGGTCGTTTAGGAGTTTGGGGTTGTTTGTTCCCACATCGAGAAATACGGGAAGAACGCGCGAGGGATGGATGCCTCCAAAAAGGGTGTAGAGAGAGAGTTTTCCAACGGGAATGGTCATACCTCCAACTCCCAGATCGCCGAGGCCCAAAATACGCTCCCCATCTGTAACCACAATAACATCAATCTCTTTCCTGGGAATGTTTGAAATCATTTTTGCCATATTTTCTCGGCTCGGATACGAAAGGTAAACGCCTCGGTTTTGATTGTAGATATAGCTGAATTGTATGGAGGCTTCCCCAACTGTTGGAGTGTAAATGAGGGGCAGCATGCTCTCGACATGTTCATGGACAAAGCGATAAAATAACACTTCGTTGCGGTCTTGCAATTCATTGAGAAAGCGAAAGCGTCCTAGCATGGTGCGCTTTTTTAAGAAGGTCATGTACCGTCTTGCAACTTGCTCCTCAATAGTCGAAACATGGTGGGGAAGGAGTCCTTCAATTCCTAGCTCCACCCTCTCCTCATGTGTAAATGCCGTTCCCTTGTTGTATAAGGGTGTATGGAGAATCTCTTGGGGGGTGAGGTCTATTTCTTCAATTTCATTCATATTCTTACTTAAACATAATTCTGAATTGTTTTGGGCTTTAAATAGGTCATTACCATAACGCTCCAAAGGGCAAAAAGAGTCATTAAACTGAGGTGCAATAGTGATGCCGGAAACAGCAGCACTATAAAAGAGGCGACTGCTTTTGAGCTCCTGTAAGCAAAGACATCAATGATGGCTTTTGCTTGGAATTTCTCTTCCGTTGTCAGAGGGATATAGAGCATTTCCTTAACAATAGCAAAAAAAGAATAGTCGAAGGATTTAATAGCTCCATAATTATAGGAAATTAAGGAAAAACGCGGAAAAAGAATAAGAGAGAACATGTTCACTGAAAGAAAAAGCGGAACAAATTGATGGGCTCTTTGCACTCCAAAAAATTTCACAAAAAAATGGGTGCCAATAAAATGAAAAAAAAGACTTATTGAGCTGATAACACTAAACAATTTGCCAAAATAGGCGGTTCGAAGGTCCGGGTCGGGTATCGCCTCTTGAATGTGCGTGTGAAAGTGAAACTCCATTAGCGTCGCTGAAATCTGCATAAAGACAACAAGAGCTAAAATCCCTTTCAGGGTTTTTGACTCAAATAAAAGTTTCCATCCCCCTTTAGGCGGTTCTTTCTTGGGGGCTATATCGAGATTCCCATCTGATAGCTTTTTTCGTGTTTTAAGCAATAGGGCATAAGAGGCTGTAAGCGCTAGAGAAAAAGGGATGGCCAGCAATAAAAGTTTATCTGAACCAATGTTTACAGCAAAATAGCCCGGAATTAGGCTCGAAAGTGCTGTCCCCATTCCGCTAACTCCAAAAAGAATGCCGTAAAGACTTTTTTGTCTTCCGCCAAGATCTGTAGAGTGAATGATCGCCCACAGCTGCTGAAAGAGCAAAAGAATATAGACATCTTTCCAAATATATAGAAGAAATGGAAGAAAAAAGAGTTTATTTAAGAAAAATGCAGAAAAGAGATTGATGGCAACTGAAAGGAGCGTTGTCGAAAGAAGGGTTCGCATACACCCCCATTTATGCACGATTTGTCCATAGATTTTGACAAAATAAAAATTTAATGGAAGCAAAGCAAGCCAAGCATAGGGGAAAAATCCAGTCCCATATTTGGCGATAAAGGTCGAGTGAGAGGTTGGCTTAATAATGGCGTATTCTGCTGTAATACAAAATCCTGAGAGCATAGCAGCCAATAAAAAGGGTAGGATTTTTGATAATTTCATTTAGGTAGTATAGCTTATTTCTGACTTATTGGCTTAATTTTTCTCTTATCAGGGCTTCGTCATTCGGCATGATATAAAGCCAGTTCATATTCAGTAACGGAATCTTTAATGAAATTAAATTAGCGGCACTTTCAATACTCCCATCTTTTTTTAAAACCGGAAAATTAAAAGAATGTTTTGTCTTTTGACTCCCCTCTTCATATCCTAGTCTGAGATCTTGAAAAAGCGAACTTATGTCATCGGTTGTAGCGATCGCTGTGCATCGATTTTTTCGATCAAAAAAAGGTTTTGCTTCATGATGAAGGGGGTGCAAGCAATCAAAGGCTGCTTTTTCAACTTCCACTTGAACAACAAGGTCATGAAAGTGTAAAAAATTAGGCAGTTGCAGTACGCTTGAATCAAAGCAAGCCTCCATAAAGCGGGCCATGTGAAAATTGTAGGCTTTAATGCTCGGGTGTTGATAGATGCGTTTATGCATAAAGTAACGAGCTAAAAGAAGGGATTCAGATGACTCAATTCCATTGATGTGGACGCCTAAGTTTAAACTGTTTTCGGCTCCAAATGGAATCAAGCGCATCATTTCAATGAGTTGATGAAAGTCAAATAAACCGTAGTTGAGTCCTGAGTAGTAAGCATCTCTTAAGAGGTAGTCGATTCGGTCGGCTCCAAAAAAATCTCCCGTAATGATTTCAGAGAGCGTTTTTTCGACAGGGTTAAAGGGAAGCGTTGTGTGATGGGGTCCAACTGCAATTTTTGCTATGGATTCAATCCACTTTTCAGGAAGATCGAGTTCATTTGTAATTAAGTAATAGGTCATATCTTCATGGCTTTTGTCTTTCAAAAAGGCTTTTTCGGCAACGTGAGAAAAAGGAAGGTGTCCTAAATCGTGTAAAAGTGCTGCAAGTCGAAGGATTTGACGATACTCTTTCTGTTTTTCCTCTTCTAATTCAAATGCTGAAATCACCGCATCAAAGATCCGGCTTGCAACTTCCATTGTACCAATCGAGTGCTCAAAGCGTTTATGATGAGCTCCCGGATAAACATAGAAACTAAGACCGAGTTGATGGATGAATTTCAAGCGCCCAAAAAGAGGTGAATAGATGACGTTAGATTCGATATCGCTAATGTGAATAAACTTGTGGATTGTATCGTAAATTTTCTTCATCGAAATGACGGGGTGGAGACCCACGGCTTTAGTCGTGGGAGGAAACCCCGCTCCTCTTTTATTTGCTTTAATTCCTGTGGTTTGTTAATACTTCCTCTGTG
>JBBDIZ010000007.1:269-46546 GCA_040880145.1 Simkaniaceae bacterium | reverse complement strand
TAGCGGTTTCTTTGGCTAGCTACAAGCCCTCGACTTTAGTCGTGGGTATTTGACAGCTCTAAAATTTTTGTAGCATACCGAAACAACTTCAAGAAGGATCTGGCCCTAAAGACCACTTTTCAAGGAGTTTATCATATTTTCCCTCCTTTTTTAATTTTTGAAAACCATGGTTAAATTTATCAACCAATGCTTTCTCCTCTTCACTCAGCGTAATCAAACGAATTCCGGCTTTCGTCATGGGTTTTGTCACGATTTTCAATCGGCCTCGATAAAGATTTTTAAGATAGGCCACAGCCGTAAGATACGGCACCATTGCTCCATCATATTTTCCCTCAACAACGTCCAGCAACGCCCCCGCTACCGTTTCATAATGGCGCATATAAATTCCGCTTTCACGCTCGATTAAACTCTCTCCGGCTGATCCGTTTTCAACTGCAATTTCTTTGCTCTGCATATCTCCAAACGAGCGCGCCTCTTCATTTTGCCTCAATACTAATACGGGGCCCGTTAGCAAGATAGGGTCTGAAAAAGAATAATCATCAAGATTTGGAAGCGATAACTCCATAAAACTGATCATCCCATTATACTGTTTTTCATCAAGACCTTGTTTAAGATTATCCCAGTTGTACATGACTCTTGTGAAGTGAACTCCTTCTTTCTTCCCAATTTCTTTGAGAAGATCCTCGATAAAGCCAAAAACATAAGCCCCCTGCTCCATAAAATCGTGGGGAAAAAATGTGGGATCGATCCCAATCGTATAGGTCGGCTCTCTAAAGGTGCTGCATGAAAATAAAGTCCAAAGAAGCCCGAGCTTGAGTAAGGTTTTTGTTTTAATCATAAACCTTACTCATATCATAGGTGAATTTCTGTGGCAAAAAATCTTCATTTTTTATAAAATCCTTAAAAAAACCTAATAGGCTCTCCATGAAAAATATTTTTTTTCTGCTTGTCTTTTTATCTTGTTCTCTTAAAGGAGAAATTCCTTTGGAGAGTAAAATCTATGTTGCCGGCCACGATGGTCTTGTAGGCCGTGCAATTGTAAAAAAGCTCGAAGATAAGGGGTATGAGCATATCATTGTGCGTACTTCTAAAGAACTCGATCTTCGCTCACGGAAAGAGACCCTGGCTTTCTTTGAAGAAGAAAGGCCTGACTATGTTTTTCTTGTCACTGAAAGGGTTGGCGGAATGCTTGCAAATCCTCTAAATGAAGCTGAGTGTATTCCTCTAGATAAAGCGGCGTGTATCGATAGCAGTTGGATGCCCTCACCAAATATTATTCATTCTGCTGCGATAACCGACGTAAAAAAAGTTCTTATTTTGGGATCAACTTGCTTATATCCTCACGATTATTTGATAACAAGTCCCTTAGAAATCACAAATGATGGCTATGCAATTACTAAACTTGCTCCTTTTCATTTAGGTCATAAATATCACCAAAAATTTGATACCAACTATATTTGTTTAATGCCCGTAAATCTTTACGGACCTTTCGACAATTTTGATTTTAATACAAACTCCCAAGTCCTTCCTGCTCTTATTCGTAAATTTATTGAAGCCAAAGAGAACCATCTTCCCAATGTTAAGCTTTGGGGATCGGAAAAGCCTCTCCTTGATTTCTTTGAGTTCCTTCACGTCGAAGATCTCGCGGATGCCTCTCTCTTTTTAATGAATCACTATGATGAGCCCGATATTATTAATGCAGGATGCGGTAAAGATATCTCTATTTTTGATTTAGCCATGCTAATTAAGGAAAGGGTAGGTTATGAAGGGGAGATTCTTTTTGACGCGTCTAAACCGGATGGCGCACCACGAAAAGTGACTTCGATTGAAGAAATTGAAAACCTCGGCTGGTCTCCAACCATTTCTCTAACAGAGGGAATTGATAGCACAATTGATTGGTTCTTAAATAACAGAGACTTATGGTGAATTCCTCTGGTAAAAAATCTTCACTTTTGTAAAATGCTTGAAAAACCCTGATAGATTCTCCATGAAAAGCATTTTTTTTCTGCTCATCTTTTTATCTTGTACTCTTAAAGGAGAAATTCCCTTAGAGAGTAAAATTTATGTTGCCGGGCACAATGGTCTTGTAGGCCGTGCAATTATAAAAAAGCTCAAAGATAAAGGGTATGAGAATATCGTTGTGCGTACTTCTAAAGAACTCGATCTTTGCTCACAGGAAAAGACCATGGCTTTTTTTGAAGAAGAAAGGCCTGACTATGTTTTTATTGCCGCTGCAAAGGTTGGAGGAATTCTTGCAAATTATAAAAATAAAGCTGATTTTATTTATAACAATTTGATGATCTCATCGAATATTATTCATTCTGCTGCAATAACCCACGCAAAAAAGGTTCTTGTCTTAGGATCAACTTGCATCTATCCTCGCGACTGTCCTCAACCGATTCGGGAAGACTATTTGATGACAGGTCCCTTAGAAACCACAAATGATGCCTATGCAGTTGCTAAAATTGCTTCTATTCATTTAGCTCAAAATTATCACAAAAAATTTGATACGAACTACATTTGTTTGATGCCCACGAATCTTTACGGACCTTTCGACAATTTTGATTTAAAAACAAGCCACGTCCTTCCTGCTCTTATTCGTAAGTTTATTGAAGCCAAAGAGAACCATCTTCCAAATGTTAAGCTTTGGGGATCGGGAAAGCCTCTCCGTGAGTTCCTTCACGTCGAAGATCTCGCTGAGGCCTCTCTCTTTTTAATGAATCACTATGATGAGCCCGATATTATTAACGTGGGATGCGGTAAAGATATCTCTATTTTTGATTTAGCCATGCTAATTAAAGAAAGGGTAGGTTATGAAGGGGAGATTCTTTTTGACGCGTCTAAACCGGATGGCACACCACGAAAAGTGACTTCGATTGAAAAAATTGAGAACCTCGGCTGGTCTCCAACCATTTCTCTAACAGAGGGAATTGATAGCACAATTGATTGGTTTTTAACTAACAGAGACTTTATTAAATGAAACGATTATTCCTTATCATTCTTCCCTTTTTCCTGTTTGCAAGCGGGGAAAAACGCGCGTTGATCTTTGGTGTTACAGGGCAAGATGGTTCCTATCTTGCTGAGTTTCTACTAGAAAAAGGGTACGAGGTTCATGGCGTAATTCGACGCTCTTCTTCAATCAATACAAGGAGAATCGATCATTTGTATCAAGGCCCTGAAATGAATCGACGCACTTTTATTTTGCATTACGGCGATTTAACAGATAGCACCAATATCATTCGCCTAATCAAATCGATCAAACCTCACGAGATCTACAATTTAGCCGCTCAAAGCCATGTGAAGGTCTCTTTTGAAGTGCCTGAATACACAGGAAATACAGACGCACTTGGATCCCTTCGTATTTTAGAGGCGATTCGTCTGCTTGGCCTCGAATCTTCGACTAAGTACTATCAAGCTTCAACGAGTGAAATGTATGGTCTTGTTCAGGAAATTCCTCAAAATGAGCAGACTCCTTTTTACCCGCGCTCTCCTTACGCCGCTGCAAAACTCTATGCCTATTGGATTACAAAAAACTACCGCGAAGCTTACGGGTTATTTGCCTGTAATGGAATCCTTTTCAACCATGAATCTCCAAGGCGGGGGTGCACCTTTGTAACACGAAAAATTACGCAGGCTGTTGCCAAAATCAAGGGGGGGCTGCAAGAGTCTCTCTATCTTGGAAATCTCGATGCAAAGCGCGATTGGGGTTATGCGAGAGACTACGTCGAGGCGATGTGGCTGATGCTCCAGCTGGATGAACCTGAAGACTTTGTAATCGCTACAGGAGAGACCCATTCCGTACGCGAATTTGTCGAAAAGGCTTTTGCACGTGTCGGCATCGATATTGTTTGGGAAGGAAGCGGAATAGATGAAAAGGGCCTCGATCGAGAAACGGGGAAGATTCGCGTTGCTATTGATGAGCGCTATTTCCGGCCAACTGAAGTTCCTCTTCTTATCGGTGACCCCTCTTTTGCAATGGAAAAACTAAAATGGAATCCATCAAAAACGCCCTTTGATGAACTAATTTTTATGATGGTCGACGCAGACCTCGCCTCTACCGATGAAGCAGGCGCAGCCCATTAAAGATCACAAGAAGTGTTGCCCCTGTGTCTGCTGCTATGGCCATCCAGATTGAGGCAAACCCCAATATCGCCAGGATGAGGAAGATAAATTTTAGCGATAGAGAAAAGGTGATGTTTTGCTTGATGATCTTCATCGCTCTTTTTGCATGACGGAGCAAAAAGGGCAGCTTGCTTAAATCATCACTCATTAAGGCAATATCAGCCGTTTCGATCGCGACATCTGTCCCAATAGCTCCCATAGCAATTCCGAGATCGGATGCGGCCATCGCCGGAGCATCATTGATTCCATCTCCAACCATAGCGATTCCATTTGAGCGCTCTCTTAAGTGATGGATGGCTTCAACTTTATCTTCAGGTAGAAGCTCAGCTAGATATTTTTCTATTCCAACAGCTTCAGCTATGCTTTGTGCCGTTTTTACATTATCGCCGGTTAGCATCATTATTTCTTTAACCCCGCCCTCTCTTAGTGCAGCGAGCGTCTCTTTTACATCTTTTCGAAGAGTGTCGGAAAGAGAGAGAAGAGCGATTACTTTTTCACTTGTTCCAAGTGCAAGTACAGTATGACCTGCATCTTCAAGCGCGTTAGCTTTCTCATGGATGGATTCCGTTTCGATATTTTTTTCATGAAGAAATCTATGTGAGCCAATAAAGTAGCGTGTTCCCTGAATCGTTCCTTCCGCTCCTTTTCCTTTGATCAGAGTGTAGTCAGCCACTTGCAAGTGGGATGATTTTCCATATTTTTTTAATATAGCCACCGCAATGGGGTGGTTCGATGAGGATTCTAATGAGGCGGCTATTTGGAGAATTTCCTCCTCTTGGATGTCGCCCATTGGCAAAATCGACTCTAAGGACATCTTTCCATTGGTTAGGGTTCCTGTTTTATCAAATGCCATGACTTTTAATGAGGCGGCGATTTCTAAGTAGCGTCCTCCTTTGATTAGGAGTCCTTGTCGAGCGGCTAATGTTAGCGCGGAAACAATGCTCACCGGCGTCGATATCACAAGAGCACAGGGACAGGCTACCACTAAAACCACTAGCGCGCGATAGAACCAACTTGCAAAATCCCCACCCAAAAACAGAGGGGGAAAAAGGGCTATAGAAACGCTTATCGCCATCATGATGGGGGTATAAATTCGACTAAAGCGCATCACCCACTCCTCTTTGGGAGCTTTTGTCTCTGAAGACTTTTCAATGAGCCGAAGGATTTTTGCAATCTTTGTGTCGCCGGCCTCCTTAGTTGTTCGAATGACAAGAGGGCCTTCCTCATTGATCGTTCCTGCAAAAACTTCTGATCCCGCCTCTTTTAAAACAAGTGAAGATTCTCCGGTAATCGGCGCTTGATTCACAGAGCTTGTCCCATCAACAACCTCTCCATCGAGTGGGATTTTCTCTCCAGGCTTTACCTCGACAAGGGAGTTTAAAGGAACCTCTTCAACAGGGATCTCTTTTTTGTGATCTTTGAGAATCAGGGTCGCCGTTTGGGGTGTTGCGGTCAGTAATGCTTGAATCGAGCGTCTAGCGCGCCCAACACTCCACTCCTCTAATGTATTTGCAACCGAAAAAAGGAAAACAAGCATGGCTCCTTCAAACCACTCACCAAGAAAAAGCGCCCCTATAAGCGCCATCAGCATCAAAAGGTTCATATCGAATCGAAGCGTTTTTAAAGCCTTTATCGCTTTTGGAAAGAGAAAAAAACCTCCGAAAAAAATCACAAAGAGATAGCAGACCACAGCTCCAATTGAAAGAGGCAGCTTTTCACTTTCACTAAAGCTTCCAAAAAGCTCGATAAAACTGCCTTGATCTCTAAGCTGAATAAGAAGTCCGATGAATAAAGAGATCCCGCTCAAAAAAATGAAAAGATTTTTTGCTTTTTTATATCGGCGCTCTTTTTCACTTAATCGATCACGCTCTTCCCATGGAAAAGCTCGCATACCCGTTGGTCGAATCTTCTCTATAATCATTTTAAGCGAAAGGATCTCTTCATCATGGGTGATGATCATCTTCTCTTTTAGAAGATCAAACTCAATCGACTCAACGCCTTTTTCCTTTAGAAGCGTTTTTTTCAAAAGAGTAATTTCACTCGAGCAGTGCAGGCCTGCAACCTTTAAACTTGATTTTCTCATAATTATTCTTATAATCCTTATTATGATGAATTGTCACAAGTACTTAGTGCTTATAAAAATCTTCATAATCCCTATTTTTCTTCTTTTATCTTTTAGTGGTTGTACTCGAAAAAAAGGGTTTACTCTTCGTAAAATCACCACCACATTAAAAAATGATCCCAGATGGGAGATGCCAAAATTAAGCGATGAAGAGACTAAAAATCTCCTCTCAACATTCGATCAGCCCTATCATTACAAGGGCAAGCAATCGAGCTGTTACCTTTTTGAAAGCGCCGATGGGCAATTTTTTCTCAAGTTTTTCCGACAATCCCATTTCGGACGTCATACCTGGCGCAATTTTTTACCTCTACCTTACACCTTTATGCCTCAATATGTGCAGAAGTATGAAGAGCTCATAAAAAAAAGAATAGATATTTTTACAGCTTATCGAGAGGCTTACCTGAATAAAAAAGAAAAACCTGGAATCTATTACCTGCATTTAAACCGAACAGAGGATATCAAAAAATCAGTCAGGTTAGTATACAAAGACCGGCTGAATACGACTATTGATCTCGATCAAGTTGAATTTGTTCTTTTAAAAAATACCCATGAATAACTTTCCTATCCTGCTTGTCAATTTCGGCGGACCTCGAACCCTTGATGAAATCCCTGAATTTCTTTCGGCTCTTTTATGCGACAAAGAGGTAATTCGAACGCCCCTCCCAAAGCCAATTCACTCCCTCCTCTTCAAGGCAATCGCAAAAAAGCGCTCTAAAAAAATCACTCCTGATTATGAAAAAATCGGAGGCTTTTCTCCTATTTTTGAAGATACTGAATTGATCGCAAAAGAAGTGGCAAAACGGCTGAATCGAAAAGTGCTCACTTTTCATCGTTATCTTCCAAAAACTCACGAAAAGTTTTTCTCCGAGTTAAAAAATGAAGACTATGTCGTCTTCCCTTTTTTCCCGCAGTTTACAACAGCAACAACGGGCTCTATTGCAACCTACTTTCACAAAAAAATGCCGCCTCAATTCCAAAAGAATTTGCATTGGATTCGCTCATATCCTGACCACCCGGACTATATTTCGCTTTTTCAGGGTCAAATTAAGGCTTGCTTAGATGAGAAAAATCTAGAGCAGCAAGAGTGCTTATTTCTTTTCTCCGCTCATGGAATTCCAAAAAAATTCGTGGATCAAGGGGATTCCTATCCGCTTGAATGCGAGCGTTCTTTTCAAGCTATTCTAAAAGCTTTCAAAAAGGCCTCTTCTCTTCTTTGCTACCAATCTAAATTCGGACCGGGCCTTTGGCTTAAGCCCTATACGCGATCGGTTGTCAAAAGTATTGAAGACTATGCGAAAGGAAAAAACAAAATACTTTTTATTCCTTTAAGCTTTACATCTGATCACATTGAAACGCTTTTTGAAATCGAAGAGGATTATATGGCCCCATTGAAAGCGAAGGGTTTTGAGGTTTTTCGATGTCCTGCATTTAACCAAAGCGATGCTTGGATCGAGACGATCATCCGCATTATTCAGACGACTCCTTCTGTTTCAAACGAGAAGCTATTAAGACATTAGACATCTTGCATAACCCCAATTCCGTGCCCTTGCCCGTGCCCTTGCCCTTGCCCTTGCCCGAAAAGTTTGAAAAAGTTCTGACACACAATACTATTTTTTAATATAAAGATCTGTTTCTCAAATCTATTGGTCATCTATGCAGAAATACGAAGCTATACAGAAACTTTTATCCATTGAATTTAGAAGGTTAACGGGAGTACGAAAGGAGACTTTTGTACAAATGATCTCAATAGTCAAAGAGGCCAAGAAGCAAAGAATGTCCCGGGGTGGAAAGCCTTCGCGTCTTGTTATCGAGGATAAACTACTTATGGCCTTAGAATACTTAAGAGAATATAGGACCTATTTTCATTTATAGAAATTGTAAGTGGATTGAAGACATCTTAGTCAAAAGCAAAGTATTATCTCTTCCAGGAAAAAAGACTCTACTTAAGAGTGATACTGAATTTGAAGTGATTTTGATTGATGCCACTGAAAGCCCTATAGAAAGGCCAAAAAAAACACTAATCAGGCAAGGGCAAGGGCAGGGGCAGGGGCAAGAAATTGGGGTTATGCAAGATGTCTATTGATCTGCTAAAATGGTATGCATGATAAAAAATGCCTGTATTCGAAGCTTTCTTAAGTTTTTTCCTTCAACCCCCAATGTTTCAGCTATCTTTCAAAATATATTAATCGTCTCCTCTACAGGCCTTGGAGATACGCTATGGGGAACACCGGCTATAAGAGCGATAAAAAAACAATATCCAAAAAGCTCTCTTACCTGCCTAACTTCTTCAATTGGAAAAGAGCTATTAAGGAATAATCCCCATCTCGACCATGTCCTCTCCTTTCAAGACCCTCTTTTTTCTAAGCTCATTCCTTTATATAGAACACTTAAAAAAAAATATTTTGATACTGCAATCCTCTTTCACACTTCTCAAAGAGCCCTTTTACCCTTAGTCAAGGCATTAAACCCCGGAACTCTTATTGCCACCGAAGGATTGAACAAAGGTCTAGATGCTCTTCTAACCCATCCAATTCCCTTAACCTATGAACACGAAATCCAAAGACGACTCCATCTACTTAAGCCCCTTCAGATTGCGCCGGATTCTCTCGATATGGAGCTTCATATTGATGAGCCCTTCCCTCTGCCGAAGCCTCCTTTTATTGCGCTCCATCCTGGGGCAAAAGATAGCTTCAAGCGTTGGCAGAAAGAGCATTTTATCTCATTAGGTCAGCACTTGTCCAAGAAGGCTGCGATCTTAATTACAGGAAGCAAAGCCGAAAAGGCACTCTCTGATGAAGTCGCAAACTCGATTGAAGGCGCTCAATCACTAGCCGGAAAACTCACTCTTGCTCAAATGGCCCACCTTTTAAAAGCCGCAAAATGTTTCGTAACCAATGATACCGGCCCCATGCATATGGCAGCCGCTTTAAATACTCCGATCCTTGCTCTTTTCGGCCCCACAGATCCAAAACGCTGCGGGCCCTTAACTTCAAATTCCCGAGTGATTTCCGTCAATAAAACTTGCCTGCCTTGTTTAAAGAAAAAGTGTTTATCCCCTTTTTGCCTTCACCAAATTTCTGCCTCAAACTTGCTAAACGAAATCGATTCAATCTTATGAACAAAAAAGAAGTGTTTTCAAAAGCAAAGTTTTGGGAGGTTCAACGAGAGCAATATTTCAATCTCGGCCCCAAGTGCTGGAGTCAACATCTTGTACCGAGCCAAATCACCTCTAGCCCTTTAACCGCATCCTACTATGCCGAGCTTGTGCTCTCTATATTGAATCAAGCTCCTCGCCCCATTTTAGAACTTGGAGGCGGTAGCGGAGAATTTGCTTTTCACTTTTTAGTCGAATTATTAAAGCAAAAACCTCCTCCCTTCACCTATTATCTTTCCGATTTTTCGGATCATCTGATCGATTTTTATCACAATCATCCCAAGTTAAAACCCTTCCTGTCAAAAGGCTTGCTAAAGATCCTAAAGCTTGATGTAGAAAATGATCCCATTGAGTTTGAAAAGCCTCTTATCGTTATCGCGAATTATTTCTTTGATACCATTCAACAAGACCTCTTTAAAGTAACCAATCATCAAATTTATCAAGGCTTGGTAGATGCATCTTGTGAAAGCTACTCATTTAAGCCCCTAAAAAACCCCTCTCCCTTTCTCATAGAGTACGCAAACACCCTGCACAATACCCCTTTTTTATTCCCGACAGGCGCCTTTGATGTGATTGAAAAATTGCCTCAAGATTCGTTGATTATTATAGGAGATAAAGGCCCCGTCTCACCTGAAGCGTTCAGGCTCCCAAAGTTCGATTGGCATCAAACTTTTTCCCTCCCTGTTAATTTTCATGCTCTAAAAGTATTTGTCGAAGCTCGAGGGGGAAGCCTATTACTGCCCAAAGCAGAAAAACCCCATTTCACAATGAGTATTCTCTTTACGGGAAAGAACTTACATAGCGTTAAAGCATGTTACGACAAGCAGCAGCACAAACTCCATCCCCAGGAATTGCTCGATCAAATTCGGAATTTTTCGAATCAGCCCTCTGCCGCTGAAGGCTATGCTCTTTTAAAAAAATCTCTTTTTGACCCGAGAGTCTATCTTTTGATTTCTGAAGAGATCGATCTGAAGCTAACTAAAGAAGAAGCCTCTGAAGTTCAGAAAAAGATTTACCCCCTTTCTGAGAACGAAGCCTTTATTTTCTCCCTATTAGAAATCTTTTCATTATAATTAATATTTTAAAGATAGTGTTTGAGTAATGTTGTTTCTTTTGCTAGAATGCTTAAGAAGCATGGATACTCCAAAAATTGCAGTCATCATTCTCAATTGGAATGGCATTGAAGATACCGTAGAGTGTCTCGAATCTCTTTCAGAGGTCGAGTACCCAAATTTCGAAATCATCGTTGCTGATAATGGATCAACAGATGGCTCTATAACCCTGCTTCGCAAAAGCTTTCAACAGGTTTTTCTTCTAGAAAATGGAGAAAATTTAGGCTTTGCAGAAGGAAATAACCGAGCGATTAAAATCGCACTGGATCGAGGGGCGAAGTTTCTTTTTCTTCTCAATAACGATACCATTGTTGCCCCGGATGCTCTGTCTGCTTTTATCGCAAAGGCAGACCGTCAAACGATATTAGGCCCCAAACTCTATACCTACAGCGATCCCAAACGATTTGACCACCTTGGGGGAAATTGGAATCAAAAATTGGGCCAATTTGACCTGATTGGAAATCGAGTTTTAGATGATGGGATTCAGTTTGAAAAATCTCTTGAACTCGACTATGTTTGCGGAGCTGCGCTTTTTGCACCAAGGCAAGCCTTTGAAAAGGTGGGGTTGCTCGAAAAACGCTACTTTCTCTTTTTTGAAGAGAGTGATTTTTGTCTTTCTGCAAAAAAACAAGGGTTTCGCGTCCTTTATATTCCTGAAGCTAAAATTTGGCATAAAGTCTCAGCTTCTATGACCGGAGGACGCCCTCATACCACGTATTTTTTCTGGCGGAATCGTCTTCTTTTTCTAAAAAGGCAAATTGAAGCAAAAGAGAGGCGGCGTCTTTTTTGGAGAGTAATCTTTCCAGAAGTTCTACATATTTTTAAGCTGTATTGTCTTAAATCTCTTCAACTACGACTTTGGTATTGCTTGAAAAAAGGGGAAGACCATTCTATCCGCCTGAGAAAAATCCGAACCTATAAAGCCGCTCTCTGCGGCTTCAGAGATTACTATCTCAAACGTTTCGGCAATGCCCCTTCTTGGATCTTTGGACAATAATACAATTATTGGTATAATCGAAAGTTAGATTCTAAAAGAGCCATAAATCGTTATGTTTAAAAAATTATCAATTTCATGTTTTTTTCTTCTTTTTCTTTTCTTAACCTCCTGCGGTAATGATGCAAATGTTGTCTCAGGTGTAACAGAGAGAGAAGCCAATATCATTGTTGTTTTCCTCGAATCGAAGGGCATTCCAGCTACCAAAATTCGCGCAGCCAGCGAGGTCATGGCAGGGCAGCAAACGCAGACAATGTATGACATTCATGTTCCTCAAGAATCGCTGGTAGAGTCGATGGCCCTACTCAATCAGGCAGGGCTTCCAAGGCAAATGGGAACGGATCTTTTACAGCTATTTGCTAAAGCAGGGCTCATGTCTTCAGACAAGGAAGAGACCATCCGCTATCAAGCCGGCTTAGCCTCCCAAATTTCCAACATGATTCGACTCATGGATGGAGTGATCGATGCCAGTGTTCAGCTGAGCTTCCCTCCAGAACAGCTCATACCGGGCGATCAAAAGGATGAAAAAATTACAGCTGCTGTCTACGTCAAACATCAGGGCGTATTTGATGATCCCAACACTCACTTAGAGAGCAAGGTTAAACGCCTGGTTTCAGGAAGTATAACAGGGCTCAATATCAATGATGTAACCGTTGTGAGCGACAAAGCGCGCTACGCTGATCTTACCATTACTCCTGAAATGGAATCCTTAACCGGCTCTCAAAAAGATTACGTCAGTATTTGGTCAATTGTCATGAGTGAAGCCTCCGCTTCGAGATTTCGATCGATCTTCTTTGCATTGATTTTCTTTGCTCTTATTTTTGCTGTTGGCTTTGGATGGCTTATCTGGAAGGTTTATCCCATATTCAAACGAAAGGGCGGCCTAAAAGAGATCTTTAGACTCAATCCAATCGTACCTGAGCCCACTCATCAAGTTGTTTCAGAAGAGGGTGTTGAAAAAACAGAAGAAAAAGGGCTTTAACTTGTGAATGTAAATTCCTATGTTCTCAATGCATTTTTTTGTTCTATCGAAGAGAGGAGTCATCTCTGCTCTTTCCTCCAAAAAAATGAGTCTGAGAAAATTTTATCTCTTCCCTTAATCGATCAAAAACCAAAAGAATTTGAATCCTCTTTTCTGCTCACGATTCATCCTCAGTTTTTTATAAAGCCTTTAGACCATTACACCGATAATGATAAACGTCTTTTTTTATCCTGTTTATCAATTGAACAAAGAGATTTTTTAGCCGCAAAATATACTCTTGACCCTGAAACGATCCCCCTCACTGAGAAAGCCGGGAATTTTTTAAAAACAAAGCTCTATTCGATGATTTTGCTCGAATATCCAAAAAAAATCATCCCCCTTCCCTGCCTTCCCCCTCACCCACTCACACCTCTTCTCAATCTCGACTGCCGCAATCTCAACCGAATCATTCGTTTTTTAGGCCTTTATGATCTATCCATTGAAATTAAAAAAGTCATTGAAACTAAAGTTTTAAAAAAAATCGATGAGATTTTATCTGAAGAAGAAAAAGAGTATCTTAAATTGATTCGAACAACCCGCTCTTCTCTTACATTTTCTCCACTTCATTTAAACAAATGGGACTTTTCAGAAGAGAGTCTCGACTTAGTCATCAAAACAAGAGGGTTAAATCGGCTCGCCAAAGCGCTTCATGGTGAAGAACCTAACCTCATTGCATATCTTGGACTCAAACTTGGCCTAAAACAGGCTCTTGCTTTAGAAAAGCTTTCCGTGAACATCAAAAACCCAGAAGCCCATCAAACCTTGCTTAAAGAAGTTCTTTCTGTTTTGCAAACTCTAAACCAGGTGGCTGCATGAAACTTTTTTCAATGATCAAAAAAGGGGATGTTCATTTAGAGCACTCCGGAAAAATATTGAAAAGCGCCTCCTTTGAAGAGGTCCTATCTGGAAAAGCAATTATTGAAGAGGCTCTGAAGGATGTCGAAGCGTATAAGCGTGAAAATGAAGAAGAGTGTCGACTTTTACGCGAAAAAGCGAAAGAAGAGGGCTTTCAAGAAGGCTTAAAACAACTCAATGAAAAAATTCTTAAGCTTGACGATAAGATTCGTCAAGTCCATCATGAAATGAATCAATGGATCCTTCCTTTAGCTCTAAAAGCTGCCAAGAAAATCCTTGGCCGAGAGTTGGAAATGCACTCCGAGGCGATTGTAGATATTGTTCTACAAGCACTAAAGCCTGTAAAAGATGCTTCAAAAATTAAAATATTGGTGAGTAAAGAAGACTTAGAAACCTTGGAAAACCAAAAAGCACAATTTAAAAATCTTCTTGAACACGTAGATGTCCTAAAAATCGAAGAGCGCTCTGACCTTGACAAAGGAGACTGCGTGATCGAAACTGAAGGGGGAATTATCAACGCCTCCTTAGAGAACCAGTGGCGCGCTTTAGAAGCCGCATTTGAAACCCACCTCAAACAGAAACCATGAAACGCCTACTTGCTTTTATCCTCCTTCTTCTTCCGGTCTTCCTCTTAGCTGAAAGCCCTGCCATGCCGGGTGCTATCCCTGAGGGCGGACAGCCTAACGTCTTAATCGAGATGATCGTCTTAGCAGGCTTTACGATACTGCCCTTTGCCGTCATGCTTTTAACTTCTTTTTTAAAGATGGTTATCGTCCTATCGCTTCTTCGCAGTGCACTTGGGGTGCAAAACTCTCCACCCAACCAAGCCATAATCGGAATCTCGCTTCTCATGTCGGTTTACGTGATGTTTCCAACAGGGCTTGCCATGTATAAAGCGGCTGAAAAGTATACGGAAACCGTCCCAACAGAGCTCTTTTCATCACAGACCGCTCTCTATATTGTTGAAGTCGTCGATGTCGCAAAAGAGCCCCTAAGAGAATTTTTAGAACGCAACACCTACCCTCAGCATCAACGCTACTTTTACCAACTTGCTTACCGCAATTTTCCTCCGGAGTACCGGGAAGAATTGAAAATTTCTGATTTTATCATTCTCATTCCCTCCTTCATTACTTCACAAGTTAAAGCGGCCTTTGAAATCGGTGTTCTCATCTATCTCCCCTTCTTTGTCATCGATCTTGTGACCTCTAATATCTTGCTCGCCATGGGAATGATGATGCTTTCGCCTCTAACCATTTCGCTGCCTTTAAAACTTCTTCTTCTTGTAATGGTGGATGGATGGACACTCATCGTTCGAGGCTTAGTCTTAACTTATAGGTGAACGATGTATTCAAATGAAATCTATCAGCTTTCCTATCAAGCCCTTCTTCTCATCTTGATTCTATCAGGCCCTCCCATCTTGATCAGTATGACGCTAGGGCTGTTTGTGGCCATTTTTCAAGCCGCAACGCAAATTCAGGAGCAGACTCTTTCTTTTACCGTTAAACTTGTAGCCGTTATCCTGACGCTGATGATTATGGGAGGCTTTTTAAGCGCTCAAATATTGCAATTTGCCTCTACGATCATGAATAATTTCTTCAAATGGGGAACTTGAGTCACCTTTGGATTTTAACTACCTGGGGTTTATTTTTACAAACCCCCACCTCACACCTATCGGCGTTCTTTCGATCTTTCTTCTTATTTTTATTCGAATCATTCCTATTTTGGTCATCGCTCCCTTTCTCGGAGCTAAACTCATACCCGGCTCCATCCGTATAGGATTCGCCATTGCGCTAACCTTTATTATACTTCCGATCCAGATCGTTAAAGCCGTCCATGACATCCCCTTCGATCTTATGTTTATAATTTTAAGCATAAAAGAGCTTTTAATCGGTTTTATCATGGGATTTTTAGCCACCGTTCCCTTTTATATCGCTTCAACTTCCGGGACGATTATCGATTATCAAAGAGGCTCCTCCTCTATGATGAGCCAAGACATTACGATGCAAATGCAAAGTTCATCCCTTGGGATTCTTTATAACAACATGCTGCTCGTCCTATTCTTCCAAATTGGCGGTGTGTTCTTCTTTATTACTGCTCTCTTAAAGTCTTTTGATATCATCCCTGTTAATGAATTCATCAATCCTAATTTTTTTAACCTGAATATGCCCATTTGGAAAACATCAGTGGGGATGCTGCATCATCTATTTAGCATGGCGATACAGCTTGCTGCACCTGCTATGGTTGCAATTTTAATGGCTGAGGCTTTTTTAGGAATTGCAAACAGACTGGCTCCGCAAGTACAGATTGCCTTTTTAGGTCTTTCTTTAAAGTCCTTTGTAGGTCTTCTGATGCTCTTACTTTCCTGGTCTTTTATCTTAAAAATGCTGGGTAAAACAAGCTTTGAATGGCTCATTCATTTGCAGGACATTCTGAATAATTTCAATCCAATTCCTCTTTAAAAATCGAGACGAAATTGCAAAGTTAACCCGTGGAAAATTTTATCTCCATGAGAAGAAGGTTCATAGAGGCGAACGTATTGGTTTTGATTCATCCAGTTCTGTTGCTCATAACCTGCATCGATTTGCAGGTGATAACGATTACAATGAACCCATGCCTCAAAACGAAGGCCTAAGTAAAGCTCTAAAACAGATTTTACAGAGTGAAATTTATTGCATATATGATAATACCGCTCTTGTTCAAAAGTATCGCGTCTTGAAACATCAAAGAAGCTCCAAAGACCGGATAAAGCAAATTTCCCAACCATGCTAAAGTTATTTGTAAATTGCCAAGCTGAATCGACCCCCGCTCTTGGTCCAAATCCAAAAAAATCTTGTTCCATAGAGAGCTGATACTGTTGATCGCTATTTCCATTTTGGATCTGATAACTCACGTGATAGTCTTCATCCTGCCAAGTCCCCTTCAGGCCCACTTTAGGACGAATTTTTAAAAAAGGACTGACAAAAAAGTTTCGTCCAAGTTCTATATCAAAGACATTGAGGTGGTGTTCAAATCGACCTGTAGCAAAAGTCAGTCTAGAAGTTGGAGAGAGAAGATTTCCAATGAACCAAAGCGGGGCAAGCGTTGAAGTTGATAGATCCTTTTCACTCACATTTTCTTTATCCCCGTGACTGTGAAGCCAAGTGTATTGGATGAATAAATCCCATTCATCTTTCGATAGATCAATTCCAAGCCCAAGTCGATATCCTGGATTTAGACCATAATCAGGTGCATAGCTTTTTCCTCGATGCATCCGATTTCCAAGAGAGTCTTGCGCAGAGCGATATGAAAAAGACGTTCCCTCTTCATTTAACTGCCATAGAATGAAATCAGCTGTGATAAAGATATCATTTCCATTACAAACCATAGGTCTTGCTGTTGGAAAAGAGAAGAGGCAATCGCATGGATCTATTTCAGATTCCTCATTCGTGAGAGGTTCTATTTGTTGAGGTCCCTTTTTCTCATCATCGAGTTCTTTTGAAAGAAGGGAAAAGACAAAAAGAAGGGGAAGAAATTTTTTCATACAGGGAAATGTGTATCATATTTTTTTTATGTCGCCAATAAAAAAAACCCAGACGAAGACGCCTGGGTTTTTGAATCGCTTATCTAAGTTTTAGCTTAGAAGTCGAATCTGAACTTCAGAGTTAAACCGTGGAAGTATAAGTCTCCATGGCTTCCTTCTTCATAAAGGCTGAAGAATTGATTATGGTTGATCCAAAGTTGCTCTTCCCAACCGGCATCTATGCTGAAGTGGAAGTCATCATTGCAGAACCAAGTATCCCAGCGTAATCCAAGAAAGAGTTCAAGAACAGCTTTCATTGAATGGAAATCATTCTCAGTATTGAGATAGGTATCATTTACAAGAGCAGCATCAAGTGTGTTGTACTCAGTATCTTTACGTGTCACATCAAACTCACCCCAAAGAGAGGAAAGAATCACATTACCAACTACTGAGAAACTTCTTGTAAAGTGCCATGAGGTATTCATACCGGCACGGATACCAACACCCCAGTAATCTTGGTCTTGATGAATGCTTACAGCATTTAAGTTTACGTCATCTGTTGAATCACCAACATAATTTACGTTGTTGTATGAATCATACCAAGCGCCTTTCAGGCCGAAGTGAGGGCGAATTTTTAGGTAACGACTTACGAAGAAGTTACGTCCAAGCTCTAAATCGATGACATTAAGGTTAATATCAAATGAAGAGCGTGCAGAAGACACCGTGTCACTTGGTCCACTTGAAATGGTTCCGGTTGTATAAACAAGCGGGCTGAGTTGAGAGTCCGCTAAAGAATCTACACCTGAAGATGCACTATCTGAAACTTTGCTAGTATATAGCCAGGTATACTGAGCGAAAAGATCCCATCCATCATGACCAAGATTCAATCCAAGACCTACTTTGAAGCCTGGGTCAAAACCGAAATCAGGATGTTTTACACTTCCTTTAGATGGATCGATATCTGCAGTAGGTCTTACCCCTGATGTTGCATATCCAAGTCCATCCATGCGGGATGTCCAGTAGATAAAGTCAGCTGTAACAAAAACATCAACTCCACAGCAAACACGAGGACCTGCTGAAGGTGTGATGACTTTTGGCATACAATCGTTGATCATTCCCGGAGGATTGCAGGTCTCTCTTGGAGGCGGGCACTCTCTAGGGCATTTTGGCGGGCATGCCGGTTTTGGGCATGCCGGCTTTGGGCACGCAGGCTTTGGCGAGCAAGAATTGTTATCGTTGTAAGCACCTTGAAGATGGGTGATGCTTGCAACTAACAGTCCCGCAATTGGCAGAAACTTTTTCATGTTGTCCATCCCTTTTTTTTGGTTAAATTGGCTATTTATATAAATAAGTAACTCAATAAAAATATAATGTCAAACTCTTTTTCAGTTCTTTTAAAAAAAACCAAAAGAAGCAAGTTGACTCTGTTTTTTTTCCTGTTCATACTTATATCTGAACGAGGTTTAGAAATCAAAGCGAAGTTTCAAAGTTAGGCCCATTAATTGCAAATCACCATGGTCTGATTCTTCAAAAGTACTAAAAAGTTGGTTCTGTTGAAACCAATATTGTTGTTCAAATCCCGCTTCGAAAGAGTAATGATAGCGCAAAGATTTAAACCAAGTCTCGTAACGGATGCCCACAAGCATTTCAATAACAGGCTTCACAATATGAAACTGATTTTTTGTTTTCATGAGTCGAATAGAAGGCGTATCGGGATCTGCAATATTGGCTTGCTTGTCATTTCTTTTCACTCTAAATTGACTCCAAAGAGAGGCTGCTGCAAAATTTGCAGATAAGCTCCAGTGCTTAGAAAGATACCAACTCGATTGAAATCCAAGGCGGGGTCCAAAGCCCCAAAAATTTTGATCAAATAGAATACGCCACTGACCGATTGTATCTACAGACTCGACTTGGCGGTAACGAATCGTAAAATCGAGCTCTTGCCAAGAGCCTTTCATTCCTACACTCGGCCGTATGGATAAAAACGGACTTAAAAAAAACGAGCGCCCTAATTCCCAATCAAAAGACTGAAAATGGAAGCGATAACGAGATTTTGCAGAGGTCAGCGGAGGCTCATCGGGCAAGAGATTGGGGGTTGCAGAGAGATCAAACCAAGTGGGTCTAAATGTCGAAGTTTCAAATTCAGGATGCGTTTTTTGATCGAAATACTCCCGAGTAAAAAGCCAGGTATATTGAAGATTTAGGTCCCATCCATCGTGATCAAATAAAAACCCCAAACCTGCCTTAAAGCCGGGATCGAAGCCAAAATTTGAGTGGAAAACTCCTCCTCTTTTCGGATTGAGATCTAAATATTCACTTCGAAACGCAGAAGCTGTATAGGAAAGTCCATCATAGCGCGCCGTCCAATAAATAAAATCTGCTGTCACAAAAGCATCCCACCCACAGGACACTCCAGGTCCGGCAGAAGGGGCTAACCGGCAATAGGCATCTTCTTGGTATTCATCGATTCGACCGGCGGGGGCAATCACTTCGTTTTTTCTTGGATTGCAAAAGCAAAGCATCGGTAAAAACATGATGAAAAAACAAAATCTCACTTAAAAATCCAGCCTAATTTTCATTGTAAACCCTTGCAAAATCAAATCACCATGAGAACCTTCCTCGTAAAGGAATAAAAACTGATTTTGGTTCATCCATATTTGTTGCTCAAAACCAAAATCTGTTTTGAAATAGTAATGCTTTTCTCCAAAATGTTTTTCCCATCTAACTCCAAGGAAGAGCTCAAAAACACCATTGATCTTATGAAAATGGTTGTTTGTATAAAGATCCACCTCTTCTTGAGGGCTCGGAATTTGCAAATCAGTTGATCGATCCTTTCTTGAGATTTCATAATCTCCATAAAGAGCTGAAAGCGATCCGCTGCAAACTAGGCTAAATTGTTTCCCAAGTTCCCAAGCTGAATCGAATCCACTTCGAATTCCTAATCCAAAATAGCGAAAGTCTTCATCTGATTCGAAAGAAAATTCTTGAATAATGGGAATTACTGCGCTTAGATGCTGCTTCAGATCTTGGTGTTGAATGCTTGCCTTAAGACCAAAAAAAGGTTTTACTGAAAGCGTTTCACTTAAAAAAAAATTGCGTCCCATATAAAGATCGATGACATTGAATTTTAAGGCCCATGCCGTTGACGCTTCTAAAGCCAAACTACTTGGAGTTGTATTTTGAAAGAGAAATAGCGGGGCCGTCTCTGAATGATCTAAATCTCTTGAACGAATTTGATCTGTTTGGCTTCCCGTGTGGAGCCAAGTATAAGTTAGGCTTACATCCCAATCATCCTGTCTGATATCAAAGCCAAACCCAATGCGAAATCCAGGGTCGAAATTGAAGTCATTGTGCTTCACACTTCCCTTGGTATCGATCTCTATATTATTAAAGGGATTTCTTGTTTGAGAATAGACGTAGCCGAGCCCCTCTTGGCGAGCTGTCCAATAGATAAAATCTCCATTTAAATGAACCCCCCATGGGCAAACCAGGCAAGGAGAGGCATCAGGAAAGACCTCGATACAGGAAGGCGCCACTGCATAGAGCGCTTGAATGCTTAAGAAAAAAGTCGAAAGGAGAATCTTTTTCATAGTGCCTCAAAAATCAAATCGAAGTTTCACAGTCAATCCCTGGAGAGTTAAGCTGCCATGCGCCTCTCCCTCTATAAAGCGGTAAAACATCCCTTGACTCCACCAAATTTGTTGTTCAAATCCCACTTCTAGTCCCAAATGATACTGATAATCACAAAACCAAAGGTCTGCTCGAAGACCTGTCATCAATTCCAATACTGGTTTGAGGGAGTGAAAATCGTTGACATTGTCAAGCATAACTTGCTGCAAATCATTTTCAAACTGACGATCGCGCCTCTCTGATTCAAAACGCCCCCAAAGTCCTGATAGAGATCCTCTTCCAAAAAAGGCCCAATAGGGATTGAAATGGAACGTAAAATCGACGCCCCCTCGCATTCCCACTCCCCAAAAAAACTGCTGGACATGGATGCGCTCATTTCGCTCAATCAATGCATTATCGATCGTTATATAGCGAATCAGCAAATCTTGATTTTGCCACGTTCCCTTAAAGCCAATATGGGGTCGCATTGAAAAATACTTACTCGTAAAAAAATTGCGCCCTAAGCTCAAATCCACTACATTAAACTGGAGATGGAACCTGCCATCTGCCTCCCTTGGAAGAAAAAAAAGAGAGAGATCTCCACCTGTAAACCAGAGCCTTTGCATGGTTGGGAAAATTCTATCGGTTGAAACCTTTTGTCTTCCTGCCCCGCCATGGAACCAGGTGTATTCGGCAAATAAGTCCCATCCATCATGAGGAAGACTGGCTCCTAAGCCAAATTTAAATCCACTATCGTATCGAAATCTTGGTTTATAAACGCGCCCTTCATCCGGATTTTCCGGAAGATTATTTTTGACTCCTGTTGTGGCAAAACTCAAGCCTTCTTCTCTAGCTGTCCAGTAAAGATAGTCAGCCGTAATAAAATAATTCGCTCCATTACAAACTCTAGGACCCGCACTTGGAAATAGGCACTCGTCAGGTAAACAAGAGACCCCGACTTCTTCAGCTGCAAAAATGAAAAAGGGAACAAAGAAAAAAGTGAAAAGTTTTTTTAACATAATTAGACCTTACCAGAGTTTTCACTCTAAAGTAAGGACCGATAATTTTGCAAGGAGAAGTCGTGTTAAAAAGAGAGCTGAGGCTGTAGAAGAAGTCTCGCCTCTTCTAATACCTGTATGAAAGTTTCAATCTCTTCAAAGTTATTGTAAATTCCAAAAGAAATGCGCGCCAATGATGAGAGTTCAAAATGTTTTAAAAGAGGTTGAGCGCAAAGGTGTCCGGTTCGCATTGCAATCCCCTTAAGGCTCATAATCGTCCCGATATCCAAAGCATGAAGTCCATCGATTGTAAAGCTGACAATCGCTCCTTTTTTTGGAGCCTCCCCAATAATGTCGATTCCTTTTACCTCTTTCAATTTCTGCGTAAAAGTACGCAGTAAGGCTTGCTCATAATCGTGAATTTTTTCCATGCCAATCGCTTCTAAATAATCGATAGCGGCTCCAAGTCCCACAACTTGAGCAATCATGGGGGTTCCCGCTTCAAATTTTAGCGGCGGGGGCTGAAAGGAAGTTCCTTCAACAGAGACGCGATCGATCATGTCTCCCCCTCCTTGATAAGGAGGAAGCTTGTCGAGCAGCTCATAGCGGCCAAAAAGAACTCCGACACCTGTTGGCCCATAGATTTTGTGGCCTGAAAAGGCGTAAAAATCGGCTCCAAGCTCTTTTACATTTAATGGCATATGTCCTGCAGCTTGCGCTCCATCGATAAAGATAAGAGCTCCCCTTTTTTTACCCATTTCAATGATTGTTTCGATCGGATTCACTGTTCCTGTTGAATTCGCAACATGGGCAACGGAGATCAACTTTGTGCGATTGGAAAGAAGGTGCTCAAAAACATCGAGGTCAAGTTCTCCTTTATCTGTAATCGGAATCCATTTCAATCGAAGTCCTTTTCGACTGGCTAAGAGTTGCCAAGGGACAATATTTGAGTGATGCTCCATTGTTGAAATGATGATTTCATCCCCCTCTTCAAAAGTATTTTCTCCAAGAATCCGAGCTACCATATTGATGGCATCTGTCGTTCCTCTTGTGAAGATAATTTCCTCTTCTCTTTCTGAGTTAATGAATTTTTGGATCTTCCGGCGAACTGCTGAATAGCGCTCAGTAGCTTTTGCAGCGATTTCATAAACTGCTCGATGAACCGTCGCATACTCATGAGTATAAAACTGGGTTAACGTATCGATAACCGCATGTGGTTTTTGAGTGGTTGCTGCAGAATCAAAATAAATGAGGGACTTTCCATTCATATTTTTTTTAAGCATAGGAAAATCACGACGATATTGGTTCACTTTTTAGACCTCCACCCTTCAATGAAAGAGGCCATACGATTTGGACAAACGCTTTTCTCAAGATGTCCCGAGCAAAAAGCCTGGATTAAAAAATGCCTTGCCACATCTTGTGAGAGCCCTCTTGCCATAAGATAAAGTAGAGCAGCCTCATCGATCTGCCCGGTCGTTGCACCGTGGGATGCTTTTACGTCATCTGCTAATATTTCAAGGCCGGGCTTGCTAAACCCTCTCGCTCGATCACTTAAAAGGAGGTGATTAGAAAGCTGATAGGCATCTGTTAATAGAGCTTCAGGTGTTACAAAAATTTTTCCATCAAAACAACTTGTTGCTTCATCATCGACAAGCGCTTTGTAGTGTTGGTGCGAAGTGGTCATGTAAGCCTTATGATGCACTTTTACGCTTATATGATTTTCAGCTTTACCTTTTAAAGCCGCCAAACCCCTTAAATCGACATGCGCCTTTTCCTCTAAAAGTTGAACCTCAATATCTTGATGATAAGCCTCGGCACCGTTTGATAAACTGACGTGGGAAAGAGTTGCATTTGATGAAAGTGCAGCGCGAAAAGACTCGAAAAAAACGCCGCGATTGTCTTGAAAATCAGAAGTAAAATTTAAACGGGCATTTTGATCGAGCTGACAATCAAATACTATCGAGTGGAACCCCTTGTTCTCTTTCATTTTCAATTGGCAGGAGAGCTCTGCTCCTTCACCTAAAAAAAGATAGACCTTTGAAAAGCCCATAGCTTCTACAAGATTGCTTTCTATTAGAAGAGGTTCTTTTATTTTCTCCCCAGGTGACAAGTAAAGAAAGAGGCCATCCTCTGCCAAACAATGTGTTAAAAGAGCAAAGGGATTTTTTTCCTTAGGAAGCTGCTGAGATAGGCGATTGACCAATAAAGAATGAAATTTTTGAGACGCTTCATTTATTGAGAGTATGGAGCTTTCAAAGCCTAAAAAAGATGTTTTTAAAAAAGGCTGATTTTCTCTAGGATAAAGCTGTTTTGATAAGGCGTTGAGCGGAAAGTAGCGAAAGGCTTCAGATTTTTTTGAAGGCTCAGGAAGTTTTTTATAAGTCTTAAAACTTAGCTCTTGTAAAGCATTGAGCTTTTTTCCCTGAATAGCCGCTTCCACGTGCTCTTTAAAGGCCTGCATCGGCATAACCTCTTTCTTCTAAACGAAGAGCCAATGATTTATCACCGCTCTCAACAATCCGGCCTTCTCTCATCACATGAACAAAGTCAGGCTGAATAAGTTTAAGAAGTCTCTGATAGTGAGTAATGATGATAAGCCCTTTTTCATCCGTTTGGAAACGATTGACCCCTTCGGCAACAATTTTAAGAGCATCGATATCAAGACCTGAATCGGTTTCATCTAATATAGCAAGCTTAGGATCAATTAATGAAAGCTGTAAAATCTCATTTTGTTTTTTTTCACCACCTGAAAATCCGCTATTAAGATCTCTTGAAAGAAGATCCTTTCGATAGCCTCTCTCAAAGATTAAAGATTGAATGATTGGCTCGAAGTCTTTAAAAGAAAGAGGCTCTTTTCCTTTTGCTTTTAGGTGGGCATTTTTAGCTGCATGTAAAAATTCAAGATTTGAAACGCCGGGTATTTCAACCGGATACTGAAATCCCAAAAACAGACCCGCATGCGAGCGCTCTTCTACATCCATTTCAAGAAGATCCTTCTCCTCAAAAAACAAGCTTCCCTTCGTTATTGAATAATTGGAATCTCCTGCTAAGATTCGAGCGAGGGTCGATTTTCCGGCTCCATTGGGCCCCATAATCGCATGGATTTCACCCTTATTTACTGTGAGATTTAACCCCTTTAATATCGATTGCCCTTCAACAGAGGCATGAAGATCAATGATCTTAAGCATAATTTATCCTACAGAGTGTTCCAGTTTAATTGTTAAAAGCTTTTCTGCTTCAGCCGCGAATTCAAAAGGCAATTTTTGAAAGACCTTTTTACAAAAGCCATTCACAATGAGATTGATGGCATCCTCCTGAGAAAACCCCCGCGCCATTAAATAAAAAAGTTGGTCCTCATTCATCTTAGAGGTCGAAGCTTCATGCTCAACAGCGGAACTTGGGTTTTGAACTTCAATAGAGGGAAACGTATTCGCGCTGCACTTTTGCCCAACAAGCATCGAGTCGCATTGAGTATAATTGCGCGAGCCTTTCGCATTTTTTCCCATATGAACAAGACCCCGATAGGTGTTGTGGGAGTGGTCGGCAGAGATTCCTTTGGAAATGATTGTCGATGTCGTTTTTTTCCCGGTGTGGATCATTTTTGTCCCCGTATCCGCTTGCATATAGCCATTTGTAAGCGCCACAGAGTAAAATTCTCCAACGGATTCATCCCCCCTTAATAGACAACTTGGATACTTCCATGTGATCGCAGCTCCGGCCTCGACCTGAGTCCATGAAATTTTGGATCGAAAGCCTTTGCAGAGCCCTCTTTTTGTAACAAAATTATAAATACCGCCCTTGCCCGTTTCAGGGTCGCCGGCATACCAATTTTGGACTGTCGAATATTTAATCTCTGCGCGATCACATGCTACAAGCTCTACCACTGCGGCATGCAGTTGATTTGTATCATACGCAGGTGCGGTACATCCTTCCAAATAACTTACGTAGGAATCCTCTTCTGCAATAATCAACGTCCGCTCAAACTGTCCTGTCTCCTTTTCATTAATTCGGAAATAGGTGGAAAGCTCAATCGGAGAGCGCACCCCCTTTGGGACGTAGACAAAAGAGCCATCCGAAAAAACAGCAGAATTCAGACTGGCAAAAAAATTATCCTTCATAGGGACAACTGAACCTAAATAGCGCTCAATAAGGTCAGGGTAAAGGTGAACGGCTTCTGAGATTGAACAAAGAACAACGCCCGCCTCTTTTAGAGTTTTACGAAAAGTTGTTCCGATCGAAACCGAGTCAAAGACAACATCCATAGCCACATTTGAGAGCCGCTTTTGTTCATCTAAAGGAATGCCCAAGCGATCAAAGGTCTCAAGTAGAGCAGGATCGACCTCGTCTAAACTATCAAGTTGTGGTTTTTTTTTTGGCTCCGAGTAATAACTTATTTTTTGATAATCGATAGGAGCGATATTCAAATGAGCCCAGTTAGGCTCCTTCATTTCAAGAAAAGACTTGTAGGCTTTTAAACGAAATTTTAATAAAAATTCCGGCTCATTTTTCTTTTTAGAAATCGCACGAATAACCTCTTCATTAAGCCCTTTTTCGAAAGTTTCGGACTCAATATCAGTCACAAAACCATATTTATACTCATTTGAAGTCATATTCTTACGCTTTTTTGGGGAAATTTTACCCTCTTTACTGAAGGTTGTCAACTAATCGCTTTTGCGCTCGCTTTAGATCCTCTATCGTATCGATCCCAATAGATTCAAATTTTGTTTTATTCACACGGATAACAAGCCCATTTTCTAAGAAACGAAGCTGCTCCAAAGACTCCGTCTTCTCAAGAGGCGTAGGTGCCCAAGTTGTAATTTGAGCTAAGACATCGGCTCGATAGGCATAAAGCCCAATGTGCTTATAATAGGTGTCAGCATGATGAGGTATCGGGGATCTTGAAAAATAGAGCGCATTTCCCTTTAAATCGGTGACAACTTTCACAGTATGAGGGGATAAAATCTCTTTTTGGTCTTCAATTTTCTTTTTTAAAGTCCAGACATCCCCCTCGCCGCTTAGAAGATCCTCAATCATTTTTTTATGGATAAAGGGTTCATCGCACTGCCAATTTACAATAATTTTTTGCTTAATATCGAGCCGCTTAACCACTTCTCCAATGCGATCGGTTCCGCTCTTTGCTGTTTTTGATGTCATCACCGCATTGGCACCAAATGAGCGAGCGAGATCAAAGATTTCTTGACTGTCAACTGCAACCCATAACTCTTCAAATGGACACGACTTAGCGGCAAGATAGACCCTTTCAAGCAAAGATTTTCCAAGTAAATCCGCCATTATTTTTTTAGGGAATCGTTTTGAATCTAAACGAGCCGGAATGATGCAACAAACGTCTTTCATTCACACAATTTTAATATCAACCGGGTTTAGATACCAGCAGATTGTGCGCTCTAACCCCTCATCCAGTGAAACGGAAGAAGCCCACCCAAGCTCTCTCATTTTTTTAGAAGAAAGTGCATAACGATAATCATGCCCCGGACGATTTTCAACAAAGGTGATCAAGCTTTCAAACGTTGAATAGGGCTGCTTAAGAAATGAGGCCATTTTTTTCAAAAGATAACGCACAAGTTCAATATTAGTAATTTCCTTTTCTCCGCTGATGTTGTAAACCTCTCCCGATAACCCCTTCTCTAAAATGTGAATAAGCGCACAGGAGTGATCATCGACATATAGCCACTCCCTAATTTCCCTGCCTTCTCCGTAAATAGGCAGCTGCGCCCCTCTTGACGCCCTCTCAATCATTAAAGGAATCAACTTTTCAGGATATTGACCCGGTCCATAATTATTGCATGCATGTGAAACCGTTGCACAAATGCCGTAAGTCTGCACATAACTACGCACTAAATGATCACTTGCAGCTTTAGAAGCTGAGTAGGGAGAATTGGGTAAATAAGGGCTTTTTTCATGAAAGGCTCCATCGGACCCAAGAGCGCCATAAACTTCATCTGTTGAGACATGATGAAAATGCAACCCGGGGTTTTCTCTAACAAGTTGCAAAAGCTCAAAAGTACCCAATATATTCGTCTCTAGGAAGGTACGCGGGGAGGCAATACTTCGATCGACATGAGTTTCTGCTGCAAAATGAACAATGAAGTGAAAATTGTGTTGAGAGTGCAACCGTTGCAAAAGAACCTTGTCTAAAATATTTCCTTCAATAAAGCGGTAGCGAGGATCATCTGAAAAGGTCCCTAAATTCATAAAATTTGCAGCATAAGTGAGGGCGTCGAGGTTGTAGATACTGCCTTGGAATCTAAGATCCTGAAGCAAACAGCGGATGAAGCTTGACCCCATAAAGCCAAGACCACCTGTGACCAAAATATTACTCTCGAAGATATTCAAAAAGGGCCTCCTTCCATGAACGAATAGGGCGGGATAGGACCTTCTCTACTTTCTCTGTACGAAGAATCGAACAGCGAGGCCTGACCGCCTTTGAAAAATAGTTTTTGTGGCTTATTGGAGATAGGTTAACGCATCTTTTCTCCTTAATCAATGGATAGATTTCTTTTGCAAATTCAAACCAACTGACCTCCTCCCGGTTTGCAAAATGATAAATCCCCTTAAACTCCAAAAGATCAAGGGCAGCGTTAGCGAGATCCCTTGCATAAGTTGGCCGACCCCTTACATCATCGATTACTTTTACCTCTTCTTTCTCTTTAAAGATGCTTTTCATTGTACTGACAAAATTCTTTCCCTCCCCAAAAAGCCACGAGGTTCGAATGATCAAAGCATTGGGATCTTTAGACAAAAGAAGGCTTTCACCTAATAATTTTGTCCGACCATATACCGATAATGGAAAAGTGAAATCGTCCTCGTTGTACCCTAAAGCGGTATTGCCATCGAAGACATAGTCCGTTGAAAAATGAACCAATTTTGCCTGATTGATCGAAGCGATTCTTTGAAGATTTTGAACTCCCCTGACATTTACGGCGAATGCTTGATTCTTTTCATCTTCTGCCTTGTCAACAGCAGTATATGCTGCGCAATTAATCAAGTGAGTGAAGGGCTTGCCTACACTCTCGCAAGCAGAGCGGTCTGTAATATCGAGATCACGGCTTGAGGTGGCAAAATAGTCGATATTCCGATCGATAAAAATTCTTTCAAAAGCACGTCCCAGCATGCCCCCGCGACCTGTTAACCAAATTTTCAAGCATGCACCAGATGTCGAAAAGAGGGTGCCGAAACATCTCGCTCAGATAAAATAGGATATTGCACCGGCCATGAAATAGCAATTTCAGGATCGTCATAACGAAACGACTTCTCCGTTTGAGGATCATAATAAGAGCTTACCTTATAGTGAACATCCGCTGAATCACTCAGCACACAGAAACCATGAGCAAACCCAGTCGGGATGAAGAGCATTTTACATTCTTCATCATCTAAATAGACGCCCTGCCAACACTTATACGTCTTGGATTTAGGACGCATATCGACAACCACGTCATAAATACGACCACTTGTCACGCGAACTAATTTATCCTGACCGGGATAAAGTTGGTAGTGCATCCCTCTTAAGGTTCCCTTTGCTGAAGTCGAATGATTTTCCTGCAAAAAGCAGGCATCAATCCCCGCATTTTCAAAAGCATTTTTCCGATAGATTTCTAAAAACTTACCCCTTCTATCCTGTTGAATCTTAGGGACAATTAGTTTCAGCCCTTGAAGAGAAAGATCAAAAAATTCCATTATATTCTCACAGTGATATTAATAATTCTCCATAATATTTATGGAATCTTTAATTAATGCAAGAGATTTTTTTTTACTCTTCAAAGAAAAGATTTATTTGATTATCTTTCATAACAGCCTCTAACTCTCTCTGCCAATGATGCCGATAGTTTTTTGGAATCTCCTCGGCTCTTTTGCTTGCGAGTGCCATGTCGCCATCTCGTAAAGCTTCCACTGCTAAAGCAATCTTAAATCCCGGATCTAAAGTCCCTCTTCGACCATCGGTATAGTGATTCATTAGCTGAATATGCAAGGAATCTTTTTTGATCCAGCATTCGGGTGTTTTATTATAGATTTTCACTGCTAAATCTTTTCGACCGATCTTTATACACTGATCAAATAGATTGATTAAAAGCCTTAATTTTAAAACTTTATTTGAAAGCCCGCTAACCTCATCGAGAACAGCTTCAAAAAACGGCCTGACTTTCTTTTCATTCGAGAGTTCTTTTTTGAGCACTTTTATTTTACTTTCACAGTTGTAAGGCAAGCTAAGAACAAGTCTTTTTCCTATTTCCGGTTGAGCAATTTTCAATATTTTATCAAGTGATAGAGTGAATAGGCTCACTCTATCATTGTCAAAAGAGAGCCCCTTCAAAAAGTCGACAATTTCCTCAAGGGGATACTCTTCAAAAAGTTTAAAGCAAATGACTTCAAGATTTTTTATTCTTACGTCATCATCGAGAATCTCTGAAGCCGCTTTATATGCGTTAAAAAAATCTTTTCGAATCATATAAATTTTTACAACTTTTTCTACCACCCGGAGGACAAATTTTTGAGAAACGTTTTGAAGAATATCATTAGCAAGCAAATGATATTTGTGATCGGAAAGAGAGACAATTGCTTGAGCGTACCTGGAGGATATGCTTTTTTCCTTTAAGAGAAATTCGAATAATTGATTAATGACAATCAAAAAAACCGAATCGTTTAAACCATTCGTTACTGTCAATAAATCATTCTTCTTTCGAACAAGCAGTAATTGTTTAAAAGCAACGCTATTTAGCTTTCGTAAACAATTCCAAATAGTTGGATAAGAGTTTAAAGCTTCAAATTTTTTATCATCGAAAACAGCCTGAATGCGTTGAAGCCCTTGAATGTGTTTAAAGCTAAGTTCAAAAAAAATTTCAGAAATGCTTCTTTTCGTGTTCCTCGCTTCTCTTTTTATCTCATATAAAATGAGTTCATTCCAATATTTACAGACTTGCAATAGTCCTGACATGGTCTGAAGATCACCCCAAAGACATCGAAAAATTTTACATAATATGAAATCAGGAAATCCTTCCTGCACTAGAGGCAGTTGAAAGTTAGGATTGCTATCGATATTGCAATTATTGTTGGCATTCATAGCTATACACTAGAAATTTTTAATTTAAAGAACCTTCTTCTTTTTTAAAATAGCGCCAAAACCCCCATCTTCACCCTTATGATTAGGAAGATACCGCTGCATCTCATCTGATACATCTAAATTAGATGATTGGACAATCTCTTCATTTTCAGAGTCAAGTATTGAACAGGTCATATACCAGATCTCTCCATTTTCAGAAAGCAGGCTCTCTGCGCGGGCCACTAGCTTTTTTTGGAGAAGCGTTAACTCTTTCAAGTTTTCTTTAGTAATTCGGTAGCGCGCTTCGACCCGTTTATGCAAAACCCCGCTATTGGAGCACGGTACATCGAGCAGAATAAGATCGTATTGATGAGAGCTTTCAAAGAGTTCCCCCCGCTCTGAAAAAAGGGTAGCTTGAACCTCATATTTTTTTAGATTATTTTCTAAGCGTTTTAACCTTTTCTCGGAAGGGTCGTTCACAAACAATTCTGCGTTAGGGAAGAGATCTCGAAGCAGAAGGGTCTTCCCTCCCGGTGCAGCGCAAAAGTCGAGTATTTTTCGCGGCTGGAACGTGGGGCGGTAAAGTGCCTTCATAAGATGTGCAGGAGTTGGGTTTTGTACATAAAATCTTTTATCATTGAGAAGAAGAGGATCGTAGGGAATAAAAGAGGCGGCATCTCCATCAATCCTTCTCATAAAAAGGAGGGGAGGACGATTAAAAATCTCAAGAAGCGCAATGATTTCTTCTTCAGTAGAACGTTTTTCAAGCTCTTTTAGAAAAAAAGGGGTCACAGAGTAGCGCTGCCAAAGCTCTTTAGGCCTTTGAAAGGTAAATCCCTCGAAGCGACGGATCAGTGCATTTAAAAAAGGGACAAAACGAGAGTGGGTCTTTTTTTTGGCAAGCTCAGCCATTTCTTGACCAATTGCATAGAGCGGGATTTTATCGAGATAAAGAAATTGGTAAAGAGCCATATAAAGCAAAATGCGCTCTTTAAGTTTTACCTTGAGCTTCCCCTTTGGCGTCAGCTCTTTTAAATAGGCGTCAAGAGTATAAAGGCGGCGCATCACCCCATAAGCAATCTCTTCTAAAAGCTTAAGATCGCGCTCATCCAACCGCTCCCCTTCCCGAACCTTTGCAATGGTTTCACTTAAGTAGGCTTCATTTTTCAAGGATTTGTAGAGGGCGTAAAAACAGAGTTCTCTAACCATAAACGAAGATTATACAGGAATATCCCTTAGAATAATAACATTTAGTTATGCAATTTGACATCCTCCCAACTGCTAAAGCAAGTGGGATTCCCTATTCTTACGTTTAGGGTTCCTAATTCTCATTTTTCCTTTCTTCGTCTTCTTTGGCGCATTGAATTGCAATTTCTTTTGCTTTCTCAAGAATTTCTAAAAAATCCTTTAAAGGAAAAACACATTCGGATGGCTCATCTCCGGAAGGAAGAATCTCAATCTCCAAATTATCCATTCCCTTGTCATAGTTGATCATAGCAATTCTTTGGTTGTCAAAGGTAATATCAACAACCATTCCTTCGTAATTTAAATCACTGCATGTTTCAATTAAAAATGTCTTTTTCATATTGCTTCTCTATAAATCCTCTAAAACTTCCATCTTTCTCAAAGCTTACGCCCCTTCTGTCTGGAGAATATACCTTTATTCCCCCATTTTTAAGTCGATAAACTTGGTTATTTGGGTGATCTAGAATTTCTTCTAAAATCTTCTGGCCTCTCTTATTCATTTCAGCTGGATTGCCTAATGGCTTTGGAAAGACACTCCCTTTTCGATTGCCATGTTTCATTAATCCCCTTCCAGATTTGGTAAACCCAGCTCTGTCTAATACTTTTCCAGCCTCTTTAAACTGTCCAGCATTTGAGAAGATTTTAGTGAAAGAGCCTGGAAAGGGGATCATGCCAATAGCAAAATTATTCATAGGGTCATTTGCTCTAGCTTCTGCTGTGAAAAGCTCTGCTTGGTCTGTTGAAAAGACGTTATCGATTGCTTTATGACCCTTAGAAACCAGGTTCTTATAATTTTCTATGGGGCTTACCGGCTCTCCAGAATCTGGCAGCTTAAGACTTTCTGGCAAGAATCTATCACCTAGTTCCTTCACTTCTTCGCAGAGATAGGGAAACACTTTTACTAGATCTGTGATTTCATCCAGTGCCTTGTGGGCAATATTCGCTCCCACTTCTCTTGCCTTTTCACCAAAGGACATCCCATCCCACCCCTTAGAGCCAGTTGCTTGCTGAGTAGCCGTATCCTCCACGAGAAACTCCTTGAAAGAAGCAACATGTTCATCTAGGGCTGCTTTCATGATGGGAGCTTCATTTGTATCAACAGGAGGCAATGTTTCTTTTAGAGCTGCAGAAATAGGTGGAGATTCTTCCTTTGATTCTAATTTTTCTGATTCAGGATGGCCAGAATCTGAGGATCCTGCTCCAGCACCTGCTGCGACTCCAACAGCTCCTGCTGCCGCATAGGCTGTGCCTGCTGAAGATGCTGCTACGACAGCTACAGCAACGACTGTAACAGCCACCACTACTACAGCCCCGATTATTATGGCTTTTTTGTGTTTTTTGCAGAACTTTTTTGTCTTTTTCCATGCGTGACTGATTTTGCCGCACTGTACGATGTTGTATCCAGAATAGCCGCTCTGAACCGCTGGGATAATCATATAATCATGACTGTTTTCCAAGTAATGCATTAACTGAAATGCACTGTCTTCTCCATGCATGAGGTCGTAGATGTCTTCTTCGAGCTCGTACTCTTCTTCAAACTCATTGGGGAGAATCCCCTCTTTTGCAAGAGTCGCTATGTAATCATTCACCTTCTCCAGCTGCATGGGTGAGTATCTTCTCTCGAGCTCTCCAGACTCCAAATCTTCGAGCATCTGGATGATCTCATCATAGGTGTTGGGACAAACCCATTCTTCCTCTTTCTCCTGACCCCACCACCAATCTCCCAACCAGCTTACTGTTTGAGGAATGACTTGAGGGAGAGGTTGTTTTGACCTCTGCTGATATCCGTAATTCACCACTTGAAGCGAGACCTGTGATAGATTATGTTGAGGATAGGCAAGTAAGATTGGCGTGGTAGCGAGGATGGTACAGTGGGTAAAAAGCTTCAATTTTCGCACAGTAAAACTTCGCAATTCCAGTTCAATTGATGAGTCAGTTTACGACTCATTCCTCAAGTTGTCAATCAACTATTTATGTTGTAAGCGCAACATGATAATGTCCCAGATAAAGCGCCGCAATCCATCTGGGACTTTCTAACTGCCACTTTAAAGTCCTTTCGACTAGGAACCCCATATCCTACAATCTGCCCTGGCTTTTAGGGCACCGTGACCGATTACTATACTACTTCATGATTTTCAGCTTAGGCTTGACGGCCTTTGAAGGCGAACTCGGTTTAACTTGACCCCGAGAGCTCTTGAGTATTTTTTCTACCGCTTCATCTGGACTCATCGCATGTTTTTCTTTGGGACTTGAGGTTGGGGTCGCTAGTGCCATCGATTCCGCCCTTTGGATAGATGAGAATTGGGTGCAGAAAAGATGGCGATGGGCGGCACTGAGCTGGCTTGCAAAAGCCTTCTCTTGCGGTGTGAGATTCGAGCACTCATCTTCTTGAACCTGAGGAGGCATTAGAGATTCATCTCCAGGCTGGGTATTTCCCTCTTTTCGGGGACAAGTTGAAAGGAAGAACAGGCTCAATAAAATAATAGGGTATAATTTCTTCGTTTTCATATTTCATTAAATTACTTACTATCGAAAAAAAAGGCTAGCAGAAGATGTCAGATCGTCCCATAGAGTGTACCGGTTGTCAAAAACCCATCCGAGTCATCTATAAGCAAATCGCTCAAAACGCGATAACCGAGCAGAGTTGTTGCGAGGAATGTCCTGTTCTTGCCGTTTTTCAAGATGAGGAAAGTGCGAAGGACCTTACTTCTCATAAGGAAGTTTTTATTTGTGATCATTGTCAAACTTCCACTGAGGAAATGGGGCAGGAAAAACAGGTAGGCTGCCCGAGCTGCTATAGCGCTTTTGAGGCTGTTTTAACTGAGGAATATCGCAAAAACTTTGCTCTTCCAAAGAGGTGCCTTTCTTTATTAGAAGCCGATGCGAAGGCTCCTTTACATCTTGGGCAAATCAAGCCGGAAAATAGCGAAGGCGTCCCTCTTTCGTCTCAACTACAAGGCTTAAATGAAGCGCTAAACAAGGCGCTTCGAAAGGAAAATTATGAAGAGGCGGCTTATATCCGCGACCAAATTAAAGGGTTAATCGAGGGAGATGATGGCCAAGGATAAACTGCCTAAAGAGCTCTCCTCCAATACGCAGTGGGATCAAAGCGAAAGCCCTATTTGGCTAGGCTCTTGCTTTACACTCAAACGCAACTTGCAAGATCAACTTTTTCCGGCAAAAGCTCCTAATGGACTGAAGGTGCAGCTTTTTGATCTCTTAAAAGAGGCCTTTCTAAAAACAAAAGCGATTGATAATGCGCAAATCTTCCCCTCTCATGAGCTCTCAGCGCAAGAAAAAGACCTTCTATTTGAACACTATTTAGTCGATAGCTGCTCTCTTAGAGAAGAAAAAGGGCTCGGTCTTGTGATCGATGGCACCAATCGATTTTTAGGTTTCTTGAATTTTCAAGATCATTTAACTCTAATGTGGTCAACAGAGCAAAAACAATGGCAAAAGACCTGGCTAAAACTTCAAAACTTAGAAAGAGAGCTCTCTGAAAAACTTGTCTTCGCTTATTCTCCTCGATTTGGCTATCTGACTCATCATATTTTTGAGGCGGGTACGGCATTTATTTGCCTAGCTTATCTTCACCTCCCTGCCTTGATTCAATCAGGAACCATTGAATCCATGAAAGACGAATTAAAAGAACTGGGGCTGAAAATTTTGGGCATTGAGAAAAGTGAAAATGAGTTTGTCGGTGATCTCATTATTTTGCAAAATCGCTACACTTTAGGTCTTCCGGAAGAAGAGATTTTAAAAAGCGTGCATTCCGGTGCTAATAAACTGGTTTCGCAAGAACTTCAAGAAAGAGAAAAATTGATCGATGATCCCCGAATTAAAGATCAAATTAGCCGCGCGTTTGGTCTTTTAACCCATTCCTACGAACTTCATGCGAAGGAAACCTTAAATGCTCTAAGCGCTCTCAAGCTTGGCATCCACTACAACTACTTGAAAGGTATCGACGACAAAGAACTTTCAAAGCTTTTTTTCCACTCAAGGCAAGCCCACCTAACCACTCTTCACAACCAATCTTTAAATAGAGAAGAGCTTCTTCACAAGCGTTCAGAATATCTTCAAGAAAAACTCCGCTCTTCTTCCCTTAAAATATGAGAAAAAGCGCAATTCTTCTTCTTGCAGGAAACGGGACCCGTTTTAAAAGTGATAAACCCAAGCAGTATACTTCTTTATTAGGCCGCCCTCTTTTTAGTTATGCTCTAAACGTTTTAATTGAGTCCCAGGCTTTTGATGAAATTATTTTAGTCACCTCCCCTAAATTCCCCCTCTCTTATCCAGGTATCAAAACTGTACAAGGCGGATCAACAAGGCAGGCCTCGTCATTTAAGGGATTGCTTGCTTGCCATCCGGAAACAGATACCGTCCTCATTCATGAGGGGGTACGTCCTTTTCTCACTTTAGAGATGATTGCCGGGCACCTTAAAGCTGCAAAAACCTATAGCGCAATCAATACCTGTATTCCCTCTACAGATACGCTCATTTATTCAGAGTGCGGCCAAACGATCCAAGAAATCCCGAATCGGAACCACTTGTTACGGGGACAAACCCCTCAAACGTTTCACTATCCCCTGATACTGAAGGCTCACAAAACGACTAAGATTCGCAGCGCTACAGATGATTGCCAATTGCTTATTTCTCAAAATCATCCGGTTCATATCCTTCCCGGCACTTCAGAAAATATAAAGATCACCCATCCTTTCGATCTGAAAATAGCGGAGCAAATCCTTAAAAATTTTTATACGAAACGAGTTCAAAAATCTGTATAAAAAAAAGCGGTTCAAAAGAACCGCCAAATGAGGCTTGTTGGGCTCGAACCAACGACCCTCTCCTTAAAAGGGAGATGCTCTACCAACTGAGCTAAAGCCTCGAATCTTGACCCCAAGGGGATTCGAACCCCTGTTACCAGAATGAAAATCTGGTGTCCTAGGCCTAACTAGACGATGGGGCCAAACTTAAAGGACGCTATAAGCTTAACGTAAATTGCAATTTTCCTCAAGGACTAAACTGCCATTATTTCCTTTTCTTTCTCTTTTGTAATCTGATCGGCCATCTTGCAATATTCATCAGTCAATTCTTGGATCTTCTTTTCCGATTTTTTTTGAATATCTTCCGTGATCTCTCCCTCTGCTTTTTGCTTGCGGACCAGTTCATTATTTTTCCGGCGGATATCACGAATTGTAATTTTTGTTTTTTCGCCTTCTTGTCGAGCTTGTTTTGCCATCTCTTTTCTTACCTCTTCACTCATAGGCGGAACCGGAATTCGAACGACGTTCCCCTCTAAGATCGGCTGAAAGCTAAGCTGCTTTTCAATGGCTTTTGAAATGGGGCCGGCGGTTGAAGCGTCATAAGCTGTTACGACAAGTACGCGGCTATCTCCGACAGAAACGGTTGCTAAATCTCGAATTTTCATCTGAGAGCCATAGACCTCGACTTGAATAGAGTCAAGCATCCCAGGATTTGCGCGGTTCGTACGCAGGTTTCGAAGCTCTTGCTTGAGATGCTCTAAGGCATCTTTCATTTTTAACTGGGTTTCATCTAAAACATTCATCTGTTAATCTCCGCTAACAATGGTGCCTCCTTGCTTTTCTAAAAGAGCCTTCTTCAAGGAACTTTTTGAAAAGAGATTGAAGACGTGAATTGGAATTTGATTTTCTCGGCAAAGAGCAATGGCGGTTGCATCCATGACTTTTAAATGGTCGCTCAAGGCTTTTGTGTAGGTCAGCTTATCATACTTTTTTGCATTTTTATCGACCATAGGATCTCTATCATAGACGCCATCGACTTTGGTTGCCTTGAAAAGAATTTCAGCTTCGATTTCACTTGCGCGCATCGCCGCTGTTGTGTCTGTTGTAAAATAAGGGTTTCCCGTTCCTCCGACAAAGATCAAGATCACCCCTTTCCCAAGCAGGAGAAGCGCTTCGCTCCAGTTATAGGGCGGAATCACTCCATTCATAGGTAGAGCGCTCATCACCTTTGTTCGGCATCCTAAATTTTGTAAAGCTTGAGAGAGTGCGATGCCGTTGATAGTTGTTGCGATCATGCCGATTTGATCAGCCGGGGAGCGTGCAAATTGAAACTCCTTGGCTTGTCCGCCGCGAAAAATGTTGCCTCCTCCAACGACAATGCCGATTTGAATACCAAGCTGATCGACCTCAGCTATTTTTTCAGCTAAATCATGGCAGCTTGAGTGGCTTAAACCGCAAGAGTCCGACCCGCTTAGAGCTTCACCTGAGAGTTTTAAGAGGATTCTTTTATAGGGCAATTTTTTCATGGGAACATCTACCTTTTTCAAAAAACATAAGAGCACACCCCTTATACATTACCTAAAGGGGTCTTGGAAAGAGAGATGTGCTCTTGAGTACAGGCTATTGTCCAATTTGCCAGCGTAAGAAGGAAGCAACCTTGAAATCTTTTCCCTTGCTTGCAACAAACTTCTCAACCGTCATGGAGGGATCCTTGACATACTTTTGGTTGATAAGACAGAGGGAATCAAGAACAGATTTCACCTTTCCTGAAACAATCTTTTCGATAATCTCAGGAGGTTTATTCCCCGGTACTTGACTCTTAGCAATCTCTTCTTCTTTTGCTTTCATTTCAGCCGGTACAGATGCATGATCGAGGTAATCAGGCGCTTCAGCAGCGATATGCATCGCAATTTCTCGAGCTAGAGCTTCTTGATCTGAAGCCCCTTCGATATCTGCAATACACGCAATACGGCCACCTGCATGAATATAGGTGCCATAAGAGTGATTCTTTTGCTTATCAAGAAGCTTTAGGCGTTTAATCTGTATGTTTTCGCCAATCCGCTGTATGAGCTGAGCGCGGAGTTCATCATTTGTATGAGCGCCATCACTTTTATTTTTCTGCGCTAAAAAAGCTTCAACTGAAGAGGGCTTTGTCGCCAAAACCTCTTCAGTCATCAAAGAGACATACTCTTTAAAGAGATCATTCTGGATCACAAAGTCAGTTTCTGCATTCACTTCAATAATCGCCAGGCAGCTCTTATTTTCAGAAACGCTAATCATTCCCTCTTTGGTTTCCCGACTCTCTTTTTTCACAGCAGAGGCCATCCCCTCTTTTCGAAGAATTTCAATCGCTTTTTCGATATCGCCTTCAGCCTTTTCTAAAGCTTGTTTGCACTTGCCCATTCCAACGCTTGTGCGATCGCGAAGCTCTTTGATCAGAGCAGGGGTCACTTTAGACATTAGAACCCCCTTCCTCCACCTCTTGAGGCTCGGAAAAGTTCTCGTTCTCATCGTTTTTTTCCATCTTCTTAACTTCGATATTCATAGAGCTTTTCTTCTCTAAAATCGCATCGGTCAAGGCTTGAAGGATAAGCTTTACGCTCTTTAAAGCATCGTCATTGCAAGCGATGACATAATCAATCGGATCAGGATTGCAGTTTGTGTCAACAAGACCAATGACTGGAATGCCCAGTTTATTCGCCTCAGCAACAGCAATATGCTCTTTACTTGGATCAACAACGATAACAAGGCCCGGAGGGCGGCGCATCGCACGGATGCCGGAAAGGTTGCGATCGAGCTTTTCTTGTGCTTTGGTCATTTGAGAGATCTCTTTCTTAGTGAGCCCCTCTCCACCAGCAGACAGAACCTTCTCAATTCGCTCTAAACTTTTTACAGACTGGCGAATGGTAGTGAGATTCGTTAACATCCCCCCGAGCCATCTTTCTGCAACGTAAAATTCTCCGGCATTCTCAGCACACTCGCGAACAACAGATTTCGCCTGCTTTTTTGTGCCTACGAATAGGATTGTTTTGTGATCTGCAACTTTTTTTTCCACAAATTCAACAGCCATACGAATTTGCTGCATAGTCTTTGCGAGGTCGATAATGCAGATGCCTCCCTTTTCACCAAAGATATAAGGTTTCATCTTCGGATTCCAACGGGATTTCTGGTGCCCAAAATGAGCGCCGCTCTCTAATAGATCTTTAATCGTGACTTGTTTTTCTTTTCCCAAGCCTTGTCCCTTTTGTTACGACAGAAGCCTACCCAAAAATAAGAGGCTTTCAGTCTTGTGTTTGACGACGGCATCTCTCCTTAAAAGCAGGAGAAATTTCGGTCTTGGTTCTTAAATTCCGCCTAAAAAGGCTAGGAACAAGAGTAAACCAAATCCTAAATAAACACAATAGACGATCAACCTTCAAGACGACTAAAAACACCCCTCTAAGACTTAATGACTTACAACTATATATAAATATATTGATAATATAATCTAAATATTTTATTATTATATTATGAAGATAATAAATAATAAGAGGATATAAAAATGAGTACAATGGGAAGCCTAGAGCGTGCAGGAGGAAAAATTTTCTTAATTCCACAAAATAATATGGATACGTTCACAAAATACAGCTTAGGTATAAAAAACAACCCTATACAAGCTGAATACAATAAAGCAAGAGTTCAGGACATGTTTGAAAGAATTAAAACAGCAGTATCCGGATTTTTCTCGGCATTCCGCTTGGAATCATCCAATTTTTCAGGTAACTTTTTCACTAATGGGATCATTTAAATTCACTAGAATGTGAAATGAGCGCCTGGTCAGAATCGAACTGACGCTAATAGCTTGGAAGGCTATTGTTCTACCATTGAACTACAGGCGCACCGTATTTCAATGCTGCTATTATCATGAAATAGTGAATTTTTTCCAAGAAAAAAGTAAGCTTAAGGGATGCAACGATTAAACGTCCCTGAAAAAGCCTCTCGAGTTCTTCAAATTATCGGCATTGCTTTTTTGCTGATTGGCATTCGCCTTTGGTACTTGACGGTTCTCTCCCATGATCAGCATGTTGAACTCGCTCTTCGCCCTCAAAGACGGAAGGTCCTCGACCTTCCTTTTCGCGCTTCGATTCAAGATCGCCATGGGAACCCTTTGGCCTTAAATCGAAACTCTTATCAAGCCTCTATTTTATATGATCAAATTCGAGAAATTCCATCGGTTCAGTGGAAGAGGATCAGCTGGAACCGTAAGGAAAAGCAATTCTTAAGACGCGCTTATGTAGAATCGTTATCAAAGATGCTGGGCGAAGAGCTTTCTTTAGATCCTCAGCACGTAGAAGATGTCATTTACAGCCACGCCTCCCTTTTCCCTAACACTCCCTTTATCTTGAAAGGAGGTATTAGTGAAAAGAGCTACTTTCGTCTCAAAGCACTCGAAAAGCATTGGCCCGGCATTCACATGCAATGCCTTTCCAAACGCTATTATCCTATGGGAAAGAGCGGATGTGATGTAATTGGATATATGGGCGCCATCCAGTCAGGGCAGTACCACATGATTGCCAAAGAGCAGCAGTTATTAAAAGATTTTTTATCAATGCGCGAGGAAAATAGAGCTCCGCTTTTGCCAAAGGGCTATGAATCTGTTGAAGCTGTCGTCTCACGCCTAAATGAGCTGGAGGAAAAGGCTTACACGCTCAATGCTTATGTCGGCAAAGGAGGGGCGGAAAAAAGCTTTGATGAGAAGCTTAGAGGTCGACTTGGCCATCATTTTTATCAGGTCGATATGAAAGGGCGTATCCTGCGCTCTTTAGAAGGGGGGAAGACTTCAAAAAATGGAGAGTCTTTGACCCTTGCCATCAGCCTTCCCTTACAAGAGCATGCCGAAAAACTCTTAAGCTACAGCGCCTCTATCAGAGAAAAGCATTTTAGCTCTGCGGGTAAAGATCACAATACCATCCCCTCTCCTTGGATGAAAAAAGGAGCCATCGTTGCGCTCAATCCTATTTCTGGAGAGATTTTAGCCCTTGCTTCCTACCCTCGTTTTGATCCGAATGATTTTATTGAAAAAAGTCCCAATGTCTATAAGTGGTTAGAGGCTCCTTCTTATTTAGGTGAAATCTGGGATGGAAAGCGTTTTTTAGAAAGAGAGTTTTACTCTTTTAAAAAGGCGGACTATTTTTTAGAAAAGCAATTGCTTACATGGGAGTGTTACCTCGGTTTTATCTTAGCGCAAAATAGCCCTATTAAAAAGGCTCTTTTAGAAATTGACTCCCTTAAGGAAGCGATTTTACTTCAAAATGAGCGGATTGAATTATTTGAAACTGACATCGAAAATGCACTTTTTTACGACCTGTTGCATCTTCTTGTCGATCCAAATCTTTTTGATGAAACGCTCCTTGCTGAAGCTGAATCCATAACCCCAAGCCTCTATCGATCCCTATCTCAAGCAAAAGCGACTCTTCTTTTAGAACTCAAGCCTTTTGCAAGAGAAATTTTTACTGAAAACCTCTTTAAAAAATGGCGTGAAGAACATTTTAAGGAGTATCTAAAAGAAAAGCGTAAAATAGAAAAAGCTGAAAAGCGTGTCAATCGCCCTTATCTCGACTATCTTAGATCTAAAGAAAAAGAGCTTTTCAAAGCTTACTGGGAGGAACATTCCCTTGAATTTTTGCATCAACTGATTCTCCGGGATCTTCCAGGATTTTCAACCCAATTTCCCGCCTATTTAGAGTCTCTTAGATCGCTTCCCTCTTTTAAGCTCATTGCCACGATGAAAGGTTTTGAAGAGCTTCAGGAGCCCTTAGACTATCGCTATCGACACTTAAAAGAAAAAAATCAAAAGGCCTTAGCTTTGGCTTTTGCTCCTCATGCTTTTGGCTATATGACCTCTGAGACCATGAGTCAAGCAACCCCTCAGGGATCGATTTTCAAGCTCATTACAGCTTTCGAGGCCATGCGTCAAAGCGGGATGACCAACCCGCTAACGCTAATCGATGATTATCGCCGGGGATCAGGAAAATCACGTTCCGAGATTCTAGGCTATACTCTAGATGGAAAAGCGATAAAAAGGCGGTATAAAGGCGGGACACTCCCTAGATCTCGACCCGGTATTGGAAAGGTCGATCTAATAAATGCCCTTGAGTGTTCGAGCAACCTCTATTTCTCGCTTCTTGCAAGCGATATTCTAAAGAATCCACTCGATCTGATTCATGCTTCCAAGGAGTTTGGCTTTGGGGCTAAAACCGGCATCGAACTGCCCGGAGAATATGCAGGCCTTCTCCCTCGAGATATCCGGGATAATCGAACGGGGCTTTACTCTTTTGCAATTGGGCAGCACTCGTTGGTTGTGACCCCCCTGCAAACAGCTATGATGCTTGGAGCACTTGTCAACCAAGGCGAGCTTTTAAAACCACAAATCCAGAAAAAACCTAAAGAGATTGTAAAAAAAATTGAGATTTCACCTGAAATTTCAAGAGCTCTGATAAAAGGAATGAGCTTAGTTGTCAATGGTAAAAGTGGCTCGGCAAGACAAAGCCGCATTCGTACTCTTTATGAATACCCTCCTTTTTTGTGCCATTATCGAGAAATCCAAAAACAGCTCATCGGAAAAACCTCTACAGCTGAAATCAATTATCGGCCCACTCTAGACCCCTATATCAAGCCCATTAAAGCGAAACATATCTGGTTTGGGGGAGTCTCTTTTGAAGAGGATGAATTGACAACGCCCGAACTTGTCGTTATCGTCTATGAGGAATTTGGGAATTATGGCAAGGAAGCGGCTCCTTATGCAGTAGAAATGGTTAAAAAATGGCGGGAAATCAATCGTGAGTAATCCGGTTTATATCACAGGTATTGCCGGCTTTATTGGATGCCACCTTGCCCTTGCTTTAAAAAATGAGGGATGGGAGGTCATTGGATGTGATAATTTCAATGATTATTACGACGTGGCTCTTAAGAATTATCGCGAAAACAAGCTTAAAAATGCGGGAATCGATGTCATACATGCAGATATTTGCTCTTTAGAAACCCTTTCAGGAGCCCCCTATCTCATCCACCTCGCAGCCCAAGCCGGCGTCCGCTATTCTCTAAAGCATCCTAAAAAATACATCGCTTCAAATCTAGACGGATTTGTGAATATTTTAGAGATTTGCCGTAGAGAGAACGTAAAAAAAATTCTCTTTGCCTCCTCTTCTTCTGTCTATGGATTAACCAAAAAAGTCCCCTTTAAAGAGAGCGATCCTACCGATAAACCGATCTCCCTTTATGGAGCGACAAAAAAAAGCAACGAACTTCTCGCCTATAGCTACCACCACCTCTTTAAAATCCCTATGATCGGCCTACGCTTTTTTACTGTTTATGGTCCTATGGGACGCCCCGATATGGCCTACTACAGCTTCTCTGAGAAGATCAGACAAGGGAAACCGATTGAAATCTTTAACCATGGCGATATGTTAAGAGATTTTACCTATATCGACGACATCGTAGCAGGTATTGTTTCAGCGCTCAATTACAATGCCTCCTATGAAATTTTCAACCTTGGCAACAGCCATCCAGAAAGACTCGATCAGTTGATTTCTTATCTTGAAAACGGTTTACAAAAAAAGGCTCAAAGAATTTCTCTCCCCATGCAGCCTGGAGATGTTCAGTGCACTTATGCAAATATCGAAAAAAGCCAAAAAAAGCTGAATTTTTCTCCTAAAATTTCTCTGGAAAAAGGAATCGAAAAATTTATTGATTGGTACCTAGACTATAGTCGATTAAATCGACTATAGTCATTTGATAAGATTGGAAATTTTTTCTTGCACAATCATCAGGCGAAGCCTTTCTTTATCGGTTAAAGAATTTTGACTGAGCCGATGTATAGCATCTTCAATGAATCGAATCGTATCTTGACCTCTTTTCCGTCTCAGATCGCCTTTTTTAAGAGGCAAGTTCTTTCGGATCTCTTCAATCAAATCATTCGGTTTAGATCCCTTGTAAGAAGAGATAATTTCAACTTTTTTCTCCAACTCTCCTGATCGAGACGCTAAAATATAGGCAGCCTTTAAAGGAAGGGTTTTAAGTTTTTCCCTTAAAGTCTCGGAGGGCAGTTTCGAATAGAAATCAAAATAACTCAATGTATTATAAGCTGTTCTCACTGAGCCGAAGGTTTGCTTAAGCCATTCTGTAAACGTTGCCTGACCCTCGCCATATTTTTTCAAAATCTCGCGAGCATTATGAATTCTTTCTCCAATTAAAATCACGCCTTGTTTGCTAATCGACTTCACTTCTGCAGTAATATGAGTGATCTTTTGAATATCCAAAAAACATTCTTTCTTATCAACTTCATGTCCATGGTTGAGGAGCAATTCTTCGATCTTCTTTTTTTCATCCTCGTCGAGTTTTTGGAGATCAAATCCGGGCATTTGAGGTGGGGTTTGAGGCAATAAATTAAATTTTGAAGGCTTCTGAATCGACTTTTTTTCAAAAAAGAGTGAAGCTTGCTTATTGGCGTTTGTCATTTTAAACTCCCACACCCATTTGAACTTTTTCCAAAAATTCTTCCGTTACCTTTCGATAATCAAGGCTTGCGCGCGCCTTTTCATTTAATTCATGCACAGGCTTTCCCTTTAATACGGCTCTTGAAACCGTGATGTCTCGGCGTATTTTTGCCTCAAATAATTTTTCCGGAAAACAAGAGGCAATTTCTAAGAGAAAGCTTTCATTCACAGCACCTCTATCGTTCCAAAAGCTAAAGATGATGCCAAGAAGCTGAATCTCATGATACCGATTGATCGATTCATGAAACTCCTTAAGCCTTCTTAAAGCTATAACGGAGTAAGCTTCGGGAATAGCACAGATCAATGAACCGGTTGAGGCAAAAAAAGCGCTCTGAGTCAACCATCCAAGCGATGGAGGGGTATCGATAAAAACGAAATCATAATCTAGCGGTACAAGTGCCCTTCGAAGCCGTTCATGAGCATAAGGATCGGAAGCTAAAAGAGCGTTTCTTTCGATTCCATCGAGATAGGCATTCGCAGGAATGATCGAGAGGTTCTTCATGCACTCTTTTTGAATCACTTCATCGATTCCTTTTTCCTCTAACAAGACATTTGCCATCGTAAGCTCTTGATCTGGCCCAAGACCCATTCCAATCGAGAGGTTTGCTTGAGAATCAAAATCAACAAGTAGAACGCGTTTTTGGTGAAACGTAGCGAGACAATAAGCAATATGAAGGGCGCAGGAGGTCTTTGCCGTTCCTCCCTTAAAACTGCAGAAAGTGATAATATCCATTGAAAATCCTCTAAGATTGCAACTGTTGCATATTAATACTATGTATCAAAAATAAATGATATAAAATAGAACTTACCTGACATCTTGTCAAACATCCCTATACCTTTAACACACTTACTCAACTTTAAACAGATTGTCTTCAAAAATAAAGGATGCATAAGGGTCAAAGCCTGGATCACATCGATCAAAAAAGCAACAGCTCGAATGGTGCCAAGGATAATTGAAAAGTCTCATATAGCGAAAAACCGGAATTAAATCTTGCATTTGACTCATGGCCACCTGGAAAGAATAAGTTAAATCAACCCTTATCACTTCTTCACTTGGCGTTACAGGTGCCGGTCCTGGAGATGGCGCCAGTGTTAGTAGCGGTGGTGGTACTGGTGCCGGTGCCGGTGCCGGTGCTGGAGCTGGAGCTGGAGCTGGAGCTGGAGCTGGAGCTGGAGCTGGAGCTGGAGCTGGAG
>JBBDIZ010000006.1:0-48515 GCA_040880145.1 Simkaniaceae bacterium | reverse complement strand
AAGACGCTCTCATCCCACGATTGAAACTGTGGGTTTTCTCGCGGGCAGTCATAAGGAAATTGAAATATTGAATCAAATAAGTCGAATACCTCCAAGCCTAGGTTACGCGATTGCAAATATCTATATTCCAGCAGGGATGAAACTCACAGAAAACCCTAAAAGAGAGGTTGAAAATGACGAATATGAAGGTTTTACTTTTAAGCTTGACGATAGAAATATTACATTTCGGACAGGTAAAATCACTCCTGAAAGACCGGGAAATTTTGTAGCAATCTACGATAGAATTGGTGTTACTATTGTCCCTGTGGATACAAGCTATAGAAAAATTGACTTTCTAGTGATTGATGTATCTGATAAAACTTCAGAAAATAAAGGACAATTTGTATTCCCTAGATCAACACTATTAACCAAGGGTATCATCTCTCAAGGGCTTTCTATAGAGGAAAGACTTGGGCGTAAAAAAGGCAAACTTTCTTTCAGAGTCTTTCCTCCCTGGGCGAAACCTAAACCAACAGCATTAAAAACCCAGGAATGGCAAAATAAATTTTTTTTCCCAATATCTAAGAATGGTATGTCAAATTTTTCATTAATCAAACGTCTTTTCTTAAAAACTTAAGAGATTTATTTTTATTAGACTATAACATATTTGGGTGCTTAACATGTTGAAAGCTAAGATACAAAAACTTGCAATTGTCTTAATTTACAGAAACAATGTTGCACTACCACCATTTTCCTACATACCGTTTAGCATAAAGCTCAGCAAATGCTTGGCTCAGCCTCTTCGATAAGATAGATGGTTGCTTTGATCTTTTTGATCGGCTTAGCTCTGATTTTTACGCTTTTCTTGGCCCTGCTGCGAATTTGCTCCAGGGCCATATAATGTTCGAGCCTAAAAGGTTTATAATAAAGATTTTATATTGACATCTTTCCTTGTCTTCTGCATAATAGGTTTGCTTCTATCCTAATCCTTTAATTCAAGGAGGTCTTTATGGCCTATGCACTCATCGCTTCTTTTTTTCTCATTTTTGTCACTATTTTGAAATCTGCTTATATCATCCCTCAAAAACAAGTTTTTATTATTGAAAGGTTTGGGAAATATCAAAAACAACTTCATGCGGGTCTTAATATTATCATTCCTTTTATTGATAAGGTCTCCTATCGCCACTCTTTAAAAGAAATTGCCATCGATACTCCTATGCAGGTCTGCATCACAAAAGATAATATTTCTGTAGAGGTTGACGGCGTTCTTTACTTACGCATTATGGATCCCAAAAAAGCTTCCTATGGAATTCATGATTATCTCTTCGCAACAACCCAGATTGCTCAAACAACCATGCGCAGTGTCATTGGAAAGCTTCTTTTGGATGAAAGCTTTGAAGAGCGCGAGCATATTAACTCCCAGATCGTAGAGGCCACCGATTCTGCTTCCGACCCTTGGGGAATCAAGGTTACGCGCTATGAAATTAAAGATATTAAACCTCCGCAAAGTATAAAAGATGCTATGGAAAAACAGATGCGTGCAGAGCGCGAAAAACGCGCTTTAATTGCAAAGTCTGAAGGTGAAAAACAGAGTAAAATCAATGAGTCCGAGGGTGAAAAACAGAGCCGGATCAATGAGGCTGAAGGCCGTGGATTCAGCATTCAACATATTGCTCATGCGACAGCTGAAGGCATGAAAGAGATTGCCTCAACTCTATGTCTAGAAGGGGGCATCAAGGCTGCTGAACTTGAGATCGCAAAGCAATACCTCAAAGAATTTGGAAAACTCGCTAAAGAAGGAAACACCTTCATCATTCCAGCTGAGCTCAGTGACGTCTCCAGTATGGTCGCTGCGGCCACTTCACTTGTGAGTGGAATCAAAAAAAATCCAAAAAAAACGATAGAAACTTTACGTGATTCAAGTTGACAACCTCTCTCTCTCATTTGCCGGAGAGTCCCTCCTAGACGAAGTCTCTTTTTCTCTTGGACAAGGTGAAAAATTAGGTCTGATTGGGCGAAATGGCTCCGGAAAATCAACGCTATTTCGCTTAATCACAGGTGAGTTAAAACCTGATAAGGGCCAAATTGGTCAAAAACGTCATTATCAAATTGGCGCCTTAAAACAGCAGATCCACTTTTCTAAAAACACGGTTCTAGAAGAGGCTCTTTTGAGTATCAGTCCTGATGCGCAGCACTTAGTAGAAAAAATTCTATTCGGATTGGGGTTTTCAGCACTTGATTTAACACGATCTCCTCACGATTTATCCGGTGGATTTCAACTGCGCCTTCAGCTCGCTAAGGTTCTCTCTGTTGAGCCCAATTGCCTATTGCTTGATGAACCCACAAACTATCTCGATATTGTTTCTCTCCGCTTTCTTTCCCGTTTTTTAAAACGGTGGAAAGGAGAGTGGATTTTAATCACCCACGACCGTGAGTTCATGGATCAAATCACCACCCATACGATGGCGATCCACCGAAAAAAAATAAAGAAAATTAAGGGCCCTTCTTCTCAACTTTTTGAAAAAATTTTAGAAGATGAAGAGCTCCACGAGAAGACTCGACAAAAAACCTTAAAGAAAGAAGAAGCTGCCTTAGACTATATCAAGCGTTTTGGTGCAAAAGCGACAAAAGCCAAGCAAGCGCAGTCACGAAAAAAGATGCTAGCGAAACTCCCCTCTCTTGAAAAACTTTCAAACCTTTATAACCTTTCATTTACATTTTGCGAAGCGCCCTTTCCAGGGGCTGTCTTGCTAGATGCTCATGAATTATGCTTTCATTATGATCCAAAGCTTCCTCTAATCAAGGACTTTTCATTACAGATTACAAAAGGGGATCGCATTGCCATCATAGGAAAAAATGGAAAAGGAAAATCAACGCTTCTAAAGCTTTTTGCAAAAGAAATCCTTCCAAAATCGGGTGAAATTGACTTTAAAAACAATCTTCAAATCGGCTATTTTGGACAAACCCATATCGCGCATCTCGATCCGAATTTAACGATCATAGAAGAACTCACCAAAGACAGCCCCCATCTCACTCTTCATGAGGCCAAAGCAATTGCCGGGCAAATGATGTTCCAGGGAGACCTCTCTGAAAAACGAATCCAGTTTCTTTCCGGAGGAGAAAAAAGTCGCGTTTTACTGGGAAAGATTTTAGCGAAACAGACCAATCTTTTGCTTTTAGATGAGCCGACACATCATCTCGATATTGAATCAATCGAAGCGCTCTGCTCCGCCTTAGACACTTTTTCAGGATCAATTGTGATCGTAACGCATAGTGAATCTCTTTTAGAGCGCTTAAATTTAGATAAGCTCATTAAATGCTCTGAAAGCCAAGAAATCTTCAATGGGACCTATGATGATTTTTTACAGAAAAAAGGCTGGTCAGATGAAAAAAAGCCGCCTACCCCAAAAAAGCTTTCTGATCATACAGAAAGAAAGGCGATAAAAGCACAAATACGAAAATGCGAAAAGGAAATTGAACGATTAGAGCTCGAGTGCTCTGATATAGAGCGTAAGATTGAAAGCGCTAAAACAGAAGAATTATTAGAACTTTCAACCTTGCTCAAGCAAAAACAAAGTGCAATTAGCACTCTATTTACTAGCTATGAAACCCTGTTTAAAGAGCTGCATTAATTTCATTCAGAAGAAACTTCTGAGCACTTGCTGTTACATTTTTAGGCTTTAAAAAGTGCGCTCCATGACCTACTTTTAAAAAGACCCCTCGATTCGTTACATAAATTCCATCAGGCGAGTCTGATTTAGGAGTGCTTTCTCTAAAAAAAACTTCATATCCTTGGAAAGCTTGAACTGCATATCCTTCTCCTCGCTCAATGACTTCCTGATTTCGTGTCAATAATGATTCTTTTTTTGCCTCCCAGTTTTCTAAAGCCTTTTTTAAACTATTATGATAAAATTTTAGTGCTTCCGCTCCCCTTACTTTAGCATATTCTGTTTCCCAATTATTGCCAAACTCACCTTGTAAACTTCCAATTAATCGAAATTCCTTAGTAACAGCTTTTGGTGCATTTCTTTTTGAATAAAGCATTTCCATCGTCCCTTCAACAACTTTCTTTTTTAGTAATTCTGAAGCCACGTCTTTCTTTCTCTGCACTTCATCTTTAAAATCTGAGTCATTGAGATTAGAAATTTTCAAGCTATTATTCATAAACAAAACACGGCTTAAATAGGTCTCTTTCTCTTCTACAGTGAGGTTTTCATAGTTCTTTCTCTCTTCTTTACTGAAGCTTAGATAAATCTTCTTCTCTTCTACAGTGAGGCTCTCATAGCTCTTTTTTTCTTCTACAGTGAAGTTTAAATAAGTCGTTCTTTCTTTATCAGTAAGACTTGAATAAAGAATTTTCTCTTCATCAGTGAAGTTTAAATAAGTCGTTCTTTCTTTATCAGTAAGATCTGAATAAAGAATTTTCTCTTCATCAGTGAAGTTTAAATAAGTCGTTCTTTCTTTATCAGTAAGATCTGAATAAAGAATTTTCTCTTTATTAGTAAGTCTTGAATAAAGAATTTTCTTATTAATACTGATTAAATAATTCTTTCTCTTTTCTTTAGTGAGACTTGAGTAAGTTTTTCTCTCTTTATCAGTGAAACTTGAATAAGTTTCTCTCTCTTTACCAATGAGCCCTGAATAAAGAATTTTCTCTTTATCAGTAATACTTAATAAAAAATTTTTCTCTTTTAATAAACTTGAAAAATTCTTTCTTTCTTCATCAGTGAAGCTTAAATAAGTTGTTCTTTCTTTATCAGTGAGACTTGAATAGATTTTTTTTTCATCTTCACTAAAATTATTATAGCTATCTTTAAAATTATTATAGCTCTCTTTTTCATCAGGGGATAAATAGTTGTCAGCAATAAATTCATCAATCGTTTTGATTAGACCATCTATAGACTCGCTTTTATCAAAAAGAGAAAATAGGCGTTGAAAAATCGAACATATTTTCACATAAAGCGATCGATCTTTTTCACTTAAAGATTGAGCATTTTCAGCTAAATTTTTTACCCGATTTTTCATCTCTTTTGGTAGAGATTTTTCGTATAGATCATTTCTAAAGATTTTCGCAACTGTCTGCTGGGTTTTATAATCTAGATTTTGAAGCCATTTTTCTCTTTTCGGAATATCCAGCTGCTCTAAATGCCCTGAAATTGTATTTTTTAAACTATATATCACGTTATTATACCTTGTTATTATAAATTTAATTATAACGTATAATTAACGTTTTGTCAAGTTTTGTTTTCAGGGCCGGGATTTCTTAAGTCATTGATTGTGAGGCCATAAAGGCAGTTGTCCAAGCATTTTGAAAATTAAATCCCCCTGTAACTTCATCAATATTTAGAATTTCTCCTAAAAAGTAGGGGTTTGGGCAGATTTTACTCTCAAATGTCTTAAAAAAGACCTCTCTGAAAAACGGATCCAGTTTCTTTCTGGAGGAGAAAAAAATCGCGTTTTACTGGGAAAGATTTTAGCGAAACAGACCAATCTTTTGCTTTTATACCGAAAATGAGCCCATACATCATCTCGATATTGAATCGATCAAAACCGCTCTGCTCCGCCTTACTTAGCTATGAAACCCTGTTTAAAAGCTGCATTAATCTTATCCATAAGAAGCTCTAGAGCACTTGCTGTCATATTTTTAGGCTTTAAAAATCGCGCTCCATAACCTTCTTTTAAAAAGACCCCTCGACTGGTTACATAGATTCCATCAGGTGAGTCTGATTTAGGCGTGCTTTCTCTAAAAAAAACTTCACATCCTTGGAAAGCTTGAACTGTATATCCCTCTCCTCTCTCAATGAATTCGTGATTTTGCATCAATAATGATTCTTTGCTTTCAGCCCAGTTTCTTTTAGCCTGATTCAAACTAATATAATAAAATTTTAGTGCTTCCCTTCCACTTATTTTTTCATATTCTGTTTCCCAATTATCGCCGAACTCACCTTGTAAACTTCCAATTAATCGAAATTCCTTAGTAACAGCTTTTGAGCTATCTCTTTCCGAATAGAGCTCCTTCATCGCCCCTTCGATGACTTTCTTTTTTAGTAATCCTAAGGCCACATCTTTCTTTCTCTGCACTTCATCTTCAAGATCTAAGTTATTAAAACTAGAAATTTTTAAGCTATTATTCATAAACAAAACACGGCTTAGATAGATCTTTTTCTCTTCTTTAGTGAGGTTTGAATAGGTACTCCTCTGTTTCCTGTTTAGACTTAGATAGGCACTTCTCTCTTCTTCAGTGAGGCTTGAATAGGTTGTTCTCTCTTCTACTGTGAGGCTTAAATAGATTTTTCTCTCTGCCTCATTTAGACTTTGATAGGTACTTATCTCTTCTTCAGTGAGGTTTGAATAGATTTCTCTCTCTGCCTCATTTAGACTTAGATAGGCACTTCTCTCTTTCCCATTTAGGTTTGAATAGATTTCTCTCTCTGCCTCATTTAGATTTTGATAGGCATTTCTATCTTTTCCATTTAGGCTTAAATAGATTTCTCTCTCTGCCTTATTTAGATTTTGATAGGCACTCCTCTCTACCTCATTTAGATTTTGATAGGCACTTCTCTCTTTCCCATTTAGGATTAAATAGATTTTTTTCTCTACCTCATTTAGATTTTGATAGACACTTCTCTCTTTCCCATTTAGGCTTAAATAGATTTTTCTCTCTGCCTCATTTAGATTTTGATAGGCATTTCTCTCTCCTTCAGTGAAGTTTGAATAGATTTCTCTATCTTTCCCATTTAGGCTTAAATAGATTTTTCTCTCTTCTTCAGTGAAGTTTGAATAGATTTCTCTCTCATACACACGGAGGTTTGAATAGATTTCTCTCTCTGCCTCATTTAGATTTTGATAGGCACTTCTCTCTTCTACATCGAGGTCTGAATAGATTATTCTCGCATATACAGAGAGTCTTAAATAGATTTTTCTCTCTGCCTCATTTAGACTTTGATAGGCACTTCTCTCTTTCCCATTTAGGCTTAAATAGATTTTTTTCTCTACCTCATTTAGACTTTGATAGGTGCCTTTCTCTTTTACAGTGAGGTTTAAATAGGTTGTTCTCTCTGCCTTATTTAGACTTTGATAGGCACTTCTCTCTTCTTTAGTGAGATTTGAATAGATTTTTCTCTTTGCCTCATTTAGACTTTGATAGACCTTTTTTTGTTCATCAGGAAGATTACTCACAAAAATAAAGTCATTAATCTCTTCGACTAGACCCTCTATAGGCTCTCTTTCATTAGAAGGAGAAGATAGGCGTTGAAAAATCGAACATATTTTTACATCAAGCGATCGATTTTTTTCAATTAAAGATTGAGCGTTTTTAGCTGAGTCTTCCACCCGATCTTTCATCTCTTTTGGTAGAGATTTTTCGTATAAATCATTTCTAAAGATTTTCGCAACTGTCTGCTGGGTTTTATGATCTAGATTTTCAAGCCATTTTTCTTTTTCCAAATCACTTAGCGGATTTAAATGCTTTGAAATTGTATTTTTTAAACTATCTATCATGTTATTATACCTAGTTATTATAAATTTAATTATAACGTATAATTAACATTTTATCAAGTTTTATTTTTAAATACGGATTTCCTAAGTCATTGATTGTGAAGCCATAAAGGCAGTTGTCCAAGCATTTTGAAAATTAAATCCCCCTGTAATTCCATCAATATTTAGAATTTCTCCTGAAAAATAGAGGTTTGGGCAGATTTTACTCTCAAATGTCCTAAAATTGACTTCTTTTAAGTCGATTCCACCGGCTGTGACAAACTCTTCTTTATGAGTCGTTTTCCCCTTCATCTTAAAAGGGATACGTTTTAGGGAGATGGCAAACTCCCTTATAGCGTGGTCACTAAGCTTTACGCTTTTGGCCTTTGGCGCAAGCAAGGCCCAAAGGCGTTTAGGAAGATAAAAGGGGTTTTGATTTAAGAGGGTCTTTTTAGGCTCTTCTCTCTTTAATTCGATCAGTTTTTTTTCAACCTCTAGAAAAGAACTTTCTGGAAGAAGGTCAAGAAGGAGGGTTGCTTGATAATTTTGATCATTTAAAAGACGCGCTCCAAAGGCTGAGAGTTTTAAAGCCAAGGGACCGCTAAAGCCAAAATGAGTAATGAGCAGATCTCCTTTTGCCTTTAAAGAAGTGTCTGCCATCTTTAGCTCGACATCTTTTAAACTAATCCCACTGAGCTCTTTGAAGGCAAAATCCGGGATATTAAAGGTAAAAAGAGAGGGAACGGGTTTGACGATTTGATGGCCAAGTTCCTTAGCAAATTGGTGCCCTGAAGGATGGCTCCCCGTTGCAAGTAGAAGATTTCGTGAAATATACTCTTTCTCTTTCGACTTCAAAATAAATGCCTGATTTTTCTTTTCAAGTGATTGGAGCGAAACTTTTTTTTCAATCGTTACCTTTAAGCGCTCGATTTCTGAAAGAAAGGCTTCGATAATCGTACTTGAGTGATTCGTTTTAGGAAACATCCTGCCATCTTCTTCAATTTTTAATGGCACTTGGATCGATTGAAGATAGGCGATCATCTCTTGAGGTCCAAAACGAGTAAAAGGGCCTAAAAGCTCTTTTTGACCCCGAGGATAATTTTTGACGAGCTCTTTTGAATCCATACAATGATGAGTGACATTACAACGTCCACCTCCTGAAATTTTTACTTTAGTTAGGAGCTGATTGGTCTTCTCAAGCAGCAATATAGAGAAATGGGGGTGTGCGATTTTTGCTTGAATCGCCGCAAAGATCCCTGCAGCTCCTCCGCCTAAAATTATTAAATCATAAATCATAGTAGGGAAATTATACCAGAGCCTTCAAAGAACGGCGATGCCTTTTTCTTTAAAGGCCGTATCGAGCGCTATTAGATATTTTGAAAGAGTCTCTCCCGTCGGAAGCCCTTCAATGTAAGTATTGATTGTCACAATAAGCTCATATGAGAGGCATTTTTCGTTAAATTCTTTAAGCCAAAGCTCTGGAATCGCCGATGAGAGGGTAAGCGGAATCGATTGGGCTATTTCGATACAAAGCTTCTTGACCTCATCATGATCACTTGAACGCTCAACTTTAAAAGGAATTTTCAGCTTTCTTGTTTTATCTGAGAGGGTCCAGTTGATACAATTTTTTTCAACAAGGTGGGAGTTTGGTACCAATACTTCGAGGTTATCCAGAGTTTTGATCAAAGTCGTCCGAATATTAATCTCTATAACTTGTCCTAAGAGGGTGTCGATCTGAATGATATCTTTCGGTCGAATATTTTTTTCCAGCAGTAGAATAATTCCTGAAACAAAGTTATTCACAATCGACTGCAGACCAAAGCCAATTCCCACACTTAGGGCCCCTGCAATCACCGCTATGGTTGTAAAATTAACTCCAATGGATGCGGAGGCAAAAGTGATCCCAATCATGATGAGAAAATAAAAGGTCAATCGGCTTAAGGTATAGAGGCTTGCATCACTCACATGAGTATGGAGATGATTCACTCTTTGAATAAGTCTCCTCACAAAAAGTGCGGCCAAATAGGTCAGAATCAAAATGGAAAAAAACTTTAATAGAGCCCTTAATGTGATGGAGGCGCCTCCCATCTCAAAAAGATCTTTATCTAAAATCGTAATCTCTTTTTCGATCTGATTAGATTGATTTGAAAGTTTTTTGATAGGAGCCGATTCTAAAGAGATCGAGCAAAAGGTAAAAACAATAAATAAAAATAATGGCTTCATCACTTCTGAACATATAAAAGAAATGATTATTTAGAAAGATTCTTTAAAACAATTTCTTTGCAAAGGCAGGTGATTCCCCCAAGCATGGATGAGCGTAGACAGGAAATCGAAAAGCCTCTATAAAATTTCCCCTCTTTTTTCAGCTTAAGAAAAATCTGGGTCGGACGACTGCTTCCGGAATCAGCTCGAATATTTGTAATGAATACCTTCAATGGATAAGAAAGAGATTCCGCCCCTATCCCCCCTAACATCCAGGCATATATAGGTTTTGTCACTTTCTCAACTGACTCAGAAATAGAGAAAAAAGTCCCCCAAAATATCATCGTATATACCCCTGCGATATGGGAGCCTTTAAAACGTGTGAGATAGGGGGTCTTTTTATACTCCTCGGCGCTCATAGCCTTACTATAAACATGCACTAAGCGGTAGTTTAACATAGCAAAGAGGTAATTTTGAACAAGCCCGCTGATTGTGGCTGCTGTAAAGGAGGCTAGGATGGGGGAATCTACTTTTTTTGCACTAAATGATTTTAAAGTCGGTTGGATCGTTAAAACAACGCCTGTTTTAGCAAAGAGCTTGTAAAATTGAAGCGATAGGCCTCGAAAAGGATTTCTTGCAAGCTCCTCGATCGGAACCATCTTTTGCACCTGGACTTTGACCAAATGTTTTTCCAGAAAATTTGTGCAGGAAGCCCCAACTAAGGAGGAAAAAAAAGCTGTGAGGGGGCCTTCGAAAGAGGTGCGGTTAAAAGAAGAGATTTGGGTCATAATCGTATTGTAAAAGGTTATTTTCTTTCATCCATATATGGAGCGTTTGCAGCCTCTTATGATCGACTTTCCCATCAAGAGAGAGCAGCGGCCAAGTCTCCTTCCAAGACTGCTTTTCCCAATTCAGTGTTTTTTTTCCTTTATCAACCATACATTTTTGATAACATAAAAAAGCTTCGTCGGGATTGCTTTTGGCAAAAAAAATGCTTGCCTCAAGAGCTCTTTTAAATCGCTGAACTAAGTCCTGATTCTTTTTCGTATGATTTTTTTTAGATATAAAAAGGAGTTCAGGATAAGGGGGAACGCCTAAAGTTGTAAAGGGGAAAATGCGCGTCTTTACGTGTGATGCCGCCAGTTTATGCCCTTCGATATTCCAAAAAATACCTGAAATCGCATCAACCTTTCCAAAGATTAGCGCTAACTGCTCATTCATCGTCATTTTTTTGATCGTTTTGTAAGCGATGTTTTGATGACTTGCAAAATGATTGAGGATTTTAGCCGTTGTTCCGTTGGGTTTTGCGGCTATCGTTTTCTCTTTAAGATCCATTGGAGTTTTAATCTCACTCTCTTCTAAAACAGCCACTCCTTGCAGTCCTTCATTCACATAAGTTGCAATAATTTGAAATTGGTCGGCTCTTTCTAAGGCTCTCATAAATGAAAGGGTATAGGTCAGAGCGATATCACAGCGATTAATCTCTAAAAATTGGATTCCATAGGTTTCATCCAATGTTTTTAAAAGATTCAATTCGATATTTTCCTGTTTAAAAAATCCCTTTTCCTGTCCTGCATAAAGAGCAACATGAACGGGATTGGAGTGCCATTCAAGAAGAAGATCGATTTTCTCAGCAGAGAGCGAGAGGCCATAAAGAAAAAAAGCCCATTTATAGCTCATAACGCTTCTTTCCAATAATCACTTTTTCCAAGAGCAAAAATAGGCCATAAAAACCAAGGCTTAAAAGAATTAAAGAGAGAAGCGCCGCATAGATTCCTTCTAGATCGAAGTGATAACGCATCTCTTGAATGAAGATTCCAAGCCCCTCTTGACCTCCAGCCCACTCCCCGGCTAAAGCGCTCATCGTTGCCGTAGCAGCCCCAATACGAAGACCTGAAAAAATATGGGGAAAGGCGAAAGGAAGACGGCACTTAAAAAAAATCTGCCAAGGTCTATATCCATGGATACGAAAAAAATTCAGGTGCTTTTTCGGTGTTGCCATCAAGCCTCGATAAATACTTAAGCTCAGTGGGAAAAAAATCATTAAGGCTGTAGGTATGACGATGCTTAAAAGAGAAAAGCCAAAGAAAAGCAAGATAAAGGGCGTTAAAACAAACATAGGGATTGCTTTCATCGCGATCAAAATCGGTTGAAAAAAAGTGCGGATCGATTGATACCGCGCCATGAGAAGGGCAACCGGAAAGGCCATGAAAATGGCAGAAATCATGCCAAGGGACATCTCAAGGAGCGTTATATGGACATGATGCCAAAGACGGGGCCCTTGATCATAAAAGCGATATAGAACCTCTGAAAAGGTGGGAAAAATCAAGCTTTTAGCAAGAAACATCTTGAACTTTCCCTTCTTCAATTATCAAAATACGCCTTGCTAAAAGCTTTGCTTCTTCATAATCATGCGTAATAAAAAAAAGGGATAAATCCTCAATTTCCCTTACAAGCGCATAAAGCTGATTCTTGCAATTAGGATCTAGAGAATGGAAGGGTTCATCAAGCAGAAGAAAGGGTCTTTTCAGATATAAAGCCCTAGCCAAGGAAACCCTTTGCTTCATCCCCCCAGAAAGTTGATGAGGATAGCTCATTTCAAAACTCTCAAGCCCCATTCTACGTAAAAGAGCACGAGCCTCTTTCTTTCCCCTTCTCTGACCAAAACAGACATTTTTTTGAACATTTTTCCAAGGAAGCAGTAAGTCTTCCTGCATCATGTAAGTAAGAGGAAGACTGCAATGGATCTCCCCTTTTTGAAGGGGATAAATCTTGGCAATAAGATTAAATAAAGTAGTCTTGCCACTTCCGGAGGGGCCGACAAGCGCAACAGACTCTCCCCTTTTAATCTCAAAAGATACGTTTTTAAGAACCGGCAAAGCGCCAAATGAATGAACTACGTTTTTTAACGATAGAATTGTAATAAATATCTCCCTAGCGCAGGCATTATCCCGAAGCAGGTTCAATGGGTCTAATCTCAGCACTAACAACAGGTTAGGCACCCCAGAATTATAAAAACAGTTTAGGGAAAAGAAGGATTTAGGTCAACTCTTGCCTTATACCGAAGTGAAAAGATTATAGCTTCTTTTTAAGGCAATAAATTCTAGATAAGCTTCCTTTAAAGCTGGAGGAAAATACTCTTTTCCACCCAAAGATTCGATCAATTTATTGATTTTTCCCTTCACTTTAAAATAGGCCTCTTCATCGAGTTGATGATTAATGGGAGACTTATAATCGCCATCAATATGCCGTTTATAGTATTCGCTCATCAGTCTCATCGAAAGATAAATAGGAAGTGTTTTATAAAGAAGATTCGCTTCGTGAAAAGCCCCCTCAAAATCATCAAGATTTTCTGCATTTTTCGACTTCTCTATAGCTGCCATCATTTCTACAGAGGCGAGCATTCCTTTTGTCACACAATTTCCGATTTTTTGATCTTTTTTACCCATTGTTGAAGCAAATAATTTCGAGTAATTCGAGGAAGTTCGGTCAATTGGATAGATTTTATGTTCTACCTCTTCCCAAGAGGTTTTATTCTTTAAATCAATTAGTTCATTCGCTGCTTTACAAACATCATCTCCTTCTTTAGATACAACATGTGAAGCTTCCTTCCCGCCAAATCCGGAATTAAATACATATCGAAGCACCACTCCGTTTACTTTTGCAAAAAGAATGGGGACATAGTGATAATGAAATCCGGCAGAGATCAGCATATAGTCTTTCTTATCAAAAGTATTTGCATCGAGGGGCTCATTAAAATCAAACTGCATAATAAGCTCACGCGTCATTGACTCGATTTCTTCATCTGAAAGATCGAAGAACTCTTTTTCAAGATTCAAATATGTGAAAATTAATGGGGTCAATAAATGATAGACAAGCTCTTCAGGATTCCCCTCATTAAATGGAAGATTTGAAGTCTCTATACTTAATAATGAAGCGACTAAGCTCTCGATTTCAACTTCACTGTCAGACAATAATTCATCTGATAAATTACTTAAAATTCGACTGATCGAGTGATTGTTTTTAAGATCCAATTGTTCATATTCAATTTTGGCATTTTCTCCCAATTTATAATTAATTCGGGTTAAATACTTACCCTCTTCAAAAGTAAACTCATCTAAGTACTTAATCCATCTAGGCAAGGTCTTGATAGGATTCCCTTCAATGTTCAGCTCTTTTAGATTTGTGTATTGAGAGTAGACATAGGGAACAGCAACGATATCGCAATTCGAAAGATTTAACTTCTCAACAACCCCTCGATCAGTAAGGATTTTTTTTCTGAAAGAATAAATTAATTTTTCCGAGTACTCAGAAGAAGTTGAGTTTTTCATCGATTTAAATAAATTTTGATCACATATTTTAAGAATCTGAGTAAAATTATCGACGATTCCACCCATATCTTTAAGCTCTCTCACTGAAGGTATATCGGCTCCAATCTCGAATGCTTCTTTATAAAGAATTTCGACTAATGCCCAAAAATCATAGATTCCATAGTTTTCAACTAGAAGATCCAGATAATTTGGGCCATACATTGCATCGATTGAAGATTTGATCTCTTCGATTTTCGCTTTAGAAAACTCTTCCTTAAAATATTGAATCATTTTTGGATATAAAATCCTAGGAGGTTTCTCAATAATTTCATAAGAATTCAAAATAGCGGAGTCAATCAGTTTTATTTCAGATGATGAAAGAACCTTCTCTTCCTTAAATGTAGTAACAAAGACCCTTTGAGTCTTATCGTCTAAGTTAGTTAACCAAGAAGATCCCTCAAACCCTAAACTAATAAAATTATTAATGATTTTATCTCTGTAAACACTATTCATATCTATTACTTAATTATATATTTATATAATATAATTATATAATAAATATTTTATTTATAATATATATATTTTAAACTATTGATTTACAGTATGTTAAGATTTAAATAATTAGATAGAGTTTCAAAAAATCTTAATTTTTTAAAAAAAAGATGGCGTTTTTTTGCCATTTTTGCGATTTAAGGTCTATGGCAGGACTTTTTTTACTCTATGCAGTGGCGATTGGGCTTCTTTACTATAACAAGAAGAGATGGGCCGTTGCCCTTGTTATTCTAGCTCTTGTAATTTCAATTATCGTTTTATGCAACCATGCAACATTTGAGGTCGGGATACGAGTATGATAAAAGTCGCTCGATTTCTAAATAGTCTATGGATTTTAATCCTTTCGGCTGTCTTGATAGGCGCCTATATTTATGAAATCACTACCGATCAGCATCCCTGCCCTCTCTGCTTATTACAGCGGATTGCTATGATCTCCGTTGGATTTGGGGCGTGTCTAAACCTGCGCTATGGCATTAAAGCCATACACTATGCTCTTTCTTTAATTAGCAGCAGCTTTGGAGCCTCCGTCTCCTTAAGACAGATTTCTCTCCATGTATGCCCCCAATTTCCAAGCTTTGGCTTTCCGGTCTTTGGGCTTGAACTCTTTACATGGGCGTTTATTGTCTTTGGATGCTCTGCAATTGGACTTTCATTTTTACTCTATATCTATCGAGAAGAACACGAAATACCCAGAATGAACTTTTTAGAGAAAGCGGTAATCTATATTCTATTTATCCTATCTCTAGGAAATGTCATTACAACTTTCATGGATTGCGGGTTTTCATTTTGCTAAATCCAGCCTCATTTTAACTTCACCCAAGATTGACGTATTAGGGAATCTTCCGGTATCCTTCGCTTCTTGAACTAACATTTCAATAAGATCTTTGAGTCGATTCTTCTTTTCAAGAGGCTGGGATTGAAGGTCCCACCAAAAATACTTAGAAACAAAGCAGGGATCAATTTCATGCAATGGCTTATTAAAAAAGTGAGCGAGAAGCCTTCTTGCTAGCTGGTAGGTTTCCGCTTTTTGAACTTTAACATCAAAAACCATCTCCTTTGATAGCGTCAATGTCACAGAGTGGCATAGAGTCCCATAAAGCGGATAGCCCCTTGCATCCTCCTCAGGAATGAATCCCATTTTGGTATAGAACCCATGAGAATTGTTGATTGCATTAACCTCTAAAAATTGACACCCCTTCTTTCGAGCAAAATCTTGTGCATAGAGAACTAAATTCTTTCCAACATACCGAATTTGTCGATTTTGATTCTCCATCTCTTGGATGAAAAAGGATTGGCCTTCAAAGGAAAAGTCCAAATAACCCATTCCGTGAGAATGATTGAGCTCGATCCGATAGAGATCAATTCCCTTTACCTGTAGAAAGGGCGCTTTCAATTCACCTTGAATGGGCTGATTTGATTTGCTATCCACTAAATGAACATATTTCATATTCTAGTGAATATCGAAATTTCTTTTTTTAAACAACACAAATGAATAAATATTATTTCATTACAACAGCATTAATTGAGTTAAATCTGAATATATATCAGATAATATATATGAATTACTCTCAAATTCCTCAATTGAAACTCCATTCTTAATTTGTAAAATCGCATTTAGTGTAAAAAATGAGCTTTTACTCTCAATTACATCTTTAGGCTTCAGCAAAATAAAGTTTGCATTATCTCCTACTAGAGAAGCCATTTTTTCGACTATTTCCCTACCGGATAGCAATTCATCAGGCGCCTTTCCCATTGGGCTGTAATAAAAAACAGCGCAGCTTTGATGGTCAACTCCAAACAATGAAGAATGAGTATCCATTTCATTATAATGAATGAAAAAAGAATACTTATTTTGAGGGTTTATTTTACAATTAAAATTGTTTAATTCTTGAATAGATGAAAATATCAAGCTATTTTCTTGAATGGCCTCAGCAATCAATTGAACATCTAATTTTCCTAGACAATCTCTATTTATCAATTTTTCTAGAGTAATTTGCCTCAAATCTATACTTTCATTCATATAGTTCATCCAATCATCATCTGGGGCTAAATTTATCATTTCACATATATCTAACAAGGTGCTTTCCGGATAAATATTTTCATTATTCGTATTTGTACTAAGAAAAATATCGGGAAATGTCTGAAAGATTTCGATTGAGCATTTTTGAATCCTATCAACCACCTCTTTGTTGATAAATGCTTGACTGTTGCTTAACTCATTAAACAAGACTAAAACATCATTACCTGTCTTAGTTTTTTGAGCGCTAAATTCGTTTATTTTTTGTATAAAACCACATGAAATGAGTTTATCTTGATCACAGTTTTCAACATAGAGTTTGAAAATAAGAAATAAATTGCTACATAAAGGTTCATTACTTTGACCTGTAAGTAAAAGTAATAAATTATTGACATACTCTAGAACCTTTAATGCACTTTCATTTGATATTTGATAACAGTTTGGGAGAGTACAAGTTGAGTCTTCCACAGATGAATCATTAATAGAGGGATACCTGCAATCTTTATGACTTAAAGTTTGGAAAAAAAAGTTTATATAAAAGTCGATTGGATGAGAAAAGTTGACACCAAGATTTAGAATATTTTTAGCTAGATAAACATGGATGCCACATTCTTCTTTTAATGTACTTTCAAAAGACCTGGCTATTTCCGGATTGATTTTTAAACTCATGTAAAGTTCTCCTAATTTTTTATACCGAAAATAATTCAAAATTTGGGATTTTGACTTTGAGAAAGCCTCCCGATTAAACGATCATAAGTTACTCTATATTAGAAATATGAGGCAACTTATGATCGTTTAATCGGGAGGCTTTCTCTTTGTCAAAAACCGAATTTTGAATCATTTTCGGTATAAATAAGAGGACTTTATAACTTTTTACGTATTTACTTTAAACTAAAAAAGAAAATAGAGAAAAGAATGAGCGTTGGAGTCAAGGCGTAAAGAAAAAGGTATAAAGGCGAAACTCCATCACGAAAGTATTTACGAAGCAGCATTTGACCGGCAGGATTCGGCGCGTTGGCAATTACAGTAAGGCCGCCACCGACAACAACACCACTCATAATGGCTCGTTTCATTTCCTCGGTGAGTGTCGGGATCAAACTCGAGAGGTAGGTAACCATAGCATTGTCATTAAAGGCTGTTAGAACTGTTCCAAGGGACATAAGCGGCCCTTTCGCAAGATTGCCAAGGATAGGAGTAATCCACCACCCTTGCAACCCTCCGTGAATCACAAGCCCGCCCAAGAAAAAGCCCACAAGGATCGGACGTTTTAAGTGAAGAGGGTATTGATGAGGCTTTGTTGCCTGATGAAACCCTAAAAAAAGCAGAAAACTTCCAATGAATATAGCAGGATAATGTGAATTGGCAACGACCCATATAAGTAAGAAGATATGAGCAAAAGTAATCCAGAAGGGTATTTTAAGTCCTTTATCCTCGCTTTTTTCCATCTTTTGAGTTGTTTTCTTTTCTTCTAATGCTCTAAATTGCCTGCGAAAAAGAAAGAAATAGAGAAGGTTGCTCGCTAAAATCCCCGAAACGGCTTTCCAACCAAAATTTGAGAACATGTACCATGAACTCCACTCCCAGCAATTGGCAATGATCAAAACAGGAGGAGCGGCAAAGTTTGTCAAAATTCCGCCAACAGAAACATTTACAAATAGCAAACCTAGTGTTGCATAACAAAATCGATTTGAGGGTCCATATTGGTAAAATTTATTCGCTAGTAGTAGAGCCGCTAAGGTCATAGCCCCGGCTTCTGTAATAAAAGAGCCTAGCAAAGGAGCAATGCTTAAGATTGTAAACCACCAAGCCGCAAGGGATCCGCCAAAAAGTCCGGCAATGTAAGAGAGGGCGGTTTCAGAGGCCTTTAAAATAGGTCTTGTTGCAGAGATGCACATGACAACCACTACAAAAATAGGCTCGACATAGGCGCGCGAGTCGATATATTCTACAGCTGTATGCCAATTATAAAAGGCCGTTATTGCGATCAATAAAGGAATCACCCAAATCCCAAAAATCACTTCGACTTCACCTAAAAAATGGAGAATTTCAGCTAAAAAACTTTTGTCCTTCTCTTCATTTTCAGGAAATGCGGGATCAAATGAGGGTGGGAATTTTTTTGACCGCCGCCTGTGTTTTTCAGCAAGCTTCTGAGCATGCATTGAGATTTTATTCGCTAAAAGAGTATGAATAACCGCAAAAATAAAAATCAAAAGGCATGTGATATGAAAACCATTGACAGAATGGTCTTGAAGCGAAAATCCACTCTTCTCTAATTCAAGATTAGGAGGAAAGCATGGATTTTGAGCCAGTCTAAGAAAAGTCAGAAAAAACATAAGCGTACTATAGGTGTCAGTATAGAAAATTTGGAATAGCTGTCACGAAACATCTTACAGTAGAATAGGGTTCTTGTCTAGCACGAAGGGTTAATCGATCTTGGCTCCTTTTTCACCCATCATCTTCAATGCGTTTTCCCCATCCTCAGGTTTTAAGTTAACAGCACGCACCCCCTTTTGTAAAACACAAACTTCGTAGCCAAGCTGCAAGGCATCTAAAACGGTATAGAGGATACAGTAATCGGTTGCTAAGCCGACGACAGTAAGATGATGAATTTTTTTATCCTGAAGATATTCGTGCAGAGCGGTCGATCGTTTTTTTGATTGGTCAAAAAAAGCGCTGTAGCTATCGACTCTTGAATCCGTTCCTTTGTAAAATATTTTTTTTATTTTTTCTTGATCGAGCGTATTTGGAAACTTAGCTCCCATCGTCCCCTGAACACCGTGTACAGGCCAAGAAGCTTGATCCTCACCCTTATTCGTTTGAAAACTGCAGTGATCTTCAGGGTGCCAATCTTTTGTAGCCACTATCAAATCAAAGTCTTTCTTCATTAATTGGTTGATAAAGGGAATGATTTCATCCCCTTTATCAACGGCAAGCGAGCCGGAGGGAAGAAAATCATTTTGAACATCTACGATAAGAAGAGCCGTCATACTTTTTTTCTCTTGATTTGGTCGATAAGCTTTATTTTTTTTTCATAAAGCTTTTTTTCTAATCCAACAAAGTAGGGCTGAGGATTTAAAAAACGTTTTACGCGGGGGGGGAATTTATTTAGCTCGAGGGCCGCTTTTTCTCTCACTTCAGAAAGTTTTGGAAAAGCAATGACACATTCCCCTTTTCGAAAAAGAGGAATCAGCAGGTCTTTAAAAGCGCTCTCTTCTTTCACCTCATAACGGCTTGTTGGATCAAGCGGAGCAACCAGTGTGGGGTTTTTAGGAATATTTGCTTTCTCATCATAAATCATATCGAATAAATAGCCTTGATTTGGACATTCGAATCGGCGAACCTGCAGTATCCCCGGGTCGGTTACTTTTACGAGCTGTTCTGAAATTTTTAATTTATAAGTAAGCTCCCCCTGTTCATTTTCAATTGCAGAGAGCTTATAAACCCCGTCAAGAGCAGGCTGATCTTTGGCTGTTATGAGGTTCGTTCCAACCCCCCAAACATCGATCTTTGCTCCCTGCTGTTTGAGATCCCGAATGAGATATTCATCGAGTTCATTACTCGCTACAATTTTCGTTTTTTCAAAACCTGCTTCATCAAGCATTTTACGAATTTCGATACTTAAATATGCAAGATCTCCGCTGTCGAGCCGCAGGCCCTTTAACGAAAAATTTGGATCCGTTTGACGCTTTGCAACTTCAATAGCCCGTTTTGCTCCCTGAATGGAATCATAGGTGTCGATAAGAAAAAAAGAATGAGTTGGATAAATTTTTGCATATTCATCAAAAGATTGGCTTTCATTATCAAAGGCCATGATCCAAGAGTGCGCTTGAGTCCCTCGAAGAGGAACTCCAAACAGTTTTCCAACTAAAACCGTTGAGGTTGCCTCTACCCCTCCAATATAAGCAGCCCGTCCGGCTGAAATGGCCCCATCGATTCCTTGCGCTCTTCGCACCCCAAACTCAACGACTTCATCATTTTCAGCAGCCTGGCAAATGCGCGATGCTTTAGTGGCAATCAATGTTTGAAAATTTACGATATTTAATAACGGGGTTTCAAGTAATTGCGCCTCAATAATCGGCCCTTGAACGCGTATCAAAGGTTCATACGGGAAAACAGGGGTCCCTTCTTCTACGGCATCGATATCGACAGAAAATTTAAAGTTTTTAAGGTAATCAAGAAATCCTTTTTCAAATAAAGGACGTCCCTCACTATCTTCAATACTCTCCAAATAAGAGAGATCACTTTCAGAATAACGAAAATTTTCAACGAATTGGGTGAAAGTCTCGATTCCGGCAGCAATTGCATAGCTTCCACCAAACGGTTTTTTTCGAAAAAAGAGGTGATAAACCGCATGCCGATCAGCAATTCGACTCTTCCAATACCCTTGCGCCATTGTGAGCTGATAGACATCGGTTAAAAGAGCTAGAGAATTTCCATAGAGAGCCTCAAAAGGGGGCTTCTTCATTTTGATCCTGTGAACCGGGTCCTGGCCAAGATTGCCCCTTATTTTCTTTTTTCAAAATTTCTTTTCGGTTCGCTTCCAAAATTTGAACCTCTTTTTCGAGTAAAGCCGCTTGGGCATTATAATAGTCCGCTAAGTCCCAATACCTCTTCGCTTCTGTCACATCTCGACTATTAAACTGGAGTCGATCCCCTTGATTTTTGGCCCGCGCAGCCTTAGCGCGGTAAAGATTTGCTTGGTTAGTTTTGTTCTCAATAGCAGCATTTAAGGAAAGAACCTCTTGTTGCCATTTAGGGGCTATACGCTCATTTGAGCTGCTTTTTGGAGCAACTTTAGAAGAACAAGCAGAAAAGCTGCCTGCGATCAATAGAGCAAAAAAAAGCATTTGTCCGATGCGTTTCATATTTTTTTCCTTTCCAAGTCACTATCTTGATAAGATACACTTTAGGCCTTATTTTGGGCTACCCTCTTAATCGCAACCCTTGCTATAATTACCCGTATGAAACGTGTTTTTTTCTTACTTCTTCTATTCACCTCCTCTCTCTTTTGCAATATTCATTCGGCAAAAGAGAAATTCTATTTTGCAAAGAAAGGGCAATATATTGTTACTGAACAACAAAATATATATAGTTTTTTAACTATCCTGGAAAAAAAAGAGCATCAATTAATTTTAGAGGAGATCACCCTTCCCGTCAGCCAGAAAAAAAAGAAGGAATCCTGGGCCAACTGGTATCAAAAAGGGGCTCATGGCCAAACCTCTCACATTCTTTATGAAATCGACATCGATCAAGCCTTGTTAAAAAGAGCTTATTCACTATCGCAAAAAGCTTATTTAAAACCAGAAGCTCTACTCCCTCAACTTCTGAGTCTTCCCTTGAAAAAATTAAAACCTCATGAACGCAAAAAAATCGGGCCGACTCCTCCATGTGATCAAATTGATACAAGAAAGATTTGGAATCCTCCTCTTTTTCGATTGGGGAAGAAGGTTCAAAACCCCTGTTTTGAAGCCTACTCAGCAAGATGGCCTCGTGACGAGACTCCTCTTTCTCAAAAGAAAATTAACTTATACTTCGACCTCAAAAGAGTCGATTTTCCCTTTCCGTGCTGGATAGAAATCAGCGATGGATCCAATACCTTTAAAATTAGAGGAATCGATACCGGAGATCAACTCCCTCTCTCACCTGCTTGCTTTCCCCCTCTTCCTCCTGAATTTAAACCGGGAATTGAGGAAGATGAAAATCAAATCATATTAACCACGACCCCGCTTGATAAAAGTTTAAACTTCTATCTTTTTGCCATTGATCTATCTAGTTCACTCCGCAAAACTCATGCCATTGCTTTTACAAAAAGTGAAAGCCAAATCTTCATCGAAAAACTTCTCATCTCACGGCTTTTTACTAAAGGACACAGGTATCAATGGTTTCTCATGATTGAAGGTCAGGGCGAACTTTCGATTGACCACCCTCAAAATTACTTTTATTAAAGAGCATTTGTTGCTACAGTCAAGTCCATGCGAAATCTTTTACCCCTCGTTATGATGCGTGTTAAAATTGGCTTGCCTTTTCTGCTGTTCACATCGATGCTTTCTTCATCTGAAAAGGGAAATATTTTTTGCTACCGCCCCCCTTTAAATGAGCCCGCCTTCTTTGTTTCAGGTGAGTTTCTCTATTGGAAAGCTGTGGAAAACAACCTAGACTACGTTATCAAGGGTCAGCCTGTGCCCCCGGCGGGTACAGAAACCAGTGCAATTGGAACCGAATACTCCGCCAAGTTTGGAGGAGATCCCGGGATGCGTTTTGAGCTTGGGTATCGTTTTTGTCCTCAATTTTGGGATGTTTCAGCCCAGTATCTTTATTACAAAGGAAACGGCCACGCCAACGTTCATCATCCAGCCTTCTCTACAAGTCAAATGATCGTCGGGACATTTGCACAAAATACAAATGCAGAAATGGAAAAAGCATCAAGCTCCATTAAACTGACTTGTCATCTACTTGATTTTATTTTAGCAAAACGCTTTGAACTCACTGAAAATCTTCTTTTCAAATTCAATACGGGAGTGACCGCACTTTGGATGGATCAAGATTGGAGAGTAAACTATGACCCCTTCTTCATAAACAACCAAGCTCAAAGCAATCTCATCCAAAACAATTGGAATTTTAGTGGAGCCGGTATTCGATTTGGCTTTGAACAAGAGTGGTATTTCGGCTCAGGCTTTGGCTTTCTTACCGAATTCTCTACCGCCGGAATTGTTGGAGATTATGAAACGAAACGCCTCTATAAAGCGACCCCCCTTAATGGCGCCTCTCAAACTCTAAGCGATGCCTCTTTCCATGACACCCGTTTTGTTCCAAACATTCAATTTCTTCTCGGCCCAAATTGGGGACGAAATACTTGCTATGGCCATATCAACCTTTTTGCTGGCTATGAAATACAAGCTTTTTTTAACCTTGCAGAATTAAACCGCAGTAGCTTTAACACGAACTCAGGCAGTAGAGTTTCCCATCTTTCGCAAGGGGTCATCGCCCTTCAAGGATTGACGGTCAAACTTCTACTGAATTTTTAGGATTGTAAATGAAATGTCACCGGCTCTTTTATTTAACTCTTCTCCCCGCTCTTTTCTATGGAGAATCTCATAATCAAGCTATCGAGGATCTCCAAAAAGAGATCGAAGCGGAAAGAAAAATCATCGAGCTTCTAAAAACCAATATTGAAAATGAAAAACAAAGCAAAAGTCTTAATATTGAATGTTTAAAGACAACTTATGAAAATCAAAATGAAAAACTGACGACACTTACGACCGAGATTGACTCTCTGCTTTCAGCCTCTTGCGAAGTAACCTGCGAGCAAGAGCCGGAGCCGGAGGCCCGATTCTACTGTAGTGAGATGGAGTCCTATCGAGCCGAAATTAATCGGATGGCTGCTTACGCACGCTTTGACTTCCTGTGGTGGAGGGTGCTTGAAAACAACCTCGATTACGCCATCCAGGACCAACCCTTTTCAACGAGCCCAAGAAGTGCAATTGGGAAGTACCGATCTGCTAAATTTGATTACGATATCGGGGTAAAACTTGCCCTTGGCTTTCGATTTCCTCCTAATTTTTGGGAAGCTGAAGTCCAATGGACCTACTTTGATGATGAAAACCAACAGATAACAGATGGCCCTGATTTAACCTCAAATCTTGAACTTGTCGGAACGTTTGATCAAATGACAAATGCTAGACTTTCTCGAGCAAAAAGTGCAATCCATCTCAACCTTCAAATGCTTGATTTTACGCTTGGAAAACGGTTTTTTATACAAGACTATTTAATGATGAAATTCTTTACGGGCCTTTCCGGCGCTTGGATCATGCAAGATTGGGAAGTTGACTACATCTCAAATGTTAATAACAACTTTCTTAAGTTCCATTGGCGCTTTGATGGAGCAGGGCTTAAAACAGGATTGCATGCAGACTGGTACCTTGGCCGGGGATTTGGAATCTTTACTCAAGTTTCTGGATCCGGATACGTTGGAAGCTACAAAAACGATGAACAGTACACGCAGCAAACAACAAATAATGATAAGAACCGCTTTCAAGACAGCCAATTTGATGACACGCGGTTTGTGTTGAATATGCAATACCTGCTCGGTCTTGACTTTGGGACGACTTTTAGCAATGGATGGAACCTTAACCTCTTTCTCGGTTACGAAATCCAGCCCTGGTTCAATCTTCATGAAGTCAATCGCGCGTTATTTAATACCAATTCAGGAAGCCGTGACACACGACTATCCCAAGGTCTGTTAACCCTTCAAGGGTTGACCTTTAAAGTCGAGGCTAATTTTTAAAGGAATCCTATGAAAAAGATGATTGCACCCTTTATTCTGTCTTCGTTTGCTCTATGGGCAGATGCTATCCCACTCGATAACATTTACTCTTTAAAAGAAGAGCTTAATAAAGATGAGCAAGAGATCGCCCGAATTAAAGAAGAGCTCCACTCTCTCCAAGAAAAGCGAAAAGAACTCATCACGACTCTTTCAAGAGCCGCCATAGAAAAACAAAGAAACATCAAAAGCCTAGAGGAAAAAATCTTAGGTCAATCTATCTGTACCCCTTGCAAGGCACCCGAGCCCCAAGTAGAGGAATCTCTTGAATGCCTGCCCCTCATCTTTTCCTACCGCCCGGAACTCCATGAGTCTGCTTTTACCCTTCGTGGAGAACTCCTTTATTGGACCGCTGAAGAAGGCGCCCTGATTTACGCATTACAAAACGTTCCATCAACCCCGTTAAACCAATTTCAAGGCCTCGTCGGCAACCTTGAAAGAACCCCCTTCGACTGGAATCCGGGTGTGAGAGTGGCAGCAGGATATCGCTTTTGCCCTAAATATTGGGAAGTTGAAGGGCAATACACCTACATTAAAATCGATGGAAGCACCCATATATCCGCTCCTTCTGAAGCGCTAAAATACCTCACACCAACCTGGGGACGAGGGGGGAATTTCTTCACGACACAAGCGCCCAGCACCATTGAGCTCACCACACAAATTGCCGATCTTTACTTAGCAAAACGCTTTCTTCTCGATGACAACCTCCTCTTTCGCTTGATGATGGGACTCACAGGCTCCTGGATCGATCAAGAATGGAAATTCAACTACTATGGGCTCAACAATGCGGCCGCGAAATACAACTCAGAATGGGCCTTTAGTGGAGGCGGCATGCGCCTTGGCCTCGATATTGACTGGTACATTGGAAAAGGATTTAGTCTATTTGGCAAAGCCACAGTCGCTTCTCTAATCGGTTTTTATAAGAACAATATCGAAGGCATCAATCAATTTAATCAAAACGATCTCTCACCCGTCAAAGTTCAAGACAGCCACTATAACGATCAACGCCTCGCTTATAACACCCAATTTCTAATGGGACCGATGTGGGGGAAAATGATAAGCTTTTGGGGAATCGAAGTTTTTGCAGGATATGAACTCAATACCTGGTTTAACATCCAAGAGCAGTACTTAGAAACGGAAGAAAATGCCAGCTTTCAAAACCTATTTCAATCCAAAAGAACCATCATCAATCGAGGGCAATTAGGCTTTCAAGGGTTTAGTGGTTATATTAAGTTGATTTTTTAAAGATTTTATCCTAGAATCACTCCTCATAAATAGATATGAGGAATCCACTCTTGAGAAAGCTATCCTTAAGAAAATGTAAACATCTCTTACGCCAAATTGTTAAACGCTATCGACGGAAAGAGAGAGATCTCTCTTTAACGACTCGAGAAGAAATTAAGGAACAGATCTTTAATTGCCAAAATGAAATTCTGAAAAAAGATAAAGAGAAATCGCGCTTATCCTTTCACTCACTCAATTTATTAGCAAAAGCCCATTTATCCAAAACACCCTTTGAAAAAGTACGGGATTTTATCTGGGGGCTGTTTGTCGCTCTACTTATTGCTTTTTTGATCAGACAGGTTTGGTTTGAACTCTATCGCGTACCAACCGGTTCTATGCGTCCTACAATACGTGAAAAAGACACCCTTATTGTCAGTAAAACAACCTTTGGCATCAACATCCCCTTCACCACAAAACATCTCTATTTCGACCCCAATCTTGCTCTTCGAGCCCATACCTTTGTCTTTACAGTCCGCGATATGGATGTTCAAGATCCCGATCAAATCTACTTTTGGATCTTCCCCGGTAAAAAACAATTTGTAAAAAGAATGATGGGGAAACCATCAGACACCCTCTATTTCTATGGAGGCAAAGTCTACGGAATCGATAGCGATGGCCGCGACATTACAAAGGAGCTTGAACCCTCAACGCTTGAAAAAATTGACCATATTCCCTTTATCCGTTTTGAAGGACAAGCCAAAACAGGAAAAAAAGTTGATCATGGCCTCTACCGATCGACAATGCTTTATCAAATGAATGAACCCGTTGCCCGGCTAAGCCTTACCCCATCCAACCAAATTCAAGGTGAAATCCTCTCTCAAAAAAAGATCAAAGACTACCAAGACCTCTGGGGATTTAAAAACTATGGCATCGCCCTTCTTGAAAAAGCCGAAGGAGAAAACGCAGCCAACCTCAAGATCATCCACGATCCAAACTTTGGAAATGCCTCGTTAAAGAAAGATCTCTATGGACGCTTACGTCCCGCACTTGGGACCTACACCTCGACCCTTCCCCTAACACTCAACGATCTAAAAACGCTTCAAAAAAACCTCTACACCGCACGTTTTATCGTCAAAGAAGGCTATGCGTATCGCTATGGAGACTCAAAGCAAACCCCTTCAAGCTACACCCCCAAATTACCCGGGGTACCCGATGGGACCTATGAATACTACTACGGCGTGCCAAAAAAAATTCTACTAGAAGGCATTACACTTTCCCTTCCAAAAGACCATCCCCTTAACCAATTTAATGTAGACCGCCTTTTCACTCTCTATAACTATGGCATTGAGTTTGATAAACGCTATGGGCTAGAGAGCCATTATGACAGTCTCCTCCCCTCGCGCTATACCTACTTTAGAGAAGGAGACCTCTATGTAATGGGAGGAAAGCTTTTAGACAAATCAAGCCCTGCATTACAGCAGTTTGTCTCCAATGAAACCATGCTTGCAAGCACTACAACCACCTACCTCCCCTTCATCGACCACGGCGCCCCTGTAAAAAATGACGGCACAATCGATAAAGAGTACCTAAAACGCTATGGGCTTACGCTCCCCTCCAAACACTATCTAGCACTTGGAGATAATTACGCCATGAGCTCAGACAGTCGTGACTTTGGCTTTGTACCGGAAGGAAACTTACGCGGCGCCCCTGACTTTATATTCTGGCCACCCGGATCAGGATTTGGTGATCCCAACGCCCCTCCCTATCCATTTTTCAACTTTCCCCGAACGATTATCTGGGGCCTTGCTGCAATTGCCTACCTGCTCTGGTACTTACACCACAGAAAGTATTACAAACTGCCCATGAAGCTCCCTTAGGATGCTGCAAAATGATTTAAAAGCAAAATGAAAGTGGAGATAAAGTATCTAAAAGAGCGTTCTTAACGCTACTTTCCTCAAGATACTCCTTAACACCGTGAGTATTCATTCCTTTTCCCTTTAGGTAGATAATTTTTCTTCGAGCCATCCCATCATTTATGGATGCGGCACCCTCAAATATCCCTGCAGCGGCCTCGGAAACTAAATCATTGCTGAATTTATAGTTTGTCACCCTGAGGCAAAAATCGTCTGGAATAGTCACCATAGCGCCTAGTGTGAGTGTTTTTATTCTGTGCTTATAGGAGTTCAATAAAAAAAGAGCTCTATAGCCTATATCAGCTCCTTGGCTATGTAGAATAAGATTAGCAGTATTTAACTTGTTCTTATCTAAAAATCTTGATACAGATTCCACCAAATCCCTTGCAATTTGATTTTTTTCTTTCTGTATCAAGTTATAATCCCAAAGAGCAGCTATAGTGAAAATAGCTCCCAAAGCTCCAAGAATTCTACTATTAATATTTCCTTCTCCCTTTCTTTCTTTATAGAAGAAATAGACTACCGTTATTAATCCTATAATTCCAAATAGCACATCTATAATGATGCTATCTACAGGAGTCGAATAATTGTGATGGAACTTGATAGAAATCGAATTAGGATCAAATCTTAAGGATTTTTGGAGGATTTTTTTTATTTTATCAGTATGATTTTTCCCACTTTTGTTTGTATTAGCGACCCCATTTACAAAGTAATATTGAGTCCGAATATTTCCCAAAGACATGACGACCCACCTATTTATAAAAAATTAATATTATTTTTACACAAAATAAAAGTCAATCAGTTTTAGAAATATGAATTTTGGCCGGTTCTCCATTGAGATCCCATTCCTCCCCTTCTGTGGGAGCAAAGTCGACACAAAGAACCAGCGCCTCACTTAAAATATAATCAGCAAACCTATCGAATGCCATTTTAAGTCGATCCGTTGATTCAATCGTCACATTGATACGATCTGTGATTTCAAATTTTTGATTACGCCGCATCGTATTGATTTTATTGACGATTTCGCGCGCGAGCCCCTCGATAAGAAGTTCGTCATTGAGCTGAAGATCTAACGCAACCGTTAGACTCCCCTCGCAAGACGCCGCCATACCCTCCTTAACTTTTCGCTCGATGAGCGTATCATCAGGAGAAAGTTCAAAAGGTTCGCCATCTAAATCAAGTGAGATGGGATTCCCCTCTAAAAGAATTTGAATTTGATTCTGAGAAAAGGCTTTTAGAGCAGACTGAAGAGATCTCATTTTCGAGCCGATTTTACGCCCTAAAGTCCTAAAATTCGGTTTAATCCCTAACTCCACGAACCCTACCTCGTCTTTTAGCAAGACCACCTCTTTTACGTTCAACTCTTCAGCAATCAGCTCTTTTTGAGCTTCAATCGCTGCTTGCTCTTTTATAAAAGTTGTAATCAAGAAAACTTTTGCGAGTGGCTGGCGCACTTTAACCTTATTCTCTTTTCGTAAGCTATGACCGAGACTCACAGCCTTCTGGACAAGCTCCATCTCGAGTTCGAGTTTTTCATTCCTAAGATCACGGCAGGCATGAGGAAAGTCAGTTAAGTGAACAGATGAAGGATCACTTGGCAACTTTAGCGCCTGATAGATAGCATCTGTAATGAAAGGAATGAAAGGAGCCGCAACGCGGCATAAAGAGATCAGCACAAAGTAAAGAGTTTGAAAAGCCTCATTTCGATCACGACTCTCCTCATCAGCCCAAAAGCGCGACCTCGAGCGGCGAATATACCAATTTGTCAACTGATCGATAAAGCCGACCAGTGGACTGACCGCCTTTTCTAAATCGAAGACATCCATAGCATCTTTGGTATCCAAAATGAGCTTCTGTAATCGAGACAAAATCCATTTATCGATATCATGTAAAGGATCGAGATCCGCCTTAAGATCAGGTTTCCAGTCATAAATCTTTGCGTAGGAAGCAAGAAAAAAGTAAGAGTTCCAGAAAGGGATTAAAAACGAGCGTAAGACAAGCTCCACTCCACGCTCGCTAAAGCGCAAGTCGTCCCCGTGAACAGCAGGACTATTGAGCAAATAAAGACGAACCGCATCGGCGCCATATTTATCAAAAACGATGGTAGGTTCGGGATAATTTTTTAAACGCTTACTCATTTTATTTCCATCTTCCGCCAAAATGATGCCATTCACAATCACATTTTTAAAAGCCGGCTTATCAAAAAGTGCAGCGCCAAGAACCGTTAAAGTATAAAACCAGCCACGAGTCTGATCGAGCCCCTCGGCAATAAAGTCAGAAGGAAAAGCCGCCATTGTCTCTTTTGCATTTTCGAAAGGATAGTGATTTTGAGCATAAGGCATTGACCCTGATTCAAACCAGCAGTCGAAAACCTCACTCACACGCGAGTAGACCTTTCCATCCACCTCAAACGAGAGATCATCGATAAAATGGCGATGGATATCCTCAATTTTTTTACCCGTATGATTCTCTAGTTCCTCGATAGACCCAATCGCAATCAGATCGCCCTCGCTTGAGCGCCAGAAAGGAATTGGGGTACCCCAGTAGCGGTTGCGGCTGATTGCCCAATCACGAGCCCCCTCAAGCCACTTGCCAAAACGCCCTTCTTTCAAGTGCCCCGGAACCCAATGAATCTTCTTATTAGCCGCGATCATCTTATCTTTTACCTTTTCCACGTTGACAAACCAAGTGCTTACAACCTTGTAGATTAGAGGGCTATCAGAACGCCAACAGAAAGGATAGCGGTGACGAATTGTACCCTGATAAAAAAGACGCCCCCTCTCCTTTAAGGCGCGCAGGATGGGTTTATCCGCATCCTTTACAAAAACCCCCTCATACTCAGGGATCTCTGATGTAAATTTACCATTTTGATCTACTGGACAAACCGGATCGATACCCGCTGCTTTGCAGATAAAAAAATCGCTCTCTCCGAAAGCTGGAGCTGCGTGGACAAGACCCGTACCATCCTCTTCACCGACAAATTCATCAACTAGGACCTGAAAAGCCTTTTCAGACTTTTCAAAATGGCGAAAAGGAGGTTTATAGCGCATACCAACAAGAGATTCGCCCTTAAATGTATCGACAACCTCCATCTCCTCTGCATAAGCCTTAATACGCGACTTAGCCAAGATGTAAAAGAGCCCGGATTTAGGATCTTTCGCCTTTACATAAGTGATCGAAGGATGAGCAATAACAGCCAAATTAGAAGGAAGAGTCCAAGGAGTGGTTGTCCAAATGAGCAAGGAAGTTTTTTCTTCATCGATTAAAGGCATGGTGATGACAACAGAAGGGTCATCGACCTCTTGATAATTGAGATTGGCCTCAAAATTGGAAAGAGGAGTGCCCAGTTTCGCTGAAAAAGGCATAACCTTATAGCCCTCGTAGATAAGTCCTCGATTGAAAAGCTCTTTAAAGACCCACCACACTGATTCCATAAAGGGTCGATCCATCGTCTTATAAGTTTTATCGAAATCGACAAAGCGCCCCATACGATCGATACTTTCTTTCCATTCTTCAGTGTAGCGCAAAACAATGCTGCGGCACTCTTCATTAAAGTTGGCAATACCAAAAGCCTCGATAGAGGGAGCGCCGGAGAGTTCCTTGGCCTTTTCAATTTCATTTTCGACAGGAAGCCCGTGGCAATCCCATCCGAACCTCCGAGGAACATAAAAGCCCTCCATCGTCTTATAGCGAAGGACAACATCCTTAATGGTGCCCGCTAAGATATGGCCATAGTGAGGAAGCCCTGTTGCAAAAGGAGGGCCGTCATAAGTGGAAAACAAGGGTTGATTTTTACGATTTTCGACCGATTTCTTAAAAATATTTTCGCTTTTCCATTTATTTAAGATACGTTTTTCTCTTTCAGAAAAGCTTTCATCACCTGTATCAAACATCGTTAAAAACCACCTTCATATAAGGGAACATCTTAACAAATCCGGTGGTTTTCTCCTAAACAAAAAAGGAAAGCCCGGGGCAGAAAAGATTAAAACGAGGGAAAATTTGTGATCCTTGTGTATTAGAAGGTTATGATTTGTCAATAATTCGGGTAAGGTGGTATAATTATGAGTGGGGGTGAACTGGTTTCGACTTGGGAGCTACCTATAAATGGCATGCGGAGGACGTCGGTTGGCCTCCTAAATCATCCGGCAAAACATGTAAACGGCAACACTAAAGTCGTAAAATTCTGTGCAGGGGAACCTGCAGCAGAGTTTGCAATGGCTGCTTAAGACCTAACCGTTTTGAGTGCCCGATAGCTTGGAGTTAGACCAAGGACTCCCTACCTATCGTTATCAATCTTGGTATGAGACAGGTTTTTATCTTTTGGGCCCGTTTTCGAGAAATAAAAGGGTGGTGTTAGCTCCAAGTGGGGTGCCTTACAACAGGGCTATCACCTAAATGAATAAGGCACTAAGCATGTAGTCATTTCTAGTCGTAAGTTTGCTAAGGACGAGAGTTCGATTCTCTCCACCTCCAATAAACTGGCGTAAGCCAGAGTAAATAAACCCAAGAAACTAAAGGATTTAAAGACAAATCGTTTAGTCCCTCTTGGGTTTCTTTTTGCCAGTTTTTTCCAGTCTAGTGCGTAAAATTTGCGTAAAAAAATAAGGGGCGTTTCCACCCCTTACCTCGATATCCTTACTTTAGTTCCTTATCTGCAAAAATTATCATTCCTTCAGACATGAACTCAGCAAGTTTTGGATGGAACGGGTCCAACTGCTTTCTAAACTCAGGGTGTTCCTGATATAGCTGAGCCATTGCCCTATAAACTTCGCGAGTTGCGTCCTGGATTTTGTCTGTAAATGCATGATGTTTTTTGATAATACGTTGCACTTCGGAAGAGCTTGGAACCAATCCCTTTTCAATACAATGAACAAGTTCCCTGAAAATGACATGTGCTGTCTCTGTAGCATTTTCATAAAATGCTTTGCCTCTTTTCTCAACATCCTCGGCATTCTTAGTCGGGTTTCTTACACTTTTACCGACAATTTCTTCTGCAGCAAAGTAAGACTCATGCCCTTTTGCTTTTTTTACTAATGTGATATTGAAGCCATCGAAAATTTCTTTATCTTTCATTTTCTTTTTTCCTTTTAAATGATTGATCGTTTTGTCGATGGTCTTAAGCAGTTGTCCAATTTTCTCCCATTCTTGACTCAAAGATTTTTTATGCGAATAAAGAGCAGAAAGCTGGTCGAAATCACTCTTTCCTATAACTTTCTTGATTTGCTTTATCGTAAAACCAAGCTCCTTGAAGAATAGGATTTGTTGTAACTCGAGCAGCTCTTTCTCCTCGTAATACCGATACCCATTAGACCCATAATATGAGGGTTTAAGGAGACCTTCCTCTTCATAAAAGTGGAGAGTCCGAACCGTTACTCCTGAGAGTTCACTTAATTTTTTAACTGTATAAGCCATCAACCCTTCATCCTTTTAATATCCCTATGATTTTAAAAGATGCTCTCAATATACACAATGACGCATACGTTAGGGTCAATAGCTTTTCTGAAAAATCTAAAATCCTGAATTCTGTAGACAGAATTAATACGTATACGTACAATATCAGATATACGAACTTAGACTTAGGAGAAGATTATGTTTAGCCCCCGCTTTAGGATTTACCCTGCTGTTTGTTACCAACCCGCAGAAGAGCAGCCTCTTTTATCAAGAAATTCTTGGGCTAAAGCCTATTGAAGAATCTCCAACTTTTGTCATGTTTGCATTGAAAAATGGAGTCATGTTGGGCTTATGGTCTAAATACACTGCCGAGCCAAAAGTAGATGCACCTGCAGGAGCGCTTGAAATATGCTTCCCAGCAGAAAATGTAGACGCTCTTTATGAGGATTGGGGAAGAAAACATGTAACTGTTGCTCAAAAGCCTACTGATATGGATTTTGGACGAACTTTTGTTATTCTTGATCCCGATGGGCACAGAATCAGAGTATACAAACTCCACGAGGAGAAGTAATGATACGATACTGGATTGGAGTTGCATCTAAAGAGCATGTACAAAGAGGAGTTTCTGGAGGATTTGCTCAAGTTTGCCATGGAAAGGCTGGTCCATTGAATCGAATGGAAGAAGGAGATTGGATCATCTATTATTCTCCCACTATTAAATTTGGACAGAAGGAGCCTTGTCAATCCTTCACAGCCATTGGAAAAATCAAGGATGGTGAACCCTATTCTTTTGCTATGAGTGAAGATTTTGTTCCTTGGAGACGTGATGTGTCTTTTGTGAAATCTCGAGAGATTCCTATCCAACCCCTATTGGATGAATTATCCTTTATCAAAGATAAGCAAAAATGGGGATTTCCATTCCGAAGAGGCTGTTTTGAAGTCTCTCAGGAGGATTTTCAGGTGATCGCAAAAGCAATGGGAATAGGATCATGAAGAAAAATATTAACTTTAAAAAGATCAGTGTTCATGACACCCCAGATCGTAGTCCTGGGTTTCTTTTGTGGCACGTCAGTACAGCATGGCGTGGATCAATTGAACTCATGCTTAAATCGATTGGCCTTACTCACCCTCAATTCGTTATTCTTGCCACGCTAGGCTGGTTAACCAGAAAAGGTGATCGTGTGACTCAAGCGCTCATTGGTAAAATGGCGGGGCTTGATCCAAACACCGTTTCTCAAGTCATAAGAGGGCTTGAGCAAAAGGAACTCATCACGCGCGAAAAATCCTCTGATGGAAGAGCAAAAAATCCCATTTTAACAATAAAAGGCTCTGACATTCTCAAAAAAGCAATGCCTGCCGTTGAAACAAAAGACGAAGAGTTTTTTCATGATCTGACTGTAGAGGAGAAGGAGTGTATGATCGGCATCTTCCAGAAATTAATTCCGAATACACTCCGATAGAATCCTTAAGCTGGATTGACCTCTATTTTCCTTCCACAAAGCAGCGGGTGTCATAGATAAGATCAATCTTTGAAATGAGTCCTTCTTTAAAGCTTAGGAGGGAAGCTGCGCGCAAATTTTTGGCAAAACCAGGAATTTCTACGTCATAAACAATCATCGCTTGATCTTCAGAGCCAAATTTTGCGTGAATTGTTAAAGTTTTAAAAATGCCAGTGAATCCTTCTGCTGCTTTAAGAACAGCTTCTTTTCCGATTACTTTTTCCTGTGGGTCTATAAATTGGATATCAGGATGCAAATATTTTTTCACCTCTTCCAGGTTTTTCTGTCCAAGTGCCTTGTAATAAGCCACCGCTGTAGAAATTGTGCTTTTCATAGGTATCTCCTTTTTGTTTTTGACAAATCGAATTCATTATAGTAAACTATAACCAATATGTCAAAGATCAAAAAAAGACCTTACAAATCTGAATCCAGGAATGCTGGGGCAGCTCAGACAAAAGAGCGTATCCTTCTTTCCGCAAAGAATCTTTTTGAATCAGAAGGATTTGAATGCGTGACAATTGAAAAGATAGCTCAAGTTGCTAGCGTTTCCGTACCTACTATTTACTCTCTTTTTCAGTCTAAAAGGGGGATAATTCGAGCTTTAATGGACGAAGTTTTTCCAAAAGATCAGTTTGATACCCTTGTTGAAAAGAGTAATGAAGCAAGCTCTCCAAAAGAACGACTTCTTTACTCTGCTAAAATTGCACGTCAAATATACGATGCAGAAAAGGCTCAAATGGAAGTTTTTCGAGGTGCTGTTGTTTTAGCCCCAGAATTCAAAGAGTTGGAAAAGGAAAGAGAAATGCGCCGATACTCCAGGCAGGAAGTAACTATAAAAGCGATGGCAAAAGAAAAATCTCTTTCTAAAAACCTCAGTCTAAATAAGGCTCGAGATGTCTTATGGGCATTTACAGGGCGTGATTTGTACCGCATGTTAGTGGTGGAACAAAGCTGGACATCTGAAGAATATGAACAATGGCTTGCTCTGCTACTTGCCAACACACTGATAGATCAGGAGAGCCAAAATCAGAATGAATGACTTACGCAAATCTAATTGGACAGTCCAGATTTTATCCACCGCGTCAAGCTGACGCGTGCTTTCTCACTCGCATCACCAGGGCTCTTAAAGTAGGGGGCAGGCCAAGGACGAAGATTGGGGTATTGTCACCCTTCATCGACTGTATGCATGTAACCCATAGGAGCCAGCCCCATCCAAATACCATTTCGCGCCGACTGCTCTTTGGACCGCTTGATATTGTCACTAAGTTGCAGGACGTAGGACCGTGCGAACATCACCCCCATATCCCAACGAAGGATATCCGCGCTATTCGACTTCAAGTTCAGAACCAGCCCTTCTCGGATGAAGTGGATCTCGACCTTGCCCTCCTTACGCAAATCCTCCAGAACGACCGACTCCTTGAAGCTCCGCTGCACCCTATCGATCGTATCCGCAACCAGAGCTATAGGCTCTCGTGACTTTTTGATAAGATCGAGGATTTTCTGGAATTCTCTTCGTGTATCTTTGGTAGAGGACTCAGTTATCGCAAACACCTGATCGACTTGAAGCCCCTTCCGATCGGCATACTCCCGCAACCGACATTCCTGGGCAGGGATACTCATTCCCTCCTACTGCTCTCGGGAAGAGACTCGGGCTAGAAGAATGGCCTTCATTCGGCCTCTTCAGATGGAGTCTTATAGGCCTGCTGAGGATGGGCAGGTTGATCGGGGTAAAGATAAACCAACTCCCCACTCCTAATCATCCCGGATAAGTAATAATTTCTTAGATATCGAGGGTCTCGGTCTATTATCTTGGCTAACTGAGCCAATTGAAGAGGACCTAAGGTACATAACTTCTTTATAAAATCTTTAATCTCAGCCTTTTGGGAACGTTTTCCCAGAGCAGTCAGCTGCTGTTTTAGCTTATCTGACAAAGGTGGGAACCCCTTAGGCAGGGCATCTAACCCCTTATATAACGGGTTAATATGAGGGGTTAACCCGTCATATAAGGCGTTTGTATGAGGGGTTAACCCCCCAGATAAGCCATTAGTATGGGGGGCTCCGCCCTCAGCCGGGGTGTCAGAAAACGCAAACAACTGCTCAGAAAGGACATAGTAGGTTCCGTTCCCCGATCCCTTCATCGACAAGAGCCCTAAATCGCGAAGATGAGTCAACGCCCTACTGGCAGTCAGCGTATCGGTCCGGTTGACTTGGCGGTAGTCCTGGTTGGTGATGGCTCGCATCTCGCGAGCGACCACCAGCGCACGCAAGTCAGCGTCATTCAGCTTAAACGCCCTAAACTGAGACAACCACTCCAGATCCTGCTGATCCAACAGATGGTGAGGAAGCAGGACCAGGTCAAATTCATTCTTATCCCTGTCGCTCTCGAATATAGGAGGTGTATCTAGCCCTGCCTTCTTCATCCACTCCCTCATAGAGGCGATGCCTGTGCCCTTCGTCTCCGCGAAATTGAGCTCATGGAACACCCCCGCAATGATCAGATTCCTCTGCTTTGAGCCAGGCTGTCCAAGCTCCTCGAATGGCTTTAGGGAGTACCCGGCATTCTTAAACTCCAGCCTATTCGAATAGCGGATCACCAGCGTCGGCTGACCTCCTCTGTAATCGCGGTGCATCAGCGCGTTGGCCAAGGCTTCCCGAATCACATCCCTAGGAATGATGGGGGTCTCAGTACGCTGAAGTTTCCCAGGCTCCAACCCGAACAGCTTGGGCAAGTCACTTATGATCTCGGTATGGAGCCGCGGCATAAGGGTGATCAACGCCTCGCGATAATCGATGGAAAAATGGCGGGAGGAAGGATCATTGATCCACTCTGGGCCTTCCGTGATTACATAATCCACCCTAGAATCAATCGGCAACGTCCGACGAAGCGCAGCCTTTGTACCAAAGAGAAGGAGTCCAGCCACATTGGGTTGCTTTACACCATTCCTGCACACCAGACAATTCAGCGCACGCAAAAGGCCTTCATCATGTAAATCGAGTTCAGCGGCATTGGGTTCGATTTTTGCCCGCTGACGGCGGTAGGCCGCCACGGCCTCGGGATCGATATCCTCCCACGACGTGTCCGGCAGGACTTCTGCCTCGAATGGCACCCCGCTTCGCAGCTGGTACAAGAGATCTCGATCGCGTTCGGTGCAGTGTCTGTCCGATGAGCCAACACGGCGGAAAGCCCCCTTTTCGATCCCCAGCTTCTTGAGATAAACTGGCTTTTCTCTAGCCATCATCTCGGGAATAAAGGCAACCACGAGGCTTTTTCCGTATATGACATCGACGCGGATTTCGGGACTGATCGAAACGTTGAACTCATCACGGCAAGCCCCCGCTAATTCGCATTGAATGCTGTCTGGATCGTCCATACCGACAACTGTATACCGAGCGTTGGTGTCACCCTCATCACACTTAAGTCCAAACCGACAACTGTATACCGAGCGTTGGTGTCACCCTCATCACACTTAAGTCCAAGCACGAGATAACCTCCACCAAGCCCTGGTTCGTTCGAAAAGGCGGAAATCGATTCCCGAGCGCTTTTCCCCAGCGCGCGCTTTGCTTCTTTCGCCTCTATCCGTTGGCATTCGTCGCGTGTCTGCAAGCGGTCTAGCAGGTCGTCAATAGTCCACTCCATCACTTCCTCCTCGCTTTAGAGGAGTCATCCACCGCCGACTTGCCAATCTCTTCCAGCAATGCCTCGAGATGTTCACGGCGATAAAGCCGGTATCCGTTATGAGGATTGCGGTGTGCCCTGAGCTTCCCCTCTCTTTCCCAGTTCCTTAGTGTACTTGGAGAGACGCCAACCAGGGCGGCGGCGTCCTTAATCTTCAAATAGTCATCGATCTTCTGCATTTCTGGTTTTCTCCTATGCTAGGATCATAACAGTATCAAAGCTTGCAACACCCAATAAATCCGGAAGCCTCCTGTTACGAAACAAAGCCATTTTCCCCCTATCTATAAGCGGATATCGAAGGAATCCAAAGCTTGTTCCTCTTGGAGAATCTTTAATTCCTTTATTGCCCGAAAGAGGGCATTCTCAAGAGATTTTTCGTATCGCGATAGCACCGCCATATGACCAGATCCTCGCCCTTCAAAAGCATCCCGATAGGATCCGCTTCCATACGTCGCCTGTAGATAGGTCTTCCCATGATATACTTCAATCGATGTTCAAGAACTAACTTTTGAGCCATGGGTATTTGATGAGTGTTCAGAGGAAGGTCTAGCCATTCTGAAGGCCAACGAATTCAGCAGTAGAAGAAATCCCTGCTTTTTTATAGAAGGAATTTTTTAGATGTGTGAGTCCCTTTTTAGAGCTCTATGCAAAATCGGCACATTTCTTAAAATTTCCTAGAATAAGAGTAATTCTCCGAACACAAAAACAAAAGCTACAACTAACACTGGTCACACTGCAGCCATCTCAGCGCCTCATTCCTCTATCCACATCGGAGATAAAATTCACAACTATCAACCTAACCCCGAAATCGACCAAAAATCAAGATTTAAAAATTATTTCTAAGACCTGGCTGAATACATATCAACTCGATATGGAATTAAAGATTCTAGCTGAACTTACTGCCATCTACTTGATGTGATTCCAATTGCTTTGCCTTTTCTTTAAGAGACTCAAAAAGAGCCATATCCTCAGCATCCACTACTTGCTTTTCTTCTTGGCGACGCTTTTTATCGAATTCTTCATAGCGTTCCAAAGCAAACTGTTCTGCAACCTTTGCCGGCACTTTACCAGCATGGCCAAGAAGGTCTTTCTCATTAAATGTCAAAAATGCATCTAATTTCTGTTCCCATACTGCCATCGTTACCGTTTTGCGGTTCTTGGCTTGATTCTCTGCATAATCAAGATACATAACCACAATCTGATTCAATTCTTCGATTTCGGGTTTGTCTAGATAGTTCTTCGCAACCGTTACATCTTGCTGTCGAACCCGACCCCCCTTCCAGCTTTTAAGCCCCATATTTGGCTTTTGAATATCTGCCCTTTCAACAATTAATTCAGATGCAGTGTGGTGCGTGGCAGCCCAGAGCATCTTATTTTGCACTTTCTTAAAAAAGAGCTGTGCTTCCTCGCTTTTTGGATTATAATCAACCGCTGTGGCATAGATATCACGCACCTTCTGATAGAACCGCTTTTCCGAAGCTCGAATTTCTCGAATCCGTTCTAACCACTCATCAAAGTAATCCCATGGTTTAGGCTCTTTTAAGCGAGCATCATCCATTACAAATCCTTTGATCAAATACTCCTGTAAGTGCGCTGTTGCCCACTGCCGAAATTGGGTTCCTCGGTGAGAAATAACCCTGTAACCAACGGATAAAATCATACTGAGGTTATAAAATTTAGTCTGATAGCGTTTCCCATCAGATGCAGTTGTCAAGTCTTCCTTGACTACTGAATTATCAATCTCTCCCTCTTCCAAAATATTCTTGATATGAAGGCTAATATTCTGCTTAGTTGTCTGAAATAACTCTGCCAGTTCTAACTGCGTTAACCATACATTTCCATTCTCGATTCGCAATTGGATGGAGGTCTGACCATCTGCTGTTGTGTAAAGTATTACCTCTCCTCTATCCATAGATTTCCTCCCTGATATAAATTTTAGAAAAAATTATTAAGCCTCCTGAAAAAAATAAACACTTTTATGCTAAAGCTACCTTTTGCTCCTCATATTCAACAGGGCTCATGTAGCCCAAAGTTGAATGTAAGCGTTTCTTATTATTGTCATACACCTCGATATATTCGAATATCTCCTGTTTTGCCTCCTCCTATATTCTTAAATCTCTTGTTCAAGGGTAGCAGCTCTTCTTTCAAAGTTCCAAAAAAGCTCTCCATTGCTGCATTGTCGTATGCGCTAAGCCCCTGACTTGCCCGAATATTTTGTTGCTTTAGCAGACTTTGAACTCTGCCTGCTCTATACTAACTCCCACGGTCTATATAGAAAATCAGCTCCCCTAAGATCCTCCTTTTCAAGGCCTTCTTAAGAGTCTCTATTACCAAGCTCTATTCCATGTGGTCTTTAATCGACTATACCATTTAGGGACACTCCCTAAACACTTGCGAATAATTCTTTGATTCTCACACGGTCTTCACTTTCCTTATCGCTCTTTGAATAAATTTCAATGAAATACACTTCATCATTTTCAGAAATGTAAGCATAAATGACCCGGATACCACTTTTTGCTCCCTTCCCCTTCAATGCTTTACAAGCAAACTTCTTCGCCTTATAGACTTGAGGCGATTCAAAGCCTAAATTGTTGATAGGAAATACTCCATGGTTATCGACTTGTAGTTTGTGATAAGCAAAAAGCTGCGCTTTGATGAAATTTTCCAAATCATCTTCAAGAGAACGATATCTCTTTAACAATTTTTTTAAATCTTTAGAAAACCCATCTCCCTTTATTATCTTCGCAAATTTACTCATTCTCGTTATTTCTCACGCTGTATTCAGCAGTTCGGTAAAAAACGGTTTCGTAGTCAATAACTTCCATATCTTTAGTGACTTTCCAAGGAATATCTCCATGAGAATATTCGCTTATTTGAGTAGCATTTTTATCGGCAAGACGATTTAAAACCTCATCAATTAGCACGATTTCTTTTCCCGATAAACAATCGAGATTTGGTTTTCGAAGAGGTAAATATTTCTTTTGCTCTTTGTCAAAATATTTTTTTGGGATTTTAGTGATTTCTTTATCTGCAATCATTGTACTTACAATAGCTGCATACTCAATCGGTGTAGGGCCAAAAGTATTTTTTTTATAAGTTGCACCAACTAGTTGTTCTTCATATTTTTCATAAAAATCAAAATCAATGAAATACAGCAACTTGTAAATAACAGTTTCGCCTACATTCGATTTCGCTCCTACTTTATTAAGAATATAGAGCAGCACTTCTCGAAATTTTTGAACATTGCTGGCCGGCACGCTAATTCGCATTACTTCTTTAGCTTCTTCAGAGGGATAGACGTTATCTAAATTAACTTCGTCTAGGGGAATACGACCTAAAAGTTGGTCACAGCTTACTTCAAGAACATCGGCAAACCGATTCAATTCTTCATCTTTTATCGAGCGATGATTGTTTTCAATCTTCGAAAGAGTCTCACGATTTAAACCCATTTTTTGAGCAAGCTCATCCTGAAGCCAGCCCTTCGCTTCTCGCAATCGCCTAATCCTTTCTCCGCGGGTATTACTCATTTTTAACTCCTTATAGAGATAATCCCATTGTATCAAATGTTCGATTTTAACACATGAAAATGTGCTAAATCCCCACATTTTAAGAAGAGGGAATTATATAACCATCTTAAAAGGAATAACTTGAGAGCTTTCGCTCTTAAACTTTCCCCAATCAAAAGTTCTGAACGCGCCCAACCACCTCCAACAAAAAACAGGCCCGGTCTTCCGGGCCTTTTTCATAGACAAAATCTACTAAAAAACTAACTCCAAAAAATTACGCAAAACCCCTTCATGCTTTGTTACATCATCTATATAGACAAGTAAGGTGCATTTAGGCCCTCGTCCTTCAAACCAATCATGTTCAGATCCGTCCATTTGGACTAACTCTCCTTCTCTTAAACGCCTCTGCCTCATCTGAAAAACCCTCTTCTTTTTGATTCTTTTGGGAATCCAGATTTCATGAGATATCATTATATTTCTGATAGATCCCACAGAAATTTTAAAATTATGAACCTCCACAAGCTTTTCATGAGCAAAAGTAGGGCCAAAATCTGGGTATTTCTCAATAATTAGCTCCATGGCCTTTTTTTTAACCCCCTCAGCCAACTGATGATTGCCCTTTCCTCCTCTTTTCTTTGAAATTAATCCTTTAGTCCCTTTTTCCTTATAATCCTTCCAAAGCCGTTTGACTTGTCTAACACTAACCCCTAGAATATCAGCTGCTTGTGACTGGTTTATGGTCTTGTTTTGCAATTTATGCATGACCTCAACCCTTGATAACTCCTTGTTGCTCATACAGATAACCTCCTCCATCGTTGCCCCCATTGGTTTAAATTATTTTTTAACCTAAAGGGACATTTCTATTTGTGGCCTACATTTAATTAAATTAGTTACAAAAAAAACCATTGTTTATGATATAATTATCTTAAACTAATTTATTTTGTAAAAAAAAATGTCATTACCTATCGTTATCGTTTTTGAACGTCATTGGGATACAATTCCTAAATCTGTAATAAAAGATTTGTTACCTGACTTGAAGAGAAGAGGTTACGAAACTTTTTGCTTTGAAGCTCCTCAAAATTTATCACCTGCTGAAATTGTCGATCAACATAATTCGGGATTAGAACTTGACTCTGATATCCAACAACAGGCTGAAAAGCTTTTAAAGCAAGTAGGGATAACAACAAAATTGAGTGAGATGAGCTTTCGCAGTTTAGCCGAGCTACTGAGATTGTATGCTTCTAGTAAAAGATATGTAGAGGTGGCTGAAAAGATCAAACAATTACCCGCATCTCGCATGCTAAAGGAGATATTTGGTAAAGCTACAGAGCTGTTTATGTCTTTAAAAGGGATTGATATAGACAGTGAAGACTTCAATGAAATGATTTCTGTTGATCTTTCAAAAAGAATGTCAGGTATCAGACTTCGAGAAGATCATCGAATTACTACTATGGTCCAAAACTTATTAAAACTCAGAACTCAGCAAAAAGAAGGGATGATTTTTGCTTGTGGTGCACTCCACGCAAAAGGACTAATTGATGAGTTTAAGAAACACGATCTGCAGGATGAGGTTCTCTATTACTTCCCGCATTCATCAAGCCGCTATGACGAAAGTATAGATGATATAGACGCAGTCATGACTGACACTTTAGGTGCTTTAGTAGATCACACGTATCTTTTGGCTCAAGAAGATATTAAACCATTTGGCAAAAAAGTTATTAGAGAAATTACTGAAAAAACAAGATATACAAGAGAGATTCTTGGCTATAACTCCCACTCTCAATTTTTAAGTGATTGTTTTAAAACCAACTTCAGAGCTTTTCTTCGTCCAGGCTATCACGTAGATGCGTTAGTAGACGTTACTGAACCGTCTGATATTGAAGAGATTCAACAACGTGTATCTACGGCAGGAGTCCAAACCCACCGCATCTCTTTGGATGGCCGAAACTATTTAGCTATTCCCAATGTTAATACTAGAGATGTTGCGGAGAGAATACGTAAAATTAGTAGTGAGTGAGTAGGCCGAAGGAACTTCCCCTCCAGCCTCTCGCAAGAACGGTATGTGAGCCTCTCGACTCATACCGCTCCCATTAGGCAAACGCACCCTTCATACCAATTCGCCAGTGCGCAAACATTTGCGGTTCTTTTTCTGCTATTTTTCCCAGAAAAATGGACGCCCTTGTTTTGCGCCTTTTCAGTGCCTTGTACTTATGCATTGCCCAAGCTGCCAATGTCTTGTTAAAATGACGTAAAACAGGATACATTGCCGATCTTTGATAGCATCATCCATAATAGTTCAACCAGCCTGTTAAGACCGGGTTAAACCTGCTCGCTATCTCATTTAGACTCAGATCCGCTCTATTCCGCCAATTACGTTTAATTTTGCCCAATGGGAGTGAGTATTAAACTACTCGATGCTATCGGGTATTTTTTTTGATTATATTTTCCATCTGATTAACCTCCGCTTCAGTCAGCATCTTAAACAAAGAACTGCGTTTTCTAGTTGAAAGACTGCCATTGTTTTGACGCACGCACTTGATAAACAGGTCTATTCTTCTATCAGGCATATCTACAACTTCTTTAAGCTGGCGCTTAATCACATTATACCTGCTTAAAAAGTCTAGTTCATTTTCTAGATCTGTCTGTACTGTCCGATCAACACATTGATATAGAAATTCCGCTATCGGAGTGAAATCTACGTATCGATAGAAATCCCCAGTTTCACTGTTTACAGTCATCTCTCCGAGCTCGTTGACTTCATAGTCTTCCACCAGTTCAGATAGCGGCTTCGAAAAAGACTCAAGCACCCTGTCATACTCTCTTTCTTCACGTAAAATTACAGCAGATATCGGAAATACTATTCCTTGGGGTGTAAAGCCAAGCTTTGAAAGTGCGTAATGAATCAAAAACCGGTGAAGTCTTCCATTACCATCCTCAAAGGGATGCATAAATACAAAACCGAATGAAATAACAGCCGCAATAATAACCGGGTCGACTTGCGAAGCAAACATCCGACTAGCACATTGAAGCAGTCCATTCATTAAATCGGGGAGATCGCCGGGCCGGGGAGCTATGTAATGGACAAGGACTTCTCCCGGTTCAGGCTCTTCTCCAACATAGTTTTGAAACGACCTATAATCATCCAAAGCAAAACGATCATCTACTATCTCCCGCTGGATCGACACCAACATATTTTTTGTCAGCTGATCTCGAGAATAATCTCTCTGTAGTAATGCTACAAAACGAGCAGCTTTAGCTTTATCCGGTCTTTCTCTTTCTATCTCCCAGCTGGCGATCGTTTCCTTAGTGTACAAGTACCTGACAGCTCTTGCAAGAATGGATTCATCATACTGCTTAGTGATGTTCCTCGCTACTTCAGACAAATTCCGCTCTTCAAACTGAGTCAGTCTTGCCGACTTTCTAACCAAGGGGGCAAAAAGGCGATTTCCAAGTAAGTTGTTATTTACCCGATGCCTAGGGCTCTTTACGTCTTTTCCGCAGTAATAGTCATTCGGATTCGCCAAGCGAACATACGAACCTCGTCCAACATCGTCGATCGGAAGAATGTCTTCTAATAGAAATTCATATAAAAACCAAATTTTCCTAGCATACTTCCCCGTTGGGGAGGATTTTATATATTCACATACCTTCTCGCGTCCGATATGCTTAAGTGACTGTTTGATAATATTTAGGTTGAGACCTTCGTGCTTCAAAGCAAATTCCACATGCTTAATGGGATCTGATTCAATTTCATACGTTTTAGGATATAGACGTAACTGAACATAGCTGTGTTCATATTTAAACTCTTTGGATTCCCAACCAGGACCAGTGTAAGACCAGCGATAATGACCGATAACTTGTAGTCGACAGTACTCGTAAAGAAAGCGGTAACCTATTGGTTTAGCCCCATTTGGAATATCTAGTTCCCACATAAATAGCCTTCTCCAAGTTTTCATCGCTTTTTACAAAAATATCTCAAAATCGATTATTTCTCCATCAAAATATTGATTTTTCGGGTTTTTCACTTCGGAATAATGACTATTCATGCAATTTACTTTTAAAATGTCTCTTCTAACTAAAAAAACACACAGAAGTATAAAAAAAGCCCTCAAAACCGTTATTAATCCTCAAAAATAATGATATATTTGGTATTTTTCTTCAAAACGATGATAAACTGTTTCCTCAAATTATTGGGGATGAAGTCCGGTTACGATGGAATTCAGACAAACGTCCCTCTAGAATCTTCCATCCAAAAGTTCTGAACGCGCCCAACCACCTCCAATACAAAAGGCTCGGGAAAATCGCTTATTTCACTAATCTAGTTTGTACGCATTTAGGACTGCCCCTACTCGACTTCCTTTTTAGGAGGAGCGCTACTTCCCGCAAGAATGCCTCCATCTACAGTCAATTCAATACCAGTAATATATTTTGACTCATCACAAGCCAAGAAAAGCGCCGCATATGCTACGTCTTCTGGGGTTCCCAGCCTATGCATTGGAATATCCTTGGAAATCAGAGCCAATCTTTCTTCTCTTTCCGCTCCACTACCCAAGATTGGCTCCCACATAGGTGTCAAAATAGCAGCGGGATGGATAGAGTTACAACGAATATTATACCCTTTCTCACAACAATACAGAGCAACAGTCTTTGTATGGTTACGAACAGCCGCTTTACTAGCTGCATAGGCAGCTGCTCCGGGAATCCCGACCATACCTGACCGAGATGAGATATTTACTATCGAACCTTTGCTCTCTTTCATGTGCTGAATTGCTTTCTGACAACCAAGAAAAACACCATCTGAATTTACTGCATGCACTTTTCTCCAGCTATCCAAAGAAGCATTTTCTGGGTCTTGCACCCCAAGCCCCTCTTGAAATCCTGTAATGCCAGCATTATTGATGAGAATGTCTAAATGTTTTTTTTCTTTAATTACTTGTTGTATCACTGCATCCCAGTTGCTTTCATTTTCAACATCTAAATGGAGATACTGAGCTTGAGAGCCGATAGCCAAAGCAGTTGTTTTTCCCAAATCATCATTAATATCTGTGACAAATACAAATGCGCCTTCTTTTACAAATATCTCCGCACATGCTTTCCCTATACCTTGAGCTGCTCCAGTAATAAGTACCACCTTGCCGGCCAATCTATGTGCCATATTCAACTATCCTTTTTTTGCTTACGTCAAAAGACTCATTGACATCCTCCCAACTGCTAAAGCAAGTGGGATTCCCTATTCTTACGTTTAGGGTTCCTAATTCTCAGACCGTAGCTTTCGGTTCCATTAGGAACGGGAAGTCTTACACAGTCTCCAAAGGCTTAACATCCCACGAGCCCCGTGGTAGACCTAAAAAGGTGAGTGTAGTTTAACAGATTATGGAAAAAAACAAAAATACGAAACAAAAATTTAATACGCTCTCATCCCACCCCTAAAGAGGTGGGTTTTCCCGCGGGCAGTCATAAATATTTGCTAACTGCAGTGGAGATATTCTCAGCCTCGACTATGTTCAAGTCTTGCTGTGTTTTAACCCAAGAAGGCTTGAGACCGCTGATATCATCAATGGGGGTTGCGCCTTCTGGACAGGAGAACATCACAAGTCATCTTCCCATAGTTCCGGGCCCGAAGAGTCCAATAGAGTTTTCATTTTCTCCTTGATTAGCTCATGCAAGAATCCATTGTCCGGTTTCTGAGCTTCCAGGCTCATGGTCCCCTCTAGATACTGAATCGATCTTTTGGCCTTTGCCTCTGCCTGGTTTCTTCGAATGATCTCAATCTCCTCTCGAGGAAGAACGCTTATAAGTAAATCACACTCCATTGAGTTTAAGATCTTTTTTAAGGTGGAAACATTGGGTTGTAGTCGTCCTGATTCTATATTCGATATGGTTGATTGAGGAACTTTTGCTCTTTTTGCTAAAGCACGTTGTGACATGCTAAGCTGGCTGCGAATAAGAGCTATGAGCTGGCCTATCTCAAGACCCCGTTGTTTCTGTCGTAAGTCGCATCCTGAACTTGCAACCCCTTCCAGAAGCGATTTTTCCGACTGTTTAGGCTTTTTCATGAGCAGGCTCCTCCAATATCTCTATCTTTATGATAGCATTACCCCTATCAAAATACAAGTATTTGATAGTGTTAAACATATCAAATCGCCAAATTCACCTCTTTCCGGACAATTTTAACATGAGTTCGGATGCGCTCGAGCCCCATATTTAACCAATCAAAAGTTCTGAACGCGCCCAACCACCTCCATCCAATTAAAAGGCTTCAGTTTCACCACTTAAGCTTTTTGTTTTCAGCGACATACAACAAGAACCCATCCAAAAAATCAACTGCACAAAGCCCAATTACACAGTATTTACGCTCTAGACTGGATCAAACTGTTGCTTTACCTTGATTTCATCGTAATCGGTCACGGGGCCCTAAAAGCCAGGGCAGATTGTAGGATATGGGGTTCC
>JBBDIZ010000005.1:0-8232 GCA_040880145.1 Simkaniaceae bacterium | reverse complement strand
CTAAAGGGACATTTCTATTTGTCGGAAAGGGGACATTTCTATTTGTGGCCTACACAATCAGCTCTTGCCTTGTGAAAATTGAAATGTTGGTTTAAAATGTTGGACAACTCGTTGATATGCAAAAGACAACCTCCTTTTTTTCCGAAAGAGATTGTTGCATATCAACGAGTTACATTACTTCCAATTTTTTTTGTCCTGTACTGAGACCTATTAGTTCTGACGAATTTAACGAAATTGTTATTGAAGACTTTGGATCCATCCCTCAATCCTCTATTAAAAATAATTTTAATGAAAAAATTGAACACCCTTCTACTTATACCTATTCTAGTGATACTGAAAATATTCTAATAAAAACTCTCAAGATATTTGCATATATTATTATATTTCCCTACGGGTTGTATAAACTTTTTCAATTTATCGCTGGACTAATTGTGGTACCTGCCTGGATCTTTACAAAAGATGAACTTAATGAATTTAAAAATAACAAAATAGACAAAGAACTTCAAGAAGGTAGCGATTGGAAATATCAAACAATTACAGTTAAAGTTGATGAATACAAAATCGATGCCACGATTGTCGGGAAGAATTCAACTTTAAATAATGGAAAATGGATTTTATATTCGGTTGGAAATGCTAGTCCATATGAATTTTTTTTTGCAGACATCGACAGTTATGATAAAGAATATAAAGAAATCTTAACTGAACTTGAAAGTAACATCCTTTTTTTTAATTACCCGGGAGTAGGATTAAGCTCCGGGTTTCCAAATAGAGAAGCCATGGCAAAGGCCTATAAAGCCATGCTTTCATTTCTTGAAGATCGAGAAAAGGGCATCGGAGCAAATCAAATTATTGGATATGGACATTCCTTAGGCGGGGCTGTGCAAGCAGATGCTTTAAGGACTCATGAGCTAAAAGAGGACATTCAGTATGTATTTGTTAAAAGCCGAACCTTCTCAGACCTCAGCACAACAACTTCAGCTAAGTGCTTTAAGCCATTAGATTCTTTAATAAAGTTTTTGGGATGGAATATGGATTCCGCAAAGGCCTCAAAGGCACTAAATGCTCCAGAAATTATTTTACAAACAGCAGACGTTAAGAGCTATGAAATTCTGAATGATAATTCAAAAATAATAGGCGACGGTGTTATAAATAAAGAGGCCGCGCTTGCTGAAATCTTATTAAATAGTAACGAAGTTATTTCAGAAAATAAGCGATTTATTGGCATACCAGAAAATCACAATCAAGACTTAAAGGATATTCCATTTTTAGCAAAAGAAATCAACGCCTTTTTATACGGTATAGATCAAGATTAGGTTACATCTGCAGCGCAGCGGAATCCATAGGTTTTGTTAACCGTACCCGGATTATTGCGATGGCGATGAGATGTTCTTAAGTCATCTTTTAAACTTTTCCAGCACCCACCCCTTAAGACGCGATAGACGCCCTGGATAGGTCCGCGTGGATCTTCGGGCTCTTGAGAGGAGGATTCATAATAATGATAATCATACCAATCTTGGCACCATTCATAGACATTGCCGCCGATATCAAAGAGGTCAAAGCGATTAGCCGGATAGCTCATGACGGCTGTCGTATCCGCGCTGAAAAAATTCGCTTGAGTTCGGTCGATATTTTCTCCTGTTGGAAAGAGGTGGTCGAATTGGCCTGATCGCGCTGCGATTTCCCATTCAGCTTCCGTCGGCAGACGCTTTCCAACCCACTTCGCATAAGCCACAGCGCCATACCAAGTCACTCCAACAATAGGATGTTTAGAATAACCCGATTCAATGATCAACTTTCCACCAATGCGCTTGATACGAGATTCACGAAGCCGAATAATATCGTTGTTCTGACTATCCTTTTCGCCCCCCATCGCCTCTAAAAAACGAACAAATTGCTCGTTTGTTACGGGATGAATATCGAGAGCAAAGTTTGAAATGTAGACTTTATGCATAGGACGCTCATCACGAACCCCCTCATTGCTTCCACGATAATATTCTCCCCCTTCAATAATACTCATTTCAGTCAGTATGGGCTCGACTTCCTTGATCTCTTTTTCAACAGGCTTATAAGGAGCCACAGTTGAATCGATTTGAAACACCTTGCCCGGATCCGGCTCATAAGTAGGTCTGGAAATTTCCGGGGGTTTAATTATAGGCTTGGGCTCTTTGTTATTTTCTATTTCTGACTGAGGTCGAGTGACTTTGAAAAATGAAGGAATCGACTCCATCACAGAAGCTGCCTTTTCTTCCGCCTTTTCGAGCAGTCCCACACTTGCATTGGGAAGCATAGGCTTAGGTTGCTCCTTTGCCCCGGTTGATTGGCTCTGCTGTGCTGCAAATGCGTAAAAAGAAGACTTCTCTGCAACAGGAGCTGAACTTGACTCTGGAGCGGCCGTTTTTTCAATTAAAGGAGTTTTTTTAAGCAGATCTTGTAAATTAGAAGGCCTTTTTAAAGGGTCCGGATCTAGACATTTTGCAATTAGATCATCCCAGTTGTGTGTAAAATCCGTCATAAATTTTGAAGGAAGAGGAAAATAACCTTCCGGAAAAGTTCGCATTAGAAGGAAATATGTGAGTATCCCAAAAGCCCAACTATCCGCTTTTGTATCCACTTGATCTATGCGGCCGGCTTCCTTTTGCTCGGGTGCTAAAAAGGCATAGTGCTGCAAAAAAGCGGCATGAAGTTTTGAAGAGCTTGTGTGGGGATTCTCTTTAGGATACAGCTCTTTTTTTCCAAGTTCAACTGAGAGTGTTTGCGAAAGGATTTGGTAGGTTTTTGTCAGGATAATGCCTTCTCCAATGATGGCAGAAAGGCCAAAATCTGAAAGATGAATCTTTAATCCCTCCCCCCCTTTTCCAATTAAAATATTGTTGAGCTTAAGGCCTCGATGAACTAATGGTTTGCCATCAAGCTGTTTCATGTGAGCGTAATCCAAGGCACTTGCGACCTGTTTTAAAATCTCAAAGACCTCACTTTCCGGAAGACGGCGTTCATTTTGACTTAAATAATGGGTTAAATTAATAGTCTCTCCCATGTTATCCACAATGCAATCAGTGACCAAAAAATAGAGGCCATCTGAGTAAGAAACATTGTGGACTCTAACAATATGGGGATGATCAAGTTGAGATAAAGAAGCGACCTGTTTTTCAAAACGGGAAATAAAGCCTCGATCAGTTGAAAGCTCTTCCGGAAGAATTTTTAAGACAAAATGCTTTTTAATAAAGCGATGCTCTGCCAAAAATACAGCGCCAAGAGGACCTTGACCGATCTGTTTAATGATGGTGTAGTCTCCGAGAAGCTTTTTCTCCATGTAATCTCCCTTAAATTAATCCAACGTAGTGTGCAAAATAGTAGGCAAGTCCTAAAATGGCAACAGAGGCCCCAATCCACATAAGATTTGGAAACCACTTAACCCCTCCGCCCATACTGCCGCGAACTTCTAAAGTTCCAATTCCATAAGCAAATTCATGCTTCTCTCCCGGCATCTGAAAAGCCTCAGGATGCTCTTGTACAAGTTTATCCGCATCTAAGCCAAGAAAGGTCGCATATTGGCGAATAAATCCAATGATATAGATAGACGAGAGAAACTGCTCACACTGACCATTTTCTATAGCTTGAAGATATGAGGAACGAATAGAGGTTGAATTCTCAACCTCCTTTAGAGAAAGCCCCATGTCTTTTCGCTTCTCTTTAAAAATTTGACCGATTATTTTGATTTCATCATTCATTAATAAATGTCTCCTTAGACCTAGAGCGACTCTAAAAGAAGATTAATCCATTGTGTAAAAAACTACAAATGATAAAATTAAGTCCATGAAACCATCCTGCTTTGTTGCTACAATCAATTTATCTCTCACTTCAAAACTCGAAGATGAGTTAAAAAAAAGAGGTTTTTCCTTTACGAAACCTCCCTATTCGCACTTTCAAGCGCGAAAAGAAAAAGTCACCTTGACCCTTTATGAATCGGGGAAGTTAACCGTTCAAGGCAAAGGAAAAGATGAACTCATTGAGTTTTATTTAGAACCTGAAATCTTAGGCCATTTCGGGTTTTCTGAAAAAGAAGCTTATCTCGATACCACAGCGCGCATTGGCATTGACGAAGCCGGCAAAGGGGATTTTTTTGGCCCGCTTTGTATTGGGGGCGTTTATGGCGGCCCCGATGAAATTCAAACTCTCCATAAGCTAGGCGTCAAAGATAGCAAAACAATGAATGATAAAAAGATCCGGATGCTCGCTAAAGAAATTCAAAAAACTTGCGCCTGCACCCTTATAGCTCTTTATCCAAGCAAGTACAATCAGCTCTACCATAATTTTCAAAATCTGAACTCCCTTCTAGGGTGGGGCCATGCCTCGGCAATTGAAAATCTTGTGAAAAAACAAGGTTGTCAAAAAGTAATTATCGATCAGTTTGCCGCAGAACATGTTTTGATCAATGCGCTTAAAAAAAAGGGCGTCTCTGTCGATTTAACGCAGCGCCATCGAGGTGAAGAGGATCTTATTGTAGCCGCCGCTTCGATTATTGCTCGAAATGCCTTTTTAAATGGAATCGATACTTTAAGCCATGAGCTATCCTTTCAACTCCCTAAAGGAGCCAACGCTCACGTCATTGAAGCAGGCCGCAAACTCGTTTCAATTCATGGTGAAGAAGCATTAAGTCGTTATGGAAAAATTCATTTTAAAACCACTCGGGAGATTTTACGTGCTTAAATCTCTAATTCTAAAAAATCTAGCACTGGCCAAAGAGATTCAAATAGCTTTTGAGGATGGATTCAATATTTTAACAGGTGAAACGGGAGCAGGTAAAACGGTTCTTACTTATGCTTTGAATCTTTTAATGGGCCAAAAAGCCAATAGTCAGATGGTTCGGCAAGGAGAGTCCTCCGGTTATGTGGAAGCCCATTTTGAAATCGACTCTCTTTTAGAAGTTCAAAAATTTTTAACCCATCATGGGATTGAATTTGTTGAAAATGAATATCTCATTTTAAAACGCGAAATTGTGCTCAATGGAAAGAGTAAATCTTTTCTCAATCATTCTTTAGTCCCCTCATCACTCATTCGAAGTTTAAGCCCTCATCTTATCGAGATGGCTTCTCAAAATGAAACACAGCAATTAAGACATGAACCTGTCCAACTCAATATCCTCGATCTATTTGGACGCCATGAAAAATGGTTAACTCCCTTGAAAGCCACTTATAAACAGCTTCAAACTCTTCAAAGTGAAATAGATGAGCTAAGTTCAGAAAAAGCTCATTTTGAAGAAAAGCATGAACTTTACTCTTTTCAGTTAAATGAGATCCAATCACTCGATCTAAAACAAGGCGAAGAAGATGAGCTTTTTTCTGAATATCGACTTCTTGCAACCTCCCAAGAAAAACTTTCAGCTTTAAATGAAATTCAGTCCATCATTGATCAGATCCCCTCTTTTCAACACTCCATTAATTCATTAAATCCGTGGAAAGATCAAAAAAATATCAAAGAGCTAAAACAGGATTTAACCTCAGCATCCAATGAATTAATCGAAATCTCCTTCCAACTCTCCTCAGTTAAAAATGAGTGCGATCTTAATTTCGACCGTTTTGACGAAATTGATAAAAGGCTTTCTTCGATCACACTTCTAAAAAAAAAATATGGCTGTCTTCAGTCAAAACAGAGCGAACTTGAAAAGAAATTGGAATCTTTAGATACCCTCGATGATCTTTTGCTATCTAAACAAGCAGAAATTTCAAAGCTCAATCGAAAATTAGAGGAAATCGAAACCCAGCTCTCAATTTCAAGAATTGAAAGAGCTGATATTTTAGAAAAACAAGTAACAAAGCAGCTTCAAGATCTCAATATGAATGGTGCTGAATTCATCATCTCTAGAACAGCTAAGGAAAGATCCGGTACAGGTATCGACCAAATTTCTTTTTTCTTAGCGGCCAATAGAGGAGAAAAAGCCGCTTCACTAAAAGAACGGGCAAGCGGAGGAGAACTCTCTCGTATTTTTTTCGCATTAAAGAGTCTTTTCGCCTCTTTCGAGGAGCTTCCCATCCTCATTTTTGATGAAGTGGATGCCAATATTGGAGGAGAAACCGCTACAATTGTAGGAGAAAAATTAAAAGAACTTGGCAAATCGCGTCAAGTCATCGCCATTACCCACTTCCCTCAAGTAGCAAAACAGGCAGACTACCACCTAAAAGTTGAAAAACGAGAAATCGATCAAAGAACTTTAACTTACGTCAATGCTCTAAATAAAGAAATGCGGCAAGAAGAATTACTTCGAATGCTTGGAGGGAATCCCTTTATCGATCGAGATAAAGGGCTGCCGATAGGATAACCCCGCGAGTGATCCAAAGAATGAGTCGAAGCCAGTTCGTTCCAAGAAGTCTTTGATAGATTTTCGGTGAAAATCGAATCGCCAGCTTCTGATGTTGATTAACTTGAAATAGAAGCGTCAACACCCAAATTAAAATGAGTATAATTAAATTAACCGCCATCAACTTAAATTGGATTCCGGAACTTGCCATTCCACACAAGAAAATGGCAGACAACGCTTCAAAAAACATAAGAGGAGCCACTAAAACCCCTGTACGGCGAATATGTTCCCTTTCATAATCGACAAAACCCTCTTTAATCCGTGAATAAAGAGGATAATGAACAGCTTGAACAAAACCCATAACCCCCACCATTATCAAGGTGAGGGCTGTATGAATAATTAAAAGCAGTGGATATTCAATCATTTAGGGCATCATCTCAAATGAGCTAATGAAGTGAGAGAAGTAGCCATCTTTGTAGTTAGACTGTTCACATTCCATAGCAAGTAAATAGAGATGGTTTTTGGCCATAATAGCGCGCCCTTTAAAGAAAACTCCTTTTGTTTTTACAAAGAAGTCAAGTCCTTTAAACCCCTGAACCTCAACTAAATCTGCAAAGACAAGTTGATTTGAAGGATGTTGCGATACAATTCCATTTAAAAAGCTCTCTAAACTCAACTCTGCATAGGCCTCATCGACAAAATCGGGATATTCGGCAATCAAAACCATATAGACAGCATCTTTACCATCGGCTGCTACATAAACATCATAATTTAAATCGACCTCTTCTGCCGGCATACTCATATTTTGTTTAATATGCTCAGGTGTTTCGGGAAAAGCAATCGTACACTTTCCGGAAACGGAGTGAAACTTCTTCCAATCGGGCGATTGACTCTCGCTCGCCACTGTTGTAACATGATGCTCAGCCTGAGCATACGGCACAGCAATTCCTGCAAAAGCAAGTGCAAGTGCCCAAATAAAACCTTTCTTCATTGTTTACCTCTTATCAACCACCAGGGAACATTAGCCAATTCGTCAAAACGGCTAAAGCGTAACCTGCAACCACCAAAATGATAGCAATTAATATTGCGTTTAAAAGGGCCATCCAAGCGGAAAACCCTTGCACCTGCCCTAGGGCATGCAGAAAAATAACCAATCCCCAAATGCCGGCAACGGACATTGCAAGCTGAAGAAATATAAAAAGCCCCTTCTCAAATCCAACAAACGAAGTCATAGTAAATCCGCGGCTCAGTATGAGATTTTGAAAGAAAAGCAATAGAATGATCCAAGCTATGATATTCACAACATTGGGAACATTCGTCCAACTCACAGCAGCTCTTATTTGTATAAAAGATGCCCCTCCCTTCAAAAGCTTCCCTGTCCACAAAAGGAGAAGTGAGGTGAAACTCATAGCTAGAGCACCAACCGGTATGGCCAATATCAAACATATAATGACGATAAAGGCCATCGACCAGCTCGTTCCAAGCGAGAATGTCTGCGAAAATTGCAGCATCCAGGGAAGCCCGTAGATAAAGGAAAGAACAATAAATCGATATCGAGGATTGAATTCAACGATTTCAGCAATCGTCTCTCTTGGCTTTGTCCAAATCGAAAACCAAGGATTTCGTTTTAAGGGTTTATCCATAATAGTCATCCAAGTAAGTGATCAAAATCTTTATATAACCTTAAAGATCTTGAGTATTATGTCGAATAATTTTTGTTTAAACCGTTCGACACAATTATAATTAATAATCTTATTCTTATTATTAACACGAATAAAAATATGTTTTAAACATAAAAGATAATTATCTTAAAACGAATGTTTTAGAATGCGGTGTAGTCGAATATAAAAATAGTATCCGTTCAGCGGGGTATGGTAATCGGTCAGGGCACCAGACATTAAAATAATAATTTTATCCTCCTAGAAATGGGGTTAAAC
>JBBDIZ010000004.1:0-51903 GCA_040880145.1 Simkaniaceae bacterium | reverse complement strand
GTCGATATAAAGGAGGTTCTATGATGTGCTAGCTAAAAAATGTCCTGTACTGAGAGCTTTTATACCAAAATAATTAGAATTCATCCTCCTGTACGAAATCCCGGAAAAAGTGTCATTCCACCATCAACAAAAAGTGTAATTCCATTGATGTAATCTGCCTGATCTGAAACAAGCCAAACAGCAGCTCTTGCTACATCTTCAGGCTCTCCAATACGATTGTAAGGAATCAATTTCATCAAATTTTTATAGGCTTCCTCTGTTTCCCAAGCGGCTTTATTTATTGGAGTTTTAATTGCGCCGGGTCCAATTGAATTCACACGAATACGGCTGGGAGCCATTTCCTGAGCAAGAGACTGCATCATCATATGAATCCCCCCTTTTGAAGCCGCATAATTAGCATGGCCGGCCCAAGGCACGATTTCGTGAACAGAGCTCATGCAAAGAATTTTTCCTGCTGAGCAGCTCACCTCTTTCTTAACTCCGCGTCTTAAAAACTCCTTTACAGCTTCGCGAGCACATAAAAATTGACCGGTTAGATTGATCCCAATGACTGTTTGCCATTTTTCTAAGGTCATCTCTACAAAGGGAGCATCTTGTTGAAGTCCGGCATTATTGATAAGAACATCAATTGTTCCAAAAGTTTCTTTCATTTTTTGAAACATCTTAACGACATCCTCTTCCTTAGAAACATCCGCTTGGTGAGCATAGGCATTGACACCAAACCCCTGAATGGTTTTCACAACCTCATCCGCTCGATCTAGGTGACTATGCGTATTCACGACCACATCACAGCCCGCTTCTGCGAGCGCAAGCGCAACACCTTTTCCAATTCCGGAATCCCCTCCTGTTACTAAAGCTTTTTGACCTTTTAAAAGTTTAAGAATTTTTACATCTGGATAGACAACATCTGGGTACATATTCAACTCAAAATTTAAGGTTAGATTTCGACAAGCCTAAAAAACCTTAGACTTGTCGAAAATAAAAGAACAAAAATTAGCTTGTTGGATTTTCTTTCTTATGAGGTTTATAAATAAAACCAAGAACGACACCAAAAACTAAATGATTGATTAAGCTCCATAGCCATATTGGAAGTGAAGAAGAGTGAATCCCCCCATTCTGAGTATGAGGACTACACATATAGCCGCAAGGCGAGCTATTTGGCTTGCATAGGGCATCTTTGTAATCTTCCTTGCAAGGATAACAAGGGTAATCATCCTGATTGGGTTTTTCACTATAGGGTTTGGCTGCACACTTTGCATCGTTTGCTGAATCTCCCCAATCTGAATAAGCAGTCTTTTTCAACCCTGAATCAGAAGCGCCGTTTCCATTTGCATCCTCCGGTGCCATTTTTGGACACATAGGACATCTTCCCGGACAAGTCTTTGAGGGGCATTTCTTTTCTACACAGTCTTTATTAGGACAAGCTCCATTTCCATCAGGATTTAACTGCTGCCCAGCTTGAGAAGCTTGCCTTCTTGACACTGCGCTTGGATTTTCATGCTTAACATCTGCTTTGAATACATTTTTGATTGTACTTATAAAGGTTCCCATGAAGATCATGGCAAGCACAAAAGGAATTAAAGAAAAAAGAGCACCTGAAAGAAATCCGGGAAGTTTTTGAAGCAACGGTTCAAATATAAGTGCATAAACAAGTCCCCAGAATAATCCGATGATGAGGTGAATTAATCCTCCAACTAAGTAAACCGACCCGCCTTCCATACCTGCTGTTAATCCAAGCAGCTTCATAATATTCATTCCAAAGAAGGCCATCCAAATTGTCATGACAACTGTCGCAATAAAACCTGCTACAATAGCTGACATAAAATTAAATCGATGCATAACGACTCCAGTGTTGACACCATTTACTCAAAACTATAAAAAAAATTTAGAAAATGCAATAAGATATGAAAAAAAAACGACTCCTTCTTCTTTTCTTATTTCTAATTCCCTTGCTTTTGATAGAGCATACGAATGAAGAAACGGAAAATTTTGCTAAAAAAGAATTAAAAACAATGAGAAAAGCAGGACAGAAAATGCGCTGCTTTGAGCAAATTTTAAGCAAAACTCAATCAAATATTGTAAAAGAGCTTCTTGCAAATCAAGGCACCTACTATACCTATCAACATTACCCGGAAGGTGATGTTAAAGACCATGAAACAGGCGCCCTTTATTACTACCATGCTCATAGAGAACAAGAACATGGGCATTTTCATACTTTCATCAAGATCAATGGAAAATTTCACCATTTAATTGGGATTTCTATGGATCATCGGGCGCAGCCCCTTTCTATTTTTACAACGAACAAGTGGGTAACAGGTGGTGAAGTCATAAAATCAAAGGTACTGGTTCAAAATCTTAATCAATTTAAAATTTCCCATGCTTACCCCTCCTACCTGACCAATCAATGGATCAATGCATTTTTTACCCTTTTCAAACCTCAAATCATCGAACTACTCTTAAAAAGAGATCAAATAATCAATAGGGTTCAAGATGATAGGACAATCGAAATTTTAGAGGAGTGCTCCATCGATATTGGAAAGCAGATGAAAAAAATTGAAAAAGAACTCAACAAAAATTGAACGTTCTGGCAGAATTCCTGAAAAATCAAAGGCGCATTTTGAAATTAAAATATTTATCTTTTACTCTTCTCCCCCTCCTCGTATTTGCAAAACAGCACTATAGTGAAAATTTTTATTTCAACCCCTCTTGGCATCAAACTTTTAAAATAAAAGATATCCTTTTTGAAGAAAAAAGCGATCATCAAGAGCTGATTATTTTTGAAAATGAAGATTTTGGCCGAGTTCTTGCTTTAGATGGAATAATTCAAACAACCGAGGGAGATGAGTTTATCTATCATGAAATGATCGTACATGTTCCTATGATGACTCATGAAAATCCCAAAAATGTCCTGATTATCGGGGGAGGAGATGGAGGATCTATAAGAGAGGTGCTCAAACATCAGAGCGTTGAAAAAGTAACCCTGGTTGAAATTGACCAGGCAGTAGTTGATTTATGTAAAACCTACTTACCTCGACATTCAAATGGTGCGTTCGATCATGAAAAAGCACATATCGTCATCGATGATGGAGCCGAATTTATACGAAATACGACAGAAAAATTTGATGTGATTATTTGCGATTCAACAGATCCCGTGGGACCCGGCGCCATACTTTTTGATACCTCTTTTTACCAAAACTGCAAAAAATGCCTGAATAAAAAAGGCCTATTTGTCAGTCAAAACGGGGTTCCGCTGATTCAAGAAGATGAATTAGTAGATGCTCATCAAAAACTGTCAACTGTCTTTGAAAATGTTCATCACTTTATTGCGCCGATTCCTACCTATGTGGGAGGCTTTATGGTTTTCTCTCTTTCAACTGATCAAAATTATAAGATGAAAGCTTCTAGAGAGAGTGAAATTTCTTCATTAAAATACTATACAAAGCCCATCCATAAAGGGGCATTTGCTCTTCCTCCTTATATTTTGAAGCATATAAAATGAGAGTTCTGTTTTTATTAATTTTCGGGCTTTTCACCCCGCTTCCAGCCAATGAAAAACCTTTTTTAGTAACAAAAATTCAATATCAATTTGGAAATCAACTCTTTCAAGTTGCTGCAGGATACGCCCTTGCTCTAGATCATGGCTATGAGCCCCTTTTTCCCGATTTTAAAAGCTGTCCTCATTGGAATGTACGTGAAAATTACAAAAAAGTCTTTTCAAAATTCAATGCCGACTCCCCCTCAAGTCCTATTCTAAAAAAATTAAATGAAGCTGAGGTCAACAGGCTTGGGCACTTACCTGAAAATGTAATGATTCATGGTTTTTTTCAATCCGAGAAATACTTCATACACCACAAGGAAGAGATCTTAAAGCTCTTCTCTCCATCGAATGAAATACTTGATCGATTGCTTGAAAAATATCAATCCCTCTTATCCCATCAGAAGACCGTTGCGCTCCACGTTAGGACCTATCTTGCTGATTATGGGCACATCCCTCAATCAAAAGAGTTCCACGCCTTTCCAGGTCTTGAATATTATAAAAACGCTGTCCAGTTGCTAGGCGAAGATTGTCTGTATCTAATCTTTTCAGACCGAATTGCCTGGTGCAAAAAAAACTTAAGCGATATCGCCCCATTCATTGTCTTTATTGAAGGGAACCACTATATCGATGACTTCTATCTGATGACGCTTTGTGATCATATTATTACCGCCAACTCCTCTTTCTCCTGGTGGGCTGCCTATCTTAACCAAAACCCGGACAAATTAGTCATTACGCCCAAAAATTGGTATGGAGAACGTTGGCGCTATTTGACCAATCAGATTGTCCCAAAGGATTGGATCAGATTATAAACCGAGAGAAGTTTTTTGCAATCTGCGTTTGATTCGCTCTTCAGTAGAAAATAAACGTAATTCTTAAAACTAGGAAACAATGATTCCTTTAAACCAATTTTCTTTTTTATAATAAAATTATAATTCGCACCTGCTTGAATCAGTGGCTGAAAGAACGCATAACGATTGTAATTAATTGCTACCATTAAAGGAGTATGGTCTTTATGATTTCTTGCATTTATATCTGTATTCATCTCTATTAAAATTTTTGCTATTTCAAATTTATCTTTTTCAATTGCGGTGTGAAGAAGTAAATTTCCATTTCTATCCCGAAGCAGTTGAATTTCACAAGGAGCCATCTCCAAATTTCCTTTTGCTCTAAAAATATCTTCGAACCAATCCTTGGAAGGCAACTCCATCTCTTCCATTAGCCCCTTTTCAATTGTGGGAACATCAATTTTAGAAGGGATTATTCTCTCCAATATCTTTAGAATTGACTTTGCAAGAATTAATTCTCTGGGGAATTGATAAAAAGCCAGGCTCTTTTCTTCCTTGTGAATGTAAAAAATAGGATCGGATGAAATCTTTAAATTGTATGTCTGATCATCTATTTTTTCTGCTAAAATTTCATTTCCCTCACAAACTTTTATAGTGATGTTTAATTTTTCAACAATATCGATGATAAGTTTGCCAATACAATAGTTTGATAAGTTATTTATAGAAAAAGCGACATCTTCAACATTAAAGTTATTATTATTATTTAAAGAAAAATTTATATTCATTTCAAAGTCTCACTTGTTATAGGGAATATTTATCGATAAACAAAGGAGTATAAAGGATAGATTGCTTAAAAGCAACGAGTTCTGTTAAAAATCAAGAGATGGCTTGTCGGTAGACCCCTCCTTTTTTTTCAAAAAAAGTTAATAATTATTAACGATCTTACTCGGATGAACAAATTTCCATTTTCCAATTGGAAGATCGCTCAAATTGAGGTTTCCAATCCTTACACGCTTTAAACTTGTCACTCTAAGCCCAACCAATTCGCACATACGCCGAATTTGCCGTTTTTTCCCTTGAACAAGAATAATGCGAAAACCAAATGCATGAAGACGCTCAATTTTAGCGCGTTTTAACTTAACCCCTTCTAAACTAAGGCCGAAAGAGAGTTTTTTAAGAACTTCGTCACTAAACTCCCTATCGACTCGAACAAGATACTCTTTCTCAACCAAAACCTCAGGACCAATAATTTTTTTAACCAAGGTTCCATCCTGGGTAAAGAGTAAAAGCCCCTTAGATTCGATATCAAGACGCCCTACAACAGCAAGTCTTTCTAGACAAAAACCTCGATACTCTGATTGTTCTTCGATATTTTCTTTTTTAATGAGCTCAATTGCCGATCGATAGTTCTTTTCCGGTTGAGTAGAGACAAAGCCGCAAGGTTTATTCAGCATGATCGTAACCTTCTGCCTTTTTTCCTTGACTGCTTCGTTTAGAAGTTCGACACGACTTTCTCTAGTCACCTTAAACCCCTGAACTTGAATCAGTTCTCCATCAACTTTCACAAGTCCCCTTTCGATCAACCGCTCCGACTCACGACGAGAGGCCAATCCAAGTTCAGACATAAATTTGCTTAAGCGAATTTCTTCCTTCACACCAAAAAACCTATTATGTTATGAGAAAAATATGAGAAAATTTATTTTACTACTTCTTCCCCTATTTACTCTCCTTGCACAAGACAATGGAGACAACAATGATAACAATAATGATAATGAAAGCCAAGAAGTCGTTTGGGTCGGCCCCGGATACTATTATGGGGTCTGGTTTGGAAGTGAATTTACTTTTCTAGCCTTTCGCTCAAATTATTGGCATCGCTACCACCATCACCATGGACATGGCGGTGGGCGCTATTATCGCGGCGGAGGTCATCGACGGCATCATCAAGGAGGAGGACATCATCGAGGTGGACGCCAAGGCGGACATCGAGGTGGAGGTCGCCGAGATGGTGGAGGCGGTCGACGCGGCGGCGGCGGGCGGCGGCGTTAATAAAGTTATCCAGCCCTAGCAATTTCAGGCTTTACAGCGACTGTAATATGAAAGTCGTGAATTTTCTCGGGTAATCCATATTTTTCTCTGATCTGATCGAGCTGAGGAGCTTCTACAGTAATCAAATAAAGTTCATCGATTTCTTCCCAGGTTGGCGGATGCACGATTTCACATCTTTTTAGAACGAAGTCGATTTTTTCTCCAGATTCCTCTATTTTAAAGACCCTATATTTCTTGACTTCATCAGGGTAGGCAACTGTAATATGTGCCCCGACAGCGCCTTCACTTGAAAAGTAAGGGGGCTTTTCAAATCCCTCCTCCTCAATAAATGAAAATAAATCATGAACATAGGCATCATCTACATCTACATAAATCCATTTTTCGGTACTCCTTAGGACACCCGTACAAGGCAACACATATTTCGCATGATCTATGAGTTCCTGAGATGATGGAAGCTTCTGAGCAAAACTGCTGGAAAAGATCAGCAGCATGCCGACAAATAAAAATTTAATTCGTTTCATTTATTTACACCAAAAATGATTCAAAATAGTTGAATTCAACTCAAGTAACACGCTCAACCCCCTAAAGGGGATGAGCTTTTAACTGATACAAGGGGACGACCCGTCGCTTGCGCAACACCTAAAAGAGGTTGGCTGACCCTATGCAATCATTTAAACAGCTTTGGCCTGTGCCCAGGCTGCTACTACTTGGCTCTATACAAGAGTTACGTAGATACGTTTGGTTCGCAAAAGCGCCGGCGTCCCGTCAAAAGGCCACATGCCCAGGAGCGAACATCAGATATGTTACTATACCAGTGTTTTCTTTTCAACAAAAAGGGGTATACGATAAATTTGGGGGCAGCTGGATTCGAACCAGCGTAAGCCGAAGCTGGGAGATTTACAGTCTCCTGCAATTGGCCACTATGCGACACCCCCAAGGAAAGGAATGAGGACTTTGCATTTTCCATTAAAAGAAATGCAAAGGTCATATGCTGGCGAAAGGAATCGAACCCTCAACCATCCGATTACAAGTCGGGCGCTCTACCAATTGAGCTACGCCAGCAAAGTAGTGGGCCCATTTATAGCAAAGCTGAACTTTTTTCTCAAGACTCTTCTCCTTTATCTGCTGAATTTTCGAGAGTTCCTTTTTTGAAAAGACCTTTCGTTTTTTCTCCACCATGCTGAGTCAGATCCACTGCTTGAATTTTTCTCTTAAAAGTTGAAAAGGCACAGCACTTTTTATATTTTTTTCCCGATCCACAAGGACAAGGATCATTTCTTCCCACTTTTGACATATTAACCCCGGTATATGTTATTTTTTAAACATTCGTCTTATTCCTTCTTTTTGTTACCATTTTCCTATGACAATTGCAAAGCCTCCTTGGACAAAACTCGGTCGTCGCCTCGAATCGCTCTGCCGAAAGGCCCTTTTTGACTTTTCTCTTCTAGAAGACAAAGGCCCTCTTTCCATTGCACTTAGCGGCGGAAAGGACAGCTTGACGCTTCTTTTTTTACTTAAAGCGATTTTAGGTCATGGATTTTTAGACCGAAAGCTCATTGCCTTGCATGTTAGCGGCGCGTTTTCTTGTGGTGCATCCATCGGTGAATCCTTTTTAAAGCCTATCTGCCAAGATCTTGGGGTTGAACTCATTACTTTAAAAACCGATCAGTCGCTCGACAAACTCAATTGCTATAGCTGCTCTAGAAAACGAAGATCCCTAATTTTTAATGCTGCTAAGGAGCACGGCTCTCAAACCATTGCCTTTGGCCATACACGAGATGATCTCTCTGAAACTCTGCTTCTTAATTTGCTTCAAAAGGGTGAATTTGCCGGGATGCTGCCCAAAACTCCTATGCATCGATATGGAGTCACCATTATTCGCCCCTTAATCTATGTTGATGAAAAGGAAATTATTGAATTCTCCAAGCTGCATGGGTTCCGACGCCTGACTTGTCAATGCCCTGTTGGACAAACTTCAAGACGAAAAGATGTGAAAAATTTAATTCAGGATATGGCTGTCCATTTTCCGGATAGTGTAAAAAATTTAGCCCAAGCCTCACTGCTTTATGGATCAGAAAAGGCCAGCCGGTTATAATCATAGGTCATGCTTACCTACGAATTAATTGCTGTTATTCTCTATGTTTTCCTCCTCTTCTCTATTGCTGCGCTTTCATACAAGCGCCACCAAAGCAGTAAGGACTTTATCCTAGGGGGTAGATCGCTTAATTTTTGGTTGATTGCCATGGCAGCTCACTCAAGTGATATGAGTAGCTGGCTCTTGATGGGCTATCCCGCAATGGTCTTCACCCAAGGCTTATTTCACGCCTGGTCTGCTGTTGGACTTATTATTTTTATGTTCTTAAATTGGCAGCTCATTGCCCCTAAAATTCGGGTCGCCTCTGAACGATATGGCGCTTTGACGTTTTCAAGTTTTTTCGAAAGCCGCTTCTCTGACACAAGCGGCCTTATCCGAATCTCTACAGCTCTGATGCAACTTCTATTTTACTCCTTTTATATCACAGCAGGTCTTGTCAGCATGGGGCTTTTGATTCATCAACTTTTTTCAATTCACTATCACTTGGCCATTACCCTTTCAGTTTTAATCATTATTCCCTATCTCTTTGTTGGAGGATTTCGAACTCTTGCTTGGACCGATTTTTTTCAAGCTATGTTTATGCTCACTGTCGTCCTCATAACTCCGATAGTCGCTATCAAATATTTAGGCGGCTTTTCAAATACCCTCACGCGAATTCAAGCGACCTCCTTCTCTCTTAACTTTTTTCCAAACCCTTCTGTTAAAACAATAAAAGCGATTCTTTTTCTGTCGACAAGCTGGGGGCTTGGCTATTTTGGCCAACCCCATATTGTCACAAAATTTATGGGAATCGACCACCCGAAAAACATTCGCAAATCAAAATACTTCGGCATGTCTTGGCAAGTATTGATCTTCTTTTTCACCACCCTTATCGCCGTTGTCGGAGCCGGCTTCTTCCCTGAAGGATTGCCTGATACTCAACTAATCTTCGTCGACATAGCGCGCTCTATTTTTTATCCTATTGTTGGAGCCTTTGTTATCTGCGCTATTTTAGCTGCCACAATTTCAACTCTAGACTCTCAAATTCTTGTCCTTTCCTCAAGTCTGACAGAAGATTTATATAAAAAGATTTTTAGAAAAAAAGCCTCTTCTCGAGAACTTCTTTTAGTCTCGCGCGCTGCAATCCTTCTTACCGCTCTTTTGAGCTTCACCCTTGCCTGGTTCAACAATCGCCCCATTTACGCTCTTGTTGAATATGCCTGGTTTGGGCTCGGAGCCTCTTTTGGCCCCCTCATGCTGGCCTCCCTCTACGCAAAAAAAGTGACAAAAGAAGGCGCTCTTGCCGGAATTGTTACAGGCGGAACAGTCGCTGCCCTCTGGCCCAAAATAGAGGCTGTTACGGGGCTTTATGCTCCGACGCTCATTCCGGGCTTTTTCTTTTCACTCATCGCTATTTTCTTTACCTCTTGGTGCATGAATCTTGCGCCTAAAAAAGCGCTTGTAGAAAAATAGGCTTTAGCGGTATATTTGCTTTCAATCTTAAGGGCGTGTAGCTCAGTTGGTAGAGCACCTGTTTTACACACAGGCGGTCATAGGTTCGAATCCTGTTACGCCCAAACAAAGATTTCACGCAAGATTTGCGGGAGTAGTTCAACTGGTTAGAGCACCAGCCTGTCACGCTGGAAGTTGCGGGTTCGAGTCCCGTCTCCCGCGACTCTCTTTTTTAAGGGAGTCGCTTAACCAATCTTATCATCCAAGCTCTTAATGTCTGTTTCCAGTTGATTAAAACCTGAGTCACTCTCTTTTGATGTAAAGTCCGAATAATGTCCTTCGAGAGTTGCTTTTTGCTGCTGAATTTCTTTTGAAAAGATGGGCCCTAATTGATCCATAATATGCAGGGATTCATCCATCGCTTTTTTAAAAGCCTCTTTTTTAGGCCCCTCTCCTGTTTGATGATATTCCTCTAGAGACTCCTTAAAGATATCAACACTCTTATGGAACTCCTGTTTATAGCTTTGCATATCCTTCGGTGATATACCTCCAGCGCCCGATACTTCAGACATAATCACTCCTTTCTTTTCATTTAATAATAAAAATTCTATCTTAGTGCTATGAGAAAATTTCTATTCCTAGTGCTTGCTGCAAGTTTAGACCTTGTTTATGCCCAGCAAGAGGTTCCGCCTTATCATCCTCCCTCTCCGGAAGAGGTGCAAGTTGAGCTAAATCAAGCAGAGGCTGATTTTCAGCGAGCAAAAGAGATGTTCAACCCTTGGTATGCAGGTCCCCTAATCACAGGGGGGTATACAAATATGACACCGGGTTTTGCTAACATTCAACCCTACATCTACTTTACAAACACCTATGCCGAGTTCGATAAAAATAGAAACTCAAAAAACATCAAAGACATCTATACTATAAGTCCTCTATACCTTTTCCAGACAGGAATTACAAACTGGCTCGATACCAGTATGACAGTCAGTGCCGTATTTAATAACCAAGGCAGTAATTGGGCAAGCAATATCGGCGATACAACTTGGGGGTTCGGCATTCAACTCTACCGAGAATCTCCCTACATTCCAGGCTTTAGAGGAACCGTCACCCAAACCTTCCCAACCGGAAAATATGAAAAACTCGATCCCAAAAAAGAGGGAATCGATGCGACAGGAGGCGGCGCCTATACGACAACCTTTGGATTAAATTTTGGAAAGGTCATCTGGCAACTCAACCCTCTTCACCCCTTTGCTGTAAGATTCAATATTAATTACACCATCACAGCTCCGACAAACGTGAAAGAGTTCAATGTTTTTGGCGGCGGGTTTGGCACTGATGGGAAAATAAAACCCGGCAATACCTTCAACACCAACTTCGGCATCGAATATAGCATCACTCAAAAATGGGTAGCCGCGCTAGACGTCGTCTATGACTACACCAATAGCTCCAATTTTTCAGGCCGCAAGGGAGTCGACGTAAATGGGCAAGAGGCCTCATTGGGAGCCCCCTCTAGCAGTCAACTCAGCTTTGCACCGGCTATCGAATACAACCCAAGCTCAACCTTTGGCTATGTTGGCGGAGTTTGGTTCACAGGCTGCGGCCGCAATAGTTCAAATTTTGTCTCCCTGGTTTTTACTTTCTACGCCGTATTTTAGAAATTATCTTTAACTTTTGTGCTCTAGAGCTTATAACAGTTTCCATCTGATATAGTCGATTAAATCTTAAATAATAAAAATGGACTCAGCAAGACAAAGCTAACTGGAACGGGAGGAGGTGAGATGCACCGTACATTCAAAATCCTGGGGGGATCGATTGGAATTGTCATTCTGATAGGCCTGGCCATTTATCTTATAGCTAATTTTTATCCTTCTCTCTTTTTTTATAATACAGCATACAAAACACACACGCAGCTTAAAGGTTATGTATTAACAGATGAGCAACTCAGCCAATCGGAAAATATTTTTTCAAAAAACGAACAATTTTCACCCTTTCAGTTAAGTTTTGACCAACTTAACAAGTATAAGAAAATTTTTATTGTCATTTTGGCAAAAAACACTGGCGGTAAGCAAGCCTTTGGAACGTTGAAATGTACTGTTGGGCATAGAAGTGTTGAAGTTTCTGTAATCGGCTTGCGCCCTAACATGAAGGAATTCGACGTATGGATTATTCCCGTAGGCAGTGCAATTCTAGGAGATGGATCTAATCAACCTCAAGCCTTCGTAGAATGGAAGACTCTTTATGTGAAATAAGTCTAATAATGAAACCCAAACATGATAAAATCATCTCTACTTTACAAATTCATCAATAGACGAATATCCATTTTTCTATGGATATTCTCTTTATTAATCCCCAGTTCCTCCGATGCTATTTCAGTAAAATCGTATTCGTATGATCCATATGGAAATTTACAAGAAGTTACAGATCCTAGGGGATTTGCTATTCAATACCACTATGACTGTTTAAACAGGCTAGAACAGATAATCTTCCCAGATGGAAAAAGCGTCAAATATTCCTACGATCTAAATGGCGTTCGAATAAAAATGGAAGACCAGCATGGGGTGACCTTATTTGAACCCGATGAATTTGGACAAATCAACAAAGTTACCCTTCCTAATGGGCAATTCATCTCTTACCAGTATGATTTAGAAGGAAATCTTGTAAAGTTGATCTATCCTGATGAGACTGAGATCGAGTACAGTTACGATCTTTCCAATCGATTAGAAACAATCAAAGATTTTTCGGGAATTACAAGATTTGAATACGATGAATTAAGCAATATTCTAAAAAGAAAAAATTTGCCTAATGGAGTAACAACCGAGTATCGATACCATAAAACCCGAAGAATATCTCACATTATCCATAGAAAAGCCAACGAAAATTTAATAGAAGAATTTCGCTATACATATGACGACAATGGAAATCGATCAAAAATTGAAAAGATTACCTCAGAAAAATGCTCTTATGTCATATACACCTATGATAAGCTTAATAGAGTCAAAAAAGCAAAATACTCAGATGGCTTTTTCGAAGAGTTTTCATATGATGGCGCAGGAAATAGACGCAGTAAAACAACACCTAAAGGAACTATTGTCTACGAATATGATGAAGAAAATCGCCTTAGAAAAGCTGGAGATACCACTTACAAATATGACCTTGCCGGCAATTTAATTAAGAAGTCTTCTCCAGGGCATAAAGCCATCTATAGCTATAACTTCGATAATCACCTTATCTCTTACTCAGACAGCTCTAATCAAGTTCTTTTTGAATATGATGGAAACGGCAATCGAATTTCTAAAACAGTCAATGGTATCCGTACAGATTATATCAATGATCTCGTTGCTTCTGTAAGTCAAGTTCTGCTCAAACAAGTACAGGAAGATTGCTGGAAAGGAGAAAAAACGACCCGGTATGTTTACGGAGGTTCTAGAATCAGCCAATCCGCTGATGGCAAAACGCAGTTTTACCTCTATGACAGCATCGGGAAAAACATCTCAGCTCTTATTGGCTCTTCAGATCAAGTATTAAATCGTTACGAATATGATGCATTCGGCGGCCTTCTTTCAGATGAGCAAAATATCCCAAATGCTTATAAATATTGCGGTGAGCAATTCGATGATGAAACAGGTCTCATTTTCTTAAGAAATCGATACTATGATCCAGAAATCGGAAGGTTCATTTCTAAAGATCCTCGCCTTGGTAGATTAGACCGTCCTGTCACTCTTAATCCTTATCTCTATGTCAGTAATAATCCAGTTAATTTTATTGATCCCTTGGGACTGGAGGAGCTAACGATTTTCGCCGACTTTCCCAATGATTGGGACTGGGGTGATTTCGGACATGGTTGGAATGAACTTAAAGACCAAGACGGCACCTGCACATGTCGAGGAAACTATTTTGATGGTCCTCAAAACGACACAGGTCGAGGAACAGAGAGAACCGTATCGATAAAATTTGAAATTCAAACAGAACATGCCACCCGAGTTGCTGAAGTTCTCAAAGACCCAGGAAAATATCATCTACTGAAGAATAACTGCATTGATATGGTCACAAAAGTTCTGGATGTTTGTGAAATTGAACATCCAAATTTTAAGGATTTTACTAAAATCTCTCAGCCAACAAAGTTACATCGTTGGATTACCGAACAGAACAATACAAAGCCCACAGAACCGACAAGTAAGCCTCCTATTGGAATGAACTTTTCTCCTAGCTTAGATTTCGGAGGAGTGAGCTTATCTAAGACAGCAGAACTCAAACTGAGCCTAGCTGATATCGCAGGAGCAGCTTTTGATCCCGCTACAGGTCAAATTGTCTTGTTTGGGCCTCAAAATCACTATTTACCACCCCTTGAACTTGATGATTTAACCGTTGCTGTCAGGTCTGTTTATGGAATTGGCCTAACCAGCCCTGTGGCAGATCCTGGAGTGTCGATTGGAACAGAGCCTTCTCCATTTCTAAATAAATTAAAAGTCCGATACGATGGAGCAACAGCGAATACGACTTTTGGCCAAACCATATTCGAAGCAGACTATCTTTTAAAAAGCCTTATGATTGGCAAAGACAAAAATAGTGGGCAACGCTTTAATCTGAACATCCCAGGATATTCCAGTATTCTCGCTAGGCTTGCCGCTCATCAATGCACCGATAACCCCCTCGATATTCGTATGTGGTTTGTCCCCGAGCAGATCACTCTTGTTGAAGATGAATCTCACAAAGGAATGGTATTTAGCGATTTCCGGATGAAAGTGCTAACAGAAGCTCAATTTAGTGGTTCAACTAAAGATTATTCCGCTTGCCGCGAGTTTGCCGAACACCTCACCGTTCACTTTGATGAGTTTGCAAGACAATTCCCTATTTTAGAAAAATTGAAACAACTCGGGAAAGTTACAGCCATTGTCAAATGGCTAAAAGATAATAATGTGCCGTTTGATACCACCTTTTTCTCAAACTATCAACCTAAAATAATAGAAACACCTCAATATATTACCCCAATAGTAGATAGCTACGAATGGACCTTAACAAAAACGGAAAAAAGGCATGTCAAAGAGCATAGGCGCAAGAGAAACGTGCCTGTTTCCTATCCACAGGTGAGAAGTGCATCAGGAGGCATCAGCTATTCGTTTAACAGCCAAAATTTTTCTACTTATATAGATCCAGTTGCCAATGATTTTGCCTCTTCAGCCTTAAAATCAAGACCCTCAGAAAATGACTTTACTTGGACTTTCAGTTCTCCCACTAACCAAGACACCTTTATGGCCGTTGCTCAAAGCATTTATCGCACGAGAAAGCCGGGCAATGTGAAAAAAAACTATATCGATATGAGTTTTTCTGTGCCAGGCAATCAAAAACTCAGCTTGCAACGATTCTACAACTCTTTTTCCGAAAAAGAGTCAGCCGTTGGCCATGGATGGCGAATCACTCCTTATGAGCTTGAATTGCCTTCAAAAAAAATTATAGTTACTTCCTCTGATGGAAGGTCTTGTGAAACTTATCAAACTATCTTAGTTAGAACCCCAGAAGGAGAGTGTCTCTATCAACCCTTCATTTTTAGCGAAGAGAATTACCCTCTCTTTACAAGCTCCGACTACCCTGGTCTTTTGAGAGATAATCTCAATGGGACACTCTCTCTTTTCATCTCGCGGATTGGCCAATTAGATTTTGACAAGCAAGGACAGCTCTTAAAAACACTTGATACCAATGGTCTCTCTATTGAGTACCAATATCGTGACAATCAACTCAGCTCTATCCATCATCAGAGTGGAGTAGCCATTTTCCTAGAGTACGATAATAATCGTCTCGTTAAAGCCTCAGGGCTTGAAAGTACGACCATACAATACACTTATCATCCTAACGGCCAACTTCGCACTGTAGGAAGTGAAAATGAAATCTATTTCTATTACGCCTATGACTTAGATAAACGGCTCGATAAAATTACCGATCCTCTAGGAAAGACTCTCTTTGAAGCTACATATGATGATTACAACCGTGCAGTGGCAATTAGAGACGGATCAATGAAATACCAGGCTGATTTTTCCTTGGAAAAGAAAATCATGACAATGACGGATAGACAAGAGAAAGAATCAATTTTTTATTTTGATTCCAAGAATCGTCTAATCCATAAGAAAAGCCCCACTGGACTTACTTGGGATTTTGTTTATGAGCAAGATAACATCCGCTTCCCAACAAAAATCACAGATCCAAAAGGGAATATTAGCGAATGTCACTGTGATGCACGCGGGAATCCAATTTATTTTAAAAATCCAGTCGGAGCTGAATGGAGATTTTTTTATGACAGAAATGGAAATTTGCTTTGTCAAAAAGAGCCAAATGGAAGAGCTATCTGGAATACATACGGATGGAATAATCGCCTTAGCCAAACTTTTATCAAAGCCACTGTGAATTTCGATGAAAATGACCGTTACTCATCTAAATGCAAGGGCGTGACCTTGGACGGACGCTATGCAGTGTCTTTTAGATATAACGAATCGACGGGGCAATTAATGAGCCATACGAATACGCGCCATGCAACCACCTCTTTCACATATGATAAGAATGGGCAATTAAAAGAGCTTCTCTTCCCAACCGGCTATATGTTTGAACGCAAAGTAGATGAAAAAGGAAGGATTCGTGAAACCTCAGATAAATTTGGAATTCAGAAACATTATGAATATGATGGAGATCTTCTTAAATCCATCCAAACCCCTATAGGAACTACCCATTTTTCATACCATGAAGGAGGTGACCTTAAGCAAATTACAGACGCTAAAAATTTTGCCACTTCCTATGGATATGACCCCAAACACAACTTAAAAGAAGTAACCGATGCAGAAGGCAAGACTAGCTCTTATGAATACAATTCCTTTAACCAATTGATCCACATCTCCCTACCAAACGGGTCTTGTAAAACGATTGAGTACGACATAGCTTCCGGACGTCTTATTCGAGAAGTCTGGGGAAAATAGAGTGACACTCTCAATCCCCTAAACGAGATGAGAATTCCCATATGTCCTCTTAATTTAAAGCTATTTGTGGAAGGTTCTGAAAAATTTTCCTGCGTATTAGCAGCCTTTCTGGCCCGAGCTTATTCTCTTCTTTCTCTGGCCTTTTGGGCTTTTAACTGGATTTTAGCAAGCACGTTTATCATAGACAAGAAATTCCCCTTTCGTTAGAATCCCGCATCAAGTTATGGTTGCAAATTCATCCCCTCAAAAGTCACTCCGTGGACGTTTAGTTAGCTTTTTTTGGATCGCTCTAGGGGCTTTTCTAGCGGCACTTTCTATTCACGTTTTTCTCATTCCGAACAATTTGATCGATGGCGGTATTGTGGGGATTTCATTGATTTGCGGCCGACTTTTTGGTGATAGCTGGATCTCTCCTATTTTGATCCTGCTCAACCTTCCCTTCCTCTATCTTGCCTATCGTCATATCCGAAAAAGCTTTGTCATTCAATTTCTAATGGCCATCCTGTTCTTTGCTATTTTTCTTTACGTTATGGAGCTTGCTCCCCCCTTTATTGGAGATCCTCTAGAGGTTATTGTAATCGGAGGAGCCATTTTAGGTGCGGGTGTCGGGCTTATCATTCGTAATGGAGGTTGTTTGGATGGCACTGAAATTATGGCCATCATTATTAATCGAAAAAAAGGCTTTACAGTAGGTCAGGTCGTTCTCTTCATCAACGTCTTTGTTTTTGGAGCCTATGGGTTAATCTTCAAAGACTGGCATATTGCTACAAGATCGATGATTACCTACATCGTAGCCTTTAAAATCATGGATATGGTGATTGTAGGCTTAGATGAGCTAAAATCTGTTTTGATCATCTCATCAAAACCCGATCGACTTAAAGAAGTCATCATGCATGAGATGGGGCTCGGCCTTACGGTCATGTATGGACGAGGCGGCTATACCGGCGATGCTAGAGAAATTCTATTTGTTATTGTGGAACGTTTAGATTTGGCAGATTTAAAGGAAATTGTTCTTAGAGAAGATCCCGGCTCGTTTATGGCTATCGAAAATCTACATGAGGTTGTCTATGGAAGATCTCCCATCAAGAAAAAGCGTTCATCCTCTTCTCGGAAGCTGAAATCACCCTCTGCATAAGATAACTTCCATAAGCGCTCTGATTCGCTTTTTCAGCTAGCTTTTCAAATTGCTCAAGGCTTATCAACCCCTTTTGGAAAGCAATCTCTTCGATACAACCAATTCTGATCCCTTGTCTCTCTTCAACCATTTGAACAAAATTCGAAGCATTATGCAACGCTTCATGCGTACCGGTATCAAGCCATGCTGAACCTCGGTCAAAAAGCTTTACCGTTAATTCTCCTCTTTTTAAGTAAGCCGAGTTCACATCCGTAATCTCAAGCTCGCCTCTTTTCGAGGGTTTTAATTTTTTTGCAATTTCAACAACCTTTGAATCATAAAAATAGAGCCCGGTAACGGCATAGTTCGAAGGAGGAATGGTTGGTTTTTCAATAATGTCGACAATTTTATTGTTTTTATCAAAAGCAATAACGCCGTAGCGAGTCGGATTCACAACTTCATACCCAAAAACGATCCCCCCATTTTTTAGCATAGAGCTCTCCATTAAAAGCCTTTCCATATTAAGCCCATAGAAGAGATTATCTCCTAGGACAAGAGCAACTGGGTCACTTTGAATAAAACTTTCAGCAATAATAAACGCTTCTGCTATCCCACGAGGTTTTTCTTGTACACAGTAAGAAATTTTTAGCCCTAGCGAGGAACCATCGGAAAGAAGTTTTTCGAATCTTGGAAGGTCCTGTGGTGAAGAAATAATCAATATTTCGTGAATTCCAGCTTGCATGAGGGTAGCGAGCGGATAATAAATCATGGGTTTGTTGTAAACAGGTAAAAGCTGTTTACTTGTTACGAGGGTAAGAGGATGCAATCGCGTACCCTCGCCTCCAGCTAGAATAATGCCTTTCATTCCACTTGATAGAGGCCTTTCAGACCTCGATACTTTTCCTTATAATCAAGCCCATAACCTATTACAAATCGGTCCTCTATTTCAAATAAAACATGGTCTACAGAAAGTGGGCTTTTGTTCTTTTTTTTTAAAAGCACGCAGCTTTTAATAGACGCGGGCTCTAATTTTTTCAGCTCTTGAATCACTTGAGTTAAAGTTTGTCCGGTATCTAAAATATCATCGATGAGAAGAAGGGGCTTATCTTTAACAGCGAGGAAATCTAGATATGAGATCGTCAATTTTCCAGGCGTCATTCCTTTATCTCCATAACTTTGACACTGGATAAATTCTAGCTCAAAGGGAATATCGAGTTTTCGAATCAAATCTGCAATAAAGCAAATTGAGCCTTTTAAGATCCCTACTATGATTAAGGGCTGGTTTTTATAAAATTGATTTAGGTAAGATCCAAATGCATTAATTTTTTGATCGATTTCTTCAGGGGTGATACTAAGAGTCTTCTTCATCGAAACGGCACCCTTCCTCTAGCAATTCATCGATATAATTAAGAGCATATTTCCCTTTTTGGAATTTCTCTTTTTTCAGCATATAACGATGAAAAGGAATGGTTGAATCGACGCCTCCAATGTGAAATTCTTTTAAGGCTCGCTCAGCTATAGCCATTGTCTCTTTTCGATCCTTCCCTCTCACAATCAATTTTGCAATTAAAGAGTCGTAGTTAGGCGGGATGGTATAACCGCTATAGCAAGCGGTATCGACCCGAACAGATGGGCCGCCTGGAGGAATAAAATATTCAAGACGGCCGGGAGAGGGCGAAAAACCCTTGGAGGGATTTTCTGCGTTAATCCGAAACTCCATTACATGGCCGCGAAACTGAATTTCTTTCTGTTTATGAGTTAACTTCTCACCTATTGCCATACGAATCTGTTCTTTGACGAGATCAATTCCCGTCAACTCTTCCGTAACTGTATGCTCAACTTGAATCCGAGTATTCACCTCCATAAAATAGAAGCGTCCATCGTTATCTAAAAGAAATTCAACCGTCCCGACTGTATGATAGCGAGCCGCTTTGACTAGATGAATCGCACACTCCCCCATCTTTTTCCGCTGAGAAGGAGATAGAACAGGACTTGGACACTCTTCGATCAACTTTTGGCGGCGTCTTTGAATCGTACAGTCACGCTCTCCTAAATGAACATAATTGCCAAACTTATCCCCTAATATTTGGATCTCAATGTGCCTTGGATTCATGATCATTTTTTCAAGATAGACATCAGGATTATTAAATGAGGCCTCAGCCTCTGTTCGAGCGGCAGTGAATTTACGGATAAAGTCAGCCTCATCATAGGCGATGCGAATTCCCTTACCGCCTCCCCCAGCTGATGCTTTGATAAAGATCGGATAGCCAATTTTTTCAGCTTCTTTAAGCCCCTCTTTCACTGAGGCTACGACACCAATTGATCCAGGTATTACAGGACATTTTACGCTTTTAGCCAAAGCCTTTGCTTGAGCTTTATCACCAAGAAGCCCTATTGTTTCTGCCGATGGGCCAATAAAAGTTAAACCGCAGCTTTCACAAATAGAAGCAAAATTAGAGCTTTCACTCAAAAAGCCATATCCGGGATGAACCGCATCAGCCCCTGTTATCTCACAGGCGGACAGAATATTCGGAATTCGCAAGTAAGATTTATGCGAAGGGGCTTCCCCAATACAAATCGCCTCATCGGCTAATAAAACGTGCAAAGCCTCTTGATCAGCTTTTGAATAAACTGCAACTGTTTGAAGGCCAAGCTCGTGGCAGGCTCGAATGATACGGACAGCAATTTCTCCGCGATTAGCAACTAAGACTTTTTTCATATCCTTCAATCAATCCTAAATAACTCTGTTCCAAACTCTACAGGCTCGGCATTATCAATCAAAATTTCCCTAATAATGCCGCTTTTCCCAGACTTTACCTCATTCATTACCTTCATAGCTTCAACAATGCACACAACGGAATCCTCTTTAACACGATCCCCAACTTTGACAAAGACCTCTTGGTCGGGCCCAGGAGAAGAATAAAATGTCCCAACCATCGGGGAAATAATAAACGTTCCTGTTCTAACCTCTTTTGGCAATGCCGCATGCGAAGAGCCATAATGCTCTTCTACAGGTTGATAATGAACGACTTTAGAATTTGAATCAGGTGAAACGATTCCCCTTTGCTCTTGCCTTTCTAGCTCAAGCTCAAATCCCTCTACATCTTTAATCTTAATTTTTGTCAGCCCCATTTCTTTCATAGAGGCCATGAGCTTCTCAATTTCTTCTCTATTCACAGTATTCTAAGCTCCTTTGGCTACCATTATACAGTATCCGCTATTAAAATAAAAATTACACCCTTTGAACATACTCACTCGAATGAGTATCGACTTTAACGATGTCCCCAGCTTCTACGAAAAGAGGAACCGTAATTCTTGCACCCGTCTCTAATATCGCAATTTTAGTCGCGCTAGAAACGGTAACTTTTGAATCAGAAGCTTCCGTCTTGATGACCGTAAGCTCCAAAAACTGAGGCAGTTCCACGGAAAAAATCGCTTCGGCATAAAAAAGGGCCTTTAACTGAATCCCCTCCTTTAAATAATGAATTGATTCTCCGATAACATGTCCTGGAACACAGACATTTTCAAGTTGATCAACATCTAGAAAAAGAAAGTCTTTTCCCTCCGGATAGAGGTACTCTAAACGACGGGCTGAAACAGAAACTTCATCGAAATTTGTTCCTAATTTAAAACTTTTTTCTAAAACCTCGCCTGTGGTTAAATTTTTTAGCTTGGTTTTATAAAAAGGATTTCCCTTTGCAACAGTCACCTTAACTGAAGATTCGACTTTGTAGATCTCTTTCTCAAGAGATATTATCATTCCTGGAGAGAGCTGGTTTAATGTGGTCATAACTTTCCTGAAAATTTTCAATAAGTCTTAGTATATACTCACAGTCAGATAATTTATAAATTGTATAATCAACATCACCTCTGACATCCTGGCAGTTTAACCCTCTTCCCCATTTAATGTGAATTGTTTTAAAGCCTAATTCTTTGGCCGGCCGCAAATCTCGAACAGGCCGGTCGCCTATAACAACAATTTTTTCTGGGGGATAGGGGAATTTATTTAAAATCTCGAGGTAAACTTTTTTCTTTTCTTTACAGATGTATATTTCTTTAAAAAGATCCGGCGGAATATTGGCTTTTTTAAGCTTTTTTTTCTGAACTGCCTCTTCTCCAATCGTCACTAAAATGAGCTCAAATCGTTTTTTAAGCTCGAGCAGTAAATCGATCGAACCGGGAGTTTGATGAATCGAAAACGTATGGGACTTATATAAAGTCTTTAAAGCCAAAGGAACCAAATCCTTACTGACTTCATGGATTTCCATAAATTCTTCTAGGCTTTCTTTACTCGACAATACCGCACAATTAAGCCGCTTCAGCATTTCAATAGCGCATTTTTCATCTCGCAAAAATACTCCTCCTTCTTTTAATGCTTCAATCGTGCTTAGAAAAAGCTGCGGGAGTAAAGATCCGCTTGTATCGACTAGGGTATCATCTAGATCAAATATGACTAACAATTTTCATCAACTCTGTGGCTAATTTATTTGAATCATGACGAATCAAGCTTCTTTTTAACAAATCTTTTTTTGATGGAGTGAGAATTTTACCGATCATTGGCGCCATAATAACCCGTTTCGATGTAATATCATTTTCAACGAGGTCCCCTTCATCATGATAACTTTTCATTTGTTCATCATCCGGAACATCTGAATTTACAAGGAGATGATCGAAAACGTCCTCCCCGATATACTTCACAACTTCTTTGAGATAATTGCTTACTTTGAAATTTGTGGTTTGACCCTTTCGATTCATTAAGTTGATGATAAAAACTTTTTTGGCTTTGCTTTTTTTTAGAGCCTCGCCGACCCCTTTTACAAGTAGATTCGGAACAATAGACGTATGAAGCCCGCCTGGACCTAAAATAATCAGATCCGCATTTCGGATCTCAAATAGAGCATTAATATTTGCTGTTGCATAGGGTTCTAAAAAGACGCTGGAATACCCTTGATCAATTTTTTGAGAAAGATAAATCTCTTTTTCGCCTTCTAGAATCGTTCGATCCTTCAAAATCATTTTAAGGCGCACTTCATGTGTCGTTACAGGGATCACTTTCCCTTGGATGTAAAGGATGCGGCCCATTTCCTCCACAGCTTTTTCAAAGCTACCTGTTACCTTCTCTAAAGCAGATAAAAACAGATTTCCAAAACTATGCCCTCCTAAAGACCCTGTTTCATAACGGTAATTCATTAAAGAACGCATTAAAAGGGAGGAGTTAGAAAGAGCAACTAAACATTGTCGGACATCTCCGGGTGGAAGGACTCCCAGCTCATCACGCAAAATTCCGGTGCTTCCTCCGTCATCAGCCATGCTGACAATTGCCGTGAGATCGAGATCATAATTTTTAAGCCCTGAAAGAACTGTAAAGTTCCCTGTACCGCCCCCGATAACAACCACTTTTTTTTTAGACACTTAATTCTCGACTCTTTCGAAGCTGCTTTATCTTGCTTCTCATATCATTTTCTCGAAAAAGGTAGGTTCCGCTTACTAATCGATTCGCCCCGGCTTGGATGCAAAGAGGCGCTGTTTTATCATCAATCCCTCCATCAACTTGAATGTCCAAAGTTGCAGATTGTTCTCTTAGAAAAGAGATTTTTTCTAAAACGTCATGATTGAAAGCTTGGCCACCAAAACCGGGGTTGACCGTCATTAGCAAGATAACATTGCACTTATCAATGAATTGAGGAAGAAACGACTTGGACGTATCAGGACAAAAGGCAAGCCCTGCCTCGATCCCCTGTTGCTGAATCATAGCAAGCGTCTTTTCAATATTTTCTGTCGCTTCGAAGTGAAAAGTAATGTTATCAGCTCCCGCCTGAACAAGTTTTTCAATATAAACCTCAGGATTATAAACCATAATATGGACATCTAAAAAGAGGTTGCAAGCTCGATTCACAGCCTCAAGAGATTTTGTGCTTAAAGAGAGGTTGGGAACAAAATGACCATCCATAATATCAAAGTGAAGGGCATCTGCACCAGCGTCCTCAGCACGCTTTGCTTCATCAGCAAGATAGCCGAAGTCTGCTGCAAAAAGGGAAGGCTCGATTTTGATTTTATTTTTGCTTTTCATAATCTGGAGGGAGCGTAGCGCGTTTATTTCTACAAGTCAAGCCCTTCCTCAATTGCTTTGTGAATTGCGATAATTTTTTCCTCGCTTTTTGAAGAAAGTATATATCCTAGATGAGTCATTTCAAAATAAGAAAGGCTTAGAAGAGCCAATTCGAGTCTGCCAAAAATTAATTTTGAAACCTTCCCACGAATCTTTTCAGCAGCTGCCGCGCTTTTTACCCCTATTAAGAAGTAACTATTTTTTTCGTCTTGCTCAAAAAAGACTTTTGTCTGCCCAAGCTCAGCCTTTAACATTAAAAAGAGATGCCTTAAGGGTTCCGTATGCAAAAGTGATCGAAGTTCAGTTGGATAAATGGAGTGAAAAAAATGCTCCAAGAGCAAACGATTTTTCTCTCCTAAATCCCCGAGGGCCTCTTGAAGGGAAATAAAAAGCTCATTTTGTTTTGAAATCATTCCCCCATTATAATCGCGCACCTCGCCGGCGATTCGCTGAAGCTCAATGAGCAAGTATTCACGGGCACGATAAAGGTCGAGATGATGATCTTGACGAATGAATGGAGAGCTTGAGATTTCAGCTCTTAATACAAGAGCTTCTTTCAATGTCCTCTTTCTAAGTTTTCCAACTTTTTTAACCCTTTCTATAGAAAAAATCGAATCTTCTCTAAAGAGGTCCTCCACCTTTTTAGACCCTTTTCGAAGAAGTCTAACAAAAGTAATCGTAAAAAAAAGACTTTCCTCTCTTTGCTCATCAAACGAAATAATCACTTGAGGAATATCCCTTACAAACTTAAGTTGACCGCTTAATATAACAATATTCCGCATAACTTCCTCTTCATTGCGAGGCATAAATACGGGGCGGAGCAAGCGTTCAATACTCACCTTGATTTCATGAGGCAATTCCCGCCGAATTCTTATGAGTTCTTTAAGGGTTAATAAACGACTTCCTTTTTTTTCAATTTCAATATAAGCCGTAATTAGACGCTCTTCCTTTGCTTCAAGATTCAAAAATGAATCTTCAATAATTTCAAAATCCTTGTCCAAGTTACGGAGAGCTCGTTTAAAATGGCGTCTTTCAAAGACTTCACTTTCACTTAAGTAATTAAAAGAGATAAAAACGCCGTATACAGTTTTGGTTCCAAGTGGATCCTGAAGCTTTAAAGCCATTACTTTAACACGAAGATGCCTTAAGCGAGGATAGAGTTCTCGTTGTTTGACCGTCCCTTTTTGCATCAAATAATAGAGATAAATCATTCGAAAGAGGTGCCGAGATGAGCGAACCGCTTTATAGACATCATTTGTCGAGATGAAAAAGCGCTGCATAAAAACAAAAATATCACTCTCATACAGCTGTGGCAATTTTTGAACAGTCAAAGCCAAGCGTTCATGAACTTTAGCTGTTTTCTGATTCACAGAAAACCCTTTAAGCTCCAAAATACGATTCGCCTGATATTGAGAGGCAACGCCTAGACGAATCTCTCTTGAAAGCGTTTCAAAATTACGGCGAATCAGCTGCTTTTTTTCAACCGAATCAACACATATTCCAAGCTCACTAACAAAGTAGAGAGAATTTCTACGATGAATAAAAGAAAAATCAGCACCAAAAATCAAATTAATATTCAGTTCGCTTCCGGGTAAAAGCCATCTTTGAATCATGTCATAAAAAAATTGATTAACACCTCGACGGTGCCGACATAGAAGGTAAAAAAAAAGCGAGGAGCCGGGATCCTGAATTCCCTTAGTTAGGACAAGGGGAAGGCAACCATCCAGCTGGTCAAAAAAAGCCTCCTTAGAATCAAAAGCAGCTTCCTGCAAGGGTTTTGGCAGTAAGGCATTCACAAGCTCTTGCGCTCTGTCTAGGTAAGCGCTATTTTGAGAAAGTGTAATGGAGAGCAAGGACGGAATTGTATGAATCACAATAAACTCTCATATTGGATTTCACTCTTTTTTTTCAAAGATAAATCCTGAATTTTTGTTCCAAGATGAGGATTTACAAATGAGGTAACGTAAAGAGGCAATTGATTCGCATAGGCAAGTTTTATTGAACGCTGAGTTAGAACCTCCCCCTTCATTACAATTTTAAGCGCATTTTCATAGTTTAATTCCTCGAAAAATTCAGCTCTTTCATTGATCTTTGGATCTTCAGAAAAAACCCCCGCAACATCTTTGTAAAAAATAACCCGTTCAGCTGAAAGAGCCGCCCCAAGCGCCACGGCCGTTGTATCCGACCCGCTTCGGCCAAGCGTTGTAACCTCACCCTGGCTTACTCCCTGAAAACCGGCAACAATGACAACTCTTTTCTTCTCAAGCTCCCTAAGAATCCTAACCGGCTTGACATCGACAATTCTCGCTTCGCCATGCAAAGGACAGGTGATAATTCCAGACTGACTTCCCGTAAAGCTAATCGCATCGACTCCACGGCTTTTAAGGGCCATTGCCATAAGTGACATGCTGATTCTTTCCCCAACAGAAATAAGCATATCCACTTCACGCTGATCAGGTTGAAGAGCAACCTCTTGGGCTAGTTGATGCAATTGAGCTGTCGTATCCCCCATGGCACTTGTAACAACGACAATTTCATCATATCGCTTCCGATTCTTCATGATCAAATAGACGCAGGCCAGAAGATCAGCTACCGTTTTTAAAGCAGCACCGCCAAATTTCATGACAATCCTAGAAGCCATTCTTCACTCCCAAAAAAGGCACCTTTTTACTCCTTGATGAATTTTTTGTAAAGAATAGACTTTATAAAATATACCGGAACAACTTCAGGAATCGGTTTTCGCGCAATGTGCGTAAGGCGCGAGTGAAGACCAATTCCTGAAGTTATTTCGGTATAAATTTATTTCTTACATTTGTAATCCAAAAACAAGGGTTGTCATTTTTAAAGACAAATGCTAATCTAACTGCTTCATCAACGTGGATTAATAATCCCGTAACGAATCTGCTGCAAACAGATAAGTAGATCCGAATTGGATCCGATTGTAAATTAACCCTCTAGGAGTTTCTAAAAACCCATGCCCAACCAATCAACCCATGACTGGAGCGATACTGCAAATATTATTGATGATATCGACTTCAGACAAGAAGACGCAGAAGCATTTAAAAATTTACTTAACGAAAAAGAACAAAACGCTGAAGAAGGCTCAATTTCATCCATGACAGCAGGCCAAATACTGAAAGGCTGCATTGTCGAAATTACAAAAGACTTTGTAGTTGTCGATGTCGGCTTGAAATCAGAAGGCCTTATCCCGTTAAGCGAATTTTCTGCTAAAGATAACGTCGATTTAGGGCTTGATGTTGAAGTGTTTCTCGATCGTGCCGAAAATTCAGAAGGCCAAATCGTACTTTCTCGCGAAAAAGCACGGAAACAGCGTCAATGGGAATACATCATCAATCACTGCAAAGAGGGCTCCATTGTCCATGGAGAGGTCACTCGCCAAGTCAAAGGTGGCTTAATGGTCGATATCGGCATGGAAGCCTTCCTTCCCGGCTCGCAAATCGATAATAAACGCATCAAGAATATGGGCGACTACATCGGAAAATCTTTCGACTTTAAAATTTTAAAGATCAACATCGAGCGTAAAAACATCGTCGTATCACGCCGCGAAATTCTCGAAGAAGAGCGTATTTCTAAAAAAGCAGAACTTCTTGAAAATATTCAAGAGGGAGCTATTTGCAAGGGAATCGTTAAAAATATTACAGACTTCGGCGTCTTCCTTGATCTCGATGGAATCGACGGCCTTCTCCATATCACAGACATGAAATGGACACGAATTAAACACCCAAGTGAAATGGTTCAAGTCGGCGATGAACTTGCCGTTATGATTCTTAACGTCGATCGTGAAAAAGGACGTGTTGCACTTGGCCTCAAGCAAAAAGAGACAAACCCTTGGGAAGAAATCGAAAGCAAGTATCCTCCGGGATCTCTTGTTAAAGGTAAAATCGTGAATCTGGTTCCTTACGGAGCCTTTATCGAAATCGAGCCCGGCATCGAGGGTTTGATCCACGTTACTGAAATGTCCTGGGTGAAAAACATCTCTGATCCTAGCGAAATTGTCGAAAGAGGCGATAAAGTTGAAGCTGTGGTTCTCTCTATCCAGAAAGAGGAAGGGAAAATTTCTCTTGGCATCAAGCAAAAGCAACAAAATCCATGGGAAAGTGTCAGCGAAGAATACCCTGTTGGAAAAGAGGTCGATACTGAAGTAAAAACCTTAACGAACTACGGCGCTTTTGTTGAGCTAGAACCCGGCATCGATGGCCTAATCCATATTTCAGACTTAAGTTGGACAAAAAAAGTCTCTCATCCTTCAGAGGTTCTCCAGAAAGGCGACCATGTTAAAGCAGTCGTCCTTCTCGTAGACAAAGAAAGTGAAAAAATCACTCTTGGAGTGAAGCAATTAACAGAAAATCCTTGGGAATCACTCGAAAGAACCATGCCCGTTGGATCCATCGTTGAGGGTGAGGTGATTCGCCTTTCAGGATTCGGCGCCTTTGTTCTTCTCGAGAATGAGCTCGAAGGTCTTATCCATGTCTCTGAGTTTCCTGACCAAGCCTTCAGCAAGGTTGAAGATATCATGTCAGTTGGGGATCATGTGAAGGCTAAAGTGATTCGAATTGAGCCTGAACGCAAAAAAATCGACCTTTCCATCAAGAGCTTTGGCAGTGAAGGATGTGGTAAAAACTCTGACGACATCGTCGTCGACAAAGGACCGGAAGAAGAGACTTCCGCAGAGTAAAGTATTGACTTACAAGGGAGCTCTTTTTTAGAGTTCCCTTCTCTTTTTTTTAAGGATAAAAGATGAATAAAGATCTAGTGGCTATTTTTGAATATCTTGAAAGAGAAAAAGGTATCAAGCGTGAAACGGTCATCTCTGCTATCGAAGAAGCTCTTCAGCTTGCAGCCCGAAAGAGCGTAAAGAGCATTCCAAGCGCCACTGTTAAGGTTGATCCCAAAACAGGTGATATCGAGGTCACAACTGAGAAAGAAATCGTTGAGAAAGTCACCTATCCAGAAGAAGAAATTACTTTAGAAGCAGCTAGAGAGCTCGACCCGGACTGCGAATTAGGTCAATGGATTGAAATCTCAATAAATCCCGATTATTTCGGTCGCATTGCAGCACAAACGGCAAAACAAGTCATCGCTCAAAAACTCCGCTCTGCAGAGCGCGATATTATTTACGAAGAGTTCCGCCACCGCGTCGGCGAAATTGTAACAGGTACGATTAAGCGCATTGTCAAGAGCCGAACTCTCATTGTAGATCTAGGCAAAGTTGAAGCGATTTTACCTGACCGCTTTATCCCCAAACTAGAAAAGTACACAATCGGCGAACGCATTATGGCCTATCTTCTCGAAGTTCGCGATACCGAAGGCGGTGGCGCCGAAGCTGTGCTCTCGCGAACACATCCGGAACTTGTCGAAGAACTCTTTAAGCAAGAGGTCCCTGAAGTTCACGAAGGCATCATTCGAATCGTAAGAATTGTTCGAGAAGCCGGATACCGCTCAAAAGTTGTTGTCGATACGGATGATCCAAAGATTGATCCTGTTGGCGCTTGTGTCGGTGTTCGGGGAGCACGTGTAAAAAATATTATTCGAGAGCTCGGCAACGAAAAAATCGACATTATTCCTTTCACAGAAGATCGTATAGAACTTCTAATGAGAGCACTCTCACCTATTGAGATTAAGAAAATCAGCGAATCCGATGATACCGTGAGTATCGTTGTGAATGATGAGGATTATCCTGCAGCTCTTGGTAAAAGAGGAATCAATGCTAGGCTCAATGGACAGCTTTTAGGCGTACGTCTTGAAATTGAAAAAATGACAGAACATGAAAAATCATTGACCTTTGCTCGCAGACAGCTTGCTCTTTCAGAAGACCCTTCGCTTGACGAGCCTCTCGCCGTTGAAGGCGTTCGATCTTTTGTTATCGATAGTCTTTCTGCAGCTGGATTTGACACCCCAAGAAAACTCCTAACGGCTACTACGTCTGAAATCATGAAGGAATCGGGGATCACAAAAGAGCTTGCTGAAGAAGTCTTAGACAAGGTGAAAAAAAACAGAGATACATCATCATAATGGAGTAGGAGCTTGGCTAAAAACCTGAAATTGAAAGTAAAAAACACACAGCTTGCAAAAGCCCTTAAAATAAATAAGGATGACAAGGAACCTGAAAAGAAAGATTCCAAAAGTCCTGATGAGGATAATCAAGCAAAAAAACCGGTTAGAGCCAAAGCGAAAACTTTAACTCCAATCTCAATGAAAACAGATACTCCAGAGAAAAAGGATGAAAAACCTACTCAAGTGCCGCCCCCTATCCAAGAAAAAAAACCGGATTTAGAACCTAAAGCGCCCTTGATCGATGAAAAAAAGACTGAGGCAAAGGAAGAAAAAGAAGATACCTCCTCTACTCCTGCAAAAAAAGATAAGAAACCGAAACCCGCTTTAAAAAAACCGCCTGCTAAAGAATATAAAGACTTCAAAGGCGGACCGAGACGCTTTTCTTCAAGAGATAGCCGCGGTCTATCCCGTTCAGATGATGGTTCATGGAAGAGAAGGCGTGGAGGCAAAGCGCAAGGAAGGTCTCGAGCTCAAGAAGAGATCGATCGTCCTAAAAGTCTAAAAGTCAAACTTCCGATTACTCTTAGAGAACTGGCTTCTCAAATGAAGCTAAAAGCCTCTGAGCTGATCTCTAAGCTCTTTATGCAGGGCATGGCTTTAACATTAAATGATTATCTCGATGACGAAACTACGGTACAACTGCTCGGTCAGGAATTTGGCTGCGAAATCAGCATCGATACAAGTGAAGAAAAGCGCCTTCAAATTACAAGTGAAACCATTGAAGAAGAGATCAAATCCTCGAAGGCCGAAAATCTAAAAGTTCGATCTCCTGTTATTGCCTTTATGGGCCATGTCGACCACGGAAAAACAAGCCTGATCGATGCCATTCGCAAAAGCAATTTAGCTAGTAAAGAAGCCGGCGCTATCACCCAGCATATTGGTGCTTTTAGATGTTCACTAGACAACGGCCACATTACCATTTTAGACACCCCAGGTCATGAAGCTTTCAGCGCCATGCGTGAAAGAGGAGCCCTAGCCACCGACCTCGTTATTCTAGTCATCGCAGGAGATGAAGGCATTAAGCCCCAAACGGATGAAGCCATCAATCAAGCAAAGGCAGCTGATGTCCCCATCATTGTAGCCATTAATAAAAATGATAAGCCAAACTTCAATGCCGATGAAATTTATCGACAACTTTCTGAACGCGAACTCCTTCCTGAAGCGTGGGGGGGAGCAACCATTACCATTAATTGTTCCGCTCATACAGGTGATGGAATCTCAGACCTTCTTGAAATGGTATTGCTCCAAGCTGAACTTTTAGAGCTTAAAGCCAATCCAAAAGCTCGAGCAAGAGGAACGATTTTAGAATCTGAACTCCATAAAGGCCTTGGAGCTGCAGCGACCCTTCTTGTACAAAATGGAACACTCGAATGCGGCAATGCTTTAGTCATCGATCAACATTACGGCCGAGTAAAGACGATGCATGATGAGCATGGTAAATCAGTACAATCAGCGCCCCCCTCCACACCCGTTAAAATTACGGGTATTTCCGGAGTTCCAAAAGCGGGAGCTGAGTTTATCGTTGTAGACTCTGAAAAAGAAGCCCGTAAAATTGTTCAAGAAAGAGCCGCCGGTCGTGAGCGTGAAGTGATGCGTCGTCCTAAAGCTCGAGCTCTCGAAGAGCTTATGCTTAAAGAGCAAGAGAGGCAGCAGAAGAAAACTCTACCCATTATCCTCAAAGCAGATGTCCAAGGCTCTTTGCAGGCTCTAAAAGCCTCGCTTAAAAAGATCCCTTCAAAAAAGGCAGAACTTACCATTGTATCAGAGGGTGTCGGTGAAATTTCAGAATCTGATATTGAACTTGCCCATGCTTCTAATGCTGTAATTTTCGGTTTCCACACTCAGGTAGAAACCCATGCAGAAGAGAGCATCCGCAAGCGGAAAGTCGTTGTAAAAACCCACGACATCATCTATCACCTCATCGACGATGTCAAACTGATGATGCGTGAACTACTGGATAAAATTCGTCAGGAACGTGAAATCGGTGAAGCGCGCGTACAAGCCATCTTTAAATCTTCACAACTTGGTCTTATTGCAGGTTGTATTGTCACAGATGGGCTGATCAAAAAAAGCTCCTTCGTCAAGCTTTTAAGAGGCAATCAAATCATTTGGAGCGGTGACCTTCTCTCTCTTAAACGAGTCAAAGAAGACGCCAAAGAAGTCAAAAAGGATTTTGAATGCGGACTCCTTCTTAAGAATTTCCAAGATGTTCACGTTGGCGACATCGTAAAGGCCTTTGACGTCACCTTTATCGAGCAGGATCTATGACAAGACGCACTGAAAGATTAAACTCACTCCTTCGAGAAGTGATCTCAGAGGTTATTCAAAAGCAAGTGAGAAATCCGCACATCCCTTTACAACTTGTCAGCATTACAAGGGTCGATATTACAACAGATTTGCACTATGCCAAAGTGTTTGTCAGTGTTATTGGAGATGATGCGCTTCGCGTCAACGTGATCAAGGCCTTAGGAACGGCATCCGGTTTCATTGCCCTAAATGCTTCGAAACTTGTGCGTATGCGCTACTTTCCAAGCCTTACCTTTAAACTCGATACAAGTGTTGACTCTCAGCTGCGTATTGATGAGCTTTTATCCGATATTGAAGAGGAAAAAAAGAGCCGTGATTAGTAACGAGGGACTCTTACTTCTCGATAAGCCGGCAGAAAAAACTTCCTTCTATCTCGTCCACCTCCTTCGACGCCTCACAAAAATCAAAAAAATCGGGCACTCAGGAACCTTGGACCCTTTTGCAACCGGTCTGATGATTATGCTGATTGGCAAATCGGCAACGCGCATGCAACCGCATTTTCTCAACGATGACAAGGAGTATGAGGTTACGATTAAGCTCGGAGAAGCAACCGATACCTTTGACCGCGATGGCAAAATTACCCACACCTCCGAAACCGTTCCAACAATTGATGCTATAATTGAAGAGCTTAACAAATTTCAGGGCCAAATCGCTCAAACCCCTCCCATGTTCTCCGCAAAGAAAGTTCAGGGTAAAAAGCTCTATGAGCTTGCTCGCCAAGGGATAGAAATTGAGCGCGAAGCGAAACAAGTTCGTGTAAAAACGACCCTGCTCTCCTATGCTTACCCCCACCTAAACTTATCTATCGCTTGTTCAAAAGGAACCTATATACGCTCTATTGCCCACGAACTAGGGCTTCACTTAAAATCCTATGGATATGCTTTAAATCTAAAACGTACTCGTTCCGGACCCTACTCTCTAAAAAATGCTCTTTCGGTTGAGACAATATCAGCCCCTAACTTCTCCTTTAACCCCCATATTATCCCATGCAGATCGCCCGCTCTCTTGCCGAGATCCCCCCTCTCCCTCAGCCCATAGCGTTAACAATCGGCAACTTCGATGGCGTTCACTTAGGTCACGTTCATCTCATCAATCAACTTGCAAAATTTGGGCGCTCCAAAGTCGCCTTAACCTTTCAAAATCATCCTTTTGCAGTGCTCCATCCCGAAAGTACCCCGCTTAAACCGTTGACAACTCTAGATGAAAAGATCGATCTTTTCAATCGTTTGGAGCTCGATCTATTAATCCTCCTCCCCTTTACGAGCGAAACTGCAAATTTAAGTTTTCAAAAATTTATTGATCAAATCCGCACAAAACTTCCCTTTCAACAACTCATTCTCGGTGAAGATGCCAGACTTGGGCAGAGTCGCAAAGGAACACCCGAAAAAATAAAAGCCTATGGACAAAAAGTTGGGTTTGAAGCTCACTTTATAGAAAAAATTTCAATCGATAATCATCCTGTCTCTAGCCGCCAGATTCGCAAGGCACTTCAAAAAAAAGACTTTCCTTTAGCTGAAAAACTCCTCGGACGTTCATTTAATTTTTAATCTCCCTTGCGTTAATCTTCACTTTAAGTTAATATATTTATATTAACAAGATTAACAGGAGGCTAAAATGATAGCAATTGGAAGGTTTAGAGAGGATAATTTTTTTGATTTTGAGTATGAAGCTGAGATAGGACCCTTAGCAGATACTTTAATTTGGGGGGCTTCTGCTGTTCTAACAGCAGTTTTCATCGTCGCTTTAATCATTGTTCCTCCCTTCTCTTTAGGTACTCTCTTGGGTATCGTTATATTGGCTTCTTGTATGCCCTTAGAATTATTGCTGGTGATATCAAGCCTTTCCTTACTCTTCGACAAACCTCTAACGTTTTGCGGAGCCTTACCAAACTTATCAGTAGGCTCTAAAGATGCTAGAATCACAAGCCTTCAGGATTTTGAGGACCGGTATGCGGAAATTAAGGACGAAAAGGACGAAGAGGATCAACAGTATAATAAAGAAAAAATTTACGTTGATACTAAAGATACGGCCTTGGCTATTCGGGAGTATCTTTTAGAAAACCATATGGCTATGAAGAAGGAGATCCTGTATATTGATCAATACGGCAAGCGGGGCGTGGTAAGCGAGTCGTTTTAGCTAGAATTTAATGCCTAGCTAAAAGCACCCCTTTCTTATTGAGATTAAGTCTCAGATTCCTCTAGAATGCTCTTTAGAAACGAGGAAGGATTTTAAAAAATGAGTAAAACAGGTTTATCGGTCGGAATCGTTGGACTCCCTAATGTGGGCAAATCAACTCTATTTAATGCCCTTCTAAAAAATAAAACCGCAGAAGCTTCCAATTACCCATTCTGTACAATCGATCCAAATATGGGCGTTGTCGAGCTTAAAGACGAGCGCCTTTATATCTTGTCTGAAAAGTCTAAGAGCAAAAAAGTGATTCCGGCCACAGTGACCTTCTTTGATATCGCAGGGCTTGTTGAAGGCGCTTCAAAAGGCGAGGGCCTTGGGAATAAGTTCTTAGCCAATATTCGTGAGACTGATCTTATTTTGCATGTTGTCCGCTGTTTCGATGACCCGGATGTGGTTCATGTAAAAGGAGCTATTGATCCGATCCAAGATATTGAAATTATTAATTTAGAGTTAATGCTGGCCGATCTTCAGATGATTGAAAATGTCCTATCGAAACTGAAGCGTCAGGCAAAAGGAAGTAAAGATTTAATTCCCTCTATCGATTTACTCGAAAAAATTCAAAACCATCTCAATGAAAATAAACCCGTTCGCACTCTAGACTTAACCGAAGAAGAAAAAGCTCTGATTAGTCCCTATCCTCTTCTGACTTATAAAAAAGTAATCTATGCCGCTAATGTGGGAGAGGACTCTCTTCCTGACATGGATAATACCTACGTCCAAGCCGTCCGCAAATTCGCTAAAGATGAAAAAAGCTCGGTTGTTACAATTTGCTCAAAATTTGAGGAAGAAGTGGGTCAGCTTTCTGATGAGGAGGCTAAGGAGTTTTTAGAAAGCGTGGGTGTCACTCAAAGGGGCCTCGATCAACTTGTTCGATCTTCTTTTGATTCTCTAGGCTTAATCACCTTCATCACAACCGGTGTTGAAGAAACAAGAGCTTGGACTATTGTAAAAAATTGCCCCGCTTATATTGCTGCAGGTAAAATTCACACAGATATCCAGAAAGGGTTTATTCGCGCTGAAGTCATTCCATTTGAAGAGATGATCACCTACGGCTCCCGTTCTCTTGCTAAAGAGGCTGGAAAAGCGCGCTCTGAGGGCCGCGATTACGCTGTTAAGGATGGAGACGTTATCCTTTTTTTCCATAACTAAGCGACGCAATTATTTCTAATTTGCAAACTACGCTAGTATTCTTTATAATCGGGTGGATACACTCATTTCTATAAAAGCACTTAATGGCTGAAAAATCCGAAAAGGCTACGCCTAAAAAACTCAGAGATGCTCGCAAGAAGGGTCAGGTTGCCAAGTCTCAAGACTTTCCGGCTGCTCTGACCTTCATCGTTTCCATTTCAGGCATGGTGATTATGTCAGGTTTTTTTTACAAAAAACTCGCCTCTTATATGGTGAATAATTTCAATGCGATCAAAGACAGCCCTAAAATGGAGACCCAGGCAGCAGGTTACATCAGCGCCGCCTTGCATACGATCCTCTCTTCATCCATTCCACTGATTATCGTTGTCTCTTTAACGGGTGTCCTCGTTGGATTTTTAGTCGTAGGCCCGACGTTTTCAATGGAAGCGATGAAGCCTGATATCAAACGGCTCAACCCGGTCGACAACCTTAAAAACATGTTCAAACTCAAGACTTTTATTGAGCTTTTGAAATCGATTATTAAGATTACAGGAGCTTTCATTCTCATCTACACGGTCTTGAAAAAAAGTGTTCCTCTTATCATCTCAACAGCTGGGATGCCTCCTCTTGGAGCGGCACTTGTTTTTAGTAAATTTTTAGTTCAAGTTGCGATTCGTGTAGGAATTTTCTTTTTAATCGTTGCTGTTTTTGACTTGATTTTTCAAAAGCGTCAATTTGCAAAACAGATGATGATGGAAAAATTTCAAATTAAGCAAGAGATAAAAGATACAGAAGGCGATCCTCAAATCAAGGGGAAAAGGCGCCAAATCGCTCGCGAGATGGCCTATCAAGAGGGTCCAAGAGCGGTTCGACGCGCAAAAGCCGTTATTACGAATCCTACCCACATTGCTGTTGCTATAGAGTATGATGCTGAAGAGGTCCCTGCTCCTAAAATTATTGTGATGGGAAAAGGACAGCTAGCTGATGAAATCATTCGGCTTGCCCATGAGTTTAATATACCGATCATGCGAAATGTCCCCTTAGCTCATGAATTATCTCAAAAAGGAAATCCGGGACAATTCATTCCGGAAGAGACCTTTGCAGCAGTCGCTGAAATATTGAAGTGGGTTGCTGAACTTGAGAAAGCAGAAAAAGCAGAAAAACTGGAAGCGGAGTTCTTTAGTGAGTAAGAAATTTCAAAAATTTGGCGGCGCAATCACCTCTCGTGGATTGGTGAATTTTTTCAACCGCTCCCCTGATATCATCTTAGCCTTCTTTGTCGTCGTCATCATCATGATGATTGTTGTCCCTGTCAAGCCCCCGATCATCGACACCTTCATCATCATCAACTTTACGATCTCGATCGGGCTTTTAATGGTCTCTCTTTACATAGCCAAAGCGGTTCAGATATCCATCTTCCCCTCCCTTTTATTGATTACAACCCTTTTTCGTCTAGGTATTGAAATTGCCGCCACCCGGCAAATTCTGCTTCATGCCTATGCAGGTGACGTTATCCAGACGTTTGGCCAGGTTGTTGTAGGAGGAAACTTTGTTGTTGGGGGCGTAATCTTCCTCATCATTACAATTGTCCAGTTTATTGTTGTCACAAAGGGTGCTGAACGGGTTGCGGAAGTTGCTGCTCGCTTTACCCTGGATGCGATGCCCGGTAAGCAGATGAGTATCGACGCCGACATGCGCTCCGGTGTCATCGACTCCAATAAAGCGCGTGAACTTCGCTTAGCTCTTCAAAAAGAGAGTCAGCTCTATGGAGCCATGGATGGAGCTATGAAGTTCGTTAAAGGGGATGTCATTGCCGGGATCGTAATTGCGGTAATCAACATCGTTGGGGGACTCGTTATCGGTATCGCGATGAAGGGCATGACTGCCATGGAAGCTGCCAAGACCTACACCCTCCTCTCTATTGGCGGCGGCCTTGTCTCTCAAATCCCCTCACTCATCATAGCCCTTACAGCGGGTATTGTTACAACACGCGTTTCAAGCGAGAACAAAAATGCGAACCTCGGCCGCGACATCGCCCAGCAGTTAATCGCTCAACCCAAAGCGATCCTTATCGCCTCTTTTGTCATCATCATCATGGGTCTCCTTCCCGGGTTCCCTTTTTGGCTTTTCGGTGTGATTGGAGCTTCACTCGCTGCAACAGCTATCCATAGTATGATTAGCAAAAATAAGAAGCAAAGAGCAGCCAGTGGAATTGGAGCCTCTATCGAAACCGATGTCGAAGGCCATGCCATTGTTCGAGGCGAATCCGATGACTACGCTCTAACCCTGCCTGTCATTTTAGAGATGGGTAAAACTCTTTCAGCTCTCATGCGAAAAGATAAGCGCGGAGGAGTCAACTTTGTCGAAGAAATGATACCTAAAATGCGCCATGCCCTTTACCAAGACCTGGGCGTACGGTTTCCCGGCGTTCATGTCCGCTGTGATTCACCCAATTTAGAGGGCGATGAGTATGCGATTCACCTCAACGAGGTCCCTATCGTTAAAGGGAAAATTTTAAACAATATGATCCTTACAAATGAAAGTGAGGAGACCTTAAAACGCTACAATTTACCCTACACATCTTCTAAAAATGCCATCGGTACTGCCTCCCTTTGGGTCGATCAAAAATATCTCGAAATTATAAAAAAGGCAGGAATTAAATTTTGGGAACCTCTCGATGTCGTGATTTTACACCTTTCTTTTTTCTACAGGCAGCATGGCGCTGAATTTATCGGAATCCAAGAAGCGCGCGCAATTTTAGAATTTGTAGAAAAGAGCTTTCCTGACCTTGTCAAGGAAGTCACACGACTTGTACCCCTGCAAAAGATGACTGAAATTTTTAGACGTCTTGTCCAGGAACAAGTCACCATTAAAGATTTGCGAACGATTCTAGAAGCTTTATCTGAATGGGCCCAAACTGAGAAAGACACCGTTTTATTAACCGAATACATTCGCTCTTCACTCAGGCGCTACATCAGTTACAAGTATTCTCAAGGCCAAACTATTTTAGCTGTCTATCTTCTCGATCCTGAAATTGAGGATATGATTCGATCTGCGATTAAACAGACCTCTGCCGGCTCTTATCTTGCCCTCGACCCTGATTCTGTTCAACTCATCTTGCAATCGATGAGAAAAGTCATCACACCAACCCCTCCAGGTGGTCAACCCCCTGTTCTTCTCACTGCTATCGATGTACGCCGCTTTACTCGCAAATTGATCGAAGGTGAATTTCCTGATCTTCCAGTTGTTTCTCACCAAGAAATTGTTCCAGAAATTCGGATTCAACCCTTGGGTCGTATTCAGCTGACTTAAAGAATTCGGTTTTCAGCCATAGAGCATTGAGCTAATAATCTTTTTCAAGTATCCTTGAAATCATGAGCGATGAGTTCGATATTTCAAGCGTCTCCCCCGCGCACTCCAAAGGATTTGAAACCCAACGAACCGAGCATAATAAAAATGCTCTTTTCAATGCTGTCAAGGCAAATGCAAAAGAAGCCTACCGTTTAAGTGGAGGCTCACGCTTTAATCCTAGATCGATCCAAAGCAAGTTTAAAACTCTCAATGAACGCCTTTCAAGACCCGCTCAAGATGAGGCCGGCGAATCGAAAGAAGCTAAAAAAACAAAAGAGACTCAAAAAAGCCTGGAAACAGCGGATCGCTACGCCAAACAAAATGTCGAACTATCGACTCGAGGTCTTTTAAATCTCTATGCTCAACTACATTCCGGTATGAGCGAGGATGAGATATTAGATCTTACGACAAAATCCTACCTCGATCCCTCCAATGCAGATGATGCTCTAGATTTTCTTTTAAAAGCTTCTGAAGATCAAAAGGAAATTCAAGAAAAACTCATTGTTGCCAAAGAAAAATTCAATGAGACTTACGGCCGCGAAATCAAGGCCGGAAAAAATATAGCCGAGCAAGCGCGTGAATTTTCTAAGAAAGGCTTAGGATCGACGACAGGCCTTCGCGATCTTTATCGCGATATAACAGGAAACCCAAGAGAACCTATTCCTTTATTTGAAGAGCTTTCAAATGACTTTGAATATACGCAAATGAAGGATTTAATTGAATTCTTACTCCACTCTCTCGGCTCTGACTTAAAATCAAAAGGTCCATCAATAAATTTAGATGAATTAAAGCGCCTTTTAATTGAAACACGCAAGCTTCAAGCCATATTAGGAATTTACTCTTTTTTTGAAGCGCGTATGCCCATTATCCAAAAACGTTTTCTAGCTGCAAAACTTCCCGTTCCCCGCCGCTTAACCTTCGTTTTACTTGCAAAACAGCTTGTCCGCTATTTCAAAGAGCGCTTTCCCTCTTCTGACAAGGTTATCCAGCTCGCCTTGCTCCTCGGCATACAGGAATCGATTCAAGCTCAACTCATCGTCTTTACACAATATCGAGATGCAATGCGTCATGTTGCACCCCGCCTCTTTAAATCGGAACGTCATCGAACAGATCTTTACGAAACGATCCTTGAAGCATTAGAAAACCTCGATGAAATCAAAGAGGAAGAGGAGCAATAATGGATCGATTTCGACTTTTAATCGAAGAGCTGTCAGATGAGATGGTTCTCGATTTTGAAATCAATGAGCAAAATTGCGTTGCCTTTATTGCAGATCCCAATCTCTTTGTTCAAATCGAACTCGATGAGAGCGGAGAAAACCTTTTTATCATCTCCGAAGTCGCCGATATGCCCGCCGGCGCTTACCGTGAAATCCTTCTAAAAGAGTGCTTAAAACACAATGCGCTCCTTCCCCCGCTTTATGGAACCTTTTCGTATATAGAAGGCCCCAATAAACTCATCTTACAAGCTTCTCATCCAATTAAAGAGATGCGAGGGGAATCTCTCATGCAATTTTTAAATGAATTCGTTCCAAAAGCCCTTTCATGGAAAGAAGCCATCGATCATGGCCACCCCCTTCCGACAGGTGTTGAAAAAGTGATCGAAGACAAACCTCCAGAAGGAGGCATTAAGTTATGATTTCAGCAGAGCCCGCCTGGGAAAAAATAGGGAAATCGCACCATCACGGATTCGACCTCCCCCTCTCTTCTCTTAAAACTAAACAAAGCTGTGGAATTGGGGAATATCTCGACCTCAATTTGATGATCGATTTTTGCAAAAGTGTCGGCTTTGATACCCTAATGCTGCTTCCATTAAATGACACAGGCGAGGATCCAAGCCCCTATAATGCCCTTTCTGCGAGCGCCCTCCACCCGATCTACCTTTCTCTCAGCTCTTTGCCCAACTTAACTCCTGAATTTGATGAACGAATCAATCGACTTAAGAAAATGAATGGGGAAAAGCGCGTCCCCTATCTCACCATTCTTCGTAAGAAAGATGCCTTTATGCGACGCTATTTTGAGGTCTATGGCGCCCATTTTGAAGAAGAAGTCCTTCAATTTTCTAATGAATTTCCCTTTTTGAAGATTTATGCCCTTTTTAAAATACTCAAAGAGAACATGGAAGGCCAGAGCTCCGAAGAGTGGCCGGATGAGATTAAACAACTCACAAAAACACATTTCCAACATCTGCTCCAAACTCATAAAGAGAGTATTCAGTATATCCTTTTCGTTCAGTACTTTTGCTTTAAACAGTTAAAAAAAGCAAAAAGCTATGCGGAAGAAAAGAACATTTTTTTAAAAGGGGACATTCCCATACTCATCAGCCCCGATTCAGCAGATGTTTGGTATCACACCGAATATTTTGACCTCAGTTTTGCTGCGGGGGCCCCTCCTGATCAATTCACTCCAGAGGGTCAATATTGGGGATTTCCCATCTATCGCTTTGATGTTATGAATGAAGAAGGATTTTCATGGTGGAAAGAGCGCCTTCAATATGCCAGTCACTTTTATCACATCTACCGCATCGACCACGTCATTGGATTTTTTAGAATCTGGGCCATTCCAAGAGGTCAAGAGGCTGCAAAAGGGCGATTTTTACCTGGAAATGAGTGGGAAGCCCTAAGTCAAGGCCGCCTTGTCCTCAAAGAGATCTTAAAAGCATCTCACATGCTCCCAATCGCTGAAGACCTAGGCTTCATGCCTCCTGGAGCATCCGAGATTTTAGAGGAGCTTAGCATCTCAGGAACCAAGGTCTTCCGCTGGGAAAAAGACCCGAAGACCGGGGAATATGATTCCTTTCAAAGTTACTCCCCTCTTTCTATGTCCACCGTTTCAACCCATGACTCTGAAACTCTGCGGCAGTGGTGGGACACGCAAAATAAAGAAGTTGTCAATTTTTCCAAAATGAAAGGGTGGGATCCAAAATCCCCTTTGACAAAGGAAATGCGCCTTGAGATATTAAGAGACATCCACCATACTTCGAGCTTTTTTCACATTAACCTCTTCAATGAATACCTAGCTCTTATCGATGACTTTGTCTATGAAGACCCAGATGACGAGCGCATCAATATTCCAGGAGAAATCTTAGACCGAAACTGGACTTACCGAATGCGCCCCTATTTAGAAGAAGTAGCCAAAGACTCAAATTTCGTTAAACAATTAAAAAGCCTATTCAAATGAAATGGCTTCTTATTCTTTCACTCTTTGTTACGCCGCCGCCGCCCTCTGAAAAAGAGCTTAAAGCGCTCTCTTACAGCCTAGACCCTCATTCCATCTCAAAGCACTTTGCCTTCTACAATCTCTACCCGCAAACAGAGGAGGGGAAAAAAGCCAAAGCCAAAGCCTGGCAGCTCTTAACGAAACATCATCCCAATCCGCCCCCATCTCCATTTGACCTCAACCTACCCGACCTTGATTTTGACCGTATCATCCAACTTGTAAACCGCGCTCCCTACCAAACAAAAGTGGACCTCTCAGAAAAGTCTCTTCAAACAATCGAAGCCCTCAGCTCTTTTTTAGGCAACCGGCAATTAAAGGGCTATAAAGCTCTAAAGCAGGATCAAATCTTAAAGCTTCAAAGCGAAGAGGTCGACCTAGCAAGAGCGCTCTTCCTCTTTGAGGAGCACTCTCCATCTGACATCAACACTTTTGAAGCTCAAATCGATCTCATGGCGCTTCAAATTTTAGCCCATCTAAATCAGGAAGCGACTCCCCTTGAAAAAGTCCGTGCCATCTCGCACTTCATCTTTTTTGAACAAGGATTTCGATTCCCCCCCCACTCCCTCTACGCTGAAGAGATCGACCTTTATACCTTCCTCCCCTCTGTGCTCGATAGCCGGCAGGGCGTCTGCCTCGGCGTCTCAATCCTCTATCTTGCTCTTGCTCAACGCCTAGACCTCGACCTTGCCATCATCACCCCACCCGGCCACATTTTTCTTCGTCTAGAAGAGGAAAAGCTAAACATTGAAACGACCGCCCGGGGAATCAATCCAAAAGATGAAACCTACCTGGGAGTCAACACCCGAATTTTACAAAGACGCCCCATCAAAGAAGTCGTTGGTTTAGCCTTTATTAACCAAGCCGCTGCGCTTTGGCAAAAAGAGCGTTATGAAGAAACCCTGCCCCTCTATCAAAAAGCAGCTCTTTTTCTTGAAGAGGACCCCTTGCTTACACTTTTGCTCGGCTATAACTACATCTTGCTTGGCAAAGAAGATGAAGGAACGACGTTACTAAAAAAGATAGCCGGTAAACCCTTTAAAGATGCGACAACAGCTGAAACCCTTCCGCTTGACTACCTGGAAAAGCATATCGATAAAGAAGGAATTCAAATTATTTTTTCTCCAGTTGATGATACCATTCAATCCATTGAAGCAAAGCAAAAAAACCTTCAATCTCTACTTAAAAAGTGGCCGCGCTTTCAAGAAGGCTGGTTCCATCTTGCGATCACCTATCTTCAGCTTTCGAGACTCCCTGAAGCCTATCTAGCTCTTCAGTCTTACCATCTTCTCAATGACAAAAACCCAACCGTTGAATACTATCTAACCCACCTTGCCTTGAAACGCTACGACTTTCCAACCGCCTTTCACCATTTCAAGCGCTGCGAGCATCTTTTGAATGAGCAAGACCATCACCCAAAAATGATTGAAGCTCTTAAGCAAGAGATACATAGACTTTATCCAAATTAAAATATTTATTAAAGTTTTCAATAATTCATATAAATGCTATAATTAATTAAAAATAATTTAGGTTTACTATGTCTATAAGTTCCGAAACAGAACCTTTTAGTTTTAAATTACTCGGGTTTAACGTTGCATCCTTAATTCCTGGAGCAAATTCGCTAACCAATTCGTATTTGATCTATAAAAAGCATCAAAATGAAAATGAACCTTACTACTGTCCTAGTAATGAGTCTTTCGATCCTTCCTTTGAATTGTATCTAGAAAATGTCACTTACATAGAATTAGGCTTAAAGGCAATTCCAATTATCGGAAATTTAATTGCAGCCTTACTAGAGCTCTGGTCAATAATAGTAAATTTTATTTCTATTGTTATAACAAGCCTTAAATTAATCTATATTTCCAATAAAACAAATCGCCAATATCAAAATGATATACAAAAAACCCTCCTTCCAAACAGTTCCTATCGCCATCGTATTGTAACGTATATTCCCTTTCACATTTTGAATTCTCAATTTAATAAAATTAAGGATAATTATATCGAAAATAAGTTTATAAATGAAAACTTTGGATCGTTTAAAAAGCAAGGGCAAAACTAAAAACCCTTTTATTGATTAATAAAATAAAGATAAGAGAAATACGAAAGCAAGAGAAAAATTCCCGCAATTCGGTTTAAATACCGTTCAAATAATAAAAGTAAAGTCGTGAATAAAAAGGCCAAGAAGAGATCATAGATCAAAAAGGGAGAAGAAAGAAATAGAGGACTAACAAGAAGCGCTAGAGGAAGAATAAAAAGAATATTGAAAAGATTAGATCCTAATAAATTGCCAATCAAAACTTCTTCCCGTTTTTTTATTACAGCAATCATTGTCGTTGAAAGCTCTGGAAGAGAGGTTCCAATTGCTACAAAAGTTAGTCCGATAACACGATTTGAAAGACCAAAAGCATGCCCAAAGTGCGCGCTTCCTTGTAGAAGCTTTTGAGCGCCTAAAAAAAGAAGCCCCGCTCCAACTAATGAGCGCGTAATGGCCGCCAGGTTCAAATTTTTGTAGTTGAAAGAGTCTTCACTATGATCTCGCTTAAATTGAAAAAAATAATACAGAAAAAAAAGTGCGAGCAGGATAAGACCTTGCCAAATCCTTAAGGGCTTAAAAAGCATTAAAGCAAAGAGAAGGATATACATAAAAAGCTGAAAGAGCAGGGGTCTTTTGAGTGACATTTTTTGAACGACAGCCGGTCGAATGAGAAGCCCAATTCCAAGAATCAAGCCAAGATTTGCAATATTTGAACCGATAAGATTGCCCATAATGAGATCGCCCGAATAGTTTTCAGCTTGAGCTGTTAACGTTGTCACCGCCTCCGGCATTGAAGTGGCAAAGGCTACAAGACTTGAGCCTACAAGATACTCGCCAATCCGCCAAGAATTCGCTAGATGTCGACTCGCCTCAACAATCAGCTCCGCGCCTCCATAAAGAAGCACAATCCCTATAATAATAAATCCAATATTGACCCACATACAATTCTTATGTTATGGGAAAAGGAGAAAAAACCCTAAGAATCTTTATGTCTTTTGCAAAACTTTCAGCCTGCTTTTTTTTAATCTCTACTTTACTCGGAGTCGATACTCCGGCAGAGGCCCCCTCTAAGGCCGGACCCGGCTGTGAATATCCTAAAACAGAAGAGGGGCACACTCTTTTTGTCAGCATCAATATCCACGGCGGAAGGATGCTCGAGCTCTCCGACAATTCGGTTTGGTTAATCTCTCCGGATGACGTCGAAACCAGCGCCTCATGGCTTTCAGATATTCCAATTGAAATTGGTTCAAGCGGTGATCCCAACTACTCCTGTTTACTCACCAATACTTTAACTGAATCTTCTGTAAAAGCAAGACAGGTCAAACACATTTGACCTCATTGGAGGAATAGGCCTTCAAAGCCTCCTATTGGCAACTCTCCTTTCAACGCTCTTTTCTTAAAAAGACTCCTTTGCTTACATTTTTTCTTCATTAATAAAGAGTTTTTGCGTTATCATCCGAATCTTAATATTAAATAATTTTCTTTAATGGAGGTGGTGAAATGATACGCGTGATTATGACTCTGATCTGCTGCCTCTTTATGACCCCTGCTTTCGCTTACGATGAAGAGGCAAAAGAAGAATTCTTCTTATCTACTCCCGAACAAGTAGCAAGTTTAAGTAGTGAGCCTGAGTTTCTCATTGGGGGGCTTATTAGTCCTTTGAGTGGAAGGCCCACACTTAGGATTACGGATCTTGTTGCCAAGGGGGCTCAAAACATCACTTTAAGCCGTATCTACATTGCTCCGCAGATGCCATGCCATTTTCCGAAAGAAAAACACCATCAAGAAGAGTCGGATAAATACAACCTTTACCAACATGTCGCTCACAATTACAAAGGCTGGCAATTTTATCCTCATTTAAAATTGCAATTTACACCATCCAGCCAAAAAATTCTACTCACAGACCCAAGTGGTATGACTCTTAATTTTGAGTTAAATGGCTGCAAAGCAAAGCTATCTTCATTAGCCTTTGGGCTCAGTAATGCATCTGGAGAAACTCCTAGCGGAAAATATGATCCACGAAATACCAAAGTTTCCTATGAAGCTGATGGCAATAAAATCACCGTTCATACAGCAGATGGTACGACCAGACTTTATTATAGAAAGGGATGGTCGACAAGGTCGGATCAACTCTATCTACTGGAAAAAGAAATACTTCCAAGCGGCAAGGTTCTCAAATACCACTACGACGAAAGCTGGCAGCTAACCTATGTAGAAAGCTTAGATCCTAAAGAGCGTTTTGTATACGCCTCCCTTCAAATTAATGGATCGCCATGGGCAAGTAGTTGCCGATTTACATCCTCCTCCGGTCAAACTACAGACTACAAATATGAAAAAAGAACCATCCATGTAAAAGTTAAGGAAAAAACCAAACATTGGTATGGCGACAAGAGGCATAAAGAAGAGTATAATTTCCTTTGTCCACCCATTCTTTCATCGATTAGCAGTCCCCTATTCCGGCATGAATCCTTAGATTACTGTGGTAAGTTTCAGCTAGGCTCCTACAGCGGAAAAGATGATGTTTTCAAAGTTGTAAATAAAGGTTTTGGAGAAGGGCCTCAGCATTTTAGAGTCCATAAGCTTCTCTTGCCTGTAGGCCAAGGCGACGGTTTTGAACCGGTCTATGAACTTTCCTACCAACCCCCAGAGGCCGGGGAGAAATCAGGGACAACCACCGTTAAAAATAGCGATGGCACTTCTATTACCTATCACTTTTCCAAAAACCTTCTCACGACTGCAATCCAATACTTTGGAGAAGATAGAATTCTTAAAAAAGAGAAAATTTTCTCTTGGGATGATAAGAATTGGCTCAAAGCAGTTGAAATGAGAGATGCTCAGAAAAAGTTGCTCTATAAAAAATCGTTTGAATATGACAAGTTTGGCAACCCCACCACCGAAGTTTTTTCTGGGGATCTCACAGGCGAAGGAGGCCAAGATACATTTACAACCAAAAGAAGATTTTCCGAGGATGGGAAAAACCTTCTTCTCAGGGAGGAAACCGACGATGGAAAAGTCGTTTGCTTTACCTACCTTCCAAATACCAATCTCCTCACCTTAAAACTCACAAAAAATGGAGATAAAATCATCCTTCGAGAGTTCTCATGCTATGATGATTGTCATAACTTAATTCAGACAATTTCTGACGATGGGGTGAGTGAAAATAAAGACGATCTCTCCCATGTCACACAAAGACTGATTACTTCTTATCTCTTGCGCGCATCAGCGCCATTTCTTCATATGCCGGAGTGGGTCATTGAGACCTATCTGGAATCAGGGATTGAAAAGCCTCTAAAGAAGGCTCATTTGGTTTATGATCAGCATGGGAACGTTGCTGAAGAGGAGATCTTTGATGCAGAAGACACTTTAGCTTATACCATCTACAAAACCTATAATGAACGAGGGGACATTCTAGGAGAGACCAATCGCTTAGGACAGCAAGCCGTCTATTCATACGATGCTAAGGGGCGTCTCAAACACAAGGAGAATTTTTCAGGAAGAATTCATAAAAATTTCTCTTATGATACAAAAGGTCGACTTCGCAAAATTGTGGAAGAAGGGGATGATGGAAATCGTCATACCATCTCTTCAAGATATGATTTTTACGATCGTTTAGTTGAAAGACAAGATCCTTTTGGCAACCGTACCTACTACAAGTATGATCCACTCATCAATGAAATTATTCAAACAGAGTTTCCCTCTATTGCTTCAGCAATCGGCCAAGCTACTGCTGTAACCACCCATTCAAGTTATGATCCCTTTGGGAGAGAGCTAACAAAAACCGACCCTAATGGAAATGTCACAACATTCCAGTATAATGCTTATGGATCACCTGTCGAAATTTTCTATCAGAGTGGTGGGAAAGAGCATTTTAGATATGCCCTTAATGGAAAACTCATCTCCCATACCGATCCCGATGGGCTTACGATCCGTATGCAAAATGATGTTCTTGGGCGAGTCCTCAAAAAAACATACATTTCAAAACAAGATGAAATTCTTGCTGAAGAAACATTCACTTATAGTGGCTTTAACCTTCTTACCGAGACCGATAAAGAAGGAAATCTGAAGCACTACTCCTATGATGGAGCCGGCAGAAAAATTCGAGAGGAGTTTTGCGGAAGAGTCACGGAATTTAAATACGATCCATTAGGGCGGCTTGCCACTGTTTACAAACATAATGGTGATGATGCCCTTGTCACGCATTATGAGAGAGACTTGGAAGATCGTGTCACACTAGAAAAGAAGACGGATCTTGCCGGACACCTCCTTTATAAAATGAGTTACTCCTACGATGCAGATGGCAATAGAGAATCCATTATCCGCATTATCAATGGGGAAGAAGCTATAGAGTCATTTGCCTACGACCCATTTCAAAGAAAAATTCTGAAAAAAGATGCATTAGGGTACGAAACTCAAATTTCTTATGATGAAACTCACTCAAATATTCTAGGACAAAAGGTTCTTCAGGTCAAAACTATAGACCCTGATGGTGTTTCTATTTTAGAGACTCAAGGTGCACTCACTCGCAATGTAAAAGTGGAAAAGCTCGGATTGAGTGGACAAGTAGTCTCCTGCCATGAAATGACTTATGATCCCCAAGGCAATCTTATCTTTCATCGAGATCACGTTTACGAAGACGAGAGATTCCAAACGACTCAGACAGTCAAGTACTCTTATACCCCTGATCACCAAGTAGAAAGTTTAACAAGGGGCTATGGCACTCAGAATGCAAGAGAAACAAATTACGCTTATTCCCCATCAGGGAAGATGGAAAAGAAAACCCATCCCGATGGAATCACCCTCTATTACCGCTATCACCCCCTAGGGTTTTTAGCCCGAGTAGATTCTTCGGATGGGATGATTCATCACGCTTTTACTCACAATAAATTGGGGCACCTCCTGCTTGCCGTCGATGAAAAACAGAACCTTACTATTGAGCGAGAAGTCGACCCCTTTGGGAACGTTACTGCTGAAATATTTCCACATGGAGCTCGAATCACTAAGACATATGACGATTTTAATAGACTTCTGTCGCTTAATGTAGTGGGCTATGGTCAAGTTCGCTACGTCTATGATCCTATGTTTTTAAGAAAAATAGAGAGGGAATCGGCACGCGGCAGTATATTATACAAGCACGAATATGACGAATATGACCAGAGTGGGAATCTTATACAAGAATCTCTCATTGGAAATCTAGGTACTATCACTCACGCTACAGATCCAAGAGGACAAAAAACCCATATCGCATCCTCTTATTTCTCAGAAGAATATAAATATGATGCTGTCCAAAATCTAATCTCTAAAATAACCAATAAAGCAGAATCACATTATCAATATGATGATACTTCTCAAATGCTCCAGGAAGCATCACCTTCAAATGCAAATAATTATTCCAGCGACTCCCTTTATAACCGAATTCAGAAGAATGGGAACCTTTATGAAGTCAATGATTTAAATGAATTGCTTTCTGATGACAGCGCTATTTATGAATACGACCTAAGAGGAAATCAGATTCTTAAGAAGACAGGCTTAAGCCAGTTACAAATGGTGTATGATCCATTTAACCAACTGATTGAAGCGAAGTCGAAAAAGCAAAAGGTTGCGTTCATTTATGACCCTTTAGGCAGGCGTTTAGCAAAAACAGTGACTAAAAAAGGCTGGTATGGATCGGAAAAATCGGCCCGAGAGTACTACCTCTACGATGAGGATGAAGAAATTGGATCATTTAACGCCTCAAGTGCCCCTCTGAGTTTTAGAGTTTTAAGCACGCATCGCCTTCCCAAAACCGTTAGCATTGAGAAGGAAGGAAAAACCTTTGCTCCTCTCACAGATGTGCAGGGGAATATTCGCCGCCTTGTTGACCTAAGAGCAAAAACTCTAGCCGCAAGTTATGATTTCACAGCATTTGGTGAAAAGATCCAGACTAAAGAAAATCTACAAAGTCCTTGGCAGTTTGCATCAAAGCGCTTTGATTCAGAACTAGATCTCATTTACTTTGGCAAGAGGTACTACGATCCAGGGGTTGGAAGATGGATAACAACAGATCCTGCAGGTCTTGAGGACAGTTTTAATCCCTACCAGTATGTTTTGAATAATCCTTTCCGATATTACGATCCTAATGGCGAAAATTTAGGAGGATATCTTCTTGGTTTGGGTGAGATTGCCCTAGGTTCAGCGATTTTAGTAGGTGGTCTTGCTCTCGAAGTAACGACTGTTGGTGGATTTACAATAGGTGTAGGAGTAACGACAAAGACTGGAGCTGCTTTAATTTTAGGTGGCCTTGCAACAACAACCTATCATGCTCAAGACATTAAATTTCCCAACATTTCCTGGAAGAATACCCATGTTTATGTTCCTGATCGTCCGTTGCCTCGTGACCCTCGAACTAAAGAGCCTGTTCCTGAGGCAGATGTTTCTCATACCGAATTAGGTACAAAAGATGGCACCAAAGGAAAATATCCACAAGCAAGAGAGTTTGATGCGCAAGGAAAGCCTGTGAAAGATATTGATTTTACTGATCATGGTCGTCCAAAAAAGCATCCCAACCCACACGAGCATAAGTGGAAACCAAACCCAACTGGAGGGACTCCTCAAAGATCCCCTGAAGCTGAATCCTTATCTTAAAGAGAGATGCAATGATGTTTGAGCCAAAATATTTAATTCGCCTAGATACCAAAGTTTTTTCCAACGCTCAAGCAATTTGCCTTGGATCTCAACTACTGTCTATTATCAAAAACCTGTCTGAGTTAATAGAACCGCATATTTGGCTGTGCGCAGATATTGATGCTATTTCTTCCATACCCCAGAAATTAGGAATAGAATCATTTCAATTAAAAAAAATAGGTGACGATTCATCTTTAATAAATTTATGCGAAAATATAGATCAATTTTTGTCTGGAATTTTTGTGGCTATTATAAAGAAAAACCAAGCTAATCTAAATGATTTGGATTTGTGTACTAGGACCGAAGACGAACCATTTCGCTCTTTAGATCTTGATGATGTTTTGATAGAAATAAGAGCATTTGATACTTCTTATTTCGAAATATACTCAGAAAATAAGCCATTAATGGAAAAATTAGCAGAATTATACGATGCTAAAATTGAAAAATTCGAAATACAAGTTGATGAAGAAATGCAATGAAATTTTTATCCTTGTAAGATGACCAAGGAAAGGCTCATTGGAAAGGTGGGGAACATATTCATCTAGGTCCCAAACATATTAAAGTAAATTAAAGGTCACCTATGCATGACTTAGTTTTAATAGAAAAATTTTCTCCAGCCAGTGACTGTTGGCCAAATTTAATCAGAGACAAAAAAATATTAGATCTATCTGTGGAAGAAATAATAAACAAGTATCAAGGCTTTGAAGGAGAATTGGTTGGCATTATTAAAGTTGAAGAACATGGAAAAGAATTCAAAAAATTCATAGATCAATCCTTAGAATTAAAAAAGCTAAATAACTGCTTGCTATTGCAGTAAGCCCTTAAAAAGTCATGGCAAAGCCTTTACAGAAGATTTTTCTTATCAAT
>JBBDIZ010000003.1:0-8996 GCA_040880145.1 Simkaniaceae bacterium | reverse complement strand
GTAGCATAAAAATAATGAAGGATTTTGGAATTTACAGAAAAATGGTTGCTTTATCTAAGAGGGTTATTGCAGGCTTGGAAAACGAAGAATAAATTCCATATATGGGGATATTCCTGGGGTCTTCTAGCCTTTCTTTATTTCTTTATTCTCATGGTAAAGCGATGCAATTAAGACTTTTCATTTTTTCCCTATTGATCTTTGGGCAAAAACTCTCTGCAAATAATGTTGATAGAATGATCCGGGTTAGCTTCTATACCGAAACAACTTCAAGAATCGGTTTTCAAAGCAGCTTAGACATTATAGGATGAAGAGCTCACATCGCCTCCTGTTCCTGTCCAATTGGTATGGAAAAATTGGCCTCGGGGCTGATCGATTCGCTCATAAGTGTGGGCTCCAAAGTAATCTCTCTGCGCTTGTAAAAGATTTGCCGGAAGCCGTTCACTTCGATAGCCATCAAAGAAGGCCAGCGAGGTACTAAAGCATGGAGTTGGAATGGCAAGCTTTGCACTTGTCATGACCACTCGCCGCCAACTCTCTTCACATTTAAGAATCTCTTTTTTGAAGAAATCATCAAAGAGCAAACTTTTGAGCTCAGGCTGTTTCGCATAGGCTTTTTTGATATCCCCTAAAAACTTACTTCGAATGATGCATCCGCCCCGCCACATAAGCGCAATAGAGCCGTAATTCAGCTTCCATTTCATCTCTTCTGCTGCTGCTCTAAGTAGGATAAATCCTTGGGCGTAACTGATGATTTTGGAGGCATAAAGACCTAAACGCACATCTTCGATAAACTTCTTTTTATCTCCATCAAAAGCCTTTGAGGAATGGGGATAGATTTTCGCAGCTCCCACCCGCTCATCTTTGATTGCTGAAAGGCACCTTGCAAAAACAGCTTCTCCAATAAGCGTCACGGGCATTCCAAGATCTAAAGCGCTGATTCCTGTCCATTTTCCTGTTCCCTTTTGTCCTGCAACGTCCAGGATTTGATCGACAAGATAGTCTCCTTGCTCATCTTTTTTGGAAAAAATGTCAGCGGTGATCTCAATGAGGTAGCTGTCGAGCTCTGTGTGGTTCCATTTTGAAAAAATTTCATGCAGCTCTTCGTTAGATAGGTTTAATGCTGTTTTCATGAGATTATAGGCTTCGCAAATTAGCTGCATATCGCCATACTCAATTCCATTATGGACCATCTTCACATAATGACCGGAGCCTCCATCTCCTACCCAATCGCAGCAGGGCTCCCCTTCATCAGACTTTGCAGCGATCCCTTGTAAAATCGGGGCCACAAGGGGCCACGCCTCTTCGGCTCCGCCGGGTGTTATAGAGGGGCCGTGTCTAGCACCTTCTTCTCCACCGGAAATTCCAGTTCCTACAAAGAATATTCCCTTCTCATGCAACATTTTAAAGCGGCGCTCAGAATCAGGATAGTGGCTATTACCCCCATCTATGATCACATCCCCTTTCTCCATAAAGGGAAGGCACTCTTCAATTAGAGCATCTACAGGCGCTCCCGCTTTGACCATCAACATCACTTTTCTTGGACGCTTGAGCGCTTTGAAAAAATCTTCTAATGTTGTAGCTCCAACTAGGTCTGTATTTGCCGCCGGCCCTTTAAGAAAAGCCTCTGTTTTTGCAGCGGTTCGGTTGAAAACGGCGACCTTAAAACCATGGTCATGCATATTTAAAACTAAATTTTGACCCATAACGGCAAGGCCTATTAAACCGATATCTGCTTGCTGCATACATTCTCCTTTTCTATTGAGATTCCGAAAATCCAACTCTTGAAGTTTTTTTTCAATATAATGGTCAATATAGCACGGGATTAGGATTTATAGTAACGATCAATTCCCTCAGCTAAAGCCTTAGCTAAACGGTCTAGATATTTTTCATCACTAAGAAGGGTGCGCTCCCCCGGATTGGTTAAAAATCCCCCCTCAACTAATACTGCAGGCATATTCGTTTCTCGAATGACGTGAAAATTGGCTGTCTTAACCCCTCGAGATCTTGCCCCCGTTTGAGCCACTAATCGATGCAAAAGGCAGGTTGCTAATTTTTTCGATGATTGCAATCGCCATGGCTCCTTTGCATTGAAATAGAAAACTTCAATCCCTTTTGCATTGGTGCTTTTTGCTGCATTGAAATGAATGCTGACAAAGAGCTTGCAACGATTTTGATTCGCTATCGATGCGCGCTTGGAAAGGGGAATAAAGACATCTGTAACACGAGTCAAAATAACTCGATATCCTTTTTGCATTAGGTACTGCTTAGCTTTTAAGGCCGTTTGTAAAGCAGGATGCTTCTCATCGACGCCATGAGAGGACGCGCCTTTATCCATTCCTCCATGTCCCGGATCCAAAACAATGAGTGAGGGCTGATTTTTACGAATCGGAGGATTTAAACTCCGCGAGGGTGGAATCCTTTGAATGGGAAGAGGTTTTTTTACCTTAGCTTCTAAAGGATGGGAAACCATCAGAAAAAGCCATAAAAGGGATATTAGGTATTTCATGTCCGTTGAGTGATCAAATTTTGGCAAGCGGCTTTTGCGACCTCTCTGTCGTCAAAGGCTACGGTAATATTTGAAAACATTTGATACCCTTCATGCCCTTTTCCTGCAATCAAAACGATATCCTCTTTTTGAGCCATTTCAATGGCTCTTTCTATGGCTTTTCTTCGATCGACTTCCACAAAATATTTTTGATCATTTGAAAAGCCCGCTTCTATTTCGCTGCAAATTTTTTGAGGATCCTCTTGTCTTGGGTTATCACTTGTAATAATTACGTGATCGGAGAGTGCTTCAGCGGCTTGAGCCATTTTAGGCCTTTTAGCCGCATCACGACTTCCTCCACATCCAAAAACGGTAAAAATTTTCCCTTTTTTAATCTCTTTCAAAGTCGTTAATACATTTTTTAACGCATCTTCTGTATGGGCATAATCGACAAAAATCGTCAGCCCTAGCTTGTTTTTTACCTTTTCAAGTCTTCCTGGAATTCCTGCAAAATTTAAAAGAGCCTCTTGGCACTCTCCAAGTTCAATCCCTTTTTGAAGAGCTACACCAATTGCTCCCAACACATTGTAGACATTAAAACGTCCAATCAAGGGGGATTGTATTTTCACTTTTTGACCATGGTAGTGAAGAATAAATTCGGTTCGGTCTTTCGATAGAATAATTTCACTCGCTCGAATTTCAGCTGTGTTTTCAATCCCGTAAGTAATCACTTCAGAAGTACAGGCTTGGATCACTTTTTGAGCGTAAGGATCATCCATGTTAATCAGCGCTTTTTTTTCTCCGCGTTTCCGCCCTTTTTTCAAAGTGGAAAAAAGTCGGCACTTCGCCTGTAGATACGCATCCATATTTTGATGATAGTCCAAGTGATCATGCGATAAGTTCGTATAAAGGGCCACGTCAAATTCAATTCCCTGAAGACGGTTTTGATCTAACGCATGAGAGGAAACCTCCATAACAGCCGCAGGGTAGCGGCTCATTGTGATCTCATAAAGAAGCTTATAGGCCGTCAATAGATCGGGGGTTGTCAATTCAGCAGGCAGGTGCTGCTTGCCAATGATGTATTCAATTGTTCCGATCAGTCCGCAAAAAACACCACTATCATCTAATAAATGCTTAATTAAATAGGAACTTGTTGTCTTTCCATTTGTTCCGGTCACTCCAACGAGAAAAAGTTTATCCGATGGATTTTGGTAATAATTTGTCGCAATTAAAGGCTCGATTTCTGCAGGATCCGGATGAATGACTTGGGTCACTCCTGATAGAAAGGGATCGTAAAGATCTGTGACAACCGCCGAGATTCCGGCAAGCAATGCCTCCGCAATAAAACGGGACCCATCATGAGAACGCCCTCGTTTTGCAATAAAGAGGTTCCCGGGCGCCGCTAATTTTGAGTTAGCCGTAATTCCCGTGATTTCGACTTCTTTTATGCCTCTAATCGCATGTATAGGTACATGCTTTAATATTTTTTTCAGCTTCACCCGTTCCATTCCTTATAAAGCTTCCCAAGCTCCTTCGCTTCTTTCATCCAGTCTGCTTTTTCCTCATTAAATCTCGGATCCCCCTTCGGATAGCCGTGAGGGTCATCCGGAGCTATCCCTAAATAGTTCAAAGCGCGGCTCGCAATTTTTTTGAAGCAAGGGGCTGCACACTTCCCCCCATAATGAGACATTCCAAGGCCGGGGATATAACGGTACTGCGGCTCATCGATTCCAATAACAATAACAAATGCCGGTTTTTCAGAAGGAGTAAAACCCGCAAAAGAAGCGGAATGAGCACGCTTTGAGTATGTCCCATGGCTCACCTTCTCGGCCGTCCCTGTCTTTCCAACCTCTGAATAACCATAAACATCGGCACGGAATCCTCCACCCCCAGGTTTGGTTACATATTTTAGAGACTCCTTCACGCGTCTTGCGACCTCTTCAGAGAGAACTCTTTTTGATCCTACCCTTTCATTAAATGATTCTTGGCCCTGTTTCACAATTTTTCGAACGAGGTGGGGCTCAACACTTTTTCCTCCATTTGCGATGATAGAAAAGGCTTTGGCCATTTGCAAAGATGTGGTTAAAATATTATATCCCATCATCAATGAATAAGGGGTTGGAGCCGACCACTCAAGATGGCCGCTCGCATAAGATTTTCCGGGTCTTGGAACAAATCCGGAACTTTCAGATGGGAGTTCGATACCGGTTTTTTGACCAAATCCAAAAACATTGACCAGCTTTTCACGATACCAATCAGGTCCCATCTTTTTCATAGCTGCTTCCATTAAATAAGCAAGATAGACATTTGATGATTTTTGTACAGCCATATTCATGTTTAGGTAGCGATGCTCTCTTACATCCATAACTGCCTTTTTTCTTCCCGGAAAAAAATGACGGTCACAGCGATACCGTTTCTCAGGATCAAAAAGAGGCTCTTTTCCCTCTTTTTCAAGCTCGTCATTGCCAATTAGCATAATCGCTAAGGTAATTGCCTTCATAATGGATCCCGGCTCATAGCAATCAGTAATGGCTTTTACTTTAGTCTCTTCAATCAAGGTCGGATCATTGAAATAGGATCGAAATTTTTCAGGATAAAAATAGGGATACTGAGCCAGAGCTAAAATGGCCCCATCATTTGGGTCCATCATCACAACAAAACCGCTTTTGGCTTTGACAGACTGAACTGTTTTCCCAATTTCTTCCTCAGCAATTGCCTGAAGATAGGGGTTGATTGTCAGGTAAATATCCGCTCCGTCTTGAGCCTCTTCAAGAACAAGGCCTGTATCCAAGGGGTGGCGCGGAGAGCGCAGCAGCAAGCTTTTCCCCTCTTTTCCCCGAAGGCAGGAATCATAAATCAATTCGAGTCCTCCCGTTGGAAGAGCGCTCTGAGTTTTAGGGTCTTTATTCTCTGAAACGGTATGAAGAACCTGACCGAGCAATTTTCCAAAAGGATAGGACCTCTTATAATCCGGAAGGAAGTAAAGCGCATTAAAGGCAATACGATTTTCTCGGCTGAAAGTCTTCCACCATGAAAAAATTTCATCTTTTTTCTCTGTTGAGAGCCAGCGGCCCACCCTTCGAGATCTTAAACGCTTTCCCAGTTCATCTAAAAAATAGGGGGGCTCTTTCTCTAAAAACCCGGCTAATTTTTGAGAAATTTCTTCTTTAAAGCCCGATTGTATCGCCATTGGATCTAGAAAAAGATGGTATTTGATCACATCTGTGACTAGCTTCACGTCCTCGTTGAAATGACCTTTTTTTAAACGGTTATCTCCATAAAAAACGCCTCTTTTTGCAGGAAGTTTGACTAAAAGCTGATGTTGCAGCTTTGCCTGCTTAGACCATTTCTCTCCTTCGATAATTTGAATTTGAAAAAAACGAACGATTAAGGATGAAAATAGAGCAAAGGTTACAAAGAAAAGAAAAAGGGCTTTATATACCGAAGCGACTTTAGGAATCGGTTTTGGTCGAGGCGAAGGCTTTCGAAATTTGTCGATCATAAATGACCTAATATTAATAATAAGAGCAAAACGTCGACTTTAGACCGGTATTGAAGGCTTAGGCTTTAAAGAGGCTTTGACCCCATGAGATGAGGGGCTTTGAAAGAGAGGCCTTTTTTCTCCTCGACATCTCGCTTTTTAGCAAGTAGTGGCCCAGTCTTCTGAAGCGCAATCACATCACAAAGATAGGGATATTTCAGATGGCTAAAGTCTTGTGATCTTAAAAGCTCCATCAAACGGTCAGGATTTTCAAAAGCATTGACCTCGTAAGATAAACGAATATTTTCCTCATGGATTTCAGCGAGTTCCTCTCGAACTTTAGGAAGCGAGAGTCTGAGCTCGACAACCTCATTCTGTTTTTGGAGATAACTCGTGAGCAGTAAGCCGGACAAAAGAAAGATAAATGTCATTTTTATAAAAAAAGTCGATTTCATAACTTTATTGCAAACCGAAGTTTGGCGCTTCGAGAGCGCGGGTTTCTTCGTATTTCTTCACGAGTTGGAACACAAGGTTTTTTTGTAAGCACTTTCAGGTTCGGCTCTTGTATTTTGAGGCCTCTTGAATCACGAAGGGGTAGCGAAGCCTCTCTGAAAAGATTTTTTACAATGCGGTCTTCTAAACTATGAAAAGATATCACCCCTATTTTGCCTCCAGGATTTAGAAGAGATATCGCCTTTTTAATCCCTTCTTCGACTGACTCAAGCTCTCGATTGACGTAAAGGCGTAGAGCCTGAAAACAGAGTGTGGCGGGATGACGTTTTTTACGAACCCCTTTCACAGCCTCTAAAATGATGTCTGCGAGCTGCTTTGTATTGGTGATTTTCTGTTTTTTACGAGCAGCGACAATGGCTTTTGCAAAGAGCCGCCACTTTGGTTCCTCTCCCAAATTTTGAAAAATATGTCCTAATTCTTTCTCTGAAAGTTGATTCACTACCTCTTGAGCCGACGGCTCGGAAGATGGATCCATCCTCATATCAAGAGGCCCCTCTTTTTGAAAGCTAAAGCCTCGCATCGGTTGATCAATTTGCATAGACGAAACTCCTAGGTCAAAAAAAAACCATCGACCATTTTTATACTTAAATTGCTTAAAACCGGCTCAAGGGAAGAGAAATTAGCATTTTGGTAGAGAATCTTGTTTCCAAATCCCTCTAAATTTTTTTTTGCTAATTCTAATGCCTCTTTATCTTGATCAAAACCAATATAACTCTCTATTTCGGGATGCGCTTTGAGAATTGCTTTTGCATGTCCAGCCGCTCCTAAAGTTCCATCCACAAAAATTTTAAGCTGAGAGTCGGAAAAAAAATCTAAACACTCTTCAACCATAATTGGAACATGGTCAGGAAACTGGGATTGGGTCGTTTGCTTGCTCATTTTGGGTCTCATTTGCTATCGAAAATGCTTCATCAAGGAGGTCTTTTAAAAGATTTTCCGGATCTTTTCCCTCTAAAAACTTGAGAAGATCGTTTTCATATTTTTCTTTTGGCCAGATCTCAATTTTATTGAGAACCCCGGCTATGATAATTTCATTTTTTATTCCTACCCCCGTCTTTAGCAAAGGGGGAAGAAGGACTCGACCAACTTTGTCACAGGAGGTGTGGTGCATGGTGGAAAAAAAAAGCGTAAAAAATTTCTGATACTTCGCCTCGTTAATCTTCGAGCGAAAGCGATTGACGATCCTTTCGATATCGCTTTTACGATAAATCGTTAAGCAACCCCCAAGACCGAGAGCCAAAGTAAACTCTAATTTTCCGCCTTCAACAAGCCCATAGCGCATCGACTGAGGCAAAACAAAGCGATTTTTTTCATCTAACTTTGCACTATGCGAACCACTGAAAAAAAATGCATCCATGCCTATTCCCACTTATTCCCACAATTTAGCGATCTCAAAAAAAATAAGCAAGAGCTTTGGCAAAAATATTGGTCCTGATCTAACGCATCTCCTTAACCCTGTAGAGCTCCTGCAGAAAAAAATTCTAGTGGGAAAGAGTGGAAAGGACCAATTTCGATGGTAAATAATTTTTATTACTTATAAAATTAATTTACACCTAAACAAGGAGTTGAATATGACCTCTCGTACCATTGATAACCTCGGAGTTGAATCTTCTGTTCGCTATGCGGCAGATCGGGAGGATCTGGACCCAAAAATGATTGAAGAGTCAAAAGGGATTCCCCTTCACACCCAAGTCGATGTGACAAGCCCCTTTTTTCCGTCCTACACCGACCTGCTTTTTGGAACAAAATCACGACATCTTCCTTTCCCTGACTTTTATCCTCCAAAGCGTTATAATGATCAAAGACGTCGAATCTTCACTCATCAGATACTTCCTTCTATTGGAACTCATGACATGCTCATGACTCAAGTGGAGAGAATTCGATCTGTTCTCGACAAAGACGCCGGTCAAAAAAGTGGGAAAGGGTGGGAAAAAGAGCAAGATTTGAATGATGAAGAATCTGAAGGTCATGTTTTGATCCAATTTCTTGGCTTACTCCAAAAATTAGATCGCATCATTGAACAGATCTCTTCAGGACGGAATCAATATCAAAGAGGTTAAAAATGAGCGAAAAGAATTGGATGGAGCTTTTAGGTTGGAGTGAAGACCAACTCGAGGATATTCGATTTGTTGGATACACTTATATTAAGGAAGGCCAGTATGATACGGCCCTCTCCTTTTTCCAGGCGCTTACAGCTTTAAACCCTAATAACCTCTATGACATGCAAACACTTGGCGCGCTTTACCTTCAAAAGGGAGAAAGTCAAGAAGCTCTTAATTATTTGGAGCGCGCACTTAAAATCGATGAATCCCACCTGCCCACCAAGCTGAATCAAGTCAAAGCCCTCTTCCTTCTAGGCTTCTTCCAACAAGCTCTTCCAAAGGCCCAGGAGCTTGCAGCGGCATCCGACCCGGACATTGCAAACAAAGCCCAAGCCCTCATTCAAGCCTATTCCTAGATTTAGTGAACTACTCGCCACTAAAGTAGCGAGCTTCCAGTTATGCAGCTAAGGCTGCC
>JBBDIZ010000002.1:0-9029 GCA_040880145.1 Simkaniaceae bacterium | reverse complement strand
AAAGTCTAAATTTTATGATTAGATTGTCAAATCTTTTTCATCAGAATGCCCTGAGCTTAAAGCGAAGATACAAAAGCTTGAGGAGCGTCTTAATCTCGATTCCCAGAACAGCTATAAACCACCGAATACAGATCAAAAAAGAACAAGCAATTTCCGAAGGGTGGGGCCAAAACGGGTCATCCCGGTATTACTGTTACGGATCGCTATCAAGTCTATGTCTATCGAAGGCATCAATATTGTCCGGCACATATCAAGAGAGACTTCAAGAAATTCTCTGAAAGAGCGAGTCCTGACAAAGAGATTGACGATAGAGCTCTCTTTGAGTTAAAGGAGATTTTCAAAGCGTGTCGTATGTCTTGTCGTAAGACAATGCAACAGCATGTCTGTTTGGTGAAATATCCGCCATTTATGAAAATTTATACTCGGCGGAAGACGCGCGTGTTAATTGCAAGCTTATTAGAGCATTAAATTTTTGCAAATTCCAGGATCGATTCCAAGTATTTTTCTTTTCATTCCCTCTCTTATCTGCTATCTTTTTTGTCTATGGATCCTCAAAATATTATCGTCAGAATGCCTAACTGGATTGGTGATCTCGTCATGGCAACGCCTCTATTGCAGGATATAAGAGGAGCTTATCCAAAAGCTGAGATCACTGCAATGGTGAAAAAACCCTTATCTGAACTCTTGCTTAAAGATCCCAATATTAACGAGCTATTTTCCTTTTCAAAATCGGGAAAATTTTTCAGAAGAGATGAAAAATGTCAATTGATTGAGAAGTTAAGAAAGGGAAAATATGACTTAGGCCTTCTAACTCCCAACTCTTTTAGTTCAGCTTATCTTTTTTGGCAGGGACGTGTGGAAAGAAGAGTGGGGTTCAAAGGACATTTTAGACGCTATCTTTTGACAGATGTAGCTTCAACGCCCCAAAAAGTTAAAGCTCAGCACTTAGTCAAGACCTATAAAGCTCTTTTAAAGCCTCTTTCAATTCCGCTATCTAAAACCGCTCCGAAGCTCTATTTAGAAGAAGAAGAAAAAAACAGGGCCTGGGCCTTACTGAAGCGCTTTTCGATTTCAAGTGAAATGACCCTCATTGGGATAAACCCGGGGGCTGCTTATGGATCAGCAAAGTGTTGGTTGCCTGAAAGATTTGCAACCGTTGCAAAAAAATTGGTCGAGAGGGACTCAAATGTCGTGGTTCTCTTTTTTGGGGATCGCTCTCATTGGGATTTAATCAAAAAAATCTGCTCAAATCTCCCTCCGAGAGTTCTAAATCTAGCAGGCTTAACGACCTTAAGGGAGCTGATGGCGTTGATCTCTCTTTGCCGAGCCTTCATCACGAATGATAGCGGCCCGATGCACGTAGCAGAAGCGTTGGGGATTCCATTAGTTGCACTATTTGGCTCGACCGACGAGGTTGTAACAGGCCCCTATGAAAAGGGCGAAGTGATTCATAAACATGTCAACTGCTCGCCTTGTTTTAACCGAATCTGTCCTATTGATTTTCGCTGCATGAAAGAGATTGCTTCAGACGAGGTCTTAGAAAAAATTTATGCGCTTTTGGAGAAGAAGTTGTGATCAAAAAAAGGTATAAGGCCTTTGATCGATTGCTGACTCAAGCCCGGCTATCAGAAAAACGAAAGTTTTTAATCTTTTGGAATCGAGGTCTTGGAGATATCCCTTTGGGACTTTACGCGGCAACGATTCGCATTCGTCACTTTATTCCTGAGGCTTCGATTACCTTTTATACCCGAAAAGATCTTGCGCCTTGTTTTGAAATGCTGCCTCGAGTCGAAAGCTTCGTAGACACAGATTTAAAACGGGGAGAGACCTCATTAAATCTTTTAGATCAGATTCCCTATGATGAATTGATTCTCAGCCTCAATCCAACACGCGATGTTGCTTGGCAAATCAAAAACTTAATTCCTAAACTTCATTGGCAGGAGAAGTGGGATTGCTTAGCCTCCTCCTTCAGGTTGCACAAGGAATGCATCGGGTTGCACATTTCATCGGAAACAGAAGGTTATTATGGTTACACTAAAGATTGGCCTTTAAATAATTTTAAAAAATTAATTCGGGAAAAAAGGGAGCATACTTTTTTGCTTTTTGGCATCAACAGTAAAGAAAAAATTGAAGAAAAAAACGTGATGGATCTTAGAGGAAAAACTTCTCTTTTCGAAATGATCGCTCTCATTAAAACTTACTGCAAGACACTCGTTGCCCCTGACTCAGGGATTCTCTCTATCCTTTACTACATCGATGCAACTTTCCCTCTTCGGCTGATTTCGCTTTGGGCTGATCCTTGTCAAGGGGTATTAAGGCAGCAAGTTCCATCACCCAATCCCTCTCTTTGCCACATTCCTTTAGTTGGGAAAAAGAATCTTGTAGAAAATATATCGATCAGCGAGGTTGCAAAATATTTAAAATGACACTGATTCGCTTAAACGACTTGCCGGAGAGTTATCGAGATCGAGTTCAAAAGAGGCTCAAAGCTTATGACATAGAAGCGCTCCTCTCCCTCCAAAAGCTTGTAAGAGAACGCTCAAAAAAATGTGATGAAACGCCTTATACGCTTTTAAAAGCCAAAAAAAAGGGTTTTCCACTAGAGCAGAAAAAATCTGCTGAGGCTTTTTTAAGAGAAAAAAAAGTGGCAGCACTCATCTTAGCCGGCGGGCAAGGGAGTCGCTTAGGGGTAAAGGGGCCAAAGGGGGCATTGCCCGTTTCATTGATCAAAAAAAAGACTCTTTTTGAGCTTATGGCAGATCGCATAAAAGCAGCATCGCGCTTAGCAGGCGGCCCCCTTCCGGCTGCACTCATTACATCTGCACTTAATCATGAAGAGACCCTTTCTTTTTTTCAAAAGCACAAGTTCTTTGGACTGCATCCAAATCAAATTGATTTTGTTCCACAAAAAATGTGGCCATTTTTTGATGAAAATGGAGAGCTTTTTTTAAATGAATCTGGAAATTTAGCAGAAGGCCCCAATGGAAATGGTTACAGCTTTCATCTTTTGAAAAACCATCAAATACTAAAAAAATGGAAAGAAATGGGAGTTGAGCTGATCAACACAATCCCTATTGACAACCCCTTAGCTGATCCTTTTGACTTAAGAATGATTGGACAAAACTTGGAAACGCCTTCTGATTTAGTGATTAAGACTATTTCATCAAAAGGGTTTGAAGAAGAGGTGGGGTTGCTCGCTTTTTCAAATAATGAGCTGACAGTTAAAGAGTATAGTGAAAGAGCTGTAAAAAAAGAGGAGGGGTTGGCCTACTCCGGGATGTTCATGACGACACTGGATTTTGCGGATTTTATTGCATCAAAACTTCATTTTCTTCCTTTTCATTTTGCGAAAAAAGAAGGGAAAAGAGCGAATTTTGATCAAGGCGTTCTTAAAGAAATCCCTATTACTTTTATCAAGCTGGAAGCGTTTATTTTTGACTTATTTAAACAGGCAAAAAAAGTTTCGCTGCTTCTTACAGATCCTGAAGAGGCTTTTTCACCGATCAAACAGCAAAAAGGAAAGAGCAGCTACGAAAAGGCGCAAGCAGATCTTTGGGAAAGAGACCGAAAAATGTATAAAAAAATATTCAAAAAAGAAGCGCCTCTTGAAAAATTTGAATTGGATTCTGTTTTCTATTACTTGACAGAGGAAGAGATTCAAAAAATAGAAGAGATCACGTTTGATGATAATAATTATTTAACATTAATTTTTTAGATAAATCTGTTATAATGAAGTGCAAAGATAAAAAATTTGATTGCTTATGAAAATAGGATATTTAGGCTCTGGAGCTTGGGGCTTTTCTTTAGCGAGAATTCTCGCAGAAAATGGCCATGAGGTTGTGATTTGGACAATCGAAGAGTCGGTTGAAAAGTCTTATCGTGAAACGAAGCGGCACCCTCGTTTTCCTGATATTGAGGTGAAGGGGAATATGCGCTATACCTTCGATATTGAAGAGGCAATCAATGGGGTTGATTTAGTCGTTGAATCGGTCACTTCGAAAGGGCTTAGACAGGTTCTTGAAACAATTGAGAGCAAGGGAGGCTTGGAAGTCCCCTTTGTCCTTACCTCTAAAGGAATTGAACAAAATACAGGGCTGCTTCTTCCGGAGGTTGCGATTTCTGTATTCGGTGAGGGCGCTTTAAACCGCGTCGCATGTCTTTCGGGGCCGACACTTGCTGTTGAGGTATTGGCGAATCTTCCGGCTTCGGTTGTCTGCTCATCTCGCAATAAGGAATTGATGGAGATTGTGGCAAAAGCGTTTACAACGCCTACCTTCCGGGTTTATCCCAATGATGACATCGTTGGAGTAGGTTTCGGTGGTGCTATGAAAAATATCATTGCGATTGCAAGTGGGATTTCCGATGGACTTGGTTTTGGTGAAAATACCAAAGCGGCGTTGATGACAAGAGGGCTTCATGAGATTCGAAAGCTTGGCAAGGTTAAGGGAGCGCTTCCCGAAACACTCAATGGTCTATCAGGCCTTGGAGATCTATGTGCGACCTGCATTTCAAATAAGAGCCGCAACTACCAATTCGGTTATGCTCTAGCCCAAGGTTTAACACCTGACGAGGCTCAAAAACAAATTGGAATGGTTGTCGAGGGGGCCTACACTTGCGTTTCAGCAAGACAGCTCGGACAAAAGTTTGGAGTGGCCCTGCCCATTACTGAAGGGGTTTATCAAGTCGTTTATGAGGGAGCTGATCCCAAGCAGGTTGTCAAATCACTTTTGACCCGCTTAATCAAAGAAGAAAAGCTTTAAAATGCGCTATACTTCTTTTCCAGTCATCAAAGCAAGCGAGATGGCTTCGATTGAAAAAAAAAGCATCGAAGAGGGGGCCGATAGCGAAGCCTATATGGACAGGGCTGCTTCAGAAATCGCCTATCATCTTTTCAGTCGCTTACAAGATAAAAAAAAAATAGCTCTACTTATTGGGAAAGGAAATAATGGCGGCGATGCTTTCCAAGTAGGGACTCTTCTTCAAGAGAAAGGCTTTGAAGTTACGGCTTATCTTTTGACTCCTCTTTCTGAAACATCGTCTCTTTGTCAAAAAAAAGGGAAGGCTTTTTCAGGCTTAACAAAAAACTTAGATGCCTTGGATCCCTCTTCTTATGAGGTTTTGATCGATGGTCTTTTTGGAACGGGTTTTCAAGGGGAAGTTAAAGAGCCCATACGTTCGCTTTTTAAGAAAATAAATGCTCAAAAAAAACCTCTCTATGCGATTGATATTCCCTCGGGTCTTAGCGGCGATACAGGAGTAGCTTCTTGCGCTCTTTTAGCGACAGAGACCTTTGCTCTAGGTTCTGCAAAAACGGGGTTTTTTCACTGCAATGGTTACGAATATATTGGAAAGCTGACGGTTGTCGACTTTGGTTTAGACCCAAAATACTTTGACCTAGTCCCAAAAGAGGCTTACCTCATCGATGAAACTTCGATAAAAAAATCGCTACCCAACCCAAAGCGCACTCAACACAAATATGAAGCCGGTTATGTGCTTGCATTGGCAGGATCTCCGGGTATGCCCGGCGCTGCAATTTTAGCTACGAAAGCAGCTCTTCGATCAGGAGCTGGAATTGTCCGTCTTTTCCACCCGGAAAAAATGGAAGAGGAGCTCTCAAATGCTCCAGTGGAGCTCGTTCGTTCGACTCACTTGGAGGAGATTTTCAAGGAAGCGAAGCGAGCAAAGAGCTTACTGATCGGCCCGGGACTCTCGCGAACAGAAGAGGCAAAAAAGCGTTTTGATACGATTTTTTCAAAAATAAATCTGCCTACTGTTATCGATGCAGATGGGCTCTATTTTCTTTCTGAAAAAGAGTGGGAAGGACATGAAAAGCTGGTTTTAACACCTCATCGCCAAGAGATGAGCCGTCTTCTCAAAAAAGATGAATTCACGATTCAAGAATGTCAAGCCTTTGTCGATCAAAAAAAATGCATACTCGTTCTTAAAGGGGCCCCTACCTGGATTTTTCACCCTGATGGAGAGCCGTATATTTCTACATGGGGAGATCCTGGAATGGCAACGGCAGGAACAGGAGATGTTCTTACCGGTATTATTGCCGCTTTGCTTGCAAAGTCCCTTTCTCCTTTAGAAGCGGCCCTTCTAGGCGTTTATATTCATGGCCGATGTGGAGAACTTGCAGCTGAAAGGCTTACTTCGAGATCTCTAATTGCCTCTGATCTGATCGACCAGCTGGCGACCTTTCGTTTAACTGAATCTTAAACAATTTCTTGATTTTAAATTCAAACTTGATTATTTTTTAAGAGTTTTAAAGTTTTTTTTCAGGATCTCTCGTGAAAATATTTCTTTTTTTTTCTTTTTTTTTTGTATTCTTATTTGCTAATCCTAAAAAGCCTGTTGTTACTCACGGATCTGTTTCAGTAGAAAAAACAGAATCTCACCAACTTCTTATTCATGCAAGCGATCGTGCGATTATTCATTGGAACGAATTTTCAATCGATGAGGGTGAGGTGACTCAGTTTTTAACAGAAGGCTGGGTTCTCAACCGTGTAACAGGAGAAAATCCAAGCCAAATTTTTGGACAACTTCTTTCTAATGGCAATCTTGTTTTGATCAATCCAAATGGAATTATTTTAAGTCCCGATGGCCTTATAGATGTAAAAAAATTTATTGTTTCGACATTCGACGTTTTAGATGAAGATTTTCTCAAGAAGAATCCTCTTAATTTTTATAAAAATTCGTCTTCACCTATTTGTCTCAAGGGATTAATTACGGGAGAAAATCTTATAATAAAAGGTTTTGATCTCGATATTTCAGGATCGCTTAGAGTTGTAAAAAGCGGAGGACGTGTCTACCTATCGGGTGAAGATAAAATTTATTTGACAGGCCATGTAAGCGCCCCTTCCGGTCGAGTTGAAGTTTTAGGGCGTGAAATTGTAATGCCAAAAGAGTCTCTTATCGATGTAAGCGATCCATTTGATGGTGGGAAGATCTCAATTGGGGTTGGGGCTGAAACAGTCGATGTTTCGGCACATCTTCTTGCAAATAGTACTCTTGAGGGGAATGGAGGCAATATATTCATTTGGAGTGATAAAGATGCTCAATTCCATGGAAAAATTGAGGCTTGTGCAGTTAAGGGAAGAGGAGGAAATGCTGAAGTATCAGCGGTTGAGAGTATAACCGTATCGGGTTTTGCTGATTTACGCTCCAAAGAGGGTGTTCCTGGAACCTACCTTTTAGATCCGGGTTCTGTGACGATTAACTCATCTCTTTTTTCTTCAGGACCTAATACTTTTGGCACGACATTTATTAATGCACAGCTGCTTCTTGGAAATTTAACGATATCAACAGCAAATGCAACAAATGGAAACCCCGAAGACATTATAGTACAAAGTGGGGTCAGTATTATTTGGACGACATCCACTCAATTAGCCTTGCTTGCAGGACGAAGCGTTATTTGGAATAATGCTTCTTTAACATGTACAGGGTTAAAAAGCATTTTAGGTGACAATGATATTGCATTAGTTTTGGAAGGATCGGGGAATTCATTACATTCAAATGCAGGTGTAGAAATCATTGGTGGGTCTTTAGTTATTTCCACTTTAGATAGAGACATTCAGATAACAGGCACCGGATATGGCCTCTCTTCTACAAATGCAGGAGTTTATTTATCAGAGGTTGATATTTCTTCAACAAATGGTGATATTACAATTACCGGTAACGTCACAGGTGACAATGACGGAGCTCCGGGTGTGCTTGCAGCTAACGGTGCTTCTGTAAGCTCTTTGGGGCTTGGCAATATGGTTATTCATGGCACAGGTAATGGAACGGGTTCTGATTCTCATGGCATTGAACTGATTAGTTCAAGCGGGGTCCATTCTATAGGAACAGGCAATATTCAGTTGACGGGGATTGCATCTGTAAATGGAGGCTTAAATTCCTCTGGCATTCGAATTTCAGGATCTACAACCCAAGTCGACTCCGATAATGGAGATATTAATTTTACAGGCACAGGCGGAGCGAGCGAAAAGGGGATTTTAATTTCAGATAATGCAGATGCCCTATCTGTAGTTTCAGCGCCAATAGAATTTTTATCCACAGGGGATATTATCCTTTCTGAAGGGGGAAGCGTGATAGGTTCAATCTCCCCAATGACTTTTAATACAAGTAGAGATTTGATTATTTTAGGAGGCAGTAGTTCTAATTTTATTTCAGGAATTTTTCCAGGAACTGCTGGTTCTGTAACTATTTCTGTCGGTCGAGATCTGATATTATCAAGCGGTTCAGGTGCGAATGCTCATGCTCAAATAGGGTCAAGAGGGCTTATTTCAACTTCTTCTATTATTTTACCGTTTATAGGCAGGGATGTATTTATTCAGGGGAGTAACTCAGAAAGTTATGCATTAGTTGGACATGGAAATGAATCGAATCTATCAACAAGTTATTCAGGGGATATTTTTTTCTCATCTGTAGTTGGAAATTTAACTGTATCAGGGGCAAATACAGGTGCTGGAGGGAATGGGTGGGGACAGATAGGGCATGTCGATTTTTCGCTTGTTGATCTATCAGGGGATATTTTAATAGACGTTGGAGATACTATTTCTGTTTTAGGTGGAGCTTCTTCTTCTCAGGCTTGGGCTCGTATTGGTCATGGAGGTTTTGATCAATTAACAGGGTTATCGTCAGAAATGCTGCTCAAATCAGGTGTTGATATTATTTTAACCTCTTCTCCACTTGCGGGCACTGCTCAAGTCGTAAATGATAGTCAATCTTTATTAGGAGGAAGTGGTGATTTAACATTAGTTGTTGATGATATTTTTCCGAATTTTCCGGATTATGGGCCAGGAGAGTTCAATACAAATTCAGATTTAAGAGCGACCGGACAACTCAGAATTTATTCTGTACAACCTAATCAAAATAGCATTAATAGTTTGATTAATGGTGCCCCTTTTGTTTCTGGTCCTTTTGGCGTGGACACCTCTACAGAACAATTTAGCATTTATTATCCAGACGGCACTTATGACTGCCCGCGAGAAAACCCACGGTTTTAATCGTGGGATGAGAGCGTCTTT
>JBBDIZ010000001.1:0-54224 GCA_040880145.1 Simkaniaceae bacterium | reverse complement strand
AAAAGGGTTGTTGGGAAAAATGTTTGTAAAGTAAATTTCATCAGAACGCCCTGCTCTTAACCCCAATATACAAAATATTAAGAATGAATCACCCCTGTCTCGTGCAATTAAACATTTAAGAGATGATTTAATTATAAATGGTTTACTTGAGCTCGATACGATTGATATCAATGCAGGCGAAGCTAACCCTCTTAGACTCTCTATAGAGTATGGGCACGACTCAGCATTCGAAAAATTACTCTCTTTTGATACGATTGATTTAGATAAGGGAAAATGCTTAGCATACTGTCTAAGATATGGAAAATTGGATCAAGCAAAAAAATTATTATCTCATAATAATAAAATTGGATCGATTAACTCAACAATAGAAGGTCTAGATAGAACTCCTCTTCAAGACGCTATTGTTAGGAAACAAGATGAACTTGTTGAATTATTACTACAGAAGGATAATATACTTACAAATATTACTTGCCAAGGATGCCGTTATACTCCCCTTACCCTTGCAATCAAAAAAAATAATTTATTTGCCATAGAGCAGTTATTAAATCATGAAGATTGCGATATCAACCGTCAGGATGGACATCAACAGATCCCGATAACCTCTGCCTATAAAAAAAATTGTAATCAAATTGTAGACCTTCTCCTTGAGAAGGAGGCATTAGATATCGATCAATATTCCGGAAATTCAAAAACTTTATTAAAGCTTGCGATTGAGAATCATGATCATCAAACTATGGAAAAAATATTCCATCACCCAAACCAAAATTTTCAGTTCATCAGTGGTGATAACTGGGCATTGCTTAATACTGCTTTTTTCACTTACGATAATGATACAATCAAGCTCCTTATCGACAATGGCATTAATATTAATGAAAAAATGGATGCGATAAGAAATTCAAGGTCCATTATCTTTGCTGCCATAACTGATAATAACATGAGTCTCGCTAGAATCCTACTCTCACGTGATGATATTGATCTTGAAACTCCTTGGAATGGGATGTCGCCTTTTGATTATGCTTTTAAATACAAGCGTAATGAAATTGCTCGGGAAATCCTAGCTCATCCCAACTGCAAGACCGATCCCAAATTAGTCCCGCTTCGCGGCCCAGGCATGGTTAAGACTTGAATGATAGAGCGGGTTAAATTGCTGAGAAAGTGTGTTAATATCGGTTAAAGCGCCCTCTCTTGAGCTCAATCCACCGGGACCCCTTCTTTGAGAAGGAATATAGTAAAAGTCATATTGAGTGACCCGGCTTGCCAAATTGCAAATTTCTTGATCAAAGGCTCCTGAGCCAATAATTGCCGATTGGGCGATTACCATCAGGCCATAGGAGATATCGGTCTCTTTAGAGAAAAGTTCTGTATAGGCGCTGTTTGTAGTTATATAGAGATACTGGTTTAGGTTCTCCTCTGAAATCGTCGCTGAACATTCGGCCATCATTTCAAAAACCTCCTGCACAGCACATTGATAGACTTTAGAGCGGGGGTGGGCAAAGAGATCGGATAAGACAGGACACAGGTCGTTATTGAAATAGTCGGTAATCTCTTTAGAACCTATAAAATTAACTAAATTCGCAATCGCTGAGAATTCAGAATTCATCACTGCTATTTCCGGCCATCCTGAATAAGGATCTTCTATGTAATATTTCTCTTTAATTTGATCGAAGATGGGACCTGTTGGATAGCTTGTTGCTATCAGTGGATTAAATAATAGGATGATTCCTAGGATTGAAACGATTTTTTTCATAAAAGCCCTCTAAAATGTTAAAAAAGATAAAGCCTTGTTAAGCGCCGATCGTGGGGATCGATTGGCAATCGATCTTGAACCATTTGCTCTTTAAATCCTACTCCGAAAGCGGGGATTGTCGGTAAATTTTTAATAAGACGATCGTAGAATCCCTTCCCATATCCTAAGCGATGGCGTGTCGTATCAAAACCAAGGGCTGGAACTAAGACGCAGCTAATTTCATCAGGGGAAATTTTTAAACATTTTTTTGGGTCCGGCTCCAAAAAACCCCATTTTGAGGAAATAAGATCAGTTTTGCAGGAATTGACCTGATAACAAAGAATATCCTCTCCTTCAATCCGAGGAAGAAGTAAGCGTCCTTCACTAGCAAGCTCATTATTGATGGGCCAAAGATCGATTTCATCTTCTGTACTCGCAAAAGAGAGAACGTAAGGGAAAAGCTTAAGAACTTTTTTAAGCTCGGCATGTGCATCATCCCGCGCCATTTTTCGAGCACTTTTTTTTAATTTCGCTCGTTTCTCTTTTAAAAAGAGGCGTAAGGATTTTTTGTAATCCTTAACTAGAGGATTGCTCTTGGGGTTTTCCGTTTTCATATTGAATCCGCCTTAAAAAAATGCCTTCACCATCAAAAAGAGTCGCTGTACCGAGGCCGTTGTCTACACGCGAAACCGCAAGGGATTGTCCTTTTTTCATGTAGCTTCCTTTTCTAAGTTTCCCCTCTTCATATTCTTCTACATGCATGAGCGATCCATCTTTATACCAAGCAAAGGAAATCCCATGCTTTAAGTTATGCATCATCTCGCGTTGGCTCTCTTCTGTTCCATCGAGATACCAGGTTTTTACCATTCCATGTATCTCATCTTTGTACCAATCTATAGAGAGCTTTAAAGTCTGTTTTTGATCGATCTTTTTTCGCTTAGGGATGTAATAAACGCTCTCTTTTCCATGCTTCTTACCCTCTTTTACCATAAATGAAGATTCTAAAAAGCCTTCTTTTGTGAAGAACTTCACTTCACCTTCTAAATTACCCTCTTGATATTCACGAAAAGAGCGCAAAAAACCCATGTCAAAAACTGCCATCTCTCCCTCTCCTCCTTCGATTTTCGAGATAACTTCACCCTCATGATTCCAATAGGTCGCGTCAAACAAGAGCCCTTCTCGATACTGCTCTTCATAAGGAGGTGTTAGGCCATCTCCTTTAAAATAGGTCAAACCGTTGAGATCTCCATTTTCATATCGGCTCTCTCCAATTACCTCCCCTTCCTCATTGTAGGTCTTTATTACACCATTGATGCGGTCATAGTGATAGGGAACAACTCTTTTAAGCGTTCCGCTTTCAAAAAAGTAGCGCGCTTCACCCGTTTGGCTTCCTTTATCATAGAGAATCGAAGCCATTAACTGCTCTTTTTCATTATAGACGTTGTTTTCTCCGTCAAAAACCCACGTCTCTTGAGCCGCTTCCGTTAAGTCCCCAATTCCCTCGACCACATTAGCTTGAATATGAAGGCTGCCATCTGGGAACCACTCAAAAAATTGCCCATTCGCTCGGCCTGTGGTCGTTTCCAAATATTGCCAAATCTGACCATTATTATGATAACTGGTTACAACTGCGGGGATCATGCCCTCTTCTTTACGCTCAAAAACACGAACAGCTTTTTGATAGGGCTGAGGCTCTAAAAAATTCGTCGATTCAAACTTTTTTAATCTCTCTTTATTCGTAATGGTCTCATTGAAGCCATTTTTATCTATGATTTGCAAAGTCACGATCGATGGCTCTTTTGAAACTCTTGACGCACAGGAGGTCAAAAAAAGAGAGAGCAATAAAAGGGGTAAAGTTTTTTTCATTTAAGTTCACGCTTAATTATTTCAAAATTCAATTTATAAACCTCTTTTGAAGAAAAGGTTTTGTTTCGCTCTAGATTAAATCGCTTAAAAGTAAGCTGAGGCGAATCGGGCAGAGGAGAAAAATCTCCAATTTGAATCCTCTCAATATAGGAGAGAAGCTTTTTTAAGTCCTGACTATCAAGCTCAACGCTGTGCATCAATGAAGCTTCAACCTCTTCGATGGATGAATCCTGAATCCGCTTTAATTCAGAAAAGCGCAGTTGATTTTGCGATGACTTGAGAAAATTCAAGCGATTTCTCATCTCCGACCAATTTTGGAAGGAGGGATGGTTTTCGATACCCTCCAATGCTCGAATCTCAGGCGTTAAAAAGAGCATTTTTTCCAGAACCTCTTCTAAAAAGTACGCTCTATGACCTTGATATCGATGAATAAACTGCCGCTTTTTTCTTTGATCAGAGGCCGTTTTTTCAAAGCGGTATTTAAGCATAGAAAACTGTTGATTCATTTCATCGAGATCCTTTCGTTTTGAAACGAGAGAAACAGAAAAAAGCGAAAGGAAAAAAAGCCATACCCCCACTAGAATCAAAAGAGAAAGCCCTGGAAATTTTTGAAAAAAAGAGGCGCTTTTAACGAAGGAAAAATGAGACTTGATATCCATAAGGCCCCCTATTCCAAGTAATTTCTTCATTTAAATCGATAAATGCTTTCTCTTTTCTTAAAGCGTCATAAAATTGACTGGCTAGCATGGTTGATGTTGTCGTTAATTCAAGATCCACTCGAATCTTATAGGGAACAAAAGGTTTTTCAAGTGTTGGATAGTTTAGCAATTCATAATGGAGCTTATTGATTTTTAATCCCTCATTATCTTTCAGTTCAGGATACGTTGCTAAAAAATAAAGCAGATCAGAGACCTTCGGTGCAGGATCAAAAAGCTCCGTTCCTTTTTGAGAGCGCCCCGCTTCCTGATTGAGGCGGGCTAACTTTTCATAAAAATCAAGGTGTGTCAAATCAAGGCTTTTGAGATCGGACTCCTCTATGAATTCATCGAGCCTATTCATCAAGACGCTTTTCTCTTTTTTCACCCCTGCTGAAAGAAATAAAAAAAGCGCTAAAAGAGGGAGGAAAAGCGCAGAAGCCGTACGATAAAGGACTTTTTTTGCTTCAGCTTTCCTCTTTATGGAAAAGGATTCTGCCTGCCTAAATTGCAGTGAATGATCCTCATCTTTTAAAACATTGAGCGCCAACCCATAAGGCGCTGCAAACTCAATCCAGCCTCCAGCTTCTAAGGGCCAGGGAAGAATTTTCAAGCCCTGATCGATTAAAAAACCTGCATAGATCCCGGCTTGACCGGTAAGAAGAAAGGGAGAAAGGGTCATTTCCTTTGTTTTAAAATAATAAAAAGCGCGTAAAAGTTCCTGCTTTAGCTCATCAGCTGCCGCGTAAGGAAAGGACTTGGAATGCTGGACCCCCCTAGAGCCAACCATCATGAGCTCAGCTTCATTCTCTTCAACATGCAGAAGGGTATAGTCTTTTATTTTAGGCATGAAATGAGAAACAAAAGAATAAAGCGCTAGTGGCTGATAAGAAATCACTTCCGGTTCAATATAGTAGGAACGAAAAAAAGCGATATGCTCAAAAATTTTTTTGCGAGCGGCTGCAAAAAAGGTGACAGAAGATCTCTTTTTTCCAATCTTTTTGACTACCGGCCAAATATAGGCCTCATTTTCTGAAAAAGGAAGCGTGTTTTCCGCTTGAAAAGGAAGCGTTTTATTTATCGAGCGTCGATCGACCAAAGGCAGCTCGAACTGACGCGTTAACCCTTCAGAACTTTTCAGCATCGTAGCCACCCGCTTGCTGCTAACAAAATCGGAAAGCTGCAATTTTAATTCAGCCGGACTCCCCTTTATCTTTTCAAAGCGAAGGCAGCGAAAACCGCTCCCCTCTTTCACCATATGAATGAGGAGCCAACAATCTTTTAATGGATAGAGAGCAACAATCTCTCGCTTTGGGAAAAAGGATGCCATACTGACAAAGATTGTACTTGATGAATGGATTTTTTGTTAGCTCTTTTCTACCTTGATCAAAAAATAAAATCTTTAAAAAAAACAAGGCAAACGGTAGTGTTTCCAAAAAAAACTGAACCGGAGAGAAAGGTCATGTCATTAAAAATCGAAACGATAAATCATAACAGGGGCTGTCTACATTCGATTATCTGGATAACAACGGGGGTTGCTACCGGAACTGCAGGGACCTATTATTCGATACAAAATTTAGAGAGTTTTGGCTTGATTATGACCGTGGGTGGTATGACGCAGTTAATGCTTACCTTTCTTAATGAAAGACTCGATCTTCGCCTGATTGCTCCCTGCTCAGTGTTAGGTGGTCTCATACTTCTGCTTTTGAATACAAGCATGAGTCCGGATCATCGTTGATCAAAAACACCCGGCAGCGTAAATGAAAAGTCCCAGTCGAGGAAAGCGCCTTGGTTTTTGAGCCATAAATAATGGCGGTCCCCCTCCTTTTTTTTAAGGAGTTCTAAAGGACTTTTTTTATCTATGAGAAGCGGCTTCACCAAATCCGGGTAATAGGGGGAGGGCGTAGCAAGGGCTTCCTCATAATAAGTGATATATTTCCTTATCTCTTCATAGGGGGAGCCTTCAAAAGCTTCGACAGCGTCAAAAAATTTCAATACCGGAGAAAACCCCAATGAATCGAGGGGCAATAGATTATAGATGCAAAAAAGAGGCCATATTTTTAGCTTTTCAACTCGGCTCTTCTTGCCATAAACTAAAAGTCCCTCTTTTGAAACAGGTGGCAAAGGGCCAAAAATCTCAACATTATCGATCTTAATCGAGGGAAATAGATAAAAATGATCTGAAATTTGCTCGAACTTCTCTACCGCTTGGCTAAGTTCAAAACGGAAACTTTCCTCCACCTGAACCTCTCTATCGACAAGAGCATTCCATGGAGCAAGCGGCATAAAACGATTTAAGGAAAGCTTCCCGCCTTCCAAAGTCAACTGCTTTAGACGCGCTCTATCTAAAAGCGTCGGTGAAAACTCAGGTTCTTCATCTTCTTGAATAAAAGGAAGATAAATCCCCAGGCTGTTATTGAGAAAAAATTGCAGGGGATTCTTTGCTAATCTATGTAAATCTTTTGTAGAAATCGCCTTTAAAGAAGAGGCTTTTTTCATAAATTGAGGAAAGGAGGGCTTCTTTTTCTCCCCCGTTAGCGCTTGAAAATCTTTGAGACTAAAATTCTTAAAATCCGCCTCTTTTTGAAAATACGAGGGATGAAACCGATAGGCTGGATGAGTATAAGTATTCAAGCGGCCACCGAGATAAAGCTTTAACTCCTCCACAAGCGACCCTAGAGGCTGAGGCTTCCCATCCTCAAGAGAAAGGGAAGAATAACTCAGCATAAAATAATCTTTTGAAGAGGAGATCAACTCCAAAAAGAGAAAACGATCTTCATCGATCAAAGAGGGTCCGCTATTTGGCAATTCATCTAAACTTGTTTTTGATTCACCGCTTGGAAAGTTCTCCATTCCCATTAAATACACCACTTTAGCCGGGCGGCACCGTCCTGCTTTAAGCGCTAAAAATGAAAGCGCATTTTGATCTGAATGTGTTATTTGACCTGACCGTCTGTTTAGAGCGCGGATTAAGGCTTGCTGAATCGATTCAAATTCAAAAGTAAGCTCAGGATTTTTCTGGACTAAATGGGCAAACTCTTTAAAAAGCGGCGAAATCATCTCATCGCCCTTATCGATAAACTTTTTCAAATTATGCTCTAGAAACTCTTTCCAGCCTTCAATCGTTTTTTCTCCCTTTGACCTCTCTTCAAAAAAGCAGGCAAGCTCTTCAATTAATTGAATGAGCTGTCCCAATTCCTCAGCCTCAGAAAAATCTAATATTTCAGCAGGATAGTAAGGAGACTCTTCTTCACTCGGCATGACAAGTCCCATTAGTAAATGAAAAAGCCCCTCTTCCCAAGTTCCCTTTTGACTCCGGTCGATCATTTTTTCTTCTTCATTAAAACGCGACAGAGCTTTATCTCTCTCTTTTAGGTTCAGCCCCCAAAAAACCCGTGCTTTTTCTAGCCAGCAAACGATTTTTTCCAAGTCGTAAAGGCCTTTAGCCTGCCGTACACAGGAAAAGTCTAAGAATTTCAAAAGAGTGCTTTTTTCAAGTCCCGATTGAGCCATCTGTAATAAATACAGGAAGGCTTGGTAGGATTCCTGCTGATTTTTAAGAGGCAGATCTTTGACTGTATAGGGGATGCTGCTATTTGCGAAAGTCAGTTCAATGTGCGCTAAGTACTTCTCGATTTGAGGCGCCATAACTAAAATCTCGGAAGGCTGTAGATTGGGATCTCGATGAAGTAAGTTCTCAACAACCATTTTCAAAACTTCTATTTCACGCAAACTTGATGGGCAGCTGTGAAGAACAATGGATTCATCCTTTTTAGCATTTTGGCAAGGTATGTTTTCAAAAAGCTCCCTCTGAAGAGCGGCTAGCTGCGTCTTTGGTTCTTCATTATGAAAAAAAAGCGTCTCTTCATGATACCCCTCGTCTAAAAGTCGATTTTGTAAAAAACGTCCCATTTTTCCCAAATTTGCAAGAAGAGGATTTCGAAGATTGATCTCTTCTAAAATCGCCTCGCTTTCAGCCCCTTTCATCTGTTTTCGTAAAAGTTTTTCACTGGAATCTTCCCCGATAAATGCTTCTGTCGGATTGAAAAAATAAAGAGCTGTAGGCCAAAGTCGCCCAAACTCTCGAAAGTAAGAAAAATAGACTTCCTTAAGAGTTGAAAGCCCAAAAATATGAATCTCTAAAGAAAAATCCGTTTTCTCCGGCCAATTCATGTTTGAATAAAAAGTAGATAAATCATCCCACTTAGAAAAAATATTTCGATAGAGCTTGCTTTGACAGCTTTTCCCTTTCTTCCATTTTAAAAAGGCTTCGCATCCCTCCCGACCATAGCGGAGAAAAAGCCGGCTGTAGAGATCGGCCAAATCTCGACGGCGTTTTTTTGTAGGAATTGTCTCGCTTAACCCTAATTCAGACTCGATTAAAAGAGCGAGTTCTGTTGAAGAGGGAGATAAATAAGGCTTATCTATCAAATTTAATAATTCAGAAATCAATTGATTTAAAGAACAAAAGCTCACTCCAAAAAAGAGTCCTTCCTGCTGAACGGCATACTCCTCCAAATAACTTTTGACCTCCTCGCTTGGAACAACGATAAACTTTCGTCCAAATGAGCTATATAAGCTTTTAAAAAGCTCATTTGCGAGCGCTTCATAGGAATTCGAAGTTAAAAGTCTCGGTGACATGGAATAATAATTTGTGTTAGGCTCTCTTTCAAAAGCTCAAGTTTAACAATGTCACTCTTTAAGCGAAAGAAAAGCTCCCGTTTCGAAGAATTTCTTAACCGACTTCCTTTTAAAAAAAAGGAAGTGCCTTTCCACTCTCGTTTTAGCATCCATTTTCACAATATGACGCAATTTGGAGGCGCTCTCAATGATAATGTTTTTAAATACCTTATCGTTTTTCTCCTCTTTAACCTGAAAGGCGTTGCCTCTTCAAGCGAGGTTCTTTTCTGGATTGGAATTGTATACGTCCTCCCCTTTCTTCTCTTTTCTTCAGCAGCAGGGGTGCTCGCAGACAGAATCAGCAAACAAAGAATTATCCTTTTCTTGAAGTTTACAGAAATTATAATCATCTTATTGAGCTTTTTCGCTTTTGCCGCAAAAAGCGAATGGGCCTGCTATACCCTTATGTTTCTTCTCTCTGCACAAAGTGCGTTTTTCAGCCCGCCTAAATACAGCATTATTCCAGAACTTGTAGAGAAAAAACGAATCAGCCATGCAAATGGGCTCATTACTTCATCGACTTATCTAGCCATTATTTTAGGAACTTTTTTAGCCACGGCAGCGACTCAAATAACGAATAAAAATTTTGTAATCGCAGCCATTCTCCCCTTTATTATCGCCCTTTTTGGCTTTGTAACCGCCCTCTTTATTTCTTACACGAAACCTAAAGGGACAAAGAAAAAAATCAATCCTTTTTTCATCAGTGAAATTTATAAAACGCTCCGCTTCACTTCCTTAAGACCGCATCTTTTTGTATCCATTATTGCCTCAGCTTTTTTTCTTTTTGTGGGAGCATTTGTACAGCTTGAAATCATACCTTATGCCATAAAAGCTCTTGGCCGCGATGAAGTTTTTGGCGGATATCTCTTCCTGGTCGTAGCCATTGGAATTGCCCTTGGCGCTGTCATTGCCGGAAAAATCTGCAAAAAACGCATCGAACTTGGAATGTGTTGTCTTGCCGGACTCGGCATGAGTCTTGTTTTTATCCTTCTCGACTATTTTTCTAGCAATCTATTCGCTGTCATTATTCTTTTGATCTTGATGGGCGTTTTAGGAGGGCTTTTTATCGTTCCCTTTGACAGCTTTATTCAAACCAACAGCCCCGAAAATAAACGCGGACAAATTATTGCCGCCTCAAGTTTTTTAAGTTTTTGCGGGGTTGCTATAGCTCCTATTACAATCTATCTTCTAGGAGGCCCTTTTGCTCTTTCTCCAGAAGCGAGTTTCTTTACTGTTGGATTTTTTATCCTTCTCTTCATGATTTTGATCATTATGGGCCTGAGTCAACTCTCCTTTCACTTTTTTACTAAACTCTTTATCAAACCCTTTTTCAATATCGAGCAAATTCATAGTCCCCTACAAGAGACCGATCCTTTGACTCTTTTTCTTCCCCGCTACTCTCGTCTTCGCACCTATCTGCTCTTTGCCATATCCCCCAACGTCGAGGTCTTCTTTTTTAAAAAGAAAAAGGGCTTTTTTGATCCTCTTCTCTATTTGATCACCTCTTATAAGTGGGTCTACTATCAAGACGACCCCCTCCACTCGATGACAAAGCTTATCGAAAGCGATCTCATCCGAGGACAAAAAGGGGCCATTTCACTCATTACCTTTCACCAGCTTTATGAAAGCGATGCTCTCAAAATGGAAGCTTCAATTAAAAAAGGACACCGTCTCTATCGTCGCCTCGATATGAAATTTTCCTTGACATCATACTATCGATGGCGTCATTTCTGGAAGTTTATGGATGTTGTGATGTGTTATCATCGTTAACCAAAGGAGACAACTCTTATGCGTCTTTTTCCTCTTTTTTTTATCGCTACAAAGTTAATCGGAACTTCTTATGAAATTTCTTTGCCTATAGAACACGATAAACGCTCTTGGATTGAAGTGGCTGCCACCTCAGGCCCCACCAAAAGCCTACTCGAATATCATCTAGAGGAAAACAAAACCAGCAAACCCTTAGAAAGGCTTTTGATTCAGTCTTACCCCTCGCCGATCACAAATATTGATGAATTTATCGAAAAGCTTAAAAGCCGCTTCCCGGGATCAGATGTAAAAATTCTCAGTAAAAAAGGTAACGATATTACAACTCTCTGGTACGTAAACCAAGAGATCTTTCTTCGACGCGACATCATCAAAAATCAAGAGCTTCACTCGATTCACTATACGACGACCAGTTCAAAAACCAGTGAAGAAAACCTAACGGTTTGGAAAGACATCTTAAAACAGGCAGAACTTCAAGAGGCTCAAGAAGAAAACATAAGTTTCCAAGAATACTTTAGCACCATTCCAACGCTTCAAGCAGATGAGCAAAACTGGTATTTAAGTGAAACCCAAGATCGAAACAACTTTTCAAAAGTTACTTTTTATACAAAAAACCAAGACCACTTCACCTTCATCTATACCACAACTGAAAAATGGGCAGGAACCATCTACGATGATCTTCATCCCTTTCAAAAACGAATGGAAGTAATCAATAAAAATCGGCGGCGCGACTTTTTTGCACGAAATAAAAAAGGCAAAAAAATCTACCTTACCCGAATCATACGCCATGGGGATCAACTTTATGTCTTCGAATTTACATGCGATAAAAACCACACAGATAAAATCATTGAATGGACGGAGAAGCTAAACGCCATTAATTTATCCGTTGGACCGGAAAAAGTCTAAAACGCATAAATTAGTTCGACTTCATACATCTTAAAGCGGATAAAAGGTCCAATATCATTTGACAGAGTGGTTGACTGGCTCCAGCTTTGAAACATCGTTAGGTTGTTTGTCCAAAGATAGAGAAGCTGCATGGTCCAGCCTCGATAATTGGAGCTTCCTGTTGCCGTAGCATTTGTGGTAGGCACAACTTGACCATTGACAATTTGGCTATAGAATCCAACTCTTTGAGCATTGAAGCGTCCAATTCCTGATACGTCAAATCCTGGAATGGCTTGCGCCTGAACCCATTGATAGTTGATATCAAAGGAAATATCGCCCTTCTTTCGAGCCTCTCCAAAAGAAAAGCCCAGATACCAGCCTTGATTCTCTTTACGGCCTAGAGTTTGCTCGACCCCTTGAGCAGCATGGTTAATCAACCACGCCCAATAAAAGGTCATATTCTTATTCCAAGGCTGTGGAACAAACTTATAGCCTCCAGATAACTGAGAAACCATAAAGCGGAAGCGATCCGCTTTTATAGAGTCTGAAAAATGCCGTGTATTCCACTTGACAAAAGAATATTTTCCAAAGAATCCTGTATTATAAATGTTGAGAAGGCCCAGCTCCCCGACCCATGCATAGTGATCAAATCGCTCATTGACGATAAAAGGCCCTGTATGGATAAAAAGATCTCCCCATCGGTCTAAGGCGTGATCATATTTTAAAACGACTCCATCCATAAAACTATTAAATTCGATACGAGAATCAAACGTATAATTAAGGCGGCGACGCCCAAATACGACGTCAAATGTATAGACATCCCCCTCAATAGCCCGGCACCCAAAAAGCGCTCTCTCTGTTGTAATGTTATTAAAGGTCCCGGAACCTTCAGCGTTTTGGACAAGCCCGGCATTATTGTCGAATTCAAGCTTAATTGAGGCCCATGTACGATCGGCTCGATAGTCGATAAGTAGATTGACCTCGATATCATAAGCGCGTGAGGGGAAGTCCGTTGCTCCACTAAATCCAAGTTGCTTCACCCCATTTCGAGATTCACCAAAGCCTTGACATTCGCACCGAACCTCTCCGGAAATCGAAAGGCGCCCTCCAAGCTCTTTAATCGTGACCTTCCTTTGGGTATCGAGCCAATCTCGAAGGACTTCTATATCATGGATATCATGAATATCCTCGGCCTCTTCTTGGCTAAAAAGAGGGAGGAAAAGAAGAAAAAAAATTGGGATGAATTTGAGCATAATTTATGTAAAAAAAACCCTTAAGTCTATTTTTAGACCATTTTAAAAGGATCCCTCTTTCAGATAAGCCTCTTCTATCTTAACAGTAACAGGCAAAGTAAAATCAATGTTTTCATCATTCACAGTCACTTGAATATGGAGCTGTCTATTGAAATAGACTTCATTCGGCCAATGGGTCTTAGAGCAAATCTCCGACCTCATCGATCCCTCAATACCGCGAAACGTAATTGAAATATCTGCTTCACCGGAAAACTCTTTTAGCAATTCAGAAAGCTCATTTGCAAATCCCTCTGTGAAAAACTGATTGTCTATCAGTTTGCCTTCGACAACAAAAAAATTCTCTTTTTCGAATGCGAAAGTTAATTCCCAAAGCTCTTCATCCCCCTTTGACTGCCACGGCACGTTAACCTGAATCTCTTCAGTTGGATAGGTTAATAATGGCCATTCTTCCTCAAGGTCATCTCCATCTTCATCTAGTATTGCTGTGACCTCGCCTTTTCGTGTCAAAGTATAAGTCAGTCTCTTATCACCCTCCAAAGAATTTGTGGCCTCAACAACAAGCTCCCCTCCCGGCATGACCTGAACCAATTCTAATTTCAATTTTCCAAGGCGCTTAAACGCCGCTTTCGTATCCCAGTTCAATACTTGCTGATCAACTGTAAACGAAATGACCTCTGCATGAGAGTAATCATGAACGTCCCCTGCTTGCCCTTGGTAGCTAAAATCAACCACTGACTGCGCAGTAAGAGCGGTAAAAATAAAAAAACTGGTTAGTAAGCAACTCAATTTCATCTGATTCTCCGGAATTGGTGTTGAATGTGGTGTCAGTGTGCCCGATTTTATAAAAAAAGCCAAATTAATTTGTTAGACGCGGCAACTTGAATTTATACCAAAAATAATTCAGGGAAGCTCTTTCGACGATCGACAGGTTCAGTAATCAAAGTCCATTCCGCCCCATTTTTTAAATCCGGCTTCCATGTTCGCATTGGGAAACCTCTTTGGCTCGATCGATCGAGTCGCCATAACTCTAATTTTGCAGTCCCCGGATTATAGACAAACCCAAAATCGAAGTGAGCCCAATTTGAATCAGCGAACAGAAGAGCCGGAGGAGGACCAAACCCGAACTCCTCAAGTTTCTTTCGCATCTCGTAGTCGTGATTGATGTGTGTCGAAACAGAGGTTTTAATCGTAAGATCCAATGCTTTTAGACTTTCGAGTAAGCCAAAATAAGGCATAAAGCTTGGAAAACGAATCTGCGGCGCTTGTTTAAAAATCTTTTTCTCTATAACAGAAGCCTTTTCACGAGAAAAAAAAGGCAGGCAAAGGTAAAGAATATGATCTAAAAGCTCAGTTTTTTTCTCCTTCATCATTCCAAAAAGCTCTTCTCTAAACGCCTGAACACTCTTTTCACCTTTTGAAAGCCGCGGCTTTTCCCAAAATGGAAAAAATTGATCGTAGAGAAGGTCAATGAGAAAGCTTTGCTCTTCTTCTCTCAAACGATCGCTATAAAAAATCGCGCTTTTATTAATGATTTCATCCCGTACATACGTATAGGAAAAGCCATCATCCAACCAGGCCTTTTTAAAAACATCGTAACCGGGCTTTAAACAAAAAGCATGTTGAGGAGAGCTCATCAATAAGGCTCGGTGAGGTTCATCGACAAATCGTTTAGCAGCCATCCAAGGCATCGATTTGAGTTGATCGAGTAAAAAAATCAAAAGATCACTCTCACTTTCAACCTTAATAACTTCTTCTTTCAATTCGTTTTCTAAGCCAAAATAAGCAGCTGTCAGCGTCTTCATTGAGCCGCCTGATACATAACTATAGGGGGTAGCCTTTTCAAAGCGAAACCGGGTATAAAAAACTTGAATTCGTTTTAAAGCCCCCTCATAAAAGCGATCCTCGCGAATGTAGCGAAGAAGAATTCCAATGATGCGAGGAATAAGCGCTTTGCCCTCCTCCCATTCACAAGCATACAACAGCCTATGCTCAAAGCTTTGAAAAAAGTCAAAAAGAGCGTCGACATAACTTTCTTTGGAATCAATCGAGGTCCAAAGATGAGGATCTGTTCGTCCATGTTTATAAACGAGACGGAAACCCGCAGGAGCATCCTGATAATCTTCTATCTCATTTTCAAACATCAAGGGGTCATAAACTTCCCCAAAAGCCCCTTTTAACGCTTCCTGCATTTCGTTTAAAAGAAACTGAAAAAAATGCCGGCTTTTTTCAACCCTGTCTATTTTTTTTCTCTGAATATCCTGCAGAGAATAAAATTCGTTTAAGTAAAGAGTGTGCTCTGTTTTTAACTGGCGCGCTCTTGAAGGCGTATCGACTGTTTTTAAAAGCTTTTCGACCATCATAAGCCTAGAATAGGCATAATCCACCTCTTGCGAGAGCTTCTCAACCTCCCCTTTAGCAAGGTGCGCCTCCTCCTCGAGCTCTTTATTGAGAATTTCGCCCACGCCCCCCTTTTGACTGGGGTCTAAACCCAGACTGTGAAAGAGGCCCCACTTATAAAAATCAATTTTATAATCGGAAAACGTGGCGATCGAGAACTCCCATGCCTTTAAAAGCGCAATTTGCGTTAGGCCTCTAAACTCGCGTTGCATTGTTTGAATCAGCTTTGGTTCATTTTTGCGGCCTAAACTCTTTTTAAAGAATTCATTGATGGACAGACCGCTATGCCTCTTTAAATTTTTAAGAAGGTCATTTTCATCAAGACCTACGCTCTTATAAGCCCGTTTAAGGCCCGGCGAGAGAAGGAGATGAAAGCGAATATCCGGTTTTTTAATCAAATCTCCATATCCCGGAGAAGGCGAAAGAGGAGCCATCACTTCATGGCCTTGAATCGTACGAGTGATTACATTTTTCTCAATAAGATCATAAAGATCGCTCAACAGCTGAAAGGGCGCTTCCTGTTGAACCAAAATCGCAGGAGCCGTTGCAAAACAAGAGCCGAGTGTTTGACGAAGAGGCGTAAAAAGCGCGCACAAAACGGCCATCCTAACCCCCCTTTTCGTTACCCCCTCCATCCCCCCTAAACTCTCTAAAATGAGCTCTTGAACCAAGATGGAGTGAATCGGAAGATGAAAACGTTTTAAAAAACGTTTTGCTTCATAATCCTTTTGAAGAAAGAGTAAAATTCTCAAAATATGTTCCTGAAGAGCGGCATCATTTTCTCCATCAGGCATGTATGAATAAAGGTTTTTGTTTAAATCATCGATTAAGGCGCTTAACCGCTCTTCATCAAGCTCTCCCTTCTCATCGATCAGGTAAGCCGCAATCAAACGAGCGCGCGAAACCGCTCGAAAGGAAAGCGCGCTTTGAATTCCTGATTCTTCAAAATCGACACATAATTTGATCTCTTCATCGAGATTGACAACACGCCAGTAGAGGCTTTTTTCTCTTAAAGGCAAGTTTTTCCTTAAAAAATCGCGATATCCACGAAAATTTTGGGGAAGAGCGTGCAAATTTATCCTCTTTTTTCTTATAATCGGACCCTAAAAGGCCATACAAATGATGATTCATCATAAAGAGTCTCAAATTGAACTTCCAGAAGGTTCTTCTGCTAAAGATCTTGCTGATCATTTGAATTTACGCTCCCCGGATCAAGCCTTAGCGGCGAATATAAATGGAAAAGCTGTCGATTTAAGCCACTCTCTAAAAGAAAATGACCAAATTGATTTTATCGATTTTGAAAGTGAACAAGGAAAAGAAATTTTTTGGCACTCATCCGCCCATATCCTCGCTCAAGCCATTCTTCGTCTCTATCCGGAAGCAAAACCTACAATCGGTCCGCCGATTAAAGAGGGATTTTACTATGATTTTGCGAATCTAACCCTTTCTGAAGAAGACTTTCCAAAAATTGAGAAAGAAGTTCAAAAAATTATAAAAGAAAACTTTAAAATAAAACGCGAAGAGATTCCAAGTCGAAAAGAAGCCCTCAATATTTGGAAAGAAAATCCCTATAAATGCAGGTTGATCGAATCATTTGAAGAAGGCAGTCCCCTCTCAGGATACCATCAAGGCGAATTTTTCGATCTTTGTCGAGGCCCCCACCTCCCCAATACCGGCAAAATCAAAGCTTTTAAAATTTTAAAAACCTCAGGGGCTTACTGGAGAGGCGATAGTCAAAATGAGATGCTCACCCGCATCTACGCCATCTCTTTCCCAGACCGCACTTTACTCAAAGAGTATCTCGTTCGCATCGAAGAAGCCAAAAAACGCGACCACAAGCTTTTGGGCACAAGGCTCGATCTCTTTTCTTTAAATGAACTCGCTCCGGGAATGCCTTTTATGCATCCAAGCGGCATGGTCATTTGGAATCAATTGATTCAATTTTGGCGTGAACTTCATCAAAGCGAAGGGTATGTTGAGATCAAAACGCCGCAATTGATGAGCAAAGAACTTTGGGAGCTTTCAGGTCACTGGGATTTCTATCATGAAAATATGTATCTCTCCGAAATTGAAAAGCGCACCTTTGCAATTAAGCCGATGAACTGTCCGGGCTGTATGCTTTTTTACAAAACAAGCACACATAGTTACCGCGATCTTCCCTTTCGGGTCGCAGAACTCGGTCATGTTCACCGCAACGAACCCTCTGGAGCCATCCATGGGCTCTTTAGAGTGAGAAGCTTTCATCAAGATGATGCGCACATTTTTATGAAGGCGGATCAGATAAAAGAAGAAATCTTAAAGGTCTTAGAGCTTGTCGATAAAAGCTACTCTGCGTTTGATCTCGATTATAAATTGGAGCTTTCTACCCGACCGGAAAAGTCGATTGGAACGGATAGGGAATGGGATTTAGCCCTTACCGGGCTTCAGGAGGCCCTGCAAGAGTGGCACAAACCCTTTGCGATCAATGAAGGCGATGGCGCCTTCTACGGCCCTAAAATCGATATCCACATTACGGATGCCTTAAATCGCTCTTGGCAATGTGGAACCATTCAGCTCGACATGTCTCTTCCGGAAAAATTTGATTTAACCTTTATGGACAGTGATGGCGAACATAAACGCCCCATTATGATTCACCGAGCCATATTCGGTTCTGTGGAACGCTTTTTTGGTATCTTAATCGAGCATTTTGCCGGGCGATTCCCTCTATGGCTCTCCCCTCGCCCTCTTCGTATTTTGACGGTTGCCGACCGTCACCGAGACTATGCTGAAAAAGTGGCTCAGAAACTCACCTCTGCTGGATTTTCAGTAGAAATCGATGCACAAAGTGAATCCGTTAATAAAAAAGTGCGAAACGCACAACTGATGCAAGTGAACTACATACTTTGCGTTGGAGATAACGAAAGTGATCAAGGCATGATCTCCCTTAGAACCCGTGAAAATTACGTCTATGGTGAAATCTCACTTGAAAATTTCATCGAAAAAATCCAAAAAGAGAAACAGAGCCGTATGAATTCCCCTATCTTCAAGGAACCAATATGAAAATTCTAGCGATAAGCAGTTTTAAAGGCGGAACAGCCAAAACCTCAAACTCACTTCATATCGCTTCTGCTTTAGCTAAATTTCATAAAAAAAAAGTGCTCCTCATTGATTTTGACAGTCAAGCTAATTTAACGGCAGGCCTCGGCTTCGACCCCGATACCCACGATAGTTTAGCGTCTGTTTTACAAAACGAAAAAACAATCGATGAAGTCATTTTAAAAACAGAGATTAAAAATCTGGATTTGATCCCTGCAGATAGTTTTTTAGAACGCGTTGAAGTTACAGGAGAGCTCGCCAATGATCGCTACTCTCATGAAAAACTCAAAAACATTCTTCAAAATTTATCTTACGATTTTGTCATTATCGATACGCCCCCCTCTCTAAGCTGGTTGACTGAGTCCGCTTTAATCGCAGCCAATGAATGTATTATTTCTGCAACACCTGAGTTTTACAGCATTAAAGGACTTGAGCGTTTAAAGCTTTTTATGGAACAAATTCATTCAAGACACCCTTTCAATGTTACAGGCGTTATCCTCTCTTTTTGGAATGAGAGAGGCAAGAGCAACAAAGCATTTGTCAAGCTCATTGAAAATACCTTTCCAGAAAAACTATGCAAGACAAAACTAAGGCGCTGCATCGAAATATCAGATGCCAGCATCCATGGGAAGCCCGTTTTCGACACCTCTCCGGAATCCCGCGGTTCAGAAGATTATAGAAAAATAACCCGAGAATTGCTAAAACGAATGTAAAGCAGATTTACAATGGATTTCTATGAGCAATGTTTCCAGTCTTTTAGACAAACGTTTTAAAAGCGATAAAACGGCAAAAATGAACGAGCTTGCCAAGCGCTCCAGCCATGGCCAGCTCTCCGGATTCTCCGGGGTATTCAAGGTTAAGCCTCTATCAAATGACGAGCAGAAGCATATAGAAGAGCTCCTCATTCAATATAACACAAAAAAAAGCCTTCAAAATCAAGATCTCAGCGCCTTATCACTCATTACGTCAGAATTAAAGGCTATCAATAATCAAGCTATCATTTTGCATGGGGAACGCATTAAAAAGGCTCAAGATGTTTTAAAGCGCTATAAAGAAGGCGCCTTTTCAGCTTGGCTCATCATGACATACGGAAACCGCCAGACTCCTTATAACTTTCTGCAGTACTATGAATTCTATCTAACACTTTCCCATTCATTTCGAGAAAAAATCGATAAAATACCTAAACAAGCAATTTATACCTTAGCGTCGAGAGAGGGTGCATTTGAAAAGAAAGAGCAGTTTATCGAAGAATACCAAGGTGAAACTAAACCTATTTGCTTAGAGAAAATAAGAAAGCTCTTTCCCCTGGCAAAAAAAGACAGACGAAAAACAAACTTAGCCAAAATGACCTCAACCTCCTTGAAGAAAATTTTGGAAAAAATTCAAGCAGGCCACTTTAAGCCCACCGAAGAAGAACAAAGAGAGCTGAACCGAACTCTCTCACAAATCATTTCACTTGTAAACCCAGATAATTGAGTGAGGAAATACGGTCGTTAATTTCTAAGGCTCTTTCTATAAAATACGAATTAGACTTAAGGCTTTGAGAAATATATTTAAAAGATCGATAGTTGATTTTTATGGCTTCTTCCATAAAAAGCCAATTTGCACGATGCTTCTTTATGTCTGGGTGTTCAAGAATTCGATAGTCCTTTTCAACAGCTTTAAATAGAAAACTTGATCTGTGAATCATCCAATAAGGCACAAAGGCAATGGCTCGATAATCTTTTTTTATTACTTTTAGCATCAACTCTTCCGAATTTTTGAATTCATCGGAGGCATATTCAAGAGCGCGGTAGTCCATACTTGCTACATCTAACATATAGTTTTGATCTTTAGAAAGATCCTGAGTGATGTAACTCAGAACGCGATAATCAATATCCAGCGCATTAAAGACAAAAGCCTTGCATTTTTTTAAATCATAAGAAGCACTAGAAAAGGTTTTGTAGTCTATTTTTACAGCTTTTAACATAAAATCATCATCATTTAAGAGCCTATAAGATGCATGAAAAAGCGTTAAATAGTTAATTTCTGCCGCCGCTAACATAAACTTTTTGCTGTTTTTAAGATCATTCGAAGCATAGAGAATCGATTTATCATTTATTTTTACAGCTTCCAACATAAATTTATGATTTTTCTTAAAAGAAGACGGCACTCTGATCAATTGATTTAAATCCAATTTAATTTTAAATAAATAGGGTTGAAAGACCCTGTCCTCATTGATATTATAATTATTTAGGTTTTTATTCCCATCCTCAGGAGAAGGCTTAAATTCGCAAACATTTTTAGAATTACAGATAACAGCCTGTTTATTTGCTTCCTCCATTTCTTCTGAAGTTATTGGCGGGTTTCGACATGTCATATTATCCACAGCTGGAGGAGCAAAATCCTCATTTCTATGCATAAAGTCATAAATAGCAAAGATCAAGTTCCCAAGGAAGAATAGAAAGATCAGAGAAAAGCACCTCTTGTAGGTTTTCTCTTGAATATGAGTATAATAGCGGCTTTGATCAACCGTACTTTGATCAACAAATAAATCGATACTAATTTTTTGAATTAAATCGACTAGATTCGTCACGCAACTTAAAATAGGGACATAATCACAGCATTGATCTGTCCAAACAAAAATCTTACCAATTTCCATTAAATTACTATTGATGTTTATTTAATATAATACACGATTATTAAATATAATTAAATGATAGTAAGATTTTAATTACCCTATATCAACCTAAATCATTGTAGTGCAAATGATTGAAAATCATTTTTGGTATAAGAGTAAATCCATTTCCTTTTGAATGTGCTCCTTTATTTGGATCGAGGGAACCATAAGAGGAAGCCTTAGATAGGGCTTAGCAAGCCCCCTTAAACTCATAGCATATTTAATTCCAATTGGATTTGTGACGCAAAATATCGAATCAATCAACGGAAGAAATGATCGAAATAATTCCTCATTTTTTGTCTTTACGATCTCCCGCCACTCTTTAGGGATTAAATTCGCCATTACAGATATAGTCCCCTCAGCCCCCATTTTCATGAGTTCAAGGGTTAAAGGATCGTCTCCGGAATGTAAATCCGTTTTACATTTCAAAAGCAACTCTTTTACAAATTGAATATCCTGCGAAGCCTCTTTTATCCCAACCATATTAGGCAAAGCCGTAATCTGAGCAAGTAAAAGACTTGAGAGTTTGACTCCTGTTCTACCCGGATGATGATAGACAATAATCGGAATGCCCTCTCTCGAAATTGCTTGGTAGTGGCTGAAAATACCCTCTTCGCAGGGCTTAATGTAATACGGAACTACAATTAATACCCCATCCGCACCCATTGCTTTTGCTCTTCGAACATTTGCAATTGTCTTGTCGGTTGAAGGCTCGCCGCAATTCACAATCACGGGAAGGCTTTTTTTCACCTCTTCCGATACAAGCTTCACAACTCGCCACTTTTCATCTTCTGTAAGCGAAAGATGCTCTCCGGTAGTACCGAGAACTACAAGACCATCCGTTCCGCTTTCTTTGTGAAAATGGATTAAATTTCTCAATGCTTCTTCATCAACTTGATTTTCAGATGTAAAGGGGGTAATTAAAGCAACAAGGGATCCTGAAAACATAGTATGCGTCCTTTTTCCGATGATTCTATTGATTTTTCAAGAAAAAAGAAAGCTTGCTTTTGCCTGGTGCAGATGAAAAAACCGCTGCCAATTTTGAGCGTCTATTAAAAACTCGCGCACAACGCTCTTTAGATAAACATATTTCAATGCAAATTCGATCTCATTTTTTAAGTAAAGAATTCCACTATCTTGATCAGCTTTTAGATAGGGCCCCCTATCACTCCAAGATAAATTTTGAGAAGAAGTAAGAAGGTCTTTTATAAATACAGGAAAATGCCCCTGTCCCGAAAAAACGCAACATGAAATCACAGCTTTTCTTCTACTTTTATCAACTTTAATTTCTAAAAGAACCTCTTCAATAATCAGGGTTGCTGAGGAGCCCGATCGAAGCTGTATTAATAATTCCAAGAAGTGTTTATAATCCATAATTACATATATTGTTACAACAGTAATATTGTATCACAAAAAACAATAAACTAAAAACACAACTATTTATTACTATAATAAATCCCAATCTATCGGAGATCTATCCCAAGACTTTAAAAAATCATTTGTTTTAGAAAAGTGTTTACATCCAAAAAAACCCTTATAGGCTGAAAGAGGGGAGGGATGAGCTGCTTTTAAAATACTATGAGGTGTTTTTTTTAAATTAAAAATTCGTTCACATTTTTCTTTAGCGCTTTGCCCCCACAAGAGAAAAACAATCGGATCTTCTCGTGCAAATAGTTTTTCAATCACAGCATCGGTAAACCGCTCCCATCCTTTTCCGTGATGCGATTTTGCAAGAGATGCTTTAACCGTTAATGTTGCATTGAGTAGCAAGACCCCTTCTTTTGCCCATTTTAGCAAAGAGCCATGACAAGGAGGATCGATATTAAGATCTGTTTTCAATTCCTTGTAAATATTTTTTAGAGAAGGCGGAGGAGAAATTCCTTTTTCAACGCTAAAGGAGAGCCCGTGCGCTTGATTGGGACCATGGTAGGGGTCTTGGCCTATAATCACTACTTTAACGTCTTTAAAAGGCGTAAAATGAAAAGCATTGAAAACGTCCTGTTCTGAAGGATAGACAAGACCTTGCTCCCTTTCACGTTTTAAAAAATTTTTCAGATCGCTGATGTAGGGTTTTTCAATCTCTTCTGAGAGCTGATTAAGCCAATTTTTTGGAAGCATCATGGACAAAGTTTAGCAAAGTTGCAGCTCAAAGTCTATCAGCAATTAGCTTGACAGAAGCTTATTTTTTCTTTATTCTCTTTCGTTTCAAGAAGAGGAAAATATGGATAATTTAGCCGAAAACAATCAAGTTAAGTTCCGCAATGTCTCTAAGAAAAAAGAGGCGATCTATGCCAATTTTCGAGTGAAGGGCGTTCGACGCGGCGTTGTATTTAACGCGACTATTTCTGTTGATCTCTCCGCAGCGGAAATGGACGCAGGCAAAACCTTAGAGACCATTATTGAAGAATGTGCCCGTATTGGGGTCAAAGAGTTTCAAAATGCGGAGTTTGCGTTTGAGGGGATTGCTTCTATATAATTTTTTCTGGGTGTGGCGCAGCTTGGCCAGCGCACTAGCATGGGGTGCTAGGGGTCGGAGGTTCGAATCCTCTCACCCAGATTCTTTTTCACCTTCTTTTAGCTGTTGAAAAGCCTTATTATCAGCTAGCTCCTGTCGACGAGTTTGGATTGCAAAATAGGTCTGACCGTTTGCAATAACAGGCTTGGTTGGATCACCGTTTTGCACAACCAAATAACAAGCGTAGCGAGACAATCTCACGTCAACAGCTTGCCGCTGACCTCCTTTACCAATTTCGATCATATCGGTGACATCAACAAAATGATCTTCAATATCGTATTGACTGTTTATTTACGTTAAGAAAATTTCGATACTTAATTGTAAATCATCTGATTCGCTTACAGCCTTTTCAAATTCGCCAAAAGAATAGAAAGAATCGAAGGCTTGATTATTGTTATTCGAAAAACAGAAAAAAGGAAATAAAATTAACGAAACCAGCCTAATGCGATTGCAAAGCCAATAAATCCAAATGTACATAAAACCCACCTCTTTTTTTTATTTCCAGATTTCCATCTTTTCTCAAATCCCTCAAAAAATCCTTTTAAAATAAGTCCGGCAAGAGGAGCATGCAAAGGGATTTTTCTTGATCATAACTCTGTCTATTTTTTGTCGGGAACTTTGTTCAAAACCGGGGATTGTTCAAAACCGGGGTTTTTTGAACGAGTTCTAAACAGATTATCAACACCTTTTTTTCCAATTAAAATCCTAGGGTTATCAACACTTCCACACCGCCTAAAGAAGAGGATACTATTCTATTTTTATAAATAATACTCTTCAATAGTCATTGTGGATATTGTGCAAAAACCCTATGATAAGCTCATATGTTAAACTGGAAAACTTTTTTTAACCTCGATGCTTTTGAACATAAAGATCTTTTTTCTGAAAAGGGTTTTGTTTGGGAAGCTTTGGACAACATTGAGAGTTACCTCTCTCTTTTGGTTTTAGGCACAATTGAAGTGGAGATTTGCCATTTCGTAACTCTAGTGAATCCCGATCAAATTGCCATTGATGAAGGAGTTGTTATTGAATCAGGAGTTCAGATTGAGGGTCCCTGTTTAATTGGAAAAAATAGCAAAATTTGTCACGGCGCCTCCATTCGAGCTTACTCGATTATTGGAGATGGGTGTGTGGTTGGACATGCAAGTGAGATCAAAGGATCGATTCTTTTAGATGGCGCAAAAGCGCCGCATTTTAACTATGTAGGGGATTCGATACTCGGCTCAAATGTCAATTTAGGGGCAGGTGTGATCTGTGCCAATGTTCGTCTTGATGAAAAACCGATTGAAATTAGGATCGGTCAGCAAAAAATTCCAACAAATCGTATAAAACTCGGCGCAATCCTTGCTGATCAGGTTCAGATAGGATGCCAATGCGTCATCAACCCCGGAACCTTGCTTGGCCCGGGATATTCTTCAAAAGCTTTAGAATCGATTCACGGCGTCTTCCTGCCCAAGGAGCCTTCATTTCATGAGCAATTTACTCTTCCTGAATAAAAGAAAAAAAGAATTCGAAGCCCGTCTCCAAAAAAGCCTTTGCGGCTTTGGGGAAGAGACTTCTTTAAAAAAAGCCTGCTCTTATGCGCTCTTAAGTGAAGGAAAGCGTTTTCGCCCCCTTATCGTTTTGCTGGTTGCTGAAGCACTTGGAGCGGATGCTCCTTGGGACGCCGCTCTTTCTGTCGAATATTTTCACACCGCTTCCCTTATCGCCGATGATCTGCCTTGCATGGATGACGACGACGAGAGAAGAGGAAAAAAAAGCCTTCATCAAGAGTTTGGAGAACCCATCGCACTTCTTTCTTCCTATGCATTGATTACAAAAGCATTTGAAAAAATACATGATGCTTCAAAGAGCTTAAAAGGGGGGCAGGATCAAATCGCTTTAATAGCCCTTAAAACGGCTTCTGAGCTCGCCGGAATCAAAGGAGCCACCAAAGGTCAATTTTTTGATATTTTCCCGCCTGAGGCGAATCTAGACAGGATTAAAGAGGTTCTCTATTTGAAAACAGTCACGCTGTTTGAGGTTTCTTTCATTTTCGGTTGGCTTTTTGGATCCGGGGATATTAAAAAAATTGAAGAGGTTAAGAGGCTTGCCTACCACTTTGGCATGGCTTTTCAGATTTCAGATGATATTCGTGATTTTTCTGAAGATTCCAAAAAGGGCGAGGGTATGAATATGGCCATTCATTTGGGGGTGGAAAAAGCAAAAGATTGTTTTTTTGAAGAGTTGGAGCTTGCCAAGAAACAGCTTGAAAAGCTCCAGTTGAATTCAGAGGCACTTCTTAAGATTTTTTCTCTGCTCCAGAAGCGACTGGAACGGGTTCATCCAAAAGGCCTAATTTCTCACGACTTTTCTGCATGATAAGCCGCTCGAGCTCTTCGGCGAGTTTTGGGTTATTCTTCAGCAGCTCTCTTACTGCCTCTCGACCTTGACCGAGCCGCTCTCCATTGTAGCTAAACCAAGCGCCTTTTTTATCGATTAGACCAAAATCAACCCCCAAATCGATGATGGAGCCCATCCTTGAAATTCCTTCGTTGAAGAGAATATCAAATTCGGCAATTCGAAATGGAGGGGCCATTTTGTTCTTAGCCACTTTCACTTTGACGCGGTTTCCAATTTCGATATTATCGGAACCTTTTAGACTGGACATGCGACGAATGTCGAGACGCACGGAAGAATAAAATTTAAGAGCGCGTCCGCCTGTTGTCGTTTCAGGGCTTCCAAACATGACGCCAATTTTTTCACGGATTTGGTTGATGAAGACTGCACACGTATTGCTTCGGGCTAGGGAGGAGGTGAGTTTTCTAAGAGCTTGCGACATCATGCGCGCTTGCAGCCCGATATGAGTATCTCCAATTTCTCCCTCTAGTTCACTTTTGGGAACGAGTGCCGCAACAGAATCGATTATGATGACGTCAATCGCACCTGATCGCGCGAGAGTTTCGGCAATATTAAGCGCTTCTTCTCCACTATCGGGCTGAGAAATCATAAGCTCGTCGAGGTTAACTCCAATCTTGCTTGCGTAAGAGGGATCGAGCGCATGTTCAGCATCGATGTAGGCGGCAATTCCACCCAACTTTTGGCAGTTGGCCACGATATGGGTTGCAAGAGTGGATTTTCCTGAAGATTCCGGACCATAAATTTCAACAACTCGGCCTCTTGGAATCCCCCCAATGCCCAATGCCAAATCGAGTGAAATGGCTCCGGATGGAATTGTGGCAACCGAGCGTGTTCGACTATGATGGCCAAGGCTCATGATAGCCCCTTCTCCAAATTGCTTTTCGATGTGTGAAATAGCCAGCTCTAGAGCTTTTTTCTTTCCGTTGTCATGAGATGAGCTCATGTGTAACTCCCTGTAATGTTTTCGAAAACTTTTTCGATTATAGTTGATTTCTATTCGGAAAGGCTAGAAAAATGATCCCAAAGAGAGGATGAGATTATGACTTTTTTAGCCGGAGACATTGGGGGAACAAAAACGCATCTGGCTCTATTCGACTCTCAAAAAAAACGAATCAAAGAGCAAAAATACCCCAGTCGGAAATTTACAAATTTAAAGGAGATTATTCATCAATTTTTAGAGGGCTGGGAAAAGGAAATTCAAGGCGCTTGTTTAGGGATAGCAGGACCTGTAAGAGAAGGGAAGTGTATTGCTACAAATTTACCGTGGATCGTCGATGAAAAAAATCTTGAGCTAAAAAAAGTGAAATTAATCAACGACCTAGAGGCGAATGCCTATGGGATCTCTCAGCTCTCAAGCGAGGATTTTGCTGTGCTCAATCAGGGAAAAGAAGTGAAGGGGCATCAGGCACTGATCTCTGCAGGGACAGGACTTGGCGAGGCGGGCCTTTTTTTCAACGGCAGCCTTCATATTCCTTTTGCCTCCGAAGGGGGGCATAGCGACTTTTCCCCCCGGAATGAAAGGGAAATCTCTCTTTTGCGGTTTTTGCAAAAAAAATGGGAGGGACACGTCTCATTTGAAAGAGTCTTATCAGGGCCCGGCCTCTATAATCTTTATCAATATCTAGTTGAGATCGAAAAAAAAGAGCCTGATCCCGATGTAGAGAGATTGAGTGAAGCAGAAGCGCCTCAGGAAATTTCGAAAAAAGGCGTTGGGTCAAAAGAGGGTACTTGTTTCGAAACCCTTTCCTGGTTCGTTTCACTTTATGGAGCAGAGTCCGGAAATTTGGTTTTAAAGTATCTTTCTTTAGGAGGGCTTTACGTTGGCGGCGGAATTGCTCCTAAAATTTTATCGCTCATGAAAGAAGGGGGATTTTTGAAAAGCTTTCTAGATAAAGGGCGCTTTTCAGATCTCTTAAAAGAGGTTTCCATCAAGGTCATTTTGAATGAAGAAACCGCTTTGCTTGGAGCTGCTTTTGTAGCTCACTTACAAAAAAAATAAAATTTACTTGCGCTAAAAAAAGAATCTTTGATATAGCTCTAGGATTACTTTAGCATTTTTTTTAGAAACTGAAATGATGAGGAGATCAAAATGCGATTTTTCGGAAAAATAACCACAGCCTTAACAGCTTTTGCTTTATGCCAGTCACTTTATGGTGTGAGCATGGAAGAGCGCGTCAGCACTCTTGAGAAAGAAATGAAATGTGTCTACATGGAGGTCGTTGAAGAAGATTGTGAATGCAATCCTGTCGTACGATCATGCGGCGCATGGACAGGAAGTGCAAGACCTGAGCCCATCGATTGCTGCGCTTGGTTTTTCACAATTGATGCCTTATTCTGGAACTCTCATATTGGGGGAACCGAGTATGCTTGGAAGGTCAATCAAACGACTTTAAACGATCTCAATGCCATACCTTTATTCCCACTAAGAGGGACAACAAAAGACATTGGTTTTAACTGGGACTGGGGATTCAGAACAGGACTCGGCTACCGTCTGCCTTATGATGGATGGGATCTTTATGCTGAGTTCACCTACTTCAAAACAAATGGCAGTTCAAGTGCCGGTGCAAATATAAATGGATCAGTCATTCCTTTAAGAGGCTCTTCTGTCATCACTTTGGGTGACGGTGGATTTATCCATGAATTTGAATTCTGTGACAAAGCAAAAGCTAGATTTTCTCTAGATTTCATGCGTCTTGATCTCGATCTTGGACGTGATTTTTATGTCAGTCCTAAACTAGCTCTTAAGCCTCTCTTTGGTTTGGTCGCTACATGGGTCGATATGAAAGAAAGAGTGGACTATACAGGCGGAGAAGAAAATGGCGGTCTTGGAGTCAATTCAGTCCGTGTTAAAGATAAAGACTACTTTAAAGGCGTAGGACCAAAATTTGGAATGGAGTCGGATTGGTATATTGGCGCAGGGGTTTCACTCTATGCAAATCTTTCCGGAGCTCTTGTATATGGCTATCATAACGTAGATCATTACGAAAAGTTTAGCGCGCTTGAAGATAATAAAATCGATCTAGGAGCTTCTCCTCACCGATATGCACCAAACGTTTTAGCTCAAGCAGGTATCGCATGGCAAGGGTACTTCGATGAGAATGAAAAACACGTGACCATTCAGCTTGGTTTTGATGGACAATACTGGTGGAGAATGAATCAGATGATTAAGATTGATGAATCAAATCCTCTGAATTATGAGATGTATTCAGAAGACTTAGGGTTCATTGGTCTGAATCTTAGCTTCAGATTTGATTTCTAAGCTAAAGCATTCTTAAAAAATCAGATCTTCTCTAAAGGTCCCTCAACACTGGGGGATCTTTTTTTCTTTTTTAAGCACTTTATTCTTAAAGCTTAACGCGATCAATCTTCTTTAAAAATAAAAAAGTTTTTATTTTAATTGTTTTTTTTATTATTTATAAAATCGATAGAGAATTAGATAGTAAATACTCGTTCCAATTAAATTCACTATGAGTTGAAAAGACAAGTGTATAAAAATATTTTAAAAAAAATGTTTTAATTAAAAGTCTTTTTAAATTATAGAAATGAGTAGAGCTATGAAAGATTATAATGTAACCCGCGTGAGGTAAATAAATGAACGTAAACTTCGCAAAAAAACTTTCTATGGCGCTCGCCCTTGCTGCCTCTAGCGTAGCATTTGGCGCAATGAGCACCAATGAGAGAGTTGCGCAGTTAGAGAAGCAGATGCAGTGCGTCTATATGGATGTGATCTATGATGATTGCGGCCAGCAGACAATGACTTGCGGAGCTCAGACTGCGCCAGCAAGACCCATGACAATGGGCGATAAATGTCGATGTGGCTATGGATGGTTCGTCGAGTTTGATGTCATCTATTGGCATCCAAAAGTTGGTGGAACAGAGTTTGCTTATACAGATGATTCACCTGTATTACAAGTAGCAGCTAACAATACTGCAAATCCGGGTTTTCCTGTAAAAGGTCGTGTGAAAGACATTGACTTTGGTTGGGATTGGGGATTTAAAGTGGCTCTTGGATACAACTTTGATCACGACAATTGGGATGGCTTAATCAAGTACACTCGATTGGATTCAGAGGGTAGTGAAAGCACACGTCCCGGTCAAAACAGCTTAGTTGTCCCTTTAAGAGGCAGCTCAAGCATTACAAATGGACCCAATGTAGTTAATGTTGATCCACAACCAACCGGAACATTTATCTACTGCGCTTCTGCTAAGTCAGAATTTGATATCGATTATGATCGCTTAGATTTAGAAATGGGACGAAACTTTTTTGTTAGCCCAAAACTTTCTATGAGACCATATGTTGGTTTAGTTGCAGCTTGGATTGATCTCTATCAGAATATTCGTTATTCCGGTGGGGCGCCATCGAGTTCTAACCTTGGTCTTGATGTGAATACTGTTCACATTCACGATGAAAGTGATTTCAAAGGTGTGGGACCAAAGCTTGGTTTTGATTCAAAGTGGTATCTAGGACACAAATTTAGTGTTTTTGGAAACATCTCTACTGCTCTTGTTTATGGACATTTTGATGTATCTCATCAAGAGTACTATAGCTTGTTAGAAGATACAAACGAGATTAGTTTAAATGGTGATACAAACCGTTTTGCTCCAAACTCTGTTTATGAGCTTGGTTTATCATACGACACTTATCTTAATGACAATAAACAGCATTTAAGTCTTGCTCTTGGATTTGAAGGGCAGTATTGGTTCCGCGTGAATCAAATGCTTAAAATCGACGACTTTGCTGTTCTAAAGTTTGAAAGATTCAGTGAAGATGTTAGTTTCCATGGCGTGACATTTAAAATCCGATTGGATTTCTAAGTCAGTTAAAGGAAAAAATTGGTTGTTTATCCTTGAATCCGTGGGGAATTCCCCACGGATTTTTTTGTTATAATAAATAACTTTGACTTATCATCATTAATAATTATATGATTCGCCTTAGAGGTTTAATTAGTGAAATATATATTATTTCTATTATTTTTGTTTTTGAGTGTCAGTGGTTTCGCGGTAACCCGGGGTATGATTTCTATTGAGAAATTAGAAGAGAAGATTGAAAATCTTGAAAATCGACTGGATGGAATCACAAGTCAAAATGATCAGAATGATACAAATGCTATAACGCTTACAAGTGCCAGGCCGGAAGTAGAAGGAAAAAAATGGTTTGCAACTTTTGATTTGCTCTACTGGCATCCAAGGGTTGGGGGAACAACTTATGCTTATACAAATTGGCGCCCCAGCATCGATCTTCCAATCAAGGGACGCACAAGAAAAATTAAGTTCAAATGGGATGTCGGTCTACGAGCCGGACTTGGATATAATTTTTGTCATGATAAGTGGGATATTTTTCTCAATTATACCTATTTTGATAGCAATTCAACCCATAATTGCCAAGCTGGAAAAAACTCAGTTTTGATTCCGATGAAAGGATCGATTATTACTCAATCGGATGTGTTCAATGCGAAATCGAGCTTTACTGTGGGCTATGATAGCATTGATTTAGAGTTGGGGCGTCATTTCTTTGTGAGTGGCAAGTTGAGTCTTCGTCCCTTTATTAGTGTCAAGACCTCTTGGGTCGAACTCGATCAAAGAACGCGTTATTTTGGGGGAGCTGAACTGGGTTTGGATACTGTTACAGAGAAGGGCCGTTCTCACTTTTGGGGACTCGGTCCGCGTCTTGGGTTAAATTCAATGTGGATCCTTGAAAAGGGATTTCATTTGATTGGGAATGTCTCAGGTGCCATGCTGTATGGATTTCATGATGTGGACTTAAAAGAGCATCGAAGCCGTGGCAATGATTCCATCAAACTTCACGATAGCGAGCATCGATTTTCACCGACCGTTCAGCTTTTCTTAGGCGGAGGGTATGGAACCTATATCAATGAAAAAGAGCATTATTTATCCCTTCAGCTTGGGTATGAAGTGGAATATTATTGGCGTCAAAATCAGATGCTTCGAGTCTATCAATACCATGCTTTTCGCTATGAAAATCTATCAGAAGATTTAAGCTTTAATGGTTTGACCTTTAAAATTCGCCTTGATTTCTGACTTTCAAGTGATTTCAAAAGAAGAAAAGGTCCTTGTGACGGGAAGGGAGGCGACCTCTTTTTTGTCGATGCGAATACGAGGGTTTACGACCTGTATTTTAGTTAAAAGGTCTTGAGCCTCATTTAAAGATCCGATTAAACAAATTTCGACCGTGCCATCCGAGGCATTTTTTACAAATCCATTCAGTTTTAGTCTTTGAGCAACTTCTTGCGCCGTTGCCCGAAAGAATACTCCCTGAACTCTTCCCCATATCTTGATGTGAATTTCAAACCGGGAACTCATGTTTCTCTATGATTTTGTAAGCTTCTTTTAAATCTGAAATCCGACAAAGGGATTCCCGAAGCTTTTTTGTACCTGTTCCCTTTTTAAAATACCAGCAGCTTATTCGCCGTAAATCTAAAAGAGCACGTCTTTTTGGTTGATAAGAGAGAATCAGAGATAGATGGTTTAGAAGCGTTTCTTTGATAAACTGAGGTGAACGATTGATGGGTTCAAGGCGGTTTAAATGGCGGACAATATCCTCATGTATCCATGGAGTTCCAAGGGAGCCTCTGGCGACAAGAATTCCATCACAGCCGGTGTATTCAAACATTTTTTCCGCATCCTCTCCAGAAAAAATGTCTCCATTTCCGATAACCATGATTTTATTTGCTTCTTTTTTTGCCTCTAAAATTGGGTTGAGATCTGCGGATCCTTTATAGCCTTGAGCTCGAGTTCGTCCATGAATAGTAATAGCAGAGGCGCCTGCCTTTTCTGCAATTTTTGTAATTTGTGCAGCATTGATCGCGTTTTCGTCCCAACCTATTCGGATTTTAAGTGTTACGGGAATGGAGACAGCGTTAATCATATTTGAGAGGATTTCACCAATTTTTTGAGGCGTTTTCAAAAGACCCGATCCGCTCCCATCCTTGGTCACTTTGTCGACGGGACAGCCGCAGTTTAGATCGATAAGGTCAAAACCAAGTTCTTCAATAATCTTTGCAGCCTTTCCCGCAATTTCGCTTTTAGAGCCTACAAGCTGCCCTCCAATGGGATGCATAGACCCATCGTAGTCAAGTAAGCGAAACGTCGATTGGTCATAACGGATGAGTGCGTCCATTTTCACCATTTCTGTAAAGAAAAGACCGGGTCGGCAATGGTTGGACATTTGTCGAAAGGGGTAGTCTGAGCAACCTGCCAAAGGAGCGTAAAAAACATTTGATTTTAGTGAGAGAGAGCCAATTTGAATGGGTTGATGGTAGGAGTTCATCGCATGATTAGATAAAGAGTCAGCCGTTTTAGAAAGCCGAGTGTTAAAAGAGCGAGTATGGGCGAGAGATCGAGACGACCTCCAATTGGAGGAAGAATGCGTCGGAAAAGGTTGAGAAAAGGTTCCGTATAAAAAGAAAGAAAATGCATGTAGCGGCTTCTAGTAAACGAAGGGATCCATGTCCCTAAAATGCGCGCTAGAAGAAGGAGCTGATAGGTGCTGAAACAAAGAGTTACGATATAGATTAAAATAGCCATAATTGAAAGATTGTACCATAATCGAGTTCTTTAAACAATAGTAGAGTGTGGTAAATAAAAATTGGAACTCAATGTTTTAGATCCCAACCTCTCTATAGAGGGGCCCCTTTTTGTCGAGGCTTCAGCCGGTACAGGAAAGACGTTTGCAATTGAGCACTTAGTCAAGCACCTCGTGACTAAGAAAGCAATCCCTGTAAAAGAAATTTTAATCGTAACCTTTACGAAAGCGGCAGCCCGGGAGCTAAAAGAGCGAATTCGCACGACTTTGGCTCAAGCTAAGGAAGAGGCTTCTTGCAGGGAGGCTTTTCTATCTCTTGACGAAGCGACAATTGGGACCATTCATCATTTTTGTCATCGAGTCCTATCTGAATTTGCTTTTGAAGCGAGGGCTAGTTATTCTCTCATAAATGAGGAAGAGAGTTCTTTTGAAATCACGCTTTACAAAGAGGTTCAAAATTTTTTTAGATCCGCTTTGACAGAGGATCTCATTTCCAAAAAACAATTGAAAAACCTCTTTCTCTATTTCTCAAGAGATTTAAGGCGCTTTTCGGAATCACTTTTACAGAATAAAAGGGGAGAGAAGGCGCGGAGTTATTCAGAACTTTTCCCTTTATTTAAGCAGTGCCAAATCAGTAATGAAACCAAAGAGCAATTTTTAGAGGCGTTTTTTCATTACAAAGGGTTTTGTAATCAAAATAAAGAGATTCATCAAAAATGGATAGATCAGCTCGATGCGCTAATTCAGGGAAATTGGGAGGATTTAGTTGGAGAAAATTCTTTTTTCTCTCTACTCCACTTAGACAATTTAAAGAAAAAAGGAGAGCCTCTTCCTTTAGAGCTTGAGCGTATCAAAAATGCGCTTTTTCCTCTTTTAGAAGAAGCGCGTTCTCCAAGTAAGCTTTTACAATTATTACGAGAAAAACTGCAAATTCGGCTTCAAAAAGTGAAGGAGGCTTTAGATCTTTACTCTCCGGATGATTTAATCATTAAAACAAAAGAGGCTCTTGATAGACCTGAATTTGTCGAGAAAGTTCGAAGCAAGTACAAAGCGGTGGTGATCGATGAGTTTCAAGATACGGATGAAATGCAGTGGGCGATTTTTAAAAATCTTTTTCTCTATGAGGGAATTAAAGCATTTATTGTCGTTGGAGATCCTAAGCAGTCGATCTATTCTTTTCGTGGAGCGGATCTTTCTGTTTATTATGAAGCGAGAGAGCATTTTTTAGATCAGCGTTATTTAAAAACCAACTATCGCTCCTCTTTAGAAGTGATTGAAGCTCTTAACTTTCTTTTTTCTAAAAACCCGAACTGGTTGATTGAAGGAGAGTATTACCCGGTTAAAGCGGGTCTTGGTCATTTTCCGGGTGCAGGTGTTGAAATCGTGATTTTAGAAGGAGCGCTTGGTCGAAAAAGAAACTGGCCGACTAAGAATTTAGAGGAGAGTCATTTATTTCCTTTTCTAGTCAATGAAATCGTTGAAAAAGAGTATGCGCTTGAAGAGGTGGCTATTTTTGTAAAGGATCGCTACCAAGCGGAGCGTTTAGAGCGATTTTTTTTGCATCATGAGATCCCTGTTATTTCAAAGGGGGTGAAACCCTTAAAAGAGACAATGGCATTTGGATTTATGGAGGCTCTTTTCGATTCCTTAAAAAATTTAAGCCACTCATCCTATATTAAACGTTTTTTAGGGCATGCATTTTTGCCTTTTTCTTTAAATGAACTTGCAGATTCCCTTTGTGAGCTGACGCGTCCGCTCTCTATTTTACACTATCTAAAAAAAGAGTTGGAAAAAGGAGCGGCCTCCTTTTTTAAGGCCCTTTTTGAAAGTTCTTGGAGCTTTGATGGTGTTAGCTTTTTTGAAACACTCTCTTTACAAGACTACAGTGATTTCATGAATATTGCAGAGCTGCTTTTAAATGAAAGAGATCCTTTTTCTGCATTTAAGTCACTAAAAGAGACGTCGACTTCCAATGCCGTTAAAAGGCGGCCTTTATCTAGTGAAAAAGCTGTAACGATTATGACGATGCATAGGAGTAAAGGTTTAGAATTTCCGATTTGTTTTGCTCTTTCACTAGCCTCTCGTCATCTTTCACTAGATGACTCAAAAAACGCTGCAGAAGAGATGAGAGGGCTTTATGTTGCACTGACAAGAGCGAAAAACAAAGTCTATTTCCCAATAGCCTTGGAAGAAAAGGGGATTTCAAAAACACCTTCTCAAAGTGAATTTTTTTTAAGCCGGCTCATCTCTCCTTTGACAATCGAAAATTTAGTCCAACATGTTGAAAAATGGGCCAATGAGGCCCCGATTACCTATCGCATTTTAAATGAGGCTGAGGCAACCCTTTTTCAAGTAAAAGAGAATGATCCCATTCAGCCACCCGAAACGCTTGCTTACACCCATAAAGCTCTTTTGATGCACTCCTTTACCTCGCTTTCAAAAACGGCCTACGGTGAAAATGAAAAAAAAGTCATCGATGAGGGAGATCTTCCTATCGGAGCCGAAACCGGAGTTCGCTTACACGCTCTTTTCGAGCAAATTATTGCTCAAAATCTTTTAAACAAACCCAAACTCCTCTCAATTGTAAAAAGTTATTTTCCTGAACATCAAAAGAGGGTTTTGGCTTTAATAAAAGGGGCTTTTACTATCGATCTTGTTGGAGGCTTTAATCTATCGGAGGTCCCGGTTGACAAGATGGCCATCGAGCTTCAACTTCTCTATCCTCTTGAAAATGGCGATCGAATTAAAGGGTTTTGCGATCTTCTTTTTGAATATGAAGGACGTTTTTACTTACTCGATTGGAAATCAAATGTTTTAGACGATTATAACCTGCAATCCCTTGAAAAGGCGATGATTGATCATGATTATCACTTTCAAGGAACTCTTTATTCGGAAGCGCTAAGGCGTTATTTACAAAAAATCACTCCCTTGCCTTTTGAAGAGGTTTTTGGGGGAGTTTTTTACCTTTTTTTAAGGGGGCTTCCTCATGCTCAAGGAGTCTATTATTTTAAACCCAACCTGAAAAGTGATGACATTTTACGAAGAGTTACAAGCGCTTAACCTGTTTCATCCTATTGATTTTGCTTTTGGAAAGCGTCTTTCGAAAAGTGATAATGGGTATTTATTTCTTGCCTACTTAATGTATGCATCGAGACAGGGTCATCTTGCCGTTGAAATCAAGGAAGAGGGTTTAGAGCCTTTTCTTCTTCCACCTGATATGAATTTAAGGGCTAAAAAAGGGATAGAAGAGCTTGATGAAGCGCTTTTTTCAGGGCCTTTGGTCAGAAAAGGCTCGTTTATCTACTTAAAAAGAAATGATTTTTTTGAATCGCGCCTTGAAAAAGCGCTTTTCTCAATTTTTTTGCATGTTTGCGATCCCCTTCCTTTTTCCCGCTCTGATAAACTCAATGATGAGCAGCAAAAAGCTGTCGAAAAAGCTATGAAAAGTCCGTTCCTTATTCTTAGCGGAGGACCGGGTAGAGGAAAGACCTTTACGGCAAAAGAGATTATTCGTGAATTTATAAAGGCAAAACCGGAGGGCAAGGTTTTACTCGCAGCCCCAACCGGAAAGGCTGCCATGCGGCTTTCTGAGAGCACGGGAGAAGAGGCCAAAACGCTTCATAACCTTCTCGATGTCAAAAGTGCTCGAGACACCTTCAAAGCCTTTCATAAAATCCAAGCCGATCTTCTCATTATCGATGAAGCCTCTATGATCGATGTCCGTCTTTTTTCGCTTTTACTGGCTTCAATCGGACCTAAAACACGCCTAATCCTTATGGGAGATGACGATCAGCTCCCTCCTGTTGAAGCTGGAACCCTTCTTACAGAAATCACGCATTTTGTGAAAAAATATCATCCTGACTCTTACGTTCATCTCTCAAAATGCATGAGAAGCGATCAAGAAAAAATCTTAAATTTCGCTGAAGCGATACGTTTAGGTGATCGAGAAAAGTCCGTTTTTTTGGCAAAAAAATTGAATATGAGTCCTCTGAACTATATTTTAAGCGATAAACTCGCGCAAAACTTTCCTTCTTTTACTCTCAATCCACCCGATCCTGATTTCGAGCTTGCAAAACTGAAAAAATTGGGGATTTTAACCCCGCTGCGAGAAGGGCTATTTGGTTCAAAAACATGGAGTGAAAAAATTTTAAAAAAAAAGCTCTCTTTTTCCAAGGGGTCTGGATTTCTCTGTATTCCGATTCTGATTACGCGGTCAAACCCCTCCCTTAATCTCTATAACGGGGAGCTTGGAGTCCTTATACGTTATTTAGATCATAAAGACGCCCCCTTAAGTTTAAAAGATCAAGCTTACTTTGAGGGGAATCGCAACTTCCCGGCTCTAATACTTCCTCCTTTTGAACCTGCATATGCTCTTTCCATTCATAAAAGTCAGGGAAGTGAATTTGATGAGGTTATTCTTTTAATACCGGAGGGAGCTGAAAGCTTTGGTCGAGAAGTTTTATACACAGGGGTTACGAGGGCAAGAAAAGAACTTTCGCTTTATGGGGAGGAGAAAACTCTTAAAACATTGGTGTCGAAACATTTGAAAAAAAAGTCCGGTTTAACGTATCGACTCTCCTACGGCTCATGCTATAGTCGATTAAATCTTAAATGACCTCATATTATTAAGCGGTCAAGGCCGAACGGAGTGAGCCGAAGAGAAGCCTTGATAGCAAGTTCGACGAGCTCAAACTCCAGATCCATTAGGGGCGGCGAATGGTTGGAAAAATAGGTATTCCAAGTGTTCAGAAAAAGGTTGTAATATCAGAACTATCCTATGTAGAATTTATCTACTAAATCCTCAAGGATTTCCCCCTCTGGAGTGGGTTCATATTTCTCATCAAATCCTACTACTTGTAACTGTTCTCCACAAAGATCTCTTATTTCATCAGCTTGATCTTCTGAGATATTAAGTAAGTAGGCGTTTTCTGCTCTTTCCGTGAGAAAAAAAAGCTGCCTTAATCTATCTGGGAGGAAAGATGCTTTACAAAGATAGCTGTATTCAGCCTGATTTAATTTAATTGCGATTGACATTAGGCAGCTCATTGATTAATTTTTCCGCTTTTTTAGTTGATGTTGGATTTACTGAAACAATTCCTCCAGTCTCTGGATTCAAAACAACTTCTGCTTTTTTACCGATTATAGAAGTCGTTTCGGTATATAAATTAAATTGGATCAATCTAAAAAAAATGATAAGCTTCCGAAGAGTCATTTGATTTTGGAGACTTGTCAACTACCCACGACTAAAGCCGAGGGCTTGTAACTAGAGAGAAACCATATGCACGAAGCGAGATTAAATCACCGTTACCTTAGCTTTAAATCAGGGTTATTGCTCTGTTCCCTGGAGCCGTTTGGCGGGTTGACGTCAGGGCCGGGCACCCCGCATGCTACGTTTAAAGCATGTGCCACCATACTAGAAATGTTACGGGCATCCCTCGTCGCACCCGAACTCTGTCGCCAAGGTTTAAACTCTAGCAAAGCAAAAGGCAGTGTAACATACGAGAGAAAAAACCGGAATACAAACCAAAACTTTAAGGAGCGAGGTTTCCTCCCAGGACTAAAGCCGTGGGTCTCCACCTCGTCGTTTCTATGAAACTTGCTTTTCTTTTTCTAATTTTCTCTTTTTCTCTCTTTGCTCAGAATTCTAAAAAGGCTTATTTAAAGGAGCGAATTGAGCGCGTTTTATTTGAAATGGATCCTTCCATTCAAGTTGGAATTGAGATTTTTCATTTGCTCACCCACGAAACTCTCTATAGCCGAAATAGCCAAATGAGAATGGTTCCGGCCAGTACATCGAAGCTTTTTACTACAGCGGCTGCTTTTGAGGAACTAGGTCCGGCGTTTCGCTTTGAAACTTTAGTAGCGACTCGTGGAAAGATTCGAGAGGGTCGAGTCAATACGCTCTATATTAAAGGATCGGGAGACCCCTCGCTAAAGGAGAAAGATCTTTTAAATATAGTCATGCGCTTAAAAGAGGCCTCTATCGATACAGTTGAGGGAGACTTGATTATCGATGACTTTGCTTTTGATTCCTTTTATAAAGCGCCGGGTTGGATGTGGGATGATGTGCCAACTCTCTATTGCCCTTATATTTCAGCTTTAAATGTGGATCACAATCGACTTACTCTCCTTGTTGAGCCTTCAAGCCAACTGAATACCAAGCCCTTCGTTCGAATTAGAGCAGCGGGAGAATCGGCTTTGATCGATAATCAAGCAATTATGGGAAAGGAAAGTACAAAGCTAAAGGCGGAGCGCACGTTTAATGGATCGAATCATCAGATCACTCTTATTGGAGAGATGGCTCTTGAAGAAGAGATTAAAAAGCTCAAAGTTCCTCTTTCTACACCCTCTGTTCATACTGCCGAGCTCTTTGCTTCATTAATGAGAAAGAGCGGCATCTCATTTAAGGGAGAGGTTCGAAAAGGAAGAATGCCTCTTGATTGCAAGATATTAGCGATGCATAAATCTTTAAGCCTCCAGGAGCTTGCAAAGAAAATCCTAAAAAAATCAGATAATTTCTATGCCGATACGCTCTTTAAGCACTTAGGCGGGGGAAGCTGGCAAGGCGGATCAAAGAGGGTAAGGGACTTTCTTCAAAAAAATATAGGGATCGCTTTAAATGAAATCGTTTTGCTCGATGGAAGCGGGCTTTCTCGTTACAATTTAGCATCTGCTCGCCAATTGGTTCAACTGCTCGATTGGGTTGATCATAGCGCTGCATTTTCAGAAGAGTTTAAAAGCTCCCTAAGCCTGTCGGGGATAGATGGAACTTTAAAGAATCGTTTTAAGGATTTGAATGCAAATACTAAAATTCGTGGGAAAACAGGAACTATGACAGGGGTTTCTTCTCTTGCAGGCTATTTGATTACAAATGAAAAGGAGCCACTGGCATTTGCAATTATACTGAATGGATTCATTGGACCTTGCAAAGAGATGAAAACTCTAATAGAAGATGCGCTGATTAAAGAGATGGTAAACTATTAAAAAGGAGATTGATTCTCTTTTGACAAGAGAATCAATCGACCATTATTTGATAGAAGCGACTTTTGCAGAGTAGCTCGATTTGACACGGGCTGCTTTATTTTTCTTAAAGATGCCTCGCTTTACCCCTTTGTCCATAAAGCTAAAAAGTCGTGAAAGTTGGCTTTTTGTTGCATCACTATCACCTGACTTGATTGCCTCATCTAATGAGCGGACGGAAGTATGAACACGCGATTTAAACATCCGATTTTTAAGATTTTTTTTAGCGTTTTGAATGTCTCGCTTTAGTGCTGTCGGTCTTCTTTTCTTTTTTTCTTCTTTTGCCATTATTGACTCTAATGTAATATCTATTGAATAGGGCCCAATCATAACAAGGGCAAAAATTATTGTAAAGAAGATATGAGTTTATTACTGATAAAAAAAATTTGGACAGCGCTTTTGGGGTTAACAGCACTCTGTGTCCTCTTTATGAGCGCGGCTTTTTTAAAAGATTTGCGCCGCTATTTCAACCTCTCTGAATCGACAAGTGTTGAAATTTTAGAATGGATTCCAAAAGAAATCAAAAAAGATCGTTTTGAATCTATCGTAAACTATTCCTTTCAATTAGGGGATAAGATCTTTGAAGGATTTTATGACTTTCGAAAACCTACTTTTTTAAATCGTCCTTCTTGTGAAAAAGCTTTAGTTAAACTTCAGGAGAGATCCTGGCAAGTTTATTATAATCCAAAGGATCCATCCCAAGCAGCGCTTCAGAAATTCTTCCCTTACAAGAAAATGATTCATGTACTCTTGAGCTTAGCGGTGCTTGTCTATTTTTTCTATTTTCGCGATTATCTTATCCGTCTTCTCCCGGAGGGAGAGAAACGTGTATCACCGCTTGATTCAGCCAATTGAGATAGGCTTTTTTAAAATTAAATTTTTTCTTTTTCGAGGAAGGAAAGAGGAGGTTTCGGTCGCTTAAGTCTCCTTTAAACCCGCGATCTGTTGGATGCGTTAGATCAATTGGAAGAGGAGGGGATGCATAGATGCGCCGACGCCCATCAAACTCCTCATGCTGGTCGTAAATAAAAACATCTTGACCCGGCAAAGTTCGGACAAAATAGGCTTTTTTCACTTCTCTTAGGTAACCTTCAGAGAGATTTAAGATTTTTTTATTAAAGCTGCGTTCATGAAGAAGCCAAAAGACTTTAAGCCCTTGTGATTCATAATCGACGATGCGATTTTGCACTTCTTCTGTTGAAATGGGACTGACTTGAATTTCAAAAACTTTGTTCTCAAAAAAAATATCGGCGATCCGATTAATTTTGGGAAAGACGCATTCTTTTTGCGCTCCCTCGAGGAGTTGGAGAAGATAACTCTGAATTTCGAAATGGGCATTGAATTTTAATCTTGACATTGAGTAGAATGAGAGGTTGACAAAAACCCTCTTTTTTTCCAAAATTTACGTGATTAATTATATAATTGTTCCATTTTCTTTTTTCTTTAACTTAGGATAGCATGACCACATCAACAGATTCAAATTTATTCGATTCACAACATCAGCAAAAAATTGAAGAACTCGTTGCTATCGCGAAAGAGCAGGGCTACATTACTTATGAGGAGATCAATGAAATTCTCCCCATGACTTTTGATTCAGCTGATCAAATCGACCAGGTGTTGATTTTTCTCTCCGGAATGGATGTTCAAATTTTGAATCAGGTGGAAGTTGAGAGGCAAAAAGAGAGAAAGAAAGAAGCGAAGGAGATGGAGGGCTTGCCTAAGCGCTCTGAGGCCGCGGCGGATGATCCTGTACGCATGTACCTCAAAGAAATGGGGTCCGTTCCTCTATTGACCCGTGAAGAAGAAGTTGAAATTTCGAAGCGCATTGAAAAAGCCCAGGCTCAGATCGAAAAGATCATCATGCGTTTTTGCTACTCCTCCCGTGAAACTTATGCGATTGCCAATTATTTACTGAGCGGAAAAGAACGCTTTGACAAGATCATTGCTGAAAAAGAGATTGAAAATAAAAGTCGTTTTTTAAAACTTTTACCACGCCTGCGAGACCTGCTTCGAGAAGAGGATAAAATTTTATCCGGACACTTGATTCGCCTTCGCAATCCCGATATTAGTAAGGCGGAGCGCATCGAGATCCAAGAAGATATTGAAAAGTGCCGTATTCGCACACAGGCCCTTTTGCGCCAGATGCATTTTCGCCATAATATCACCGAAGATTTTGGCGAGCTTATCTTTGAATCTTATGACCGCTTCTTGACCTTGGAAAAAGAGATCAAGGAACTGACGCCTCGCGCTGAAAAAAATCGCTTTGCCGCTGCCAAATTAAGGGCTGCCAAACGGAAGCTTCTCAAACGAGAGCTTGCAGCAGGACGTACGCTCGATGAATTCAAAAAAGATGTCCGCATGCTCCAGCGTTGGATGGATAAAAGCCAGGAAGCTAAGCGCGAAATGGTCGAATCGAACTTACGGCTTGTGATCTCTATTGCTAAAAAATATACGAACCGAGGCCTCTCTTTTCTCGATCTGATCCAAGAGGGAAATATGGGCTTAATGAAGGCGGTTGAAAAATTTGAGTACCGTCGCGGATATAAATTTTCGACTTATGCGACTTGGTGGATTCGACAAGCCGTCACGCGTGCAATCGCGGATCAGGCTCGTACAATCCGTATTCCTGTGCACATGATTGAGACAATCAATAAAGTGCTGCGCGGGGCCAAAAAACTTATGATGGAGACCGGGCGTGAGCCGACACCGGAAGAGCTTGCTGATGAGCTGGGACTTACTCCTGAGCGCGTTCGAGAAATCTATAAAATTGCTCAACATCCTATTTCTCTTCAAGCTGAGGTTGGAGATAGCGGTGAAAGTCAATTTGGAGATTTCTTAGAAGACACAGCGATTGAATCTCCTGATGAGGCAACCGGATACTCAATCTTAAAAGATAAATTAGGCGAAGTTCTCGCTACGCTCACAGATCGGGAAAGAACCGTGTTGATCGAGCGTTTTGGTCTTTTGGATGGAAAACCTAAAACACTTGAAGAAGTTGGGGTCCGCTTTAAGGTAACGCGTGAGCGTGTCAGGCAGATTGAGGCGAAGGCATTACGAAAAATGCGCCATCCGACCCGATCGAAACAGTTGCAGGCCTTTCTTGATTTGATGGAAGGGGAATAAATTTGGAGCGTAACGGAATCGAACCGATGACCTCAACAATGCCATTGTTGCGCTCTACCAACTGAGCTAACGCCCCAAAACAAGAAAGTATAGTAACACGGGCCAAATACCAAGTAAAGAGGAAATCTCTTGGGTTATTTTGATCATTTAGACCTTATGCCCCCAGACCCTATCTTAGGTTTAACGGCTGCATTTCAGAGCGATCCTCGCTCTGAAAAAATAGACTTAAGCGTTGGGATCTATCGAAATGAAAAGCTTCAAGCCGAAAAGATGCGCGCGGTTATTCAAGCTGAAAAGGTGCTTCTCAATGAAGAGGTAGATAAAAATTATCTACCTATCGATGGGTGCAAGGGTGAAATCCAAGGAATCAAACGTTTAGTTTTTGGAGAGGATCTCTTTGAAGAGGAAGGCCCTCGAATTGTTGGGGTTCAAGGGCTTGGTGGAACAGGATCGATTCGAGTTGGGCTTGAGTTTTTAAAAAAGCAGCTGGGCACAAAGGTTTTTGTTCCGGAAGTGACTTGGGCAAATCATTTAAAACTTGTGAAATATAGCAATCTAGAGCTTTTTCGTTATCCCTACTACGAAGAGAACCGGGTTTGTTTTAAAAAAGCACTAGAAGCGTTTCATAAAATGCCTGAGAAGAGTGTTGTGATTTTACATGGATGTTGTCACAATCCTACGGGTGCTGATTTTACAGCTGAGCAGTGGAAGGAAATTTCCGCTCTTTTTTTAAAAAAGAGACTTTTTCCTTTTTTTGATCTCGCTTATCAAGGGTTTGGAGATGGGCTGGAAAGAGATGCTTTTGCGATCCGTCATTTTACCCAAGAGGGACATGAGATGGCTGTAGCGCAATCTTGTTCGAAGAACTTCGGCCTTTATGGGGAGAGAGTCGGAACGCTTTTTATTCTCACCGAAAAGCCTCAAATAGCCACCCATGTTTTATCCCATGTAAAACCTTTCATTCGCGCCAATTATTCAAATCCCCCGATTCATGGGGCTGCAATTGTTAGTAAAATTCTTTCAGATCCCAAATTGAAGCAGGTTTGGAAAGAGCAGCTCGATGAGATGCGCCTTCGCATCCAAGAAATGCGCGAGGCGCTTGTAAAAGCATTAGAGAGTAAGAGTATTCAAAAAGATTTCTCCTTTATGAAAAAGAGAAAGGGCATGTTTTCGTTTACGGGACTGACGGAAGATCAGAGTTATAAAATGATCAAAGATCATGCGATTTATTTAACAAGTGATGGTCGAATTAATGTTTGCGGGCTTAATGATGAGAATATCGATAGGGTAGCAGATGCGATCAAAAAAGTTTTGGCCTAAGGGGCTTCCTCTAATTCTTTTTATCTTTTGCCTCTCATTTGCCCTTCCTCAAAAAACCACCCAAAATCTACGTCTTTTTTCTCACAATCTTTTTCACTTTGCACAAAATCCCTTGGGAAAATCCACATACATAGCCGCTTTAGATCAGCTAGAAACAGAAAATGAGGAGCTTAAAAGGCAGCTGAATTTAGCACTTGAATGGCTAAAAAAAGAGGGAGAAAAACCCCATTTTGCACAAAACCTCGTTCCTGCAAGAGTTCTTTTCAGGGAGCCTAATTCTTGGCAAACAACCCTTTGGCTTAACATTGGATCCGATGACCGCCAAGGACTTAAAAATGCTCCCGTGATTATTGGACGGTCGTTGATTGGGTTGATCGAAAGCGTCGAGGCAAAGCGTTCAAAAGTTCGCCTTATTCTCGATCCCTCACTTTCTGTTGCTGTAAGGACACTTCGCGGGGGAGAGGCCAATCGGGAACTCAAGCACCATTTGACAGCTTTATTTGAAATATTGACAAGACGCGACGATCTTTTTACTTCATTTAAGAAAAAAGATAAGCTTTTAAATCAGCTTGCTCATCTCGATGTTCAATTGAATGAAAAAGAAACGCTGCACCTTGCAAAAGGAGAGACAAAAGGCGCATCCAGTCTATTCTGGCGCTCCTTTACCTCTACGATAAAAGGCATAGGGTTTCATTATGATGAAACAGACAAATATGGACCCGCCCGAGAGCTTCGAACAGGTAAGCCTTACGGCGAACTTCATGCTTTGAAAGTCGCTCTTATTGAAGAAGGAGATTTACTTGTGACAAGCGGTTTAGATGGAATCTTTCCTGAAAATCTCCATGTTGGCCGCGTTTTATCAGTATCCCCTCTAGAAGAAGGCGCGATATCTTATGAAATTGAAGCATCCCTCACGGCGGGTTCCTTGGAGGATCTCAAACATTGCTATATCCTCCTTCCCCATGAATTGAATTAATAAAAACGGACAGCGGTGAATATCTTCAGTTTGAGGTTATTTGGTTCGCCTTTTATTTTTTGAAGAACTTAAAAGAATCTGATCTCAAACTTTTTTTTTCAACTTTTGAGTCTTGCTCAGAAAATTGAATTTACAGAAACAATGTTGCATTACCATAGAAGCAGCACCCTTTTGTAAATTTAAGGTTTGGATCAAACTTCTTCCAATTGAATAGATGTGGGTGGGAGAACCCGCCGTTTATGAATATTTATATCCGGCGGGTACTTTTGCAGATTGCGTTTTATCCGCTGGTTTTGTAAGATTATAACCGGCGGATACATGTCTGTTTGGTAAAATATCCGCCATTTATGAAAATTTATACCAGGCGGAAGATGTGAATGTCTCTTAACATTCTAACTACCAGCTTATTAGAGCCTTAAATTTTTGCAAAAATAACATAAAAGAAAGGGTCGTATGGATAAAAAAAGTGTTAAAAACGGGGAGTCTCGAGGGAAAATCATTGGACGTTTTCGAGAACAAGTGCTCCTTAAGGAACTGTTTGATTCTAAGAAATCAGAATTCATTGCCGTCTACGGAAGGCGTAGAGTTGGAAAAACTTATTTGATCAAAAATCTGATAGACTCATTGCCTGCTGTTTTTTTCCATGTAACGGGTCTACAAAAAGGTACTTTTAAAGAACAATTAGGGGAGTTTGCAAAACAGATCGGGGTCACGTTTTATCAAGGGGCGCCCCTTGTTCATCGATCAGGATGGATTGATACATTTGAAGACCTTACTCAAGCCATTAATAAAATCCCTAAAGGTAAAAAAGTCGTATTGTTTTTCGATGAATTCCCGTGGATGGCAACACCTCGCTCGAAGTTGATTACAGCTTTAGAATTATATTGGAACCGATACTGGGTTTTCGACCCTCGTATTAAACTGATTATTTGCGGATCTGCTACTTCATGGATTGTGGAAAATATTATTAACAACAAAGGGGGTCTTCATAATAGAGTAACGCGTTCGATTCATTTACAGCCATTTTCTCTATATGAAACAGAAAGCTATCTTAAAGAACACAAAATCAATCTTGATCGTAGGCAAATTCTCGATCTTTATACAGTTTTAGGCGGAGTTCCCCTTTATTGGTCCTTTGTGAGGAAAGGATATTCGGCTCATCAATGTATAGATGAACTCTGCTTTCAAAATAACGGCCCATTGGTCAAAGAATTTAAGAGGTTGTTTGAGTCATTATTTGAAGATGCAAAACCGTATATTGAGCTAATTCGCACAGTTGCCGGGTACCGCTATGGCATTGGGCAAGCAGAGTTGATTGCAAAATCTAAACAACCTGATGGAGGCAGTACTGTTCGTAGATTGCATCAACTGGAGGAAGCTGGATTTATCACAAGTCTTGTCCCATATGGAAGAAAGGAAAAGGGCGTCTATTATTTAATTGATGATGAATACAGTCTTTTCTATTTGCATTGGATAGAACCAAAATTAAAAATAATTGCTAGAAAATCAATAAATGCAGGGTTTTGGATGGCTCAATCGAATCAATCCGCCTGGAAAACCTGGGCAGCATTATCGTTTGAGTCAACCTGCTATAAACACATTGATCAGATCCGCAAAGCACTGCAAATCGATCCAGGGGCTACTGCCGGGACCTGGAGGTTTATTCCTAAAGCAAACGAGCCTCAAGAGGGGGCTCAAATCGATTTGCTTTTTGATCGTTTAGATGGAGCAATTACTTTATGTGAAATAAAATATTCAAACAAACCATTTGCAATTGATAAATCTTATTCGAAAGAAATTTTAAAAAAGATGGAAGTATTCAAAAAACATACAAAGACTAAAAAGCAACTGTTCTTCTCTATGATCACCACAATGGGCTTAAAGCCAACTATGTATTCTGAAGAAATCATATCAAATAAAGCCACTCTTGATGACCTATTTGTAGATATAGTGATTTAAATTTTGTTTTTCTCTTAGATCATGTACAATGTGTGGATGACTTATTCATTAGACCTAAGAAAAAAAGCCCTAAGGTATCTCGATAAAACAGGTGATCGGAAAAAAGTTGTCGAAGCTTTTGGCATTACGTTACGCACATTAGTGAATTGGATTAGAAGAGAGAAAGAAGGGGTTTTGCCTCCCAAATCAAGAACAAGTGCTCCAAGTTTAATTGATACCCAAAAACTTCAGGCTTTAAAAAGAAAGTGCGAGTATTTTTAGAGAGAGCAGAAGGGCTTAGGCTGGCTGATGCGATCGATTATGCATTTTCTGGAGGATCAAGTGAATAAGGAAAATTATAATTTAATTCACTATATTATCGAGTAAAGGAATTTTAGCACAAAATATGGGTTTCTTTTGTACACAAATCTTCCACTGGTCAGTGACACGGCAGCAGGAAAAAGTTTTAAGAACAAATCCACCTTCAAATTGAAATCTGGCATCCATCATTGCATTAGCAATATCAATTTGATTAAGGTTTTTTCCAATAAGGTGAGTCAATTCACTCTTAATTTTCTTAAGATCATCATCTAGACACCCTATCACGTAATGACTATTTTTTTCTAACCTCCATGCACAAGCTTCTAAATGGATAGAGGAACCATTTGTAAAATGAAAAATTGGTAAATTCCATTCATTAAAAGTAATATTAGTGACGACTGTGTTTTGGAGTGGGAAATCTATTTTTTTATGGTTTTCTTTAATTGTGAAATGTTGGGATATAGTTTGAATGTTTTTTATTTCTTCTGCACTAGAGCAATCCACTCCTATATTACTATCATCAGGTAAATAGAGGAAGCCTTACTATTTGGTTTTCTACAGACATCCTCGAAAAATGGTATGCTGAAAGCAGCTCAAAACGAGGAAGACCCCGAGTGTACTCTGATGAGGTCATACTGTGTGCCTTAATGATCAAGGCCGTCTATAAGCTGTCCTTCTGAGCATTGAAGGGCTTTATTGAAGGTGATCGATATCAAATCTTTTTCATGAAATCGCCCTGGAGAAAAACGCAAGCAAAAGAGTTGTGAATAAATATGTAATTTAATAGGCTGATCATCGACAGTAGCCGTTAGCATATTTTAGGAAGCAAACTTGTTTAACCCAATGGATTCACTATATGGTGAAAATGAGGGCTCTTTTTGTTTTTGTAGCGGGTTTATGTTTTGCAGAAACAAAATCTGAATTAAATCAAAGAGCCCAAGAGAAGCTTGAAAGTTCTTACGAACATATGGGTTTGGGGCTAGTTGAAATGGGTGTTGGAGCCTTTCAATTTTCTAGAGGAGACGCTATAAGCGGTTCGGCTTTAATTGGTTCAGGGGCAAAAGAAATCAAAGATTCTTATCGTGATTTCAGTGAAGCTGTAGAACTTTCTAAACGCGGTAGAGAATGCGATGACTGATTCTTTTTTCATAATACTATTATTCGGTATAATGATTTATTCTTTTTATAAATTAAAGAAGAGTAAAAAAAATCGAGGTCTTAATGGCTTTACTGCGGGAGTAGTTGCCATTATACTTGTATATAAACTAGCACCTTTATTAGCTAATTGGACTTGCAAGATTTTATTATAAAAGTATTCGATGGTTTATTTTTTAGAATTGGGTGAGAATTTGAGACTTTAGCCTTTCCGGGTCGATTGGCGGATCGAAGGTGTAATCATAAAGTTTTTTTCTTAAATAAGCATAGTCATTCGGATTATGCTTTTCTATTTGTTCAAATGTCTGTTTGGGATCTGTAATGGTAAGGCCGACCTTTTGAAGCGAGAGGTTTTTTAGGTTTAAAGGATTGAAGAAAAAAAGAGGCTTGTCAAAGGAGAGAAAGTCATAGCCAATCGAGGAATAGTCTCCAAGGTAGGCATCACAGGCTGCAAGAAGCGGGTAGATGGCATGAGTGTTTTCGATAAAATGAATACCGGGGTGGTTTTGAGTTTGCTCTTTGATTGTGATGATTTGGGCTAGGGCATTGTTGTACGACATGGGGTGAAATTTTATGAGGAGTTCAACGTCGGCCGGAAGCGATTGAATCAGAGGAAGGGTTGTATCGAGAAGGGTAGAGGGGCGTGTTTCCTCATGCCAGGTCGGGGCATAAAGGATGGTTTTCTTGTGGGGGGGTAGAGAGAGGGGAATCGAGGGCTTCAGGGTTTGATAGAGTTTAAGGCGCATATTTCCCATTCGGATGTGGTTGAGTTTTGCCGCCTCGGCCATCTGCTCTCCGTAAATCAAGGCTTTTTCTTGGACGGGAAAGGGGTCAAAGAGGCTGCTATATGAGGCCTTGTCAGAGTTTCCGTGAGGAATATAAATGATTTGCATTTTCTGATTATAGAAACGAAGTTGACAGATGAGCTCGAACGGTTTGTGCTTAAGGGTGATAAAAAGCATATCGTAATTGTGGGCAAGGTAAGGGTAAAAGGGTGTAAAACGATCGATTTTTTTGATCTCAAGATAGGGATACTCTTTTTTCGTAAGCTCAAAAATCTCATCATTCAGCGTCAAAAGAGGGATTTTAAGAAAATAACAAAGGGGAGCAAAATGGTCGATATGGTGGGGATGATAGTGCTCAAGCAAAGCGGCTGCTTTCATATAAAAAGAGTCTCCTCAATAAGATAGTCAATAAGATCAAAAATTTCCTCTTTAAGCAGAGATAGATGTTTTGAGGAAAATGTTTTTTTATAGAGGTTTTGGCGGTTTTTTTGCAGCTGAGGCTGATCACTATAGAAAAAATCTTCAATATGATCGAAATCTGAAGGCGTTAAAGTAAGAGCTGCTTCGCTTAAGGGCTGCTTTTCTCTCATGTGATGGTTGATCAAAATAAGGGGGCGGTCAAAGGCTAAAAAATCATATCCGATTGAGGACATATCACCGAGGTAAAGGTCTGTGAGGCCTAAGAGGGGATATATGGGGGAAAATGAGGCCAGAAAGTGAATGTTTTCTTTTTTTTCAGCTAAGCCTTTTAGTGACTCGATTGCAGGAAGATCGGAGAGTAAAGTGTTTGGATGCAACTTGATAATAAGATTAAAGTTTGCGGAAATATTGTTGATAAGTTGGGGTCCTAAGTGAAAAAGGGAACAGGAGTCTTCTCGATCCTGCCAAGTCGGTGCATAGAGAAGGGTGCGCTTTTTTGGATCGAGAGACTTTAAAAGGGTGTTTGATATTAGCTTGTCATAAAAGGATTTATGTTGTTGATAATAGTCTAAACGATAGTTTCCAACTTCAATAATATGGCTGATTTTATCGAGTAGTTTAGCGGATTTAAACTGATCTATCATCCTTTCTCCGTAAACAAGAGCAATGGATTCTTTATAGAGCGCTTCATAAAAAGGAGAAAAACTTCCTTTATCCGATTGACCATGCGGAACCCAGATACTGAGAAGTTTTTTTTGAAGCATCTGCATACTTACAAAGAAAATTTCATTAAAAAGATCGATTGGAAGGGAAGAGAAGACAAAATCATACTTTTTTACAATCTCTTTTGGGGCCATAAGAGGGTCGTAAAAATAGGTGACAAGAGAAGGGTAGTGCCGCTTGGCAGCCTTCTCGATCTCCTCTTCTGTAACAATCAGGGGGATTTGTAAAATTGATGCGAGTGTCGCTAAGTGATCGAGGTGGTGGATCATCTGACCATAAACCAGGGCACATCCTTTATGCTGTCTCATTTTTCTCTTTTTTGTTATTCTTTCTTTTCTTATGGATGATAGAAAATTATTGAATTGGTTTAAACGAAGAAAGCGTTCCTTCCCATGGAGAGAGGCAATCACCCCTTATAGAGTTTGGATTTCCGAGATTATGCTGCAGCAGACGGCAGCCTCCTATGTAGTTGAGTACTTCAATCAATTCATGGAGCGTTTCCCGTCGGTTGAAGATTTAGCCTTTGCAAAAGAGGAGGAGGTGATTAAAGCGTGGGAAGGGCTTGGTTATTATAGCCGCGCGCGCAACTTACAAAAAACGGCTCGAATTATTTGTGAAAGCTATCAAGGAACGGTGCCTTCAACAAAAGAAGCGCTTTTAGCCCTTCCTGGGATTGGCCCTTATACGGCAGGAGCGATTTTAAGCTTTGCTTTTCAAAAAAAGGCGGCGGCTGTCGATGGCAATGTTTTGAGAGTGATGGCTCGTTTTCATGGAATTGAAGAGGAGATCGACCTGCCCAAAACCAAGAGACTCATTGAAAAAATGACGGAAGAGGCCCTTCCTGAAAAAGAGGCCCATGTCGTAATGGAGTCACTGATTGAGCTTGGAGCGACTTATTGCAAAAAGAGGGCTCAGTGCAGCAGATGTCCCTTAATCAGTGAGTGTCAGGCCTTTCAGAAAAAAAAGGTGGATCAGATTCCACGAAAAAAAAAGCAAGTCCTGCTTAAGCCTCTATATCGTTTTGTTCCAATACTACAATTTGACAAGAGTGTAAGGGTAATAAAAAGAGAGGCTAATGTCATGGAAGGGCTTTATGAATTTCCCTTTATCGAGCTAGATGAAAAGCCAATAGTCGACTTGCTGAATGAAGATTTTTTATTAAAAAAATGGGAAATAAAAGCTCAAAAAATTACCCAATTTCCTTCTGTTGTTCACACATTTACACGTTTCAAAGCGCATCTTTTTCCTGCGCTTTTTATAAGCGAGACGCCTTTAGAGAATATGCAGCCTATAAAAAAACTTTATAAGCTTCCATTTTCATCAGGTCATAGAAAAGTAGAACATTTTTTAACGCAAATTTACAAACAAGTATCGGAGAAATCCTAATGTCAAAAGTATTAATCAGCCCAAGTTCTTTTGTTGAGTCCATGTTTTCATTACCGGATCAGGAGTTAGACGACGGAATACTAAATGCAATAAAATCAGATGATTTAATTTATGAAAAATATAGCAGAAAGATCGTTCTTCTTTGGTTTAAGAACTATTTATTTGAACTTCTTCCAAAAATAAAAAAACTTGCTACCGATCATATTGATTCTGTAATTGAAAAATCAAAAAATGAGAAAGAAACCTACGAGATTTCTTTAGACATGAATTTTGATATTCAAGAATCTAAAAAAACAGTTCTTGAATTCGAATTTAACTTTCAGCCACTTTGTAATAATGTCTACTTCTTTTTTTTAAAATCAAACTCACATGCGATTACAGAAGGAGAATTTGATTACACAAACATAGAAGAGAATGATCTTATGCAGTATGAAAATACAATACAGAAGACTTTTAATGATTTTACAAATCACGACAACTTTAAATTCTATAAAGATTGGGAAATTGAGAATATTCCGTTTAATTCACGCATAAAATTTATGAGTTTATGTCAAAATGTAAACAATCAGTTTCGTATTTTTGAGCAAAAGGTAAGAAAGCATGGCTTTTCTTATGCGGATCGAGTTTGGAAAACATATTGACTTCCTCCCCATGACTTAAGTTAGGGGATTCTCTATTCTTGAAGTTGTTTCGGTATAAACCCTGGGTTAAAAGAAAATATTATTATTGTTGGAATTTTGCGATTCATTGTTTTTGACAGGGAGGATGCCGTTTTTAGAGCAATAGGCTTGAATCCGAGTAGAAAATATATTTGTTAATTTTTCCACTAATTCGGAGGATTGAGAAGTCGTATTCTTTATGAGATCTTTATTAAAATCAATTTTACTCTTGTCAGAAATGTGTCTATGCCATAGTGTAATCGATCCACTATCAAGCTTTTTCGAAGAATTGAGGTCTTTAAAAAAATTCAATTTAATAGAGGGAAATAACGTATAGAAAGTGATTTGCTTTGTGCTAATGTTTTGTGTGAAGGCCGCGGAAACAGAAAGCATGATTTTACAAGTGATATCTCTTATCCCTTGAGTATAAAAAACGTCTAATTCCTCTTCTGCGATAAAACTTTTTGATTTATAGAAAAGTTGATGTTCTACTTCTTCTATCAAAAACGGCTTACTTTTAAAGTTTTTGATATCATTATTTCCTATCTCGGTTATTTCGCATGGTGTTTTAAACCATAGATCTATAAAATCTTCTGCTTTTTGGGAAATATACGTCTCTAATTCACTTAATGCTGTAGCAGTGAATTTGATCAGTTGCAGAGTAAAAACTCTTTTTTCGTAATCTTTTGCCCCTACAGTGCTGATTAAGGCATCAATTGTTGGTTGTGTAAGGTCTAGGCTTTGATTATCGTTATCTAATTTTAAAGCCTCTTCGGTGTAAAACCAATCAGAAAAGGCAATAGGGGCGAATATTTTTGACATAATCAACCTAATTTTTTAAATAATTATAAATATTATGTTAATTAATTGCAATGCTAAATATTTTATTGTAGGCCACAAATAGAAATGTCCCCTTTCCGACAAATAGAAATGTCCCTTTAGG